>NZ_JBNWDS010000021.1:0-67080 GCF_053521765.1 Rhizobium sp. A37_96 | reverse complement strand
TCTCCTCAATATCGTGATCTCCTTCCGCCGCGCAAGCGCGCATCTCGGCTGTTGGGCGAAAGGAAGCGCGGCCATCGCAACCGTCTCGGCCCTGCTCGAAGCCGCGCGATGCCCTCGGCTTTCGCCACCCCGTCAACGACTGGAACCATATCTCCTTCTGCCAGATCACCGATCCGGTCCAGATGAAGGATGGCGTTCTCTGGGGAAAGAACGCCGTCGCCATTCGCCCCGGCAAGATCGACCGGTTCGTCGGGACATCGCTCATCGACACGGAATTCCATTGCAGCATCGACGGCACGGCTGCGATCAGCCCGATCATATCAGGCCGCGCATGGATCGTCGGCACGCACCAGCTCATGGTCGATCCCGATGATCCGTATCCCGGCCGGATACAGGCTCTCCGACACTTGGCCCATGGATCTCTAAAGGAAAGCCAACCTGCCGCGGAGGACGGCATTCACGGGAATTCCGTCCCTGGCAATCCCGGCTTCAGGCGTCGGATCAGCTCCCGACGCACATATCCATTAGAGCCATTTCGGCAGGCCTGCCGGAACCCGTCCCGCGACAGCCGCCTCCACGCAATCGGCGAGACTGCCGAAGCGCACGACACGGCCGCTGAGACCTGGTCCATAATGCGCATACTTGCCTGAATTCGTCATGACCGCGCGCGTTCCGGGCGGAAAGACCGGCTCCGAAATCGAGCACCAGCAAAGATCGGGCAGGACCTGCACCCCGCTGTCGCGCAGCCGTGCCAGCGTATCATCCGCCTCGGCAGCGGTAATGACGTCGCGTCCCGCCGTCACGATGACCATCACTCCCGGCAGGCGGCGCCGGCCCGCAAACGCGTCGGCAAGCGCACGACATTCCGCATGCGAGGCGTGCGGGCTGCCGATGGCAACAAGCTCGACCTCCTCCGGTCCTTCGTTCAGCATCTCCCAAGCGGCAGCCATGTCCGCGCGCGTAATAACGTGACGATCCGCGTTGGGATGCTCGGCATCGGCCGCCTCCGGCGTTACACCCTCGACATGCAGCATGGGAGCCGCAGACGTCGTGCCGAAGGCGGCGCAGAGCGCCTTCAGGTCGTCCCGCGAGGGGTTGCCGGCGGCAAGACCCCGCAGCAAAGGAATTCGATCCGGCGAAGCCTTTCCGGCGAGATAGCCGATGAGCGGCCAGAAGGCATCGTTGCGAGCTTCGGGCAGTTCCACATCGAGGACGCGGGTCGCTCTGCGGTTTTCATCCAGATAGACGCCTGAAAGCGGTGCCCGGCCCGTCAACGCGATACAGAGGTCGAGGAAATCGGGATGCTTCGCGGTGCGCGCGCCAAGCACGCTGTTGGCGAAAATGACGGCGTTGGACTCGGACCAGCCGATCGCCTCTCCGGCGCCCGGTGCGCTCTCCAGCAGATAAGGCGAGCAGGTAAAGGTCGGTCGGCAGCCCATGCGCACATAGGCGTCCGCCAGTCGTGCAGCCGGATCGCCGAAGGCTTCCGGGACGCCCTGGGATCGCCAGTTGGCGCGATCGACGGAAATTGCGTTCATCGTGGTTGGCACGCGCACGCGGCCGCCGAGCTCGACCATCTTTTCCGCAAAGGTCAGATTGGCGGGGCTTGCATAGATGCACCCGTCAATATGGCCCTGCGTCACATCGATCAGGGAGGTGGCACCTTGCTGTGCCGCCATCGCGGTCAATATCCGCATGGCCTGGGCAACCGCAACGCCTTCGCCGCCCTCCAGCATGGACCGGTCCGCCGCCGTCAGCGAAAGCGCCGAGGTGGCGGGCGGGAGAAGAGGTGTCGCCTGTCCGTCCGCGACGATGGCTGTCGCCTCGATCCGAAGGGTCTTTGCCTGTGACAGCCTGGCAAAGACGTCCGGACGCAGACGCACCACCGGCAACTGCCGGCCGAACATTTCCGCAGCAACGAGGGCGCCGAGCGTCAGCACATCCTCGTCTTCACAAAAGACCAAGGCAGCCGGCGCACGACCGGTCAGCGCGAGGTCAAGCAGCACGCCGGAACCGGTGCAGGAACCTCGGCTCGACGGCATCATCAGCACCGCGCCGGTAAGACATTCGCCGTGCAGGGGATGATGGATATCGATAACCTTGGCCGTGGCGGGATCGACCCCGCCCCAGAAGCTCAACGCTTCCCCCGTTGCAACGACCCGGCCCTCTGCCGTGCCGCTCATGATGCTGCGCGCAAATGCCGTATCGTTCATGTCACTATAATCCATATGCCGGAGGGTCATGATCGCCGATGCCGAAAAGCGTGCATGGCGGTATCCGTTTCTGTCAGAAGCGTTGCGGCGAGAATGGCGAGAGATCGATCGGCGGCATCCGCCCCGTCAGAAGGTCGGCGACGAGACGCGCCGTCCCTGCGGACTGGGTCAAACCGAGGTGGCCATGACCGAAGGCATAGATCACGTCCGGCGTGGCCCTGGCGCGACCGATGGCAGGCAGGCTGTCAGGCAATGACGGCCGAAAGCCCATCCATTGCTTTCCTCCATCCGGCTTGAGACCGGTCAGGAAGGCGCGTGCCTTCTGCAACATGGCCTCGGACCGACGAAAGTTCGGTGGCAGCGCCAACCCGCCAAGCTCCACCGCCCCACCGACACGGATACCGGTCGAGAGCTTGCTGACGACAAAGCCATGGCCACCGAAGGTTATCTGCGTGCGCAGGTCGAAGGCATCGGCCGGAAGCGTGGTATTGTAGCCGCGTTCGGTTTCAAGCGGAATGCGTTCGCCGAGCGTCCTGGCGATACGATGGGAGAAGGCGCCGGCCGCCAGGACGATCTTGCCCGCCTGACGCAGCTTTCCATCGGTCGCCATCATCTCGACCCCGCCGCTGACGGCGCGAAGAGCGGAAATCTCCGCCCTCTCGATGACGCCGCCCCGGCTGCGGAAATGTTCAGCCAGCGCCAGCGTATACAGCTTGGGATCAGCGATGGAATACCAGCCGGGCGTGAAGGTGCCGAGCACGAAGCGCGATGCCAAACCCGGCTGGATCGCCGCCATCTCGCCGGCCTTCAGATGCTGGAATTCGATGCCGTGGTTGCGGCGCACATCCCAGCCGGGCAGCGATGCCCGGAATTCCGCCTCGCTTTCATAGACCTGAAGATTGCCCTCCTTGCGAAGCATGGAGAGGGTCTCCGTCGCGGCAAGGAAAGGTTCCAGCTCCGCCTTGGAAAGATCCATCAGGCTTGTCTGGGCTGCCGTGGAATGGGCAACGCGCGACGGCTGGCAGGCCCGCCAGAACCGAAACATCCAGGGCGCGATCTGTAGCGCATAGGCCGGCGGCACCGACAGCGGCCCAAGCGGATCGAGCAGCCATTTCGGTGCCTTCTTGAGGATACCGGGAGAGGCAAGCGGCAGGATGTCCGTGAAGGCGAAGGCACCGGCATTGCCGGCGGAGGCGCCGGCAGCCGGTCCCTCGCGATCGACGACGACGACAGCGAGGCCGCGCGACTGAGCCGCGATCGCGGCGGAAAGGCCGACGACGCCGGCTCCGATGACAATAACGTCCGGTCTCGCCATCAACGTACGCTCGAAAGAAATTTCTGCGTTTCGGGATGTTGCGGCGCCCCGAAGATCTGTTCCGGCTTGCCGATTTCGGCCATCACGCCCTGATGGAAATAGGCGACGCGATCCGAGACATCGCGGGCGAACGCCATTTCATGCGTCACGCAGATCATGGTCATTCCCTCCTCCGCCAGCATCTTCAGCGTATCAAGCACCTCGCCGACAAGCATGGGATCGAGCGCCGACGTCACCTCATCAAACAACATGTATTCCGGCGACATGGCAAGCGCCCTTGCAATCGCCATGCGTTGCTGCTGGCCGCCCGACATGCGCGCCGGATAGACCGAGAGTTTTTCGGCAAGTCCGACATGGGTGAGTTGCTTGACCGCCATTTCCTCGGCCTGCTGCCGACCGAGGCCGAGCACCTTGCGCGGCGCAAGCATGACGTTTTCGAGCACGGTCAGATGCGGGAACGCATTCCATTGCTGGAAAACGATGCCGACCTTGCGGCGCAACTTGTTGAGATCCGTCGATTTGGCGTGCACCTCCGTCCCGTCGATGCGGATCCGCCCGGAATCGATGGGTTCAAGACCGTTGATGCAGGTCAGAAGTGTCGACTTGCCGGATCCCGACCCGCCTATGATGGTGACCACCTCGCCCTTGTTGACGGTGAGGTTGATCCCCTTCAGCACTTCGAGCGGGCCGAAGGACTTGCGGACATTTTCGATCTCAATCATTGGGGGACCACCGTTTTTCGAGATAACCGCCGAGGCGGGCGATCGGGAAGCTGATGATGAAGTAGATCACGCCGCAGATCGTCAGGATCAGCAGCGGCTCGTGCAGGCGGGTGACGAGAACCTGCGAGGCGCGCAGGAGTTCGATCAATCCCAGCCACAGGACCAGGGCGGAATCCTTCATGACTCCGAGCGAAAGACCGATCCACGAAGGAAGCGCCACGCGCGTTGCGAGCGGCGCCACGATATAGCACATGTCCTGCCGCCAGCTCATGCCGAGCGAGCGGGCGGCGCGGCGGGTATTGGGCGGTACGGCGGCGATGCCGCCACGCACGATCTCGGTGCAGTAAGCAGCCGTATAAAGCGACAACACCACGCAGGACGTGGTGAACGGTGCCCAGCCGAGCTTCAGTATGGCCTGCAGCGCATTGCCGAGAACCAGCTGAATGAGCAGTGGTACGGACCGAAACACATCGAGCATGAAGGTCAGCGGCGCCGACCAGATGGAACCGGCCTGGACGCGGATCACCCCGAAGACAACCCCGAGGATCGTGCCGGTCGCAACGGATACGCCGGTGACCACGAGCGTCATCCAGGCCCCTTTGGCAAGGAAGAGGAGGTCATTCCAGGTGAGGGCAGTATCGAACATCTCTCACCTCTTTCAATAGCGGAACATGCGCCAAGCGGCGAGCCGAGCAGCAAGCGTGACGAGCTTGGCGATCAGGTAATAGATCACGGCGGCCAGCGCGAAAAACTCGAAGGTTCGGAACGAACGCGCGTTCAATTCCTGCGTGACGCCGGCAAGGTCGGTGCTCATGCCGACGGTGACGCCGAGCGAGGTCATCAGGATCGCCCAGACCATCTGGTTGGTGACGGGCAGGAAGGCGATACGAAGCATCTGCGGCATGACGATCAGCCGAAAGGCTTGAAGCGAGGTCATTCCCAGAGAGCGGCCAGCGCGCGTCTGCGTGTCGGGGATCGCCTTGAGGGCGCCACGGAAGTTTTCAGCGAGATATCCGGCATTGTTGAAGGCGATGCCGGCCAGCAGCGCCGTATAGGGGCTGAGATGGATCCCGAAATTGCCGAGCCCGAAATGTGCCATGTAGATCTGGAAAAGGGCCGGCGTGTTGCGGGCGACCTCCACCCAGATCGAGGCGATACCGGAAAGCAGGCGGCTGCCGGAAAGCCTGAAGAGCGTGAGCGCGATGGCAAAGGCAAGTCCGACCGCCATGGACAGGATCGCGATCTGCAGGGTTACGACCGCGCCATCGAGCAGCTGCGGCAATACCTTGAAGGCCTGGTTCCAGTGGAAGGTGTAGCTGAACATGAACGTCCACCTTTCGGAAAGGTCAAACGGCGCGGCCATCATGGCCACGCCGTCGTTGAGAGCGATCCGACTAGCGATAGACGCCGTTTACGGTCAGTGCCGGCAGGGCACCGCCGACCCACTTTTCATAGAGTTCGGCATAGCGGCCCGTGCGGACCTGCTGATTGATGAACAGGTTGAGATAATTGATGAGGCCGTATTCTTCGCGGTTGGTGAAAAGCGCGACATAGTCCGTCTGGAACGGCGCCTTGCCGACGACGGAGACGCCGGGGAACTTTCCGGACTTGACGGTCGCCTGGGCAACGGTCGAGGTGGAAACGGTCGCATCGAGCTGGCCCTGGCTCAGCGCCAGGAACACGTCGGCCTGCGTCTGATACGGACGGAACTCTCCGGTGCCCCACTCCTTGACCTGCTTTTCGAGTGCGATCGCCTCAAAGGTGCCGGCGGTCGCGCCGACGGTCTTGCCCTTCATGTCCTCAAAGGACTTGATGCCAGATTTGTCGTTGGAGGTGACGGCCATTTCGAAGGCGAAATAGGGAATGGTCATGCCCACGGTCTTGGCACGCTCCAGCGTATCCGAGGTCGATGCAACGCCCACGTCCACGCGGCCGGACATCAGGGCCGGAATGCGCTCGGGAAACGGCGTTTCGACGATTTCGGCGGTGACGCCGAGCGCCTTGGCAAGATCGTTGCAATAGTCGACGTCGAAACCAATCGGATTGTTGTTCTCGTCGCGCGAGCCCATGGGCGGGAAGTCCAGCACGACGGCGCAACGCAGCGTTCCCGAAGAGATGATGTCGTCCAGCTTGTCGGCCTTGGCCGGCGAGATGACGGAAGCGGCGGCCAGAAGGCCAAATGCGATGACCATTTTTTTCATTAGAATTTGTTCTCCCAGTTTGGTCGGCCATTTGCGACCGCGGCCAATAAACGCTTTTTGCCGACGTAAATCAAATTGAAAATACATATAGTATACAAAAAGAATTTCATCGTACCAAACGCCTGTGAGCAACGGTTTGCCTCTTCGAGCCGGTAAAGAGGCAACACCCCGCCCCATCGCCAGCCGGTCGCCGGCGATGTTCGCGCGCGATAGTGATGTCGTTCAGAAGAGACGATCAGTCCGCAAGGTCGCCGGAAAGCAGCCCGGCCGGCATGTTCTGATAGGATACCGGGCGCAGGAAACGCCGGATCGACAAGGTGCCGACGCTGGTCGCGCCAAAATTCGTCGATGCCGGATAAGGGCCGCCGTGAACCATGGAATCCACCACCTCGACGCCGGTCGGGAAGCCATTGACCAGCACGCGCCCGGCCTTGCGCTCCAGCACCGGCAGAAGACGGCGCGCCGCGGCGATATCGTCTCCATCCATATGCAGGGTCACGGTCAACTGGCCAGCGAAGCCACGAGCGAGCCTTTCCATTTCATCGAGTGAGCCGACACGCACCACAAGCCCAAGCGGGCCGAACACTTCCTCTCCCAGCAGATGATCTGCAAGGAAGGCCGCTGCCGTCGTTTCGAACAGGTTGGGGGCGGCGCTGCGCCCGGATTGCTCGGTGACGAGGAGAGGCCTGATCCCGTCGCGGGACGCCAAGCGCTGCTGGCCGGCGCGATAAGCTTTGGCAATCCCGTCGGTCAGCATGGTTTGCGGCGCCATTCCGGCAAGCGTCTCGACTGTCGCCTTTACGAAGCGGTCGGCATCGGCGCCATCCAATACCACCGCGATGCCGGGATTGGTGCAGAACTGACCGGCGCCCATCGCCAGCGACCCTGCCCAGCCCTGCCCCATGGCTTCCGCGCGCGCCTGCATGGCGTGCGGAAGCACGAACATCGGGTTGACCGAACCAAGCTCGCCGAAGAATGGAATAGGCTCCGGCCGCGCGGCGCAAAGATCGAACAATGCACGACCGCCCGCAAGCGAACCGGTGAAGCCGACTGCCTTGATCATCGGATGCTGTACGAGAGCGTGGCCTACCTCGCGGCTGCCGCCCTGGATCAGCGAGAAGACCCCGGGATGCATGCCCGTCCTGCGGATGGCAGCATCGATCGCCTCCGCTACAATTTCGCCGGTACCGGGATGGGCGGAGTGTCCCTTGACCACGACCGGGCAACCGGCCGCAAGAGCCGCTGCCGTGTCGCCGCCTGCCGTCGAGAAGGCGAGCGGAAAATTGGACGCACCAAAGACCGCGACCGGACCAATGGGCCGCTGAAGCAGTCGGATGTCCGGGCGCGGCGCCGGCTTGCGATCCGGCAAAGCCGCATCGAAGCGCCGATCGAGATAGTCGCCCTTTTCGATATGATCGGCAAACAGACGCAACTGGCCGACCGTTCGGCCGCGCTCACCTTCCAGGCGCGCTTCCGGCAGGCCGGTTTCCTGGCTGCCGATCATGGTAATGGCTGCGCCCCGCGCCTCGATCTCCTCCGCGATGACACGCAGGAAGGCTGCGCGCGTGCCGCGTGTCGAATAGCCATAGCTCCAGAAAGCGTCTTCCGCCGCCTCGCAGGCACGGGCAACTAGTTCCACCGTACCGATGGAAAAATCATGCGGCCGGCCATGCGCCGGCACGGAGGGAAAATGCCCCTCGCCCTCAAGCCATTCACCTGCAATCAGATGTTTTCCGTGAGGCGTGAAATCCATGATCTTCCCTTTCCCTTGCCGATGCGCTGAAATGCGTGGTAGCGTTGCTTTATGCGTGTCGATTTTTTGTATACTTTTTGTATTTACAATTTTCGCACCTAAGATGCAAGCAAGCGAACCATGGGAGAATTCAGATGAGCGACGTCACCACCTTGACGCCGGACGCGCTGCAAGGCCGCGTCGTGGCGATCCTTTCGAAAGCCGGCCTCAGCGAGCAGCAGGCCGCCGCAATCGCACGGGTCATCGTCGCCGGCGAGCGCGACGCCTGCAAATCCCACGGCATCTACCGCATCGAAGGCGTTCTGCGCGCGGTCAAGGCCGGCAAGGCGCGGCCGGATGCAGTGCCGGTGCTGGAACAGCGCGATGACTCCGCCATAGTACGCGTCGATGCCAAGAGCGGCTTCTCGAATGCCGCCTTCGAGCTCGGCGCACCGGTGCTTGCCGAGCGGGCTCGCCGCTTCGGCATTGCCGCGCTCGCCATCAACGACTGCACGCACTTCGCAGCCCTTTGGCCGGAAGTGGAAGCCTTGACGGATCGAGGTCTTGCGGCCTTCGCCATGTGCCCGAGCTATTCCACGGTAGCGCCTGCCGGCGGCACTGCCCCCCTTTTGGGGACGAACCCGTTCGCCTTCGGCTGGCCGCGCCTCGACAGTCCGCCTTATGTCTTCGACTTCGCCACTTCCGTTGCCGCGCGCGGCGAGATCGAGCTGCATCGCCGGGCCGGCAAGTCTCTGCCGGAGGGCTGGGCCATAGATGCCGATGGCCAACCGACCACGGATCCGGAAGCGGCTCTCGCCGGCGCGATGCTGCCTTTCGGAGGCCATAAGGGTTCGGCCATCGGCACGATGATCGAGCTTCTGGCGGGTGTTATGATCGGTGATTTCACCAGCCGCGAAGCACTCGACTACCTGGGGTCGACGGCGTTTGCCCCACGGCACGGCGAACTGATCGTCGCCTTCTCGCCGGAAGCCTTCTCAGCCGGCAGGCCCGGCAATCCGCTTGCCCGCGCCGAAACGCTGTTCGAAGCGATCGCCGGCCAGGGCGCCCGCCTCCCCTCGCAGCGCCGTTTCGCCGCCCGCGCTCGCGCGCAAAAAGAGGGTATCCCGCTGACATCAGATGAAATCCGCCAGCTCGACCGGCTTCAGGAACTCGGCCTCGATGCCGTGGCCTGAGTGGTCCCGCCCATGTCGAAGCATGGGCGGGAAACCCGCATGGAACAATAAAAAGGGGCCCTCTCGAAGGCCCCCTTTTTTATGACTAAGCTGTAACGACGGCCTCAGGCCTTGTACTTTTCCACCGCGCCGGGAAGCTTGCTCCACTCGGCGTACCATGTGTTGAACAGCTTGAATTGCGCCTCGACGTAACCACGCTGGCTTTCATTCAGGGCATCGCTTTCGTTGAAGTGGAGTTCGTACTCCCTGTCTCCCTTCAGCACCATCATGTGCTTGAAGAAGAGAACCAGATCCGGACCTTCGTCGAAGGACGACAGGATGGCAAGCGCCTGCTCGAGTTCAAGCGCGCGCTGGCGCGCATCGACGTCGCCTGTGGCAGCAGCCTGTGCGAGATTGCAAAGATGGATGACTTCCTTGGGCAGAACGTTGCCGATGCCTGTGATGGCGCCGGTTGCGCCGCAGTTGACGAAACCGTGGAAGACGGCCGTGTCGACGCCGATCATCAGCGATACGTCGTCATCGCGGCTGGTGATGTTTTCGGCGGCATAACGCATATCGGCCGGGCCACCGAACTCCTTGAAGCCGACGAGGTTGGCATGCTCGGCCCGCAATGCGAAAAACAGATCGGCACGCGTCGCAAAGCCATAATAAGGGCTGTTGTAGATGACGGCCGGAAGATCCGGCGCGGCGGTCAGGATTGCCTTGAAATGCGACTTCTGGGCAGCGATCACCGAACCGCGCGACAGGACGCGGGGAATGACCATCAGGCCCTGAGCGCCGACCTTCTGTGCATGCGCGGCATGGGCGACGGCCGATGCCGTGTTGACGGCGCCGGTGCCGACGATGACGGGCACGCCCGCTTTGACCAGGCGCTCGACGCCTTCCATGCGCTGCGCGTCGGTCAGGAGCGGCCAATCGCCCATCGAGCCGCAATACACCACTGCCGACATGCCATCGGCGATCAATTGCTTGCCCTTGCGCACAAGCGCGTCGAAATCGGGGCTGCGATCGGCTTTGCACGGGGTCATCAGGGCGGGGATCACGCCGGAGAAAATGCTGGACTTCATCTGTCTATCCTCTTGGCTGGGGGTGGATCGGCAACCAGCCCAGCCGCGTTCGCCGCCGTGCCTTACCGTCTTTGCAACATTGATATACCTTTGTATTTAATTTGTCGACAAGAAATATGCAAAGCTACAGCTGGATATCGAGACGGTCTCCACGCACCAGCAATTTCTGGACCTGGCTGACGATCTGTTCCGCATGCTCGCGCGCAAGACGTTCGGCAAGCTCCGTATCGCGCGCGGCGACAGCCGCGATGATTTCGTCGTGCTCCTCGACGAAGCGGCGTGGCAGGCGATCATTATAAGATTGATAGTAGAGGCGCAGAATGCGCCGGCCCTCATTCAATAGCCGTGTGAAAAGGCCGGTGAAATAGGGATTGCGGCCAGCCTCGGCGATCGCAAGATGCAGCGCGGCATTGGTGGAGATCATGGCGAGCGCATCCTGTGCCTCGACTGCGGCCGCGAATTCCGCCTGGAGAGCCCGCACGACCTCCAGATCCTCCGGCCGGTGGTATTTGGCGGCAAGCTGCGTCGTGACCCGGTACATCAGGACAAGCGCGTCGAAATAGCTATGCATGTTGAGGAAATCGATCGGCGACACCATCGTCGAGCGGTTGGGCAGCGTATCGATCAGCCCCTCGCCTGCGAGCCGCACCAGCGCTTCGCGGATCGGCGTGCGCGACATACCGAAACGCTCGGAAAGCTGCACCTCGTCGATAGGACTGCCCGGCGGCAGTTCCAGATCCAGAATCTCGTCCCGCAAGATATCATAGACCACCTTCACGCCGGAGCCGCGCTTGCGCTCGTTTCTGAGGCTTGTTTCATTATCCATGGTTTGCCGACCTCTTCTTTCAGGGTGAGAAATAAAGGGGCGTGTCCGGTAAATCAACGGCACTCTGCGCTCCCGCAGCTCTCAAACGAAGCTGGGTTCGGCATTTGATCGGGACAATCATGATTAGGGCTTGCGGCATTGGAGTGCTGGATCGGGGTTCCTCGGCCGGCCGGCGCCTCCGCGGTTCAATACGCTGACAACCGATCGAGGTTCACTCGCCTTCGCATCTAGCAGATCACGCTTCGGGATGGCATCCATCAGATGCTTACCCAAAAGAGAATTACCGACAAATGATCGTTTGGTAAGCGGCAAGCGCCATTAACTTTGCGAAAATTTGCGCGTATGAGTGGATGAAAAAATGACTTATGCACGGTTGCTATGGGGATAGCTTGGAGGGAGCGGCACCACAATAAAAATTGCGAACGGCGAGGGTCGGATACTGAAATAGAGGTCATAGCCCGCACAGATCTCACCCGAGACGACGGGCAAGTTCCAGCACAGAAATAGAAAATGGGAGCAGAATGAAAAAGCTTATGGTTCTGGCGGCCATCGGTACGCTGGTTTTTTCCGGGCCGTCGATGGCCGCATCCGTCACAAGCAAGGGCGGTTACGAATACGATAAGAATATGTTGAGCGACCCGTCGGCTCTCAACTGGAACATCGAGGCATGCAGTCACGGCGCCATTACACCTGAAATCCAGGCGCAACTCGCCAGACTCATGGGCGTTTCCGGAGCCGATGTCCGACGCGAGTTTTGCCGCCGCGTGCTCACCGCTTACGCAAAAGGTGCCATTCCCTACGAGGACTACGTTCAGTTTGCCCAAAGCCACGTTATGGTTCCGAGCATTTTGCGGGCATTGAGGATCGCCGGTTCGCGTCCTCTGAAACCGCAGGGTCGCGACAGAGGCGACATCGTCCTTCCTGTTTCAGCAAGAATGGACTCTGGCGAGACATTCAAAGGCTCGACCATAGCGTCACACGGCAACGGCCGCTTCTCGGTGCTATCGTCACGCCGCTCGGTGAAATGTTCAGGCACCTACGACCTGAGTGACCGCCGCCCGACAGTCACTCTTCCGGTCAAATGCTCGGATGGCCGTACCGGGAAAGTCGAGGTGACAAGAGAGCCCGACCTCATGTCAGCCTGGGGGAAGGTGAAGCTGTCAGACGGGAGCACCGGGCGACTGACCGTCGGCAAACGACAGTGACCGCGTGGCGTGGGGTTTTGACCCTGCGTACCCGGCCGGCTGCTATCGAACGCATCAAACGCCGGCTGGCTCAATAGCTTGAGAACATGGTTAACGCTCTCTTTAAGTGAAGCTATTCGCCAATTTACTTCCGCCATTCATGCATGGCGTCATACATGTATTTCATGCAAGTATGAATGAAGCTATCGCCCGCCCGGCCGAGAAGATGGCTCTCATTTTGTGGAAGGCAGTATGACCACTGCCTTCCAGCCTGGCTCAAAGAGCTTTGCGCAGTGCGTAAACCCACCTTACTTTGACTGGGATTGCAGGCTCTTCATCGCTTCGAGGTCTTCGTGCGAGACGAACTCGCAAGCCAGCAAGGTCTTGCCCGGGAAGGCTGCCGACTCTCGGGCGATGACGGATACGATACCCATGTCGGCGGCAGGCTGCTCTGCCTTTGCCAACGCGCGTCCGTATGATTTCGTCGCGGTTCCGAAGAGATTGCCAAGGCCGTCCGATGACAGGTGATAAGACTTGGCAAGATCGTCGGCACGCAGACCCTCCACCAGCACACCGAAGCTGGTGCCGGCGAAGACGACTTCGTCCGTCTTGAAGCCTTGCCTGCCGAAGTCCGCGGGCAGTTTATAGACGGCCGCAGTCATGAGTGACGTATCGGCCTTCGCGAGCTTTTCGGCCTCATCGTACATTCTCGTGGCGGAGGCTGTCGAATATGGCGGCTTGCAAAGTGCGGCATCGAAGAAAGTCGATTTCTCGAACGCGAGGGCATTCGAGCCGAGCGAAAGAGCAAGAACGGTGCCGAGTGACAGAGATGCTGTTATATTCAAGATATGGTCCCAGATGACGGTTGAATCATGCGAGCTTGGGTTTCCGATCACGCCATTGCATGTACCGTCGCAGCAGGCACGAGCCAAGCCGCTTCTTACGGCTATCTCCAGAATCTTCGTCATTGTTCGCGTCTCCTATCGATGTGCCCATGGAGCGAACCCGAACGAATGCCGATGTTGCTTCTGATGACGAGCCGCCTCGCTTCGAGGCGTTGACCGACAGCACGTTCGCCTCGGTCGCACTCCGGAGGACAGGTGGGCAACCTGCCCCTTCATGGTGCCATTCCAATCGAATCCGATCCTGATGCAGACAAGCACGCATTATCAGATGGCCAAGAAATCCCGGCCTGCTTCGATCCGATTGCACGACGGCGCGTCGTGCCCCTCCCCTTCTGTCGCCCCGTTCGAGTGAACCTGATCTCCTCTCTCGACAGATGGAGGTGCGGATAATGAGAAAATGTGGGGATGGCTATTACGGAAGATGATTGCGGCCCCGCATTCGCCGCGGACAACCAATACGCACCATGCGCCGCCGCGATGGCTTCGGCGGAACGATGCGGCGGTCCGTCGCTGTACACTCTTACATTGATTGATGAGCCGTTCAGAAGATGTGCCGGTCGGAAAATCGCGCCTGGCGCATTGCAACGCTGTTGCCGTGTCAAACGAAAATCGAGGCATGCGACACTGCGACACTTTTGCAAGCTGCCTGTTACGGATTACAGCTTAAGCGAAGGAGCGCCGCGTACGCGGTACATCTCGCGGCATGGCGAAAGCTAACCGCACAATCATAAAATCCCGTTAACCAAACTTGCTGAGTGCAACGCCACCCAATATATGGTCATCGACTTGGTTTGAGGGCAAATAGCGAGGACGGATTTCTTTCCGTTCCGTCAAAATCACTTCACAATCAATCCGTAATTGATTTGCACGCAGAGGAACGATTTCATGGAAGAACCTTGGACGACCAATCGCGGACCGATCGCCGCGACCGAGCTCGACGTGAAGAAGGCGGCCGCGATCAACTCGCTCTTGCTTCGCCCGATCGACATCCTGCCCGCAAAGGCCGGCGATACGATCCGTCCTTTCGCGCTCGGCCTCTGGAACGAAATCCGGCCGCTTCTGAAACCCGACGTGCCGGTCATGTCGTTGCGCCGCTCCACCAGCGCGTTTCTCCATTCCAAACGATATTATTATGCTTGCGCTCAATCTGACTCGATGCGGCATGATCTCGCCGGCAATCCCGTCGAGCCGCTTTCGGCTGAGGACAGGCTTGCCGCTCAGGAGCGACTGAATGCGCTGCGGCAGGCACCCGCCAAGTCCAGTACCCATCGCGACGAGCCGGCTCCCCCACCGCCCGCCGTCAGCAAGGCCGAACTCATTCGCGCGTCGCTCCTCGGTCGCAGCAAACGGTCCGATCGCGTCGCCCGCTGACGCGTGGTCGCTTATAGCCGCGCAAACCTCATCAAAATGAAATCGACAAGCCGTCCGCTGGAAAGCGATGCTTAACCAGCGCTGACGGTTAAGGTTTCTACTCCACTCGACTGAGCATCCTACGGCCGAAGACGGGAACGCCTTCGTTTTTGGCCAGCAGCAAACGGCACTTGAAATGCGCCGGTAGTCCGCGGACTACCGGATAAAATGCGCCCCTATCGAAAAGAAGGGCTTGCTCCGCGCAATCGCCATCACCATCGAATTACGACAGGCCCGTCACCGCTGTAGTCCGCGGACTACAGCGTGCGCGATGCTAACGCACCCGGCATCCGAATCACCGTGCGGTCGCGCCTGCTCTGAACCGACGAGATAGTAAAGCGCCGCTCGGCAAACGTGGCGGCACCCTGTTGATGCACGAAAAACCACTCAAAAGCTGCCTTTTATCTAAGCATTTGTAAAACGGACACGAATCGGCGCATATTATAACTGCGTAGTTCAGTAGCATTCCGTCACAATTGCGCAGTTAATTGGGAAAATAACGATGCAGCCGAGTCTCGCGCTCCAAGAAGATCAAGAGCACCTTCCAACGCTTCTGGCGACAGATGCGCAAGAATTGTCGTATCAGCTCCAGCAGCATCAGGCAAAGATCTTCCCGCCGCAGTCACAGAAAACTATGCGGATGTTCTCGCCAGCCGAGGCTGCCGCGTTCATCGGTATTGGAGAGGGCTATCTTCGCCAGATCGCAGCCGAGGGCCACGGACCGGATCCGCTTGCCAACGGACGGCGGCTTTATGCGGCGGAGGATATGGACCGGATCCGCAAGGTTCTGGACGAACGGAACGGAACACCGAAATACGTGCCGTGGCGCCGCGGGTCTGAAAAACTCCAGGTCATCTCGGTCATGAATTTCAAGGGCGGTTCGGGCAAGACCACCACCGCCGCTCACCTCGCCCAGTATCTGGCGCTGAGGGGCTATCGCGTACTTGCGATCGATCTCGATCCCCAGGCGTCTCTGTCGGCCCTCTTCGGGCATCAGCCAGAGATCGATGTCGGTGAAAACGAAACGCTCTACGGCGCAATTCGCTATGAAGAGCCCCGCCCGATCGCTGACATCGTTCGTTCGACCTATACGCCGAACATGCATTTGATCCCCGGAAATCTCGAGCTCATGGAATTCGAGCACGAGACACCACGAGCAATGGCGGCGGGTCGGGCCGAAACGATGTTCTTTGCGCGCATTGGCGAAGTTCTGACCGAGATCGAGAGTTTCTACGACGTGGTGGTCATCGACTGCCCGCCGCAGCTCGGTTTTCTGACGATGTCCGCGCTCTGCGCTGCGACATCGATCCTCATCACCGTTCACCCGCAGATGCTCGACGTCATGTCGATGTCGCAGTTCCTCACCATGACCAGCGAACTCATGTCCGTGGTCGAAAAGGCAGGCGGCCGCACCAGCTATGACTGGATGCGCTATCTCGTCACGCGCTTCGAGCCCAATGACGGGCCGCAAAGCCAGATGACCGGTTTCATGAGAGCCATCTTCGGTAACCGGATGCTTCAGAACGCCATGGTCAAGTCGACGGCCGTTGCCGATGCCGGCGTCACCAAACAAACCCTTTATGAGGTCGATCGTGCTCAGTTCACCAGGGGCACCTACGACCGCGCTATGGATTCGCTCAATCTCGTCAACAGCGAGATCGAGACGCATATCCGCCTGACCTGGGGAAGGAAATAAGTAGATGGCGCGAAAAAATCTCCTGGAAATCTCGGCGCCCAACACTGGGCGCACAGACGCGCCATCTGCAAAGGATAGCCGCCCCATTGCCGGCTTCCTGCCGCAGGCGAGGGGCTCCGGCCCGGTCGGAGGCATCACCAGAACGCTTGGCAACATCACGGAAAAGATGGAGCGGGCCAGCGATCTCGAACGGCAGCTGGCTGAGGGGCAAACCGTCGTCGAACTCGAACCGGAGCTGATCGACGGCTCGTTCGTTGCCGATCGTCTTGAAATAGACGTGGTCGAACTCGGCCAGCTTGTCGACCAGATACGCGAGCACGGGCAGCAGGTTCCGATTCTTGTGCGTCCGCATCCGGAATCGAGGGGACGTTTTCAAGTCGCCTACGGACACCGCCGTTTGGCGGCTGCGAAGGAACTCGGCATCAAGGTGCGGGCTGTCGTGCGCCAGCTCACCGACGATCAGCTGGTGGTCAGCCAAGGCCAGGAAAACAGCGCACGCACCAATCTGTCCTACATAGAGCGGGCCCTGTTTGCCTTGCGCCTCGAGCAGCGCGATTTCGGCCGTGATATCATCATGGCCGCGCTTGGCGTGGACAAGGCGGCCCTCTCGAAGATGCTGATCGTGACCAGACAGGTGCCCATGGCTCTTATCAGCGCCATAGGCCCTGCTCCTGAAATCGGACGGCGGCGTTGGCTCGAATTGGGAGAACGTCTGGAAAGCATCGCGCCAGAGCCGATCATTGCCGAGTTGTCCGCGGACAACCACCGCAAGATGTCGAGCGACGAACGCTTCCAGCAGGCGCTGGCTTTGGCGACAGGCAAGCCGGTTTCAGCCAAATCGACCGCACAGCCATCATCCATAACCGGCATTCCGGTAACTTTTAAGCGAACGCCGGCGCGCGCCACTTTTGTTTTTGACAGCAAGGCTGCGCCCGGTTTCGACCAGTTCGTTGAAGAAAGACTGAGATCTCTCTTCAATGAGTTTCAACAGCGAAAGGAAACGTAACCCGCAAAAGAAAAAGGCCCCCAAACGACGCTGTCGTGGAAGCCCTTCTCTGATCTTAAGCAAATCGAGAATCGCATTTCCCCGAATCACAGTCAAGAGTATTTGGCGCCGTTTTGGTGAGCAGAGTTCTTTTGCCACAACGTAGGTGAAAGAAAATGGAAGCCGAATATGTGACGACGCCTTTTGGGCGGCGGCCGATGACGCTTGCCATGTTGATGGCTCAAAGACGAGCTGAACATGACAAGCCAGTCAAGTCCGTCGACAAATGGAAAATTCATCGTGCGCTTTGCGAGGCGAAACCTCTTCTCGGGGTAACCGACCGGGCGCTAGCAGTTCTCAATGCGCTCTTGAGCTTCTATCCGAAGAACGAACTCTCGGATGATGCCAACCTGATCGTATTTCCGTCGAACGCGCAATTGTCTCTGCGAGCCCATGGCATGGCCGAGCAGACCATCCGCCGCCACCTGGCAGCACTTATCGCTGCCGGTCTGCTTGTCCGCAGGGATAGCCCCAACGGCAAGCGTTATGCTCGTCGGAGCAGGGCAGGGGACCTCAGCGAGGCCTATGGTTTCTCGCTGGCGCCTCTGCTGACCCGTGCCGAAGAGATCGAACGCCTGGCAGCCCAGGTCGCCGCGGAGCGCCTTCACGTCCAGAGCCTGCGCGAACGCATAAGCCTTCACCGGCGCGATATCACCAAGCTCATCGAAACCGCCATTGCGGAGGCGATCGAAGGTCCATGGGAAACGGTCCATACCGGCTTTCGCTGCCTGATCGATGGCCTGGCCCGTTCTCCGACGACACAAGAGCTGGAAACTCTTTTGGATAAACTCGGCCGTCTGCACGCCGAAATTATCAACCGATTGGAAACACACGCAAAAGCCTCGAAATTAGGCGGCAATCCCTATCAGAATGAGCGGCACATACAGAATTCAGACTCCGAATCTCAAATTGAATCTGAAACCTGGGCAGAACAGCAGAAATCGGGACCCACAAGCCTCGATGTTCCGCAGAGAGCTCCTGTCTCTGAAGGAATTGAGACGGCTTCAGCTCGTTTTAGCGCCGCATCCTTCGTACCTCGCCGTTCTCACACCGATACCGAAACTCCAAAGGTACGGACTGAGCTGAAATCATTCCCGTTGGATCTCGTTCTGCGTGCCTGCCCGGAGATTGTGTCTTATGGACCGGCAGGTGAAATCGGCAGCTGGCGGGATCTGCTCGCCGCCTCGATTATCGTCAAATCAATGCTCGATATCAGCACGGCTGCCTATCAGGAGGCCTGCGCTACCATGGGGATCGAAAACGCCGCGACGGTGATGGCCTGCATCCTGCAACGCGCAGAACATATCAACTCCGCTGGGGGTTATCTCCGCGATCTGACGCGACGTACACAGAAAGGAGAGTTTGCCATTGGTCCCATGCTTATGAGCCTGTTGCGGGCAAATACGGCCCTGCCTGCCCACAAAGCGGCGTAACTCGGCACCGTACCGATACTGAAGACCGGGATCCGGTTCTGTCATTAACCCAGGGTTCTATACGGACCACAGGATCACTGAAACCATCCGAGGCATCAGCGATTTCATTCGGTGAGCCAAAGGTTCTGCACGACCGTTGTAGATCGAGCGGTAGCAAAGTACCGAATAGCTTCCGCTTTGGACGCTTATTTGAATAAAATCAATTGGCTAGGAAGGGTACAAAATTCAGTCGAAATGACAAGATCAACCGTGAAAGACGTGTCCGATACCCGAGAACGCCCGATTTTTATGCCGCTTTTGCCGGCAAATGTCCATATGTTTCGACTCGGAAGTCGCTTCCGCACTCAGAGAGTGAGAGGTTAAGCAATCGCATAATTCGCGCCGGAGCAGGCGTGCATCGCGGAAGCATCCCCAAAACGAAAACGACGATCCCGTTCCGGACCGTCGCTTGTCTAATTCTCCGGCCGAGGCGGAACGGATATTACTGCGGATCACAAATTGGTATCGGCCGGGCGGGCGGTGCCGGATGGTCCTTCTTGTATTGAACGATGATCGGCTCAAGGGTTTCCCTGGGCCAGAACTTCGGCGTGCCGATTTCCTTCAGGCAGGACTCGTTCCAGTACAAGCCTGACTGCGCCGGCGAGCGGCCGGCGGCAACGGCCTTGGCAACCGCTTTGATGTCCGAGGACTCCGGATAGATGTAAAGAGTTGTCGGATTGTCCTTCACCATGGAGATGATCTGGCTAGCATCCGAGGCCGACCAGCTCGTGCAGCCATCGCTGCGGCCGCCGGCATATTCCACCAGCTTTCCGAGCGGCACATATCCGTCACGGTTGGCATAGGGACTTTGCGGATCCTTCTTCATGCATATTCCGGCGACCTTCGCCGCGGCATGTCCGCCTATCGCCCGGGCGCGCGCATTCGCGGTTTCACCCTCGCCATCGAACTGGATGAAGGTGCGCAGGAAAGCGGCATCCTTGCTTTGGGAGAGCCGATAATAGCCCTTGAAGCTCGTCTTCGTTTCCTCGGTCACATAGGAGCCGCCCATCGTCAGGTTCGAATCCATCGCATTGCCAAAATTCCTGGCACACATCCGGCCGTTGCCGAAGTCTGCGACGCCTTTGAGATCCCGGCCGCTGCCGTGCCCGGAGGAGACGACGCGGAACGTCTGCGTCGCCTCGCAGACGATATAGAACCGACCGGCCGACTTGCCGTCGGCCGGATTGTTGGGGCGCGTCGCGTCCATGGCGAAATAGCAGGGATTTCTGACTTTGCCCTCGCTGACCTTGCGCATGTAAAGCGCGCGGGCTCTTTGCAGAATCGGCTGGGCGATCTGGCCTTCGCCTTGGCCGACATAAGCGGTCAGCCATGACGGAATTTCCGATTGACGCTCTGCGGCAAGGGATTGCGATGCTGCTGCGGGGACAATGATGGAAAGGGAGCAAAGGCTGAGCATCCTGACGATGCTTCGGAGGGCGTATCTCGACCGCACGGAATTGGATCTCCTATCAAACATCTCGGACCTGAACGCGCCGCTGCCGGCTACAGCGGTATCGACAGCCTGCCTGCCCCACAAGCGCGACTGCCATGCACTCAGATCCAGAAACCATAGTTGTGCGCTGCTTTGCTGAACGTAGACCTAACGGAGGCGACGTTTCCTGGCCGCGACGGCAAATTCTTCGCTCGCCATTGGATTTTCTCGACCCGCTTCGCAGCATTCCTTACCGATCGCGGCGCAAATATGGCGAACTTCGGGCGGGCGGCCTTGGAAACTATCGAGCCCTCTGGCTCGCTCGATAGCGGGAATAATCTGCCATTGCCTCCGGCGCCAGCTCGAAAAGCTCCTTCGAGCCGGGCCGACCTTGAAGATGGATGAAAATCGGCCGGAGCTTGTCGGACTGCGCAATCGCCAGATAGGCGATTTGCAGCGATCGTTTGCTTAGCCAGTCGGGATCGCGATCGAAGGTGATATTCAGTTTGGTCCGATTCATCCGATACTCGCCGGCAACGATCACGACCTGCGAAAGCAAGGTGCTCAGGAATATCGCGCCTATTCGTTGATCGCAGTCAAAGCTCGGGACAAAGCCATTGTCCAAGATCACCATGACGCCACTGCTCATTTCCACGAGACGTTAGCACGCTGCGCCCGAACGAATCTTACTAGGATGCGGTCGGGTATGAGGCATGACGGGATACCGGAAACTCGAGATGGGCTTCGCGTCGAACCAGAAAACAAAAAAGGGCCCCGAAGGGCCCTTTGACTTCGCAGGCTGAAAATCAGCGCTGGAGATTGACGAGTACGTCCAGCAGGTCGGAGCCTGTCTGGAAGACCTTGGAGTTGGCCGTGTAGCTCTTCTGCGCCTGGATCATGTCGGTCAGCTGGCCGGCCAGGTCGACGTTCGATGCTTCCAGCGAGTTCGACTGGATGTAGCCAAGGCCGTTGCTGTTGGCGAAGCTTGTGACGGTGACGCCGGAATCGGCATTGGCCTGATAGACGTTGCCGCTCAGAAGCGTCAGCTTGTCCGGGCTTGCGACGGTCGCCAGCGGGATCTGATAGATCGCCTTCGGGTCGCCTGTCTTGTAGTTGGCATAGACGACGCCGTTCTTGTCGATCGAGACGCCGGTCACCGGGCTTGCAGCCTGTCCGTCGGTCGAACCCTTCGAGCTGAAATCGGTCGCCTTCTGGGTCATCTGGGTCAGATCCATCGCGATCGAACCACCGGTTTTCGGGTCGGTAATGTTGAAGGTTCCGCCGCTCGTCATATTTCCGTTTGAATCAAATTTCAACGTGCTGGTGGCGAGCGGCCCCGAGGAATAAGGGAAAGAACTGGTGCCGGAGGTATTGGCGTCGGCGTTGCGATAGACGCTTACTTCCCACTGATCCGTCGTCGGCGGGGTTGCCGTCGGATCGGCTGCCTGCGTCTTGGTATAATAGATATCATACATGACAGTATTGCCGAGCTTGTCGTAGGCGACGACGGAGCTCTTCTGGGTGTTCGCCGTGGTGGTCGCCTGGTTCGCACTCGGAAGTGTCTCGGTCGAACTTGGTACGACGACCGACGCATTTGAATTGAGGTTGCCGGTAAAGCTGCCCGAAGTCGACGGCGAACTGGCAAGACCGCTCTGATTGACATTGATCGGCACCAGGCCATCGAAGCCGTTGACGACGACGGCGGGCGCTCCCGACTGATAGGAATAACCCATCAAGGTGTAGCCGGCTGAATTCACGAGATTGCCGTTGGCATCGGGCACGAAGTCGCCTGCGCGCGTCAGGACCGTCTTGCCGTCGGCGCCCTGCACGACGAAGAAGCCGGCGCCCTGGATCGACAGGTCGCTGGTCGACGAGGTCGAGACGGTGTCACCCTGCTGCGAAACCGAATAGCTGACATTCGTCTCGACGCTGCCGGAATTGTAGTTGCCGCCGCCCGAGGGCAGGATCAACGATGAAAAGCTGGCACTTGCCGACTTATAGGCCGTTGTGTTGACGTTCGCGATGTTGTCCGACACGGTGCTAAGGCGGTTTGCCTGCGCATTCATGCCTGAAACCGCCGTTTTCATGCTACCAAAGATGCTCATTGGTTCCTCGCACGTTGCTGATGCCACCACGATAACCAGAGTGACTTGTGTGAAACTGGCTTTTTCCCAATGCCTTGAGGTCGAAAAGCCGCTGAAGACCTATTGCGGCGCGATATGGGGAGCCGGGAAATCCAGTACGCGGCTGGTATAGCTTTCGACCAGCGCGCTGAACGGCGTACCATCCGGGAGCTTCAGCACGGCATGGTGCTCGAGGAGGAATGGAGGCAAGGTAAGCGGCACCGTGCCGGATGGCGGCAGTTTGGTTCCCGTGTCCCATCCCTCCGGCAGGGGTGCCCAAAGCAATTTGGCCGACAGATTCGTGCGCGTGAAATTGAGCGCCTGAACCGCGCGGCCGAAGGCGATGTCGCTCGTATCGAGAGCCTTGTTCATCTCCGTCGTCAGCCTTGCCGGCAGATACCAATTGTCTGCCTCGGACAGGACCCGATCGCCGCAGGCAAGGCGAACGCGCCGATAGGCGACGGATTCATCGGGGCTGATGGCGAGCAGCTTTCGGACCGTAGCGTCAGCCGGCTTGTCCTGCCCGCGTACACGCTGAGCGACGATTTTGGATCCATCGGGTGCAAGCTTGTGCGTGGCGCACCACCGGTCGAGCGTCAGCGTCGCGCTGGCATTGCTGAGGAGATCGGCATTCAAGGTCTGGAGGATGGCAAGCGCCTCCAGTCGCGAGGTCGGCGTATCCGACCATTGCGACGGAGCGGACATGTCCTGCGCCACTACGGTCTGCGTGCCAAGGGTGATGGCGATGGAACCGCTCAGGGCAAGGAAGCGGACGAGTGAAGAGGCTGTGAAGAGCATTGGCGATAAAATCCTGCGCGCAAACGATGTATGGGCCGAACCTTGTGCCTGACAGGCTCGCCAGCGGATAGATGGCGGGAGCCTTGCCATTGGCAAGGCACAAAATGCCAATGTGGCTGTCCGCGGCAACTGGCCGCAAAGCAGATAATCGAAATGCGCCATGAGATCGTGGCGACTACGATCCGATTGCGCTCAAGCCCGCAACTGTCATGTGTATCAACCCGGCCGTCGCAGCAAAGGCAAGTGCCGAGACGAACAGAGCCGCAAGGATCAGCACCCCGTCCCGCGCCATGAGGGCGACGGCGATAACGACAAGGGCGACGACCGGCATATAGTTGCCGAGCGGGATCGGCAAAACGATGGCGACCCCCAGCAGGAAGATTGGAAATGACAGCAGCCATTGCATTGTTCCGCCCGTGAAGACGGCCAGGCGCCCGGGACGCACCATGGTCTCGACCTTTGCAAGGATCGGCGCGCTATAGCGCACCATGATTTCAACGACCGCCGGCGACAGTCTGCGTCTGCTGAGGAACGCCGGGAGCCATATCGTCCGACGGCCCATCGCGATCTGCGCCGCCGCCACGGCGAGCGCACTTCCGAAGACGATGCCGAAAGGCCCGGGTATGGGAGAGAGCGCAGGCAAGGCGAGAAACAGGATGGTGAAGGCGATGCTCGCGCTGCCAAGGCCACTCAGCATCTCGCCAATCGAGATGCCACCTTGCGCTTGCGCGAGCTTGAGCAATTCATGCAGGCGAACAGAGATTCCTGCGTTCTCCTGCGTCGCGTCCGTTGCCTGTTCCATCATTCGATTTCACCGCGCCGGGTTGTCGGGACACTTGGCATCGCGCCTCTTCACGTCTCGATGGCGGCATTTTTGAACAGGCCCATGACGGTCGCGCAGGCCGGATTGTTCTTGTCGAGCAGATCAACGGGATTGCTCCAGCCGGTCGAGACGCCGATGACGGTGGTGATCGTCCAGACCGTGTCTTCCGATGCGCGCTGCACCAGCAGCGGAATCTGAGATGACAGACAGGCCTGCGATTGCCTGACGATTTCGATCGGTTGGCCTGCGGCGGCGGCATGCCGTTCGATTTCGGCCTGAAGCGGATTGAGAGCAAAGGTTGCAAAGAGGGACGCGATGAGATTGGAAATCATGTGTCTGCCTTTCGGAAAATCAGTGGGAGCGGGGAGGGCAGGATGCCCGCAGCACGCGGGCATCTCGTTGCATTATGCGCGTTCGGCCCTGTCGCGCGTTTTCAGCAGGCTCCAAGCCACGCCGCTTGCGATGATGGCGAAGGTGATGCCGAGGGAGAGGGCGGCCGGGAATTTCTCCAGGCCCAGCATATCGGCAATGAAGATCTTCGAGCCGATGAAGACCAGCACGATGGCGAGCGCCGGCTTCAGATACTGGAAGCGATGGATCATGGCCGCCAACGCGAAGTAGAGGGCCCGCAAGCCAAGGATGGCGAAGATGTTCGACGTATAGACGATGAACGGATCGGTGGTGATGGCGAAGATCGCGGGAACCGAATCCACTGCAAAGATGACGTCGGCCACTTCGATCAGCGCAAGCGCCATGAAGAGCGGCGTTATGAACCAGACCATCCTGCCTGTCTGCGGATGCGGCTGCCTGACGAAGAAGCGCTCGCCGTGATGGTGGTCGGTGACGTTGAAGCGGCTGCGCATGAAGCGGACGAGCGGGTTTTTGGAAACATCCGGCTCGGCATCCTTTACGACCAGCATCTTGATGCCGGTACCGATGAGGAACGCCGCGAAGACATAGAGAAGCCACGAGAATTCGGCCACCAGCGTCGCGCCGACGCCGATCATGATCGCGCGCAGCACGATGACGCCCAGGATGCCCCAGAAGAGTACGCGGTGCTGATAAAGGCGCGGAACGGCGAAGAAAGAAAAGATGAGGGCGATGACGAAGACGTTGTCGAGAGCCAGCGTCTTTTCGACGACGAAGCCGGTCATATAGGCAAGACCGGAATTGGCGCCGAGATACCACCATATCCAGCCGCCGAAGGCGAGGCCGAGGGAGATATAGAGCACCGAGAGCTTGATGCTCTCGCCGACACCTATCTCCTTGTTTTCTTTATGCAGGACACCAAGGTCGAATGAGAGGATGGCAATGACGAGCGCAAGGAAGCTCGCCCACATCCAGAGCGGCTTTCCAAGCCACTCCACGAAGAGCAAGGAAGTTTCCATGACGGAGAACCTCGGTCGGCGCGATGTCGGAACGGTCCGACATCGCAAGAGCGCCGACGGCTCTCACCAGAGGGGCCCGGACCAGCGGGTTGGCCAATAGCTGGGAAGGGGGCGTTCGCGTTTCAAGGGGCGTAGCAACAGTTCGCAAGGGAACGGTAATTTCGCCCGGTTCTCTAGTCCGACGTCCGTCCGATGTGGAGGCTATAGACGCTTGCCCTTTCCTGCGCGACGAAATCGGTCAACGCTGCGGGAATTTCGACATGAGCGCTGTATCGCGCCAGAATATGGAATCCGTCAGGAAGACCTGTCGCTATGCGATCGATGATCTTTTCATAATCGACGATCAGCAGTTCGCGCCCGACCATCAGATCGAAAAGCGCGGGATCGGAAATGACATGCTCGTTCTCACAAAACCAATAGGAGGAAATCGTCAGATCGGGGTGGTAGCCGATCTGCGCCGGCAGGTTTCGTTGCTCGAACTGGAAACGCCCCGGCAGCTCGGCCGCCGACATGAGTTCCCTGGCAAGAGAGAGTTGATGCGCCGACACATCCAGACCGTGAAGCTCCAGCCCGGGATTGTCGGCAAGATAGGCAAAGGCCAGGCTGAAGGCGCCCGAGCCGCAGCCGAGATCGCATACATTCTTATATCCATGCACGGCAGCTTTCAGATTGGTGAGCGCCTGCAGGCACTTCAGAGAATTGCGCATCCCGAAAGCGCGCGTAAATGCATCGGCGGAGCTGCTGTAGTCGAATATCTCGATCTGGCGTCTGCTTTCGACAGCGTTGCGCAAGGCAATGGAGTCGCTGCTTGGGTGATATAGATGGTTACACTTCAGTAGGATCTCGGCGAATTCCTCGATAGTTCGCGCCTGTACGTCCGTGCATGCCATGCAAGTCTATCCTCGCTAGGGGTGTACTGCCTGGCGTGATAGGAAAGGCAGCAGGGGCCGAAAGCAAGCCCCTTAACGCGCTAAAGATGTGGCCGCCGTCATCGAAGGCTGTCGCCATGCCAGCCGTGCGAAGAGGGGACCGGAAACCCTTCAAAGGTCTTGAGCGTGTCGAGGACGATCGAAGTCTTCACATGCTGTACCGACTCGTGCGGCAGCAGCACGTCGTTGACGAATCTTGAAAGGCCGGCCAGTCCGCGCGTCGCGACCTTCAGGTGATAATCCATTTCTCCGGTCAGCGCATAGGCTTCCAGAACTTCCGGCAGCCCGTTGATCAGCTGCGAAAACCGGCGGGCATTGTCCCTGTTGTGCGTGGCGAGCGTCACCGAAATCACCACCAGCATATCCAGGCCCAGCCTCTGCCTGTCGAGATTGGCCTGGTAGCCGCGAATATATCCCTCAGCCTCCAGCCTGCTGCGCCGGCGCGAGCATTGAGAGGGGGAAAGGGCAATCCGCTCGCCCAACTCATTGTTCGTCAGCCTGCCGTCCTTCTGAAGCTCTTCGAGCAGACGCAGATCCAATTTGTCGAGTGGCTCATCCATTGCATGAATCTTTCAAAGTGCTCACAGATCGTGTATAATATTCTCAGTTCGCAGCGATAATGCAAGCACTTTGCGTGCGTTTTGGGCCATACTTTGCACAGTCAAAGTCCAGTCTTCCGAGGAGGAGAAAATGGGTCCTTTTCCACACGATGCGCCGCCGTCGGAAATCACCGCCGATAACCCGGCCGGCACCGATGGCTTCGAGTTCGTTGAATTCGCTCATCCCGAGCCAGAGAAGCTGCGCGAGCTCTTCACCCGCATGGGTTACGTCACGGTTGCCAAGCACAAGACGAAAGACATCACCGTCTGGCGCCAGGGCGACATCAACTACATCCTGAACGCCGAGCCCGGCAGCCATGCCGCTCGCTTCATCGCGGATCACGGCCCCGCGGCGCCGTCGATGGCTTGGCGTGTCGTCGATGCCAGGCACGCCTTCGATCATGCGGTCTCAAAAGGCGCGGTTCCCTATGAGGGTAATGACAAGGCGCTCGATGTTCCGGCAATCGTCGGCATCGGCGGTTCGCTGCTTTATTTTGTCGAGACCTACGGCAAGAAGGGATCGGCCTACGAGGCCGAGTTCGATTGGCTCGGCGAGCGCGACCCGCGCCCCGAAGGTGTCGGCTTCTACTATCTCGACCATCTGACGCACAATGTCTTTCGCGGCAACATGGACAAGTGGTGGGACTTCTATCGCGACCTGTTCAATTTCAAGCAGATCCACTTCTTCGATATCGACGGGCGTATCACCGGTCTCGTGAGCCGGGCCATCACGTCCCCCTGCGGCAAGATCCGCATCCCGCTGAATGAATCGAAGGACGACACCAGTCAGATCGAAGAATTCCTGAAGAAGTACAAGGGCGAGGGCATCCAGCACATCGCCGTTGGAACGGATGATATCTATCAGGCGACGGACACGCTTGCCGACAACGGCTTGCGCTTCATGCCGGGCCCGCCGGAGACCTATTACGATATGTCCTATGCGCGGGTGAACGGGCACGAAGAACCCATCGAACGCATGAAAAACCATGGTATCCTCATCGACGGTGAAGGCGTGGTGAATGGTGGCATGACCAAGATCCTGCTGCAGATCTTTTCCAAGACCGTCATCGGCCCGATCTTCTTCGAGTTCATCCAGCGCAAGGGCGACGAAGGGTTCGGCGAAGGCAATTTCCGCGCCCTCTTCGAGTCGATCGAAGCGGACCAGATCAAGCGTGGCGTCATCGGCACGGCGGCCGAGTGAGCTTTTTCGGGCGACCCTGCCCAAGCGTGGGGTCGCTTTCAGTCTTCGGGAGGAGTGAAGCATGGACCAGACGATATCCAAGGCGTCCGACCGCCAGGCCACGGCGACGGATAAGCTGCAGTACATGCCGGGTTTCGGCAACGATTTCGAAACGGAAGCCCTCCCTGGCGCATTGCCTCAGGGCCAGAACAGCCCGCAGAAATGCAATTACGGTCTCTACGCCGAGCAGCTTTCCGGCTCGCCATTCACTGCTCCGCGCGGAACGAACGAGCGGTCATGGCTCTATCGCATCCGCCCAAGCGTCCGTCACACCCGGCGCTTTTCCAATGCCTCCTATCCTTTCTGGAAATCGGCACCCTGCCTGGACGATCATTCGCTGCCGCTCGGCCAGCTTCGCTGGGACCCGGTGCCGACGCCGTCCGAACGGCTGAATTTTCTGGAAGGCATCCGCACGATCACCACCGGCGGCGACGTGCTGACCCAGACCGGCATGGCCGCCCACGCCTACGTCTTCAACGAGGATATGATCGACGACTACTTCTTCGATGCAGACGGAGAGCTGCTCCTCGTTCCCCAGGTCGGCGCCATCCGGGTCTTCACGGAAATGGGCGTCATGGATGTCGAGCCTCTGGAAATCTGCGTCATCCCGCGCGGCATGATGTTCAAGGTGACGCGCAGAGGCGATGAGCAGGTCTGGCGCGGCTATGTCTGCGAGAACTACGGCGCGAAGTTCACGCTGCCGGAGCGCGGGCCGATCGGCGCGAATTGCCTTGCCAACCCGCGTGACTTCAAGACCCCCGTTGCCGCCTATGAGGACAAGGAAACGCCGTGCCGCGTGCATGTCAAATGGTGCGGCAAGTTCTACGTCACCGACATCGGCCACTCGCCCCTCGACGTCGTCGCCTGGCACGGCAACTACATTCCTTACAAATACGACCTGCGGACATTCTCACCGGTCGGCGCCATCCTGTTCGATCATCCCGATCCGTCGATCTTCACGGTGCTGACCGCGCCGACAGAAAGTGCCGGCACCGCGAATGTCGATTTCGTCATCTTCCCGCCGCGCTGGCTGGTTGCCGAACATACGTTCCGGCCCCCCTGGTATCACCGCAACATCATGAGCGAATTCATGGGCCTGATCCACGGCCAGTATGATGCGAAGGAAAAGGGCTTCGTGCCGGGTGGCATGAGCCTGCACAATATGATGCTGCCCCACGGCCCGGACGCCTCCGGCTTTGAGAAAGCGTCCAATTCCGAGCTGAAACCGGTGAAGCTGGATCAGACAATGGCCTTTATGTTCGAGACCAGATTTCCGCAGCAGCTGACGAAATATGCCGCTGAACTCGAAACACTGCAGGACGATTACATGGAATGCTGGGATGGTCTGGAGCGCCGGTTCGACGGTACTCCCGGGATCAAGTGACGATCAGCCATCCATTCTTCGATATTGGAACCGGACCATGAAGCTCGCGACTTTGAAAGACTCCACAAGGGACGGCCGGCTCGTGGTCGTTTCGCGTGATCTGACCCGTTGTTCCGAGGTCGGGCACATCGCCCGCAGCCTGCAGGCTGCCCTTGACGATTGGGAGCACGTAGCGCCGAGGCTCGCCTTGATTGCGGAAGGCATCGAAACAGGCGCGGAACCGACGATACGGTTTCACGAACACGATGCCGCCTCGCCGCTGCCGCGAGCCTATCAGTGGGCCGACGGCTCAGCCTACGTCAACCATGTCGAGCTGGTGCGCAAGGCGCGCCATGCCGAAATGCCGGCAAGCTTCTGGGTCGATCCGCTGATGTACCAGGGCGGCTCCGACGGCTTCCTGGCGCCGCGCGATCCCATCCTTGCGGCCGATGAAGCCTATGGCATCGACATGGAAGGCGAGGTGGCCGTCGTGGTCGGCGACGTTCCCATGGGGATCGGTCCGGAGGCGGCGCGCCACGCCATCAAGCTGGTGATGCTCGTCAACGACGTGTCGCTGCGCGGCCTGATCCCGCAGGAATTGGCGAAGGGCTTCGGTTTCTTCCAGTCCAAGCCGTCATCGGCGTTCTCTCCGGTTGCCGTCACGCCGGATGAGCTTGGCGATGCATGGGATGGCGGCAGGCTGCACCTGCCGCTCCTGGTGGCGTTGAACGGCAAACCCTTCGGCAAGGCGAATGCCGGCGTCGACATGACGTTCGATTTCGGTCAACTGATCGCCCACGCCGCCAAAACGCGCAGCCTCGTCGCCGGCACGATCATCGGTTCGGGAACGGTATCCAACAAGCTTAATGGCGGGCCGGGAAGGCCGGTCGAGAAAGGTGGCGACGGCTATTCCTGCATCGCCGAGATCCGGATGATCGAGACAATCGAAACCGGATCTCCGAAGACACAGTTCATGCGTTTCGGCGATCAGGTCCGTATCGAGATGCAGGATCGCGCTGGGCATTCGATTTTCGGGGCGATCGAACAGACCGTCCAGCGATACGAAGGACCGCAGGCGCGATGAGCGACGTCGTTCTTTACGATTACTGGAGATCGTCGGCGAGTTACCGCGTTCGCATTGCGCTCAACATCCTCGGGATCGGCTACAGAACCGTCCCGATCAATCTGTTGGATGGCGAACAGAAGAGTCCGGATTACCTGGACCTCAACCCGCAGGGATTCGTGCCGACGCTGGTGATCGATGGAAGGATCATGACGCAGTCGCTGGCAATCATCGAATATCTGGCCGAGCTTCGGCCCGATGGCGGATTGATCCCGCCGGAAATCACAGATCGGCAGCATGTGCGCGAACTCGCCTACGCGATTGCCATGGATATCCATCCCATATGCAATATGCATGTAGCCGCCCATGTCGCGACGATGACGGATAAGGCCGACGCTCGCGAGGACTGGATGAGGCATTTCATCGCCAGCGGCCTTCGCAAGCTCGAGATCATGCTGCGCAAGTTCGACGGTGCGTTCGGTTTCGGCGATACGCCGACCCTGGCGGATATCTGTCTCGTTCCACAGGTCTATAACGCCCGCCGCTGGGGCGTGGACCTGACCGACCTCAGGCGCATCGTCGAAATCGACGAAAACTGCGCGAAACTACCTGCCTTTCAGGCTGCGCATCCGGATCGCGTCAAGGTCTAAGCACGACCCGAAGCCGAATGTGCCAGGTGTCGGAGCGTCGGCGCTGCAGCTATAAACACGCGTCTTTTAGATGCTATACATACAATCAGCATTCCTTAGCGATGTCGCCTTTTGAATTACCGGTTGCAGAAAGTCGCGTGTTTTTTATGTGATTGTCATGTGGCTTTTATAAGTGGGGAGAGGGAAGCAACCAACGCAGGGGGTATAAATGCGTAAACTTCTTCTCGCCATGATGTCTGCGACCGTAATGTCCGGCGCAGCCCATGCAGCGACAGTCTATCCGTTGGACCGGGCAACGGTACTCGCCGGCTCGCCTTTCGATTTCAAGGTCGAGTTCAGCAAGGTGGTAAAGCCTGAGGACGTGAAAGTCACCGTCAACGGCGAAAGCTATGATGCGGTTTTCGGCAAGGCTGCCGATTTCGTCGCCGAGGAAAAGGGGACCGAAGACAAGGTGCTCGGATCCGCTCTGATCCTGCGTGGCGTCAAGCTCGCAAAGCCCGGCCAATACAAGGTCGAGGTTTCGGCCGGTGACGAGAGAAAGTCGGTCAACTGGGACGTCTACGGCACGTCCGCTGCGCCCAAGGCCAAGAACATCATCTTCCTGCTCGGCGACGGCCTCTCCGTCGCGCATCGCACCGGCGCCCGTATCATGTCCAAGGGCATGACCGAAGGCAAGGCCAACGGCCGTCTCGCCATGGATGACATTCCGCCGGTCGCCTTCATCGGTACCTCCTCGACATCGGCCATCGCCACGGACAGCGCCAACACCATGTCGGCCTATATGACGGGGCACAAATCGGCCGTGAACGCGCTCGGCGTCTATGCCGACCGCACACCGGCAAGCCTGGATGATCCGAAGGTCGAGACGATCGGCGAGGCCCTGCGCCGTACCGGCAAGAAGTCGCTCGGCATCGTGACCACGTCCGAACTCGAGGACGCGACGCCTGCCGCGCTCGTGTCCCATACGCGCAAGCGCGGCGACAAGGCCGAGATTGTCGGCATGATGTATGACGTCAAGCCGGATGTCCTGCTCGGCGGCGGCTCGGCCTATTTCCTGGCGAAGAGCGTACCGGGCTCCAAGCGCAAGGACGACAAGGACTACATCGCGCTCTTCAAGGACGCCGGCTATGCCGTTGCCACCGACAAGACCGAATTGGCAAGCGCCGCCGGCTCGAACCAGGACAAGCTGCTCGGCCTCTTCCACACAGGCAATCTCGACGTCACGCTCGATCGCGAATTCCTCAAGAAGGGCACCGTCGACAAGTTCCCGAACCAGCCGGGCCTCGTCGACATGACCGAGGTCGCGCTCGACAAGCTTGCCAAGAATCCGGAAGGCTTTTTCCTGGTTGTCGAGGGCGCATCCATCGACAAGATGAGCCATCCGCTCGACTGGGATCGCGCTTTGATCGAAACGATCGAGTTCGACAAGGCGGTTGCCGTTGCCCGCGAGTTTCAGGCGAAAAACCCCGACACGCTGATCGTCGTCACAGGCGACCATACGCATGGCGTCTCGATCATCGGCACTGTCGACGATGAAAAGCCGGGCACGGAAATGCGCGACAAGGTCGGCACCTATGCTGCTGCCGGTTTTCCGAACTACGAGGACAAGGATGGCGACGGCTATCCGGACCGCGTCGACGTTTCCCGTCGCCTGTTCATGGCCGCCAACAATGGTCCCGACCATTACGAGACCTTCCGTCCGAAGCTCGACGGCCCTTTCGTTCCGGCAATCCAGAACGAGAAGAAGGAATATGTTGCCAACGAAGCCTACAAGGACGTGCCCGGCGCCGTCTTCGTGCAGGGCAATATTCCGAAGGACGAAGACAGCGGCGTCCATGCCGTGGACGATATCGTGCTGCAGGCGGTTGGTCCCGGTGCCGAAGGCTTCCGCGGTTACATGGAACAGAGCGATGTTTACCGCGTGCTGGCCGACACCTTCGCGCTCGGCTCTGAAAAGATCTAACTCGTCAGAGACAATCCGACTATGGACAGGTGGCTTCAAGGCCGCCTGTCTCTCTTTCTCTCAAGGGGTACGCGATGTCCAAAAGCCAGATCGCCACCATCAATCGCCGGACCTTCTTGGCCGTTGCCGCGACTTTGCCGGTCATGGGCATTGCCGTGCGTGCGAAGGCTGCCGAGAAGCTTGGCTTCGGCGAGCTCTACAAGAGCTTCGGACCGCTTGGTCTGGAGTTTTCCGACAGGGTGAAGCAATTGAGCGGCAAGGAAATCGCCATCAACGGCTTCATGGCGCCGCCCTTGAAGGCGGAGGCAGCCTTCTTCGTGCTGACGGAAATTCCGATGTCGCTTTGCCCCTTCTGCTCTTCCGATGCCGACTGGCCTGACAACATCATGGTCGTCTATCTCTCAAGCAGGCAGACCTTCGTGCAGTACAACGCGCCGATCCTTGCGCAGGGCGTGCTGGAATACGGCTCCTGGACCGATCCCGAAACCGGCTTCATCAGCCAGTTGCGTCTCAGGGATGCATCTTTCAGGACGGCCTGATCATATGCTTGCGCTTGATGTCTTCAGTCTTGAAATGCAGTTTCCCGGCTTGGCTACGCCTGTGCTCGCGATCGAGCGTTTCCATCTGCCGGCGGGCGGCAGGCTCGCGATCACCGGCGCATCCGGCTCAGGCAAAAGCACCTTCGTCAACGCCATCACCGGCCTGGAGAAGGTCACGCGCGGCAGCGTTTCGTGGAGCGGCACGGAGATCACCCGTCTTTCCTCTGGCCGGCGCGACGCGTTTCGCGCGCGCAACATCGGCCTCGTCATGCAGGACTTTCATCTCTTTCCCGGCTTGTCCGCCTTCGAGAACGTCGTGCTGCCGGTCAGGCTCACGCGGCGTCTCGCACCTCACGAGCGGGATCGCGCGCTTTACCTGTTGTCCGCAACCGGTATTGCCCGTCCGCAGCAGAAGATCGAGACGCTATCGCGCGGAGAGATGCAGCGTGTTGCCGTTGCGCGCGCCCTTTTATCGCGTCCAGGCGTCGTCGTCGCGGACGAGCCGACCGCCAGCCTCGACCGGCAGGCGGGCAAGGAGGTTGCCGAACTCCTGCTGCAGCTTGCGGCCGAGGAAGGGACGACGCTTGTGGTTGTCACGCATGACGCGTCGCTTGCCGAACGACTGGGCCGCCGCATCAATCTGGCGAGCGGCCGCATGGAGGAAGACATTCAAGAGGCCGGCGCACAATGATCACCTTCATTCTTGCCGATCTCAGGCGCTTCTGGAGCGGGGCGCTTGCCGTCGTTGTGCTGATTGCCCTGTCGGTCGCCTTGAGCGTGACGGTCACGCTGCAGGAGCGGGCCGTACGGCTGGGCAGCGCGCGCGCCGCTGAAAAATTCGATCTGCTTGTGGGGGCTGCCGGCAGCGAGACGCAGCTGGCGCTTTCGGCCGTCTTCCTGCAGCCGGCGCCGCTGCCGCTGATGGAGGGAGCCGTTCTTTCCCGTCTTGCCAACGACCCGCGCGTGGAGCTGGCGGCACCGGTCGGCTTCGGCGATTCCGCTTACGGGCATCCGATTGTCGGCACGACGACCGGCCTGATAACGTCCCTTTCGCCATCGCTGTCGCAGGGGGTGATCTTCTCGCGCTTGGGAGAAGCGATGGTGGGCTCCGATGTCGCCTTGTCGACGGGCGCGGAGATCAAGCCCATGCACGGCTCGGCCGAGGCCGGTGGCGAAACCCATACGGCCATTGCCTATAGGGTCACCGGCCGCATGGCGCCGACGGGTACTGCATGGGATCGCGCGATCCTCGTGCCGATCCGTGCGGTCTGGCTGCTGCACGGAATGCATGGAGACGAGCACCACGACCACGACGGCGATGCGGCTGAGCCGCATGGTGCCGAACCGGCGGCGCAGGAGGAAGGCCATGGACATGAGCACGGCCATGTCGATGCCGATGCGCCGCTCGATGAGTATTTCGACGCGCAGACGCCGGGTGTTCCGGCCGTTCTCGTCAAGCCGAAGACGATTGCCGATGCCTATCGCCTGCGGCAGGAATATCGCACCGGCACGACGCTCGGCGTCTTTCCCGCGGAAGTATTGACCAGGCTCTACGCGACGCTTGGCGATGCCCGTAGCCTGCTTCTGGGCATCGCCCTTGGAACACAGGCGATCGTGATTGCCGCGATCGTGCTGGTCACGGTCATGCATGTCGGCTCGCGGCGTCGGCAGATCGGCGCCTTGCGCGCGCTCGGCACACCGGTCGGCTCGATCGTCACTCTCGTATGGGGCGAGCTCTTTATCCTTTTTGCCGCCGGCATCCTGCTTGGTATCGCGCTCGGCTATACCGCAGCGTTGGTGATCTCCGCCAGACTTGCCGCATCGACCGCGGTCCATCTGCCTGTCGGCTTCACTTTCGATGATCTATGGCTCGTTGGCGGTTTCGCGGCCGTCGCGGCAATCATCTCCGTCGTGCCCGCGTTCAGCGCCTTACGCTCCAGCCCGGCCGCCGCGCTGCGCGCCTGACGACCGGTTGGCCACAAGATTGGCGGGAGCGCGCCCGCTTCATGGGCATGTCGGCTGAAATCGAATTGCCGTCCGACGCGCCGAAGACATATGGCTTCGTCGGATCGATTTTGAGCTGAAGGGCCTGGTCTCGAGGCGGTCCCCGACGGCTGCGACGATCGAATGAGCTTACCCGAAGCGAATGGCCGTTCAGCCTTCGAAGCCGAACCGTTCGACATCGAAATCGTCACCATCGTAACTGGCGCTACCCTCCTGAATGTCGGCGACATCGTCTTCCATGGGGATCGGCGCACCGACGAGATCCGGGAGCGTCATGTTGATTGCCATCCCCGGCGGCTGCAGCGCCCAGGCGACGATCGCCCCGGTCGACATCGACCCGACGCCCGCCGATACGTCCTGGGAGGCGTAGATGGGGAGCGCCGTCATCGGCTGCATCCTTGCCATGGCGCCATCGTTCGCTGTCTCCGAATGGCCGGCAACCACCAGTCTTCCCGCATCGTTTCGCCCGACCACCAGGCTTGCCAGCGCGGCAGGCGCCGGTCTTTCCGGGGCGACTGTCGGAATGGCGACAATGCTGGCGGGCCGCCATGCCGGCAGCGGCACGCTATAGGCTGCAAGGTCGGCAAAAGGCGGCGCCTTATGTTCCTCTGTCACCCGCTTGGCAAGCTGAAGTTCCAGCCCACTTGCGGCCCGGCTCTTGGGTGTCGGAAGCATGCTGGTCAGAAGACTGGCGTTCGGCTTATCCCCGCGAGACGCGATCGACGGGCCGTCATCGTCGTCAAAGACGGCTTCGATCTTGGCGCTCGGTTGAGACGGCCGCTTCCGGGATTGCGTGACGGCAACCTCATAGCCCGGCAGAGGTCTTCCGTCCGCCGGCATATGCAGTGTCCGTCCGTTCGGGAAAAGTCGTGCGAGTTCCTGACGCGACATCCTCGGCCATGCGCGGACCCTGCCGACATCCAGATGGACGAACGGCGATCCGGAATTGGGATAGAAGCCCACGCCGCCGATCTGCATTTGCATGGCGATCGCGCGCAGGCTCGCGAGCTTCACGCCTGGAATATAGAAATCCATCGCCTTTCCGAGCGTATGCTGGCTGTGCTTTGCGACGCCGGAGCTGCGCGAGCGATTGCGCAGCATGCCGTTGGTCGACGGAGAGCGATAGGCCGAGACGACATGAATGGGTTCCCGCGCACCGCTGCGATCGTAGACCTCCCAGACAAGGTCGAGCAGTTCCGGATCGATCCGGGTCGGCTCGTTTTTTCGCCAATCGCGCAGGAAGCGGTTGATTTGGGCAAGGCCTCTCGGATCGTATTTGCCACCGCGCTTGAAGACGATGGTCGCCCTTTCGCCCGTATGCGTGAAGAAGAGCTTGAGCGCCCTGTCCTCGGCCGCGGCGGAGCCGGCAAAGGCGCCGAGTATCAGCATCGCGGCCAATGCCACGCGGCAGGCGACGAACGAGGAGATCATGGCGAAGCTTGTCGCCGAAATGGAGAAGATCGCTTGATGCACGGATACGACTTTCGCCCTTGCTAACAGACACAGATATCAGAGGCGCCGCGCCCGCGGCATCGCTATACCTCCAATTATGGTCAATAAATCCCTAACGGACCGTTTATAGCGGAAAATGGCGCGATTTTGCCGGTTCGAGCGCTTTCATGGGGACTGAAGCCGGCCCTTTCGTGGCAGTCACTCCGCATCTTGAAGAACTCCGGGCTCATGGCTGCGGCCGGGCGGAAAAGCAGCGGTCGTAGGATCTCGCGGCGGCATTCGAACCATGTGGATAAACCGGCTTTGCAAACGTTTTCGCGCGGGTTGCAAACTGCCTGCCAAGACAGCATCATCGCGGCCCATGAGCGGACAGAATCGATTTGCTCCGCCGTCCAGCGGGCAGCAAACCATTAAGCGTAGCGACCTGTTGCGGCAGCTTCGGCGCGCCGGCCTCCGCCGTTTGACGGCTATCGTGGCGCCCGCAGGCTACGGCAAGACGTCGCTCGCCGTCCAATGGCATGACATGCTGAAGGAGGATGGCGTCAAGCTTTGCTGGGTATCCCTCGATGCCGAGCACGCCAATCAGGAAGCCTTCCTGCTTGCCCTGATCGATGGTCTTCAAACGCTTCTGGACGAGGATGGAGCAGACGCCGGCAATCTGCCGGCCGCGGCGCTTCTTTCCGTGCTTGGAACACGCCTGCGCAAGATCGATGAGCCGGTCGTCATCTTCCTGGACGACTATCATTTCGCCCAGACGGATGCGACCGAGGCGTTGATGGCGAAGATCCTTGCCGATCTTTCGCTGGAGCATGTCAAGCTGGTGCTGGTGAGCCGCAGTCCGCCGCGCTTTCCGCTTTCGGCTTTGCGGCTGCGCGGCGAGTTCAAGCAATTCGGTGTTGCCGAACTCGGCTTTAGCGACGCGGAAGCGCGGGAATTGTTTGATGGCAAGGGCGCAGATCTGACCGAGGAGCAGGTCGGCTCTTTCAATCGCCGCACCGAGGGCTGGGCCGTCGCGCTGCAGATGGTTAGCCTGCTGGTCTCGGACTCCGAACAAAGCGATGCCATCCTGGCCACTTTCGATGGCGGCGGCGCCGATATGGGCTCCTATCTCTCCGAGCAGGTGTTTGAACATCTGCCCGAGGATATCCGTCTGTTTCTGGTCGAGATTGCAGCGCTGCCGGCGTTCAATCAACCGCTTCTCGAGGCGGCGCTGGAGAGCAGCGAGCGCGCCGCCATGATCGAGCGGCTGAACGAATATGCCCTTCCCGTGACGCTGCTTGCCGGCCCCGGCAACTGGATGCGCTTCCACCCCGTCTTCAACGAGTTCCTCAAGGAAACTGCCGGTCGAAGGGGCATCGATGCCGCGCGAGCTTTGAACCGGGCGGCCCATTGGTTCGAGGGCAGGGGCGATATAGATCGCGCCGTTCACCATGCGCTTTCGGCCGGTGACGCCAATCTTGCCGCGCGCATCGTTGAAACTGCCGGAGGCTGGCGGCGCGTCTATGCGACCACGCGCGGCGGCGCAACGCTTTTTCAGGCCTTAAGCGGGCGCGCTTCGGAGATCGATCTGGTCCGGTTTCCGCTGGCGACACTGGGGCTTTCGATCTTCAACGCCAAGGCCGCCCAGCTTGCCGCAGCCAATCATTATCTCGTCATCGCCGAACGGCGGGCTGCCGGCGATCCCATCCTGGCAAAGGATCTGCGCGTCGTGCGCATTCTTCTGGCGCTTTATACGGACCACTGGGCAAGCGCGGCCGATCTTTCCGCGCTGGAGGACGACTTGCGGCAGCCGGAAGGTATGGAGCTCATCCATCAGGCGCTGGCGCTCAACATGCTTTCCTACAATTTCCTGATCCGTAGCGAGCTTGATCGCGCGCTGCACTACGGCCATCTGGCCATTCGCGCCTTCCGCGACGGCGGCGCCGATTTCGGTGCGATGCACCTCTACACGCATATCGGCCAGGCCTTCTTTCTCTCCGGCGATTGCGCAAGCGCGCTTGCGGCCTATGACGAGCTGATCTGCGAAGCGCAGACCAATATAGCGCCCGGCAGCGATCTCGATGCCGTTGGCCAGGTCCTGAAGGCCGAAGTCCTGTCGATGAGCGGTGAGGTGGAGACCGCGGAGGAAATACTCGGATGGGCGCTGCCGCATCTTGAACGCCATGATACCTGGTTTGATCTTCTCGCCGCCGGCTTCATGGCCGAACAGCGGGTGCTGCGGATGCGGGGAGATTTGCTGGCCGCGCATGCCGCCATGGACCGTATCCGCGCAGCGGCGCGTCGTCGTGGCTTTGATCGGCTCACCCGTCTGATCGACGGAGAGCGCGCCATGCTTCTCATATCGTCCGGCGATCTCGATCAGGCGATCCGGCACGCCGAGGCCAACGGCTTCGGTATGCAGGCAATCGGCGCAGATCGGGCCAACACGCTCGCCATCCATCTGCGCGGCGCAACGCCGGCGATCTTCTGGACGCGCGCCTACCTGGCACTCGGCGAGAGTTCCAAGGCGCGGGAGGTCTTCGATCAATTCAGGACGCGCCAGTCACAGCGTCCGCATGTGCCGCGTGCGATAGAGCTGACCCTCATCGAGACTGGCATTCTGGTTGCCGAAGGCCGCACGGATCTCGCCGCCGCCCGTCTTTCCGATCTCGTCCTGACCATGCCCCTCGACGACTACAGGGCGCTGCTGCGTCTCGACTATGCCGCTGGCCTGGGAGAACTTCGCGCGCTCGCCAATCATCCGAGCGTTGCAAACGTCATCCGCAAGCGTCTCCAATCCTTGCTCATGGGCGGGGAGGCGACGCGGGAAGCAACTGTCGATGATGGCGGATCCACCTTTACCGGCCGGGAGCGCATGGTGCTCGAATTGCTGAGCTCAGGCCTTTCCAACAAGGAAATCGGCCGGATGCTGGCGCTTTCCGACAACACTATCAAATTTCACCTGCGCAACATCTTCGCCAAGCTCAACGTCTCGACGCGGACGGCCGCCGTGACGGCAGCGCGCCAAAAGGGCACGCTCAATCGATAGGCCTGCCCGAACGGGTGGGTTTCGCTATTCCCACCCACCCATCGGGAAGGCTTTCGGCGAGGAAAAAAACACCTAATCTGCCTTCATGCGAACCAAGGACGAGGAGTAGATTCGTGATCATCGTCGATCCTGTGACCCAGGAGATCATCGAGGGCAAGCTGGCGGCTACCGTCGACGAGATGGGCGTGGTCATGGCCAGAACCTCGATGAGCCCGGTGATCTACGAGGTGCTGGATTTCGCCTGCGGCCTGCTGACGCGCGATGGACAGCTGGTCGCGCAGATGAACGGCATCACCCTGTTTACCGGCACGTTCGGCACCCAGGTCAGATCGCTGATTGCGCTCTATGGCGACGATCTGGAAGACGGCGACATTCTGCTGACCAATGATCCTTATTCCGGCGGCACGCATGCCTGCGACTTTGCCATCGTCAAGCCGATTTTCTTCGACGGCCGGATTCTCGCCTATGCCATCAACGTCGCCCATTATCTCGATGTCGGTGGGTCTGTTCCAGGCTCGCTTGCGCCGAATGCCATCTCGGTTTTCCAGGAGGGGTTGCGGCTGCCCGGTGTGAAGGTCGTCCGCAGCGATCGCTTTTCGGGCGAGGTTCTGCGGATCATTCGCGAGAATGTCCGCCTGCCCGAAATCGCCATCGGCGACCTGACCGCACAGGTGGCGACCGTTCGCGTTGCCGCTCGCCGCATGGGTGAGCTTGCGCGCAAATACGGAATCGATATCGTGGAGGCCGCGTTCGATCATCTCCTTGCGGTCAGCGAAAAGCAGGCGCGCGCCGCTATCGCTGCACTGCCCGACGGGCGCTATGAAGCGGAAGATATCATCGACGGCGATGGCGTGACGACCGATCCTATCGCGGTCAAGGTGGCTGTCACGATTGCGGGAGACTGCCTGACGGCGGATTTCACCGGCTGCCCGCCGGCAGTCGCCGGACCGATCAACTGCGCGGCGGGTGCGCTGCAGTCGGCCGTGCGCACCATTTTCAAGGCTCTGGTCGCGCCGCAGGCGCCCTCCAACGAGGGCTGGTTCCGACCGCTCACCGTCGTCGCGCCGAAGGGTTCGGTTTTCACGGCCGAGAAGCCGTCTCCGACGGGCTGGTACTACGAAGGCTCGGTGCATGCCTCGGAACTCGTCTGGAAGGCTCTTGCCAAACTCATGCCCGGGCGTTTCTCGGCCGGTTCCTATACGAGCCTGTGCGTCGTCTATATTGCCGGCCAGGATGCGGCCGGCCAGCCATTCATCCATATCGAGCCGCAGCATGGCGGCTGGGGCGCAAGCAAGAATGGCGACGGTGCCAATGCACTGATCGCGCTCACCGATGGCGATACCTATAATTATTCCGTCGAAGTCATCGAAGCGCGCTTTCCTTTGCTCGTGCGCCGTTATGCGCTCAACCTCGAGGGCGGCTCCGGTGCCGGCCGCCATCGCGGCGGCTTCGGCGTCATCCGCGACTATGAGGTCCTTGGAGACGGCGCATCGGCCTATTGCAGCTTCGGCCGCACGGACACGCCGCCCTGGGGCATCGAAGGGGGCAAGCCCGGAAGCATCAATCTCCTGCAAGTGGATAAGGCCGGCGGCGAGCTTCGGAATTTCGGCCGTGAGCCGCATATCGGGCTGAACCGTGGCGATCTGGTGCGGATCATCACCGGCGGCGGCGGCGGCTGGGGCGAACCGCACGCTCGCGAACCGGAACACGTCCGCCGCGACGTCGAGGACGGCTATATCACCAGCGAGGTGGCACGCAGCGAATACGGATATGAAGAGAGGACGTCGTAATGATCAGACTGGCGACCGATGTGGGCGGCACCTTTACCGACCTCGTCGGCTATGATGAGCGCACGGGCGAGATCTTTACGGCCAAGAGCCTGACGACGGTTCACGATCAATCCGAAGGCGTCCTTGCGGCGATCGAGCTTGCCGAGAACAAGGACGGGCTTTCGACGCGCGACGTCATCTTTTTCGCACATGGCGGGACGACCGTTATCAACGCCATTACCGAGCGCAAGGGCGTCAAAACAGCGCTTGTAACCACCGCCGGTTTTCGTGACGTGCTGGAAATCGGCCGCGGCAATCGCCCCGATCTCTACAATCTTCAGTTCAAGAGCCCGGAGCCCTTCGTGCCGCGCAGCCTGCGCTTCGAGGTACGCGAACGCCTGAATGCCGATGGTCAGGTGCTGATGCCCATCGAGCTTGGCGATCTCGAGCCGATCATCCGCGAGTGCCGCGCCCGCAACGTGGAGGCGGTGGCCGTGATCTTCCTTCACAGCTACGCCAATCCCGAACACGAAATTCTCTGCGCAAAAGTGCTCGCCGAAGCGCTGCCGAATTTGACGGTCTGCGCCAGTCACGAGGTCTCCCGCCAGTGGCGGGAATATGAACGCTCGAATACGACGGTTCTCAACGCCTATGTGCAGCCGATCATCAAGCGCTATTTCGCGCGGCTCGAAAGCGCGCTGACCGAGCGTGATCTCACCTGCCCCTATTATGCCATGCAGTCCAACGGCGGCATCTCCACCTTCGATCAGGCGCAGATGAGCCCGCTGACGCTTGTCGAATCCGGCCCGGCTGGCGGTGTCGCGGGTGCGGCGCGCATCGGCGCCGTACTCGGCGAATCCGAAGTGCTTTCGCTCGATGTCGGCGGTACCACGGCAAAATGCTCGCTGATCCATGACAGCCGCCCGACGCTCGACAGCGAATACAAGCTCGAGCATACCCGTATCGCTCCAGGCTATCCGGTGCAGGTGCCGGTTGTCGATATCGTCGAAATCGGCGCCGGCGGCGGCTCCATCGCCCATATCGACGGGCGTGGCGCGCTCTGCGTCGGACCGGAGAGCGCCGGCTCGACACCGGGGCCGGCCTGCTACGGTCGGGGCGGAGACAGGCCGACCCTGTCCGACGCGCTGTTGACGCTCGGTATTTTCGATCCGGCAAGCTTTGCCGGCGGGCAGATGCAGCTCGACAAATCCCAGGCCGCTGCCGCAATAGCAACCGTTGCCACGCCCATGGGACTTTCGGTCGAGGACGCAGCTCTTGCCATCGTCGAGATCGCCCATGCGTCGATGATCAACGCGCTGAAGCTCGTCACCGTCCAGCGTGGACATGATCCTCGCGATGCTGCATTCGTCATTTCCGGCGGCGCCGGCCCCGCGCTTGCCGCGCGTCTTGGCCGCGATCTCGGCGTGAAGATGACAGTCGTGCCGCCGCATCCCGGCATCTTTTCGGCTTGGGGCATGTTGGCGGCAGAGCCCCGGGCCGACTTCCGCAGCACCTGGTTTGCGCCGCTCGGAGCGGAGGCCATAAGCAGTCTCAAGCGGCGTTTCGACGAGCTGAAACGCGACGCGGTTGTCTATTTCGCCAAGGGCAACGCCGCCGAGATACGCTATGCCTGCCGCGTCGAGGCGCGTTATCGCGGTCAGGAACATGGCGTTTTCGCGCTTTTCGAGCCCGATGACGATGCCGAAAGCTTTGCGGAGCGCTTCCACGCGGCCCATGAGCGGGCCTATACGTTCCGCCTGCCCGGTTCACCGGTCGAGATCACGATGGTTCACCTGGAGGCTGTGCTGCACGGGCCGGTCATCGCCATCCCGACACTCGACCGCGCCGGCCGAACGCTGGACGCGGCCTTCAAGGGGCGTCGCGAGGTCTATTTCGGCGGAGCGACCGGTTGGGTTTCCTGCCCCGTCTACGAGCGCACGCGACTGCCGTCTTCCGAGAAGATCGCCGGCCCTCTTATCGTCGAGGAGGCGACCGCAACGTTGCTGGTGGTTGCGGGACAGGAGCTTGACGTGAGCGAGCAGGGATTGCTGCTCATTCGCGAAGGCGATGGGGGAAGCGTCTGACATGGCGATCGCGATCGGCCTCGACCACATCGTCAGAAGTTACGGGCCGATGCGTGCGGTCGATGACGTGACGCTCGACATCCGGGCTGGGGAGTTCTTTACGCTGCTCGGCTCCTCGGGTTGCGGCAAGAGTTCGCTGTTGAAGCTGATCGGCGGTTTCGACAGTCCCACCTCGGGTCGCGTGCTCTTCGACGGAAAGGATATGGCGAGCGTTCCCGCCAATCGCCGTCCGGTCAACACCGTATTCCAGTCGCTTGGCCTCTTCCCGCATATGAATGTCGCCCGGAATGTCGGCTACGGGCTGAAACTGCGTGGGCTCTCCGGCGCCGCGCTTAAGGCCAAGGTCGAGGATGCCCTGGATCTGGTCGAGCTTTCCGGCTTTGCGGATCGCGATGTCAACCTTCTTTCCGGCGGCCAACGCCAGCGCGTAGCGCTTGCCCGCGCGCTCGTCATGGAGCCGGGCATCCTCCTGCTCGACGAGCCTCTGACCGGGCTTGACGAGCGGCTGCGCCAGCAGATGCGCGACGAATTCGGTCGGCTCCACAAGCGGACAGGCGCGACCTTCATTCTCGTGACCCACAATCAGGACGAGGCCCTCAGCCTTTCCGATCGCATGGCCGTGATGCACAAGGGGCGGATCGAGCAGACGGATGTGCCGGCCCGCTTCTTCGAGGCGCCCGCCAATGCCTTTGTTGCCCGTTTCGTCGGCATTGATACGCTCCTGAGACCTGAAAGCATCTCGATTTCAGGCGACAAGGCCATAGCGACCATTGCCGGTCAGCGGGTGAGCGCGACCTTTTCCGGAAGTGCGCCGCCGGCGAACGCCCTTGTCGCGATCCGCCCCGACCGGATTGAGCTTGTGCCGGCGGCCGAAGAGGCGGCCGAAACAATTGAACTTAAGGTTGTCGAAAGCATCTATCGTGGACTGAGCCATGACGTTACGCTCGCGTTTGCCGACAGCCAGCGCGTGGTATTAACGACCAGTGCGGACGCAACGCCGCCCTTGCCGGGCGAAAGCGTGCGTGTGTGTCTGAGGCCGGGTGCCGCGCTCCTGATTGATCGTTCCGGAATTCCGGCCCTGGCTGGAGGCGATGAGTAGAACCCGAAATAGCTGACATGAGCAAAAATGAGGGAAGGGAATGACACGATGAACAAAGGCAATGATCTCGTCTCCTCCGCGTTGAGGAGCAACATGCAACGCCGTGACATGCTCAAACTGATGGGCGCCGGTGCGGCCGCGCTTTCCGTGGGCGGATTGACTGCTACGCGCGCCATGGCCGATGACGCAGCCGTCGCATTCTGGGCAACCGCCACGCTCGATATCGGCGACAAATGGCAGGAATTTGCGCAACAGAGCGGCGTTTCGCCCGAATTTACCGACAACGGCAACGACGTCGGTCCGGTGGTCGCGCGCCTTGCCGCCGGCAACGCCAACGATCTCTTCGATGTCGGCGGCTTTCAGGGCGGCGCCGAGCGGGAACTTGCCAAGCAGGGGCTGATCGCTCCCTGGGACGTTTCCAAGATCCCGAATTTTGCCGGTATCTGGCAGTGGGCCAAGGACATCCCGACCCTGACTTATGAAGGCAAGCAATACGGCATTCCCACCGTCGTCAACGCCGACTCCATTATTTACCGCCCCGACAAGCTCGGCAAGGTCGACAGCTACGGCGTCATCTTCGATCCGAAGCTCAAGGGCCGGGTCGCCATGGAAGATGCCTGGATCAACAGCGCCATCTTCACGGCGATCTACCTCAAGGAAGCCGAGAACAAGCCGATCAAGGAGCCGGGCAACCTAACGGAATCCGAACTCGGGCTCGTCATGGAGTTTCTGATCAAGCACAAGAAGGATGGCCAGTTCCGCACATTCTGGAATGGCTGGGAACAGGGCGTCCAGCTGGTGGCGAACGAGGAAGTCGATGCCATGACGGGCTGGGAGCCGATCGTTTATGAAGGCCGCAAGCGCGGGCTTCAGGTGGAATACGCCGCTCCCGTCGAAGGCTATGAGGGTTGGGGCAACAATACCGTATTGCTGAAGGGGGCCGCGGAACGAGGCAAGGCGGATGCCGCCCACAAGTTCGTCGATGGTCTGCTTGCCGGTTTTTATGGCTGCGAACTGGGCCAGGCGCGCGGCTATCTCGTGCCGACCGACAACAATCTCGCCTACGCCAAGGCTCATTCCGACGAATACAAGGCCGACGATGTCGCCAAGCTCGCCGATCATGTGAAGGCAAAGTTTTCCGGAAAGGTCTACTGGCAGAATTGCCGCCCGGACAATTTCCAACTCTACGAGGAATGGTGGCAGAAGCTGCGCAACGCCTGATGTGGCGCGATGGACCGGGGCCGGCTCATCTGTCCGAGGACAGGCCGGCCCCGAGCCGATGGGATCAACGCCTGTAGAAGCGGAGCTCGACCATGAAGACATCAGTTCTATTGCTGGCTGCTCCGCTTGCGGCGATCTTCGTGCTCGGCCTTGCGCCGCTCATCCTCGTCGTGATCTGGAGCTTTTGCGCCTGGGACTCGGCCACCTACTGGATCAAGCCGGAGTTCAGCCTGGCAGCTTATGGCGCCATCCTGGAGGCGGGGCGCTGGAGCGTGTTCCTGTCGACGCTCGGCAAGGCGTTCCTGACATCAGCCATTTGCCTCGTTATCGCCTACCCGACGGCTTACGCGATGTATTTCCTTGCGGGACGCACGCTCTCGGTCGTGCTTGCCGCACTTCTGACTATCCCGTTTTTCACGTCCTATCTCATTCGCTCCTTCTCCTGGCGGCTGCTGCTTGGCCGCACCGGCGTCATCAATACGCTTCTCCAGCAAGCCGGCATTACGGATGCGCCGCTCGACTGGCTGCTGTTCAGCGATTTCGCCGTCATCGTCGGGCTCGTCGCTTCCTATCTGCCGTTTGCAACCTTTCCTGTCCTGCTCTCCATGCGCCGTGTCGATCCGATCGCGCTGGCGGCATCGCGCGATCTTGGCGCCGGCTTCTGGACGATGGGGCGCACCGTGCTGCTGCCCTTGACCTATTCCGGCGTTTTCGCGGGTTTCCTGTTCGTCTTCGTCATGGTGGCCGGCTCCTCGACGGAGGTGCAGATGCTCGGCGGTGCCGGCGCATCGATCGTTTCCGTGATGATCAACGACGTCATGCGCGTCGCCAATTTCCCGCTCGCCTTTGCGATTTCGACGCTCATGCTCGTCATCGTCTTCGGGCTGGTGCTGATCGGAAACGCCATATTCGGTCTCTCCTCGTTGTTCGAGGAGCGCGGCCAATGATCGTCAGGGAAGGAACGAGCCCTCGCATCGTCATCTGGACGCTGACGGTTCTCGGTCTCGCCGTGATCTATGCGCCGCCGCTCTATCTCCTCGGGGTTTCGTTCAACCCGGCCTTGCAGCCGGGTTTGCCGCATTTTTCCGACATTACGCTGAAGTGGTATCTTGCACTCGGGGCGGAAAACGCGCTCGTTGCCGCGCTCGGCCAATCGATCGTCATCGCGCTTGCGACCGCAGTTATCGCGACTTTGCTCTCGCTCGGGGCGGCGCTGGCCCATCGCGAGCTTCACCGTGGGCGTGGGCTTTGGTTCCTGACCGTGCTTCTGCCGATGTTCGTGCCGGGGGTCATACAGGGGCTGGCGCTATCGACCGTCATCACGCGTGTCGGCGTGAAGTCATCGGCCCTGACGGTGATTGCCGGCCATCTGCTATGGGCGATGCCCTTCGCCTTCATCGTCATCCTGACAAGTTTTACCGCGGTCAAGCGGACCTACCTCATGGCCGCTGACGATCTGGGCGCCGGCCGCTTCCGGCAATTCTGGGATATCACCCTGCCGTTGATCCGGCCGGGCCTCGTCAGCGCCTTCATCTTTTCGTTCCTGCTGTCCCTCAATGAATTTACGCGCGCCTTCTATCTGGCGGGCCGGCAAAACACCTTGCCGGTGGTGCTGTTCGGCAAGATGAATGCCGGCGCTTCACCGACGATCTACGCCATGTCCGGCGCAATCTTCCTTGTCTCCAGCGTTTGCGTGGTGGCCGTGGCACTGCGCTCGCTGCTCACGCAACGCCGAGCGGGGTGACCGGATATGCCAACGCGACTGACCGATCACACACTCCGTCCACCCTTAGTCCTCCATGAATGGGAGTATAGAGGATGAAACAAGAATCGAAGTTGATGGCGCTGATCCGCGCTGGAAAGAGGCAGGAGGCGCTTGACATGCTCGAGCGGCTGAAGGCGGCGACGCAATTACCGCCGACGTCGATCAAGGTCGGCCGGACAGGCGCCGTCACCTATTATAAGGGGAACCGCCGCTTTGTGAGAAACATCCAGGGTGGATGGGACCCGGTTCTGAAGAAAAAGTAGAGTACCGACATCCGGCTGCGCCATTGTGCAGGCGACACGAGGCGAGGAGCTTGGCCATCGCGGGGGAGGCTGCGAAGAGCCAACAAGCTTCCAGTCGGATATTTACCTAAAGGCATCTGTTCGAATGGACCGGCAGAAATGCCGTCGGCAGTCCGATCCCTCGTTTCCGGGCGTTCCCGCACGCAAGTCTGAACATGCGAGGCTTCCATGAAGATGCAATCAAGGTTAATTCGATGTGGGTCAGTTCGGGACAGGCATAACGACGCCAATTTCTGCACCCACGGGTCAGGCCAACCAAAATCAAGGGGTGGACTTGGGGAAGGTTCGCCTCTCCGTGCCTCCGGCGAGATTGGGATGACCGCTGGAGAGACAGAATGCTACAGAGTGCCATTTATGGACAACGCCAGTCATCGGTGTGCCGGCTTTTCGATTTAACCATCATAAGTAGTTTCGGATGACAAACCTGCGGGTAGAATTTATCTACGGGGAATATTCAATTCCAGCGACAGGTTTTAGTATTATCCATGTATCATTCAATCAAGCAGTCAGCGTTCGAACTATTTCCCTCCTTGACCAACAAGATGCGTACCGTCAAGCACTTGGTCTCGGACATGAGTTTCAGGCCGCATATTGCGAGCCGGACGTATGGTGGACACCACCTTCGCGTCATCATTGAAGATAGGGTCGCTCAACAATGGTATGGGCGGGACATCGACCTACCGCAGGAATTTGCTCTGCTTGCAGGGCGGGGACTGAATCCCGGCGCGCTGGTGTTTGATCTTGGCGCCCATCAAGGGGTCGTCGCCATGATGCTTGCCAAGCAGGTCGGTCCGAATGGAAGAGTCGTCGCAATCGAGGCTTCCCTGCCGAACGCGGAGTTGGCAAAGCGCAACGCCGACATGAACTCCATGGACAATATCGAAGTGCGCCACGCAGCCGTCGTGCATGAAGACGGGCCTGTGCTCTTCACGCAGCGCGGCAACGGGTCGGTTGCGCTGAGTGAGAAGGAATTCCGGGCAGTGAGCGTCGATGGCATTTCCATCGACACGATGACGAAGACCTACGGTGTTCCTGACCTCGTCTACATGGATATCGAAGGCTTCGAGGTGCACGCTCTCAAGGGCGCACGCGAGACACTGGGATCGCAGGCCTCGTGGCTCATCGAAGTCCATGGCGACGACACGATCGGGCAATTCGGCGGCCGCAACCGCGACGTTCTGGCCGTCTTCGAAGAAGGCTATGACCTGTATAGCGCGATTGACAACCATACCGACGCGTTCCAGCTGCGGGCAAAATCCGACCCCGTGCCCACCGGTCGCTTCTTTCTGGCGGCGATACCTCGGGTCCAGTGAGGAGCCGGTTCGGAACCGTCCGTGTTCCGAACCGCGATCAACGCCACGATATCCTAAGCCGGATTTTTGCATGTCACCTGCTCGGGGGGTGGAAAAATTGTGTTTCAGGAGCAGATACTCAAACTATGGCCCCGCTCGATATTTTCGGCGGGGTCTACTATGGGGCTTGAAGGGAGAGTGGGGCAATTGGCAGCACACGATTCCATCATCCAGGTTCCGTAGGAGCTATGGATTGAGGAATTTGCGATGCCCAAAGTCTACTTCCCGATAAGCTATATCGACGTGCCGGCAAGCGAACCGCATCCCGGCAACATGTACTACCGCGTGTCAAAGGGTATCGAGCACCGGGGCGCCGAGGAGCCACGCTACGTTTATAAGATCCAGATGGTCTGCAGCGGCGTGGTAGACGGCCTCGCATCGCCGTCCTACCCGGAGGGTGGTGAGGATTTCAAGAAAGTCATCGATGCGATGCGGACGCTGCAGGACGGGGGCGGCAGGAACGGTCGGGGGATGATGACAGCAGCCGGCGATCAGCCGGGCATGCCGTTGCACGAAGTCCAGCACATTCTCAAGATGCACCCGGCCTGAAGAAGAAAAGCTCAGAAGGCCCGTCCCCGCAAATCGCTGCAAAACAGCGCAGCTGATTCATAACCTGAAGTTATGTTTACTGGCATTTTTTTCGCAGTCCCGCCGCTGCGCCAGGATGATACTGTCTCCTTAATCAAAGTGGGAACGGAGTTGCTTCAACACGAAGCGACCGCAAAGCAAACGAAACATGGCCATGAATGAGGTCGCTCGCGGCCCGGCATGACGTGTGTCATCGGGAGGCTGCTAATTTGGCTGCGTCATTTGCCAAGGCGAGAACTTGCAAGTTTTATTCCGGCGGCAGCATGGGGTTGTTCCGGATATGACAGTTGCTACCGGCAAGACGCTCATCGGCCTGCATGCGCTGAGCAAGAGTTATGGATCGCACATTGTCCTGAACGAAATCGACCTGGAGGTGAGCGCGGGCGAGGTTCTCGCGATCATCGGACCAAGCGGTTCAGGCAAGAGCACGCTGCTTCGCTGCATCAACTATCTGGAGCCGCCGTCGGGCGGTACGATCACCATAGGCCCGACGACCATCAACGCGGCTCAGCCCGTTTCGCGTGTCGAGCTTTCCAGCCTGCGACGGCGCGTCGGCATGGTTTTTCAGTCCTTCAACCTCTTCCCTCACATGTCGGTGCTGCGCAATGTCAGCCTGGCGCAGGAACGGGTGCTTGGCCGCAGCCGCGCCGAGGCGGACGAACGCTCGATGCAGCTGTTGAGCCGGGTTGGCCTCAGCGACAAGGCCGCGCAATTTCCGGGACGCTGTTCGGGCGGGCAGCAGCAGCGCATCGCCATTGCCCGCGCGCTGGCGCTCGATCCCGAGGTGATGCTGTTTGACGAGCCGACGTCCGCGCTTGATCCGGAACTTGGGCTCGAGGTGCTTGCGGTCATGCGCGAGCTGGCCGAAAGCGGCATGACGATGATCGTGGTAACCCATGAAATGGGCTTTGCCGAAAACGTCTCGGATACCGTGATGATCATGGCGGACGGCCGGATCGTCGAGAAAGGTCCTTCCGCCGAGGTGATGCGCAATCCGCAGCATGAACGCACCCGTCGCTTCCTTCGGGCGGTGCATGATCGATGAGTGCCGCCGATCTCCTCCTGTTCAGCCGGGGTCTTGCGTGGACGGTCGCTCTGACCGTCGGCTCCTTCGCGATCGGTGCCATTCTCGCCATTCCCCTTCTGGCCGCGCGCCGAAGCCGGCTTTTTGCCCTGCGCATCTTCGCCACGGTGGTGATCCAGATCGTGCGTGCCATCCCGCCGATCCTGTGGCTATTCATCATCTTCTTCGGTGTCGGGATGAGCTATTTTGCGATCAGCCCTTTCGCCGCCGCACTGACGGGCCTCGGCTTGATCGCCGCTGCGAATATGGCGGAAATCTATCGTGGCGCACTCAATGCACTCCACCATGGTCAATGGGAGGCCTGTGCGGCTCTCGATCTCGGCCGCTGGTCGACGATCAGGGACGTCGTGGCACCGCAAGCCTTCAGGGTGGCTCTGCCCTCGGCGGCAAGCTATCTGATCGGCTTGATGAAGGAAACGGCGGTCGCCTCGACGATCGGTGTGGCGGAACTTGCCTATCAGGGCAACCAGCTTTCGCAGCTGACGTTCCGCGGCCTGGAAATCTTCGCCTTCGTCGGGATTTTCTACATTGTCCTCAGCCTCCCGGTCGCCTGGCTGTCGCGGGTGGCGGACGCTCATCTCCGATCGAAGGTGGCACGCTGATGTTTCCAAGCTATGAGGAAATCGCCTCGTGGATGCCCGACCTCCTCGGCGGTCTTTCCATCAGTCTGCAGGTGACCGTGCTCAGCCTGCTGTTCGGTATTCCCTTCGGGCTCCTGCTGGCATTGGGCGTGCTGGCGCGCAACAAGGCGCTGCGGGCCATATCGCTCATCCTTGTGGAGGTGGGACGCGGCGCACCGGCGCTGGTTCTTCTGCAATTCATCTATTTCGGATTGCCGGGCGTTGGACTGACGATCGAGTCCTTTGCGGCGGCCGTGATCGCGCTTGCCTGGAACACCGGCGCCTACACGAGCGAAATTATTCGAGCGAGCCTCCAGTCGATTGCCCATGGACAACGCGAGGCGGCCGAGGCGCTCGGTCTTGGCCGGATCGACGAGCTGCGTTTCGTGTTGATGCCGCAGGGTCTGCGCGTCGCATTGCCCGCCCTTCTCGGCTTCTCCATTCTAATTTTCCAGGGCACGTCCCTGTGCTTCACGATCGCGCTTCCGGAGCTGGTAAGCCGCGCCTACGAAATCGGGTCGACCACATTCCGCTATTTCCCGGCCCTGCTGTGCGCCGGAGCGCTCTACGCCTGCATTTCAATCCCGGCCGCTCTCCTCGTCGAGCACGTTGAGAAGCGGGCGAGCCTTTATGCCCAACGTTAACTCGCAACAGACAAGGAATTCCGGCATGCCTTCATTGACATCCAAGACCAACCTTCTTCTGTCCGGCTTCGCCGCGATACTCCTGTCGGCACAGGTCGCCCATGCTGCGGATTGCGTGCCCAAGCACAAATTCACCACGATCGAGCCGGGCACGCTGACGGTGGCGGTCACGACCTATGCGCCGCATTCCTACCTTGACGACAGCGGCAACATGAAGGGTATCGACGGCGACATCGCCGCCGAATTCGCCGAGCGCGAATGCCTGAAAGTCAAGGCCGTCGCCGTCGATCCTGCCGCGGCGATCCAATATGTCCTCTCCGGTCAGGCCGATATCACGACCGGCGACTGGTATCGCACCGCGGAACGCGCGAAGGCCATGAACCTGTCCGCGCCGCTTTATACCGACCAGATGGCAATCTATTCGAAGCAGGGGTTCAAGAACGTCTCCGATCTCGAGGGCAAGAAGGTGGGTACCGTTCAGGGCTATCTCTGGGTTGCCGATCTCAAGACGATGCTCGGCGCGTCGCTGAAACTCTATCCGAACTCCGTCAACATGCAGCAGGATTTGTTCGCCGGCCGGATCGACGTCGCAGTCGACGGTTACTCGACGGGCGTGGTCGCCGAACAGAAGGGTGCGCTGAAGGACGTCAAAGTCGCGGTCGCGGCCGCCGATCCGCGCGTCAAGGCAACGAAGGAAGCAGCACAAGCCGCCTTCCCCTATTCCTTGAAGGCAAAGGAATTCGGCGAAGCTCTCGACAGCGATATCGAGGCGATGCACACGGACGGCACGATCGTCAAGATTCTCAAATCCTATGGTCTTGACGGCACGGCGGCCGAAACCGGCGCGGCTCGTCTCGTACAATAGCCTCGTCTCCGACGGAGCTTTAGGGAGCCGATCCCGCACTTTTGCAAATAGTCATTTGGAGACATGAACGATGACGGTCTACACGGTAACGCGCAGGACGCAGTCATGGTACGGAGAGCAGATCGGCATCCTGATCCTCGATGCGGCCTACCCCTGCGTTCCCGGCAATGTCGGGAATGCAACGACCTACACTTACCCGGTTCGATTTCAGGAAGTGCGCGGCGCGTCGATCGACCGGCTTCTCAATCAGCGCGATCCAGCCTTGAAGGAGGCCTTCGTCGAGGCGGCCCTCGATTTGCAGAGCCGGGGGGTCAAGGCCATTACCGGCGCCTGCGGCTTCATGGCCTATTTTCAGGAGGAAGTGGCGGCAGCGCTCGATATCCCCGTCTTCCTCTCGAGCCTGATGCAGATTCCATTCATGCACGCGCTTTGCGGCGGCAGCGTCGGCATAATCACGGCAAATGCATCGCGGCTGACCCCGCGGCATTTCGAGGCCTGCAACGTCCCCGCGAGCATTCCCCTGGCGATTGCGGGCATGGAGGGGCAGAGGGAGTTTCGCGAGGCCGTTCTCGAGGAGAAAGGAACGCTGGATTCCGGGGAGATCGAGCGGGAGGTCACGCAGGTCGCCCGTGCTCTGATCGAAAGCTATCCTGAGATACGCTCGATCCTGTTGGAATGCAGTGATCTGCCGCCATATGCATATGCCGTGCAAGCTGCTACTGGCCGCCCGGTCTTCGATTTCATAACGATGATCAACTACGTCCAGCAAAGCATTGCCCGGCGACCCTACGCCGGCAACATGTAGCGCCGATTTCTGTCAGGAAGCCAACCATGTCTGTCGATCACTATTATCTTCTGGGACGTTCGGGATTGCGCGTCAGCCGCCTGGCGCTCGGAACCATGACATTCGGCAATGGCGGCATTCGCGGCATCGCCGGAAGCTGGGGTGCGGACGCGCCGGCGGCCCGCGAGATTTTCAGTCGCTATATCGCCGCCGGAGGCAATTTCATCGATACGGCGAATTCATATGCCGGTGGACTGAGCGAGGAACTTGTCGGCACCTTCGTCGCCGAGGCAGGTGTGCGTGACGCCGTCGTCATAGCGACGAAATTCTCCAACAGCCTTTCCTCCGGCAATCCGAATGCCGGCGGCAACGGGCGCAAGGCCATGATGCAGGCGGTCGATGCTTCGCTGAAGCGTCTGAAGACCGATTACATCGATCTCTATCTTCTCCACACTTGGGATCGGATGACGCCCGCCGAAGAGGTCATGCGGACGTTCGACGACCTCGTGCGTGCCGGCAAGATCCGTTATGCCGGATTTTCCGATGTGCCGGGCTGGTATGCCGCCCGGGCACAGACCTGGGCCGAGGCGCACGCGCTTACGCAGCCGATCTGCCTGCAGCTGCCCTATTCGCTGGTTGAGCGCAGCATCGAGCACGAGTTCATGCCGCTCTCAGAGGCAATCGGGCTTGGCATCACGGCATGGAGCCCGCTCGCCATGGGACTTCTGTCCGGGAAGTATCGCTCAGGCGCGCTGGAGCAGGGACGGCTTTCGCAGGACGACTCCGGCAGTGGTCTCGGATTGTTTACCGAACGCAACACGCGCATTCTCGCCGCGCTGGAGAGGATCGCCGGCGAGATCGGGCGCAGCATGGCGCAGGTGGCGCTGAACTGGTGCGTGAACCGCCCAGGGGTCGCCGCCGCAATCGTCGGCGCAAGCAGGCTTTCGCAGCTGGAGGATAACCTGGCTGCTTTGGATTTTACGATCCCGAGCGAGTTGCGCTCCGAGCTCGATGGCGTCACCGCCATCGACGCGCCCTATCCCTATTCGCTTTTTGCCGATGACTATCAGGCCGGCATCCTGAATACGGGCACATCCGTCGGCGACAAGCCGCCGAGCTATCGACGCGACATCCTCTTGCCCAAGGTCACGGATTATGCGTTCGGCCAGCCGAAGGACAAAGAGCGCCCGTAGAGGCGCGGGGAGATCGAAAGGAGCCATGACCATGTTGAACGACGCACGCTCCCATGGCCTGTGGGAAAGGACGGCCGGCGAGGCTCCTCGAACCTTGACCCTGACGACTGACGTGGTCGCGGACGTTGCGATCGTCGGTGGAGGCTTCACCGGTCTTTCGACCGCCCTGCATCTTGCCGAGGCGGGATTGAGGGTTGTGGTGCTCGAAGGCGCCGAGATCGGTTTTGGCGGTTCCGGCCGCAATGTCGGGCTTATCAATGCCGGTATGTGGGTCATGCCGGACGATCTGCCCGGCGAGCTTGGCGATGTCCACGGCGAACGCCTTCTCCGGCTCTTGGGCGAGGGGCCGCAGATCGTCATGTCCGTCATAGACAGGCATGGGATCGAATGCGAGCTTGAGCACAACGGCACCCTGCACTGCGCCGTCGGCAAAACCGGCCTGAAGGAAATCACCGAACGTGCCCGCCAGTGGCAAAAGCGCGGCGCACCTGTCGAATTGCTGGATGCCACGCAGACGGCCGCGCGCACCGGGACGAAAGCCTATGCGGGCTCCCTTCTCGATCGTCGTGCAGGCACATTGCAGCCGCTCGCCTATGTGCGCGGTCTGGCCCGTGCCGCGCTGCGCGCCGGAGCCTGCCTGTATACCGGATCTCCTGTCCGGTCGTGCACCCGGGACGGCGCGGGTTGGAAGGTGTCAACCGAAAAGGGATCTGCGGTCGCCGAATGGATCGTCGTTGCCACCGATGCCTATAGCGAGGGACCGTGGGCAGAGGTGCGTCGGGAACAGGTGCATCTTCCCTATTTCAACCTTGCCACCCGGCCGCTGCCGCCGGATCTTCGCAACACCATTCTTCCAGGCCGGGAAGGGGTGTGGGATACCAAGGAAATTCTGTCCTCGTTTCGCATGGACAGAGCCGGCCGCCTCGTCTTCGGCAGCGTCGGCGCCCTGCGCAATGCCGGCCGGGCCATTCACGCTGGCTGGGCGAAGCGTTCGCTTGCGCGGCTATTTCCGCAATTGGGGCCGGTGGATTTCGAATATGAATGGTATGGCAAGATCGGCATGACGGACAACGCCCTGCCGCGGTTTCACCGCTTCGAGCGCAACATCATAGGCTTTTCCGGCTACAACGGCCGCGGCATCGCACCGGGTACGGTCTTTGGGCGGACGCTGGCGAGCCATATTCTCGGCGACCTGCCCGAAGCCGATCTTCCGCTCCCCGTCAGCGATACGGAGCAGCCTTCGCTGAGGGGCCTCAAGGAAGCCTATTACGAGGTCGGCGCCCAGATCGCGCATTTTGCCGGCGAACGGTTATAGGTGTGCGAATTCTCCGCAGATATGGCAATGAGCCCCGTGTCGGCGAGGCCTGATTTCGACGGCTGATGCACGGCGAACCTCCCTCTGCGGCCATGCTGGGACGCTCGACAAGGCCGGATGTGTCTGTATTTCGGTAATTTGCAATCGCGCGCAGATGTTCCGGTGTCTTTCCATCGAAGCTTGGCCGAGACACATTCTGGATATTCGCCTCGCAGGTTTCGTTGATAAGTTGCAATCCTCTCCAGGTGCAGTCATTGCGGGGTTCGCTTTGCCCGTGTTACGGGTAGTGTGATCACAGTCGCTCTTCTGAGGCGCGTGTGATGAGGCGCAAAATTTGGGGCTTGGTGGGTGAACGTTGGCGCGACGTTTGCGCGTAAGGGTTATCGGCCCTTCCGCGATATGAATTTTTTCCGCAGGATCATGGGTTGCCGATGAGGCGCAGAAGTTTTTTGGCGTCACTTTGCGCATTGACTCTCGCCTCATGCCAAGGTGAGGGCGCGACGGTGCGCTTCAAAGTCATCGCATCGGCCACCGTCGACGGTCGGCCGGTCGAGAGTTCGTCCGTAATGGAGATCAGCTATTCAAAGGTGACGCACAGTTTAATTGGAGCGGGTGGTACCACGCGACTCTATGGCGAAGCATTGATTTTCGATCTCGGCGGCAAGGGTACAGTTTATATTTTGCCCATCCGAAGGCCTCCCAGCGGGGGTATAGTTTATAATATTTATGAGTTTAAGGTCCTAAAGACCTTCGGAGTAAAAAATAGTGTTGGGAATTTAAGTTCTTCAGATGTTGAAATGTTGAGGAATGCCCGAGGACGCCGACGATATAATATCGACAATAGCCAGCTACCTACTTTTGTAGCTTTCGCGGATGAAGATAACTCGAAAACTGTTTACGAAGTCGATCCGGCAAAGTTAGGCATGTATTTTCCTGGAGTTGTTTTCACGGGTCTAGATCTCGAAATCGTAGACGAACTGCTGACTGCAAAACTTCGCAAACGCCTTCCTTGGCTAAACACTCCTAAAGACGCCTTCGATAGTGATCCACCAGGACGTTTGCGGCCCCTTGAGATGCGGCCAATCGGCTTCGTTCTAACGGTAGATGATTTTTTTGGATCTGGTAGTAGATGAGCACCCCAGCCGCAAAAAATATAATGCTCGCGCTTCTCTCCTTGGATGCTTGTTCGCGGCGTAAACTTCCAAAGCTTACTTATAAAGATGAGATTGCTCTTTTCAATCAAGTGGGAAACGCAACTGTACTTGCGAATTCTAAAGATATGAAGGGAATAGAGCACGCTGATTTGGTCGACTTCAACGTTGGCGCCTACAGTTGGACTGTTAGCGGGTCGAATGAAACAATGATTGCTCATCGGGGTACGGACTTCATTACGAATGGCGGATTTCCCTCCATTGAAACTTTAAAGGATATTATTACAGACTGGTCCAGCTCCTTCGGAAGAACTGATGAGCCTCGGCTACGATGGGTCCCACATCGCATGGCTGCATTTGCTCGGGAATGGTGCGATGATTGGCAGAGGGAATTGCAGACGGCGGGCCGCGGGACATTTGTGCCCTTGGTGTTCGAGCCGAGCGAAGCCCTCCAGTTCGACTAGCCAGAAGACTGGACGATCATCGGCAATGAGCGCACCAAGCTGCAGATCGCCCATACAAAGTTAAGCTTCAGCCGCGCTTTCATCGTCCTGGCCTATCTTCTTCAGACGCATGAGATGCTGTTTGGCACTCATAATCATGCATTCCGCGTCTTTGGCGGCATTCCCTGTCACGGCATCTACGACAACATGCGCACGGCAGTCGATAGGGTTGGCCGTGGCAAGGAGCGCGACGTCAACACGCGTTTCATGGCGATGGCGAGCCACCACGTATTCGAGCTCGAGTTCTGCACTCCTGCGTCCGGATGGGAGAAGGGGCAAGTCGAGAAGAACGTGCAGAACGCGCGTCATCGCCTCTGGCAATCGACGGCGCTTTCCATCGCAGGAGGTATTGAACGAATGGCTGGAGCCGCGCTGTAAGGAATTATGGGTGCAGACTCTGCATGGTCAGATGTCTGCACCATCGCCGAGATCTGGGCTACGCAGGCACGGGTTCTCATGCCGATCTCCCGTCCCTTCGATGGCTTTGTCGAATACACCAGGGGGTCTCGCCGACCTGCCTCTTGCATCTGATCGTAACCGTTACAGCGTTCCTGTATCCTTTGCCAATCGACCGGTGAGCCTAGCCGACGCTGGTTGTGGCAACTCGTTTTCGTTCAGTGATTTGGTGGAAGCATCAGCGACTGCTGTCCTCAAAACTGTTTGCTCATGGATCGCAGCGCTCCTTAAAGCATTATCGGACAGTTGCTTGGCAGAGGTACTGAAACCAACACATCAACAGCCATGCACAGGCGAAAAAACGCGAAGCAAAATTGCTTGACAAATTTTTAGATTTAGTACCGAATATCGGTATCAAAACCGATAAGCGGAACAACTAAAATGCCTGACACGCTTCCTCGCATCACCTACTCGAACATCGGCGCCGACCTTTCTGCCGTGCATGCATACCTCGACAAAGTCGTCCCGGAATTTGAGAAGGAAACGCTTGCGAAGTCCTGGAAGACGCCTTTCGCAACAGGAACTGCGATAGCCGTCGCTAGCCCGATAGATCCAGCTCTCTCTCTTGGTGAGTTTCCGGTCTCCACCGCCGACGACATCGAGGCGGCGATTGCTGCCGCACGCGGGGGCGCCAAGGTCTGGAACCATGTGTCGGTCGAGGAGCGCCTGGCGTTTGCTGCGCGCTGGAAGACCGCGCTGACGGAGGCAAAATATCGCCTCGGCATCGCCGCTCTGTACGAAGTAGGCAAGTCGCGCATCGAGGCTATGGGCGAGGCCGAGGAAGTTCTCGACATGCTCGACTACTATCCGTCTGAGCTGAAGTCCAACAACGGCTACCGTCGGCCCATGAATGAACTGGTGCCAAACGAAACAGCCCTTAGCGTCCTGAAGCCGTACGGGGTGTTCGCCGTCGTCGCACCTTTCAACTTCCCCGTGGCTCTTTCCGTTGGCCCGATCGTCTGCGCGCTTCTCGCTGGCAACTCGGTCGTTTACAAGCCTTCACCAGAATGCCCGCTGAGCGGCCTGCTGATCGCCGAGACGATCAAGGCTGCCGGGCTTCCGGAAGGCGTCTTCAATATCGTTCTCGGCGGCGCCGAGGTCGGCCGTCTGCTTACCACGAACGAGAACGTCGACGGCGTCGCGTTTACCGGATCGCACAAGACGGGAATGGGCATTTTCCGTCACATGGCCATGGGTCCATGGATGAAGCCTGTCCTTGCGGAAATGGGTGGCAAGAACCCCGCTTTCGTCACGAAAAACGCCGACCTCGACCGCGCGTCTCAAGGTGTCGTTCGTTCGGCATTCGGACTGCAAGGGCAGAAGTGCTCCGCATGTTCGGTCGTGTATGTCGACAACTCCATCAAGGACGAATTCATCGAGCGCTGTAAGGCATTCGCAGCGAAGCTTGTCGTTGGAGATCCGCGTCGCCAGGAAACGTTCATGGGACCACTCTACAATTCTGCTACCGTAGATCGCTTCGTCAAGGCCGTAGCCCAGGCGAAGGCCGAAGGTAAGGTCCACTTCGGCGGCGCCCAGATTGAGGGCAAACCGGCCAACTACTTTATTCCTGCGATCGTCGAACTGCACAGTCCCGGCAATTTGACGAAGGACGAACTCTTCATGCCTTTCGTCGTCGTTCGCGGGGTTGATGGACTCGAAGAAGGCCTGGCGGAAGGAAACAGCGTCTCTTACGGTCTCTCTGCAGGCGTATACACCGAAGACAAGAACGAACTGGACTTATTCCTGGATCGCGCCGAAGCAGGCGTCCTCTATGCCAACCGCGCTAGCGGCGCAACGACCGGTGCGTGGCCAGGCGCCCAGCCTTTCTGCGGCTGGAAGGGAACTGGCGTGAGCGGCAAGGGCGGTCTCGGCCCCTACTATCTGCCGCAGTTCATGCGCGAGCAAAGCCACACGATAATGACGAAATGAACCGGGACGGCGGTCGGTAGACCGCCCGCTCGTTGCGAAACATATCCAGGATTAGACCATGCCCATCTATCCCGACTCCTGCCAGGCTTCGAAGGCGCTCTTCGAGCGCGCCCAGAAGGTCATGCCCGGTGGCAACACCCGCACGACCGTTTTCATCGATCCCTTTCCTATCTACGCGACCCGAGGCGAGGGCTGCAGAGTGTGGGACGTCGACGGGAACGAATACTACGACTGCATCAACAACTTCACGGCGATGATCCACGGCTACGCACAGCCCGAGGCCGTCGAAGCGGTCGCAAAGCAGCTCCCCGATGGAACGGCGTTCGGAGCGCCGACGCTGAGCGAGATCGAACTGGCTGAATTGCTGGTCGAGAGACTTCCAGCGGTCGAACAGATCAGGTTCGCAAACTCGGGTACCGAGGGCGTCATGATGGCGATCAAGGCCGCTCGCGCGTTCACCGGCAGACCGAAGATCGTCAAGATCGAAGGTGCCTATCACGGCTCTTACGACTTCGCGGAAGTTAGCCTCGATAGTTCGCCCACTAACTGGGGAGACATGCCAGCTTCCACCGCATATGCAAAGGGAACGCCGCAGGGTGTGCTTAGTGACGTGATCGTCGTTCCATTCAACGACGAGGAAGTCCTGCAGGCGGTCTTCAAAGCCCACGGGCCTGAAATCGCTGCCGTGCTGATCGATCCAATGCCGAACAGAGCCGGGCTTATTCCGGCGCGCCGCGAATATCTTGAGGCGTTGGTCGAAAGCGCGCATATGGCTGGAGCACTGGTCATTTTCGATGAAGTGATCTCGTTCCGGCTCGGATACTCCGGCGCACAGGGACTGTGGGATATCAAGCCCGACCTGACCTCGTTGGGCAAGATCATTGGCGGAGGTTATCCGGTCGGCGCCGTCGCCGGCCGCGCAGATGTAATGAGCGTCTTCGACCCGACCCGAGGGAAGCCGGCTCTGCCGCATGGCGGCACCTTCACGGCGAACCCCGTCACAATGAAGGCGGGACTTGCTGCCATGGAGGCGCTCACTCCCCAGGCATTCGATCACCTGGATCGCATCGGATCGTTCATTCGCGACGGGGCGAACGCTTCCTACGCGAAGCACGGCATTTCCGGCCAGTGCGTCGGCCTGGGTTCGCTCTTCAAGCTGCACTTCACAGGCAATCCGATCACCGACTATCGGTCAGTGTACCCCAACGCGGGCGAGCGCAAGAAGCTCGCCGTGCTGCATAAAGGTCTTTTGAACCGAGGCGTGCTCTCTGCGAACTACGGCCTGTTTGCCCTTTCCACTCCAATGACGGACCAGGACGCGAGCAACATTCTGTCGGCCATCGACGATACTCTGGGCGAGGTCGCCCGCCTTTGATGACGCGCTTAGGCCCTCGGTGCCGGCGAATTTTACTGTAGGAATAACATGAAGACTTCTCCCCATGTTGTTGTTATCGGCGCGGGAACGCTCGGTATGTCAACAGCGATAAATCTTTGCGAGCAGGGAGCACGGGTCACCGTGCTTGAAGCCAACTCGATCGCGTCCGGCTCGAGCGGACGATCGGTCGGTGTCGTTGGAACCCAGCTCACGGATCCATTCGAAATTTTGCTGCGGCAGCATTCGCTGCGACAATTCCGTCGTTGGGAGCAGGAAGGTCTCGACTTTAATCACATCGGCTATCTCCGTCTCGCCCGGACGCAGGAACAGATGGACCTCTTCCATAGCTCCGTCGAGTATCAGCGCCAGGCTGGCTTCGCCTCGTCGGTCTACGAAGCCTCAGAACTCACCCGTCTGGTTCCTCACATGGACGTCAGCGGTCTTGCTGGGGGCATCTTCGGCCCGGATGACGGGTTCATCGATCCGCATCAGCTTTGCATGCTCCTGACCGACAAGGTAAAGGCATTTGGCGGCGCGGTACGACAGTTCTGCCGGGTCATCGGCGTCGACCGCCGCCGGGACGGCTTTGCACTGACGACCTCGCGCGACGTCATCGAATGCGACGCAGTGGTCAACGCCGCCGGCGCCTGGGCGCCGCGGATCGCAGCGCTCTTCGGCCAGACGCTCAACGTCCGTCCCGAGCGCCACGAGGCTGTCACCATCCTACTGGATGAGCCGCTGGACTACACCATGCCCATGGTGATGGATCTCGTGAACGGCGAGGGGAGCGGCTTGAATTTCCGGCATGAGAAGCCGAACGAGCTGATCGCCGAGGTGCACAAGGTGACTTCGGCGGAACCCGCCAACCCGGACGCATATAACGACCAATGTGAGGAGGAGTCCAAGATCCTCCTGGCGGAATTGCTTCTCGAGCGCGTACCCGACCTGCCAGGCGCGCGGCTTGGGCGCGGCTGGGCCGGCCTCTACCCGGAAACCAAGGATCACAAGCCCTTCGTCGGTCCCATCGATCTTTCCGAACCGCGGATTGTCACTGCGGCCGGCGCCGGTGGCTACGGGATCCAGCTTGGACCTGCCATTGGACAGGTCGCCGCCGACTGGGCATTGCACGGGGCGCCGGTCTCGGCGCCGGGCACCGAGCGTCTTCGTCCGACACCGGAAAGAAACGTGGCCGCCTGAGCCGTTGGGAGAACGAGATTGCAATCAACAAACAGAAGACAAGGGGAAGAACTCACCGCGCTGCCGAAACAGGATTCGGCGGCGTCTTGGGTCGGATCGAAGATGAAGGATTCAAACCATATCGTCCGGCTAAAGGACATCAACGTTCGATACGGGCAATATCATGCGGTCAAGAACGTCACTCTCGACATCGAGCGGGGTGAGGTCGTGGCGATCGTGGGTCCGAGCGGCGCAGGCAAGAGCACGCTGCTCCGCACAATCAACATGTTGGAGCATCCGTCGTCAGGAGTTCTCAAAGTCGGCGAGTTCGAGTTTTCGCTGGATCACGACCTGACAGCGGCGGATCTTTTGAAGCTCCGACGCTCGACCGGGATGGTCTTCCAGTCGTTCAATCTCTTTCCCCACATGACTGTGGAGCGAAACATCTCGCTCCCGCAGATGCGCGTGCTCGGTCGTTCGAAGGCTGAGGCCGACGCTAGGACGACGCGACTGCTCGAACGCGTGGACCTTGCCGACAAGGCGCAGTCCTATCCCGCACGTCTCTCGGGCGGGCAGCAGCAGCGCATCGCCATCGCACGGGCACTGGCGCTGGATCCCAAGGTGATGCTGTTCGACGAGCCTACTTCCGCGCTCGATCCTGAACTCGGTCTTGAAGTCCTGTCCGTGATGCGCGAACTCGCCGAGGAAGGGATGACGATGATCGTCGTGACTCACGAGATCGCCTTCGCCGCCGAGGTGGCGAACCGCGTGATTGTCATGGCGGACGGCCAGATCATCGAGGAGGGAACGCCCGACCAGGTGATCAAGACGCCTTCGTCGCCGCGGACGCAAAAGTTCTTCCGCGCAATCCTGGATCGTCACTGATGAGCGGTCTGATTCTGAATCTTCTCAAAGGCATACCGGCGACGCTTTTCGTAACGCTTGGGGCTTTCTTCCTAGGGGCGGTGGTCGCGGTGCCCTTGGTCCTGATGCGTCGTTCCAAGCTTTGGCTCCCGCGGATAGCTGCGCGCATCTACATTGACGTCCTAAGAGGGATTCCACCCGTCGTATGGCTCTTCATTATCTTTTTCGGACTGGGCAGCGGAATCTTGAGGCTCTCATCGATGCAGGCCGCCATGCTGGGCCTCGGTCTCGTATCGGCGGCCTACTTGGCGGAGATTTACCGCGGCGGCTTTCTGACGCTTCCTCAGGGGCAGAACGAAGCGGCGACTGCGCTTGGAATGAAACGAGTTGACACTCTTCGATACGTTCTGGCCCCGCAGGTGCTCCGCGTCTCGATCCCGCCAATGGCGACCTTTCTGGTGAGCCTTCTCAAGGACAGCACGGTCGCCTCCACGATTGGCGTCCGCGACGTGATGATGTTCGTGTCGCAGGAGGCGCAGGCGGCCGGCGGTGGATTCACGCCATTCCTGCTTGCCGCTGCCGTCTACATCCTGCTGTCGATCCCGGTCGCATTCTTCTCAAGAGCGATGGACGAGGCATTGCGTCGGAGGATCGCTCGATGAATGAATTGATGAGCAACTGGCTGCAATGGTCGCCGCAACTCTTGAAGGGCCTCTGGGTCAGTTTGCAGCTTGCCGGTCTGGCGCTGCTTTTCGGACTCCCTCTGGGCTTATTGCTGGCCTTGGCATCCTCATCGAAAGGAAGGTTGGTCCGTTACGCGGCAATCGCAGTCGTCGAGATCGGGCGAGGGGCCCCCGCGCTCGTGGTCTTGCAGATGGTCTACTATGGCCTGCCTTCCGCTGGGCTGAGCATCAATGCGTTTGCCTCGGGCGCAACGGCGCTTGCACTGACGACGGCGGCATACACCACCGAGATTCTGAGGGCGGGCCTTAACGCCGTGCCGCGCCGCGAAATTGAGGCTGGAATGGCCCTGGGCATGACCCATAGCGACACGATGCGGTATGTCGTCATCCCGCAAGGTGTCCTCTTCGCGGTGCCCGCACTAATGGGATTTGCGATCCTGATCTTTCAGGCAACCGCTCTCACCTTCACGATCGCCATTCCGGAGCTGCTCGCTCGCGCCTATCGGGTGGGGGCTGCCACTTTCCTCTATCTCGATGTCCTAGTTCTGGCGGGGCTGTTTTACCTCGCGATCACGATTCCGTTCGGTTGGCTGGTTTCATGGACCGAACGGCGCCTTGGAAGCCATCTCGGCTGACATCAACAAGAGCTCGACAAGAAAGAGCTCGTCACTTTCAGAAGGAGAACAGAAGTGAAGGGTACCATTAAAATCGCAGTGGCATTGGGAAGCTTGGCGGCCTTTGGCGCGAGTGTAGCACACGCCGAATCCTGCGCCCCGAAGCACAAGTTCGAGACTGTCACTGCCGGCAAACTCACGGTCGCGCTCACGAACACCCCTCCATATTCTTCGGAAAAGGACGGCGCGATCGCCGGTATCGACGGAGAGCTTGTGAAAGCCTTCGCCAAGGACAATTGCCTTGACGTGACCTATGAGATTTTCACGTATCCGGCGGCTGTCGCGGCTGTGCAGTCCGGACGTGCGGATATCGCCATCGGCGGCTTCTATCGCACCGCGGCTCGAGAGAAGGTCGTAACGCTCTCCACTCCGGTCTACCTGGATCAGCTCGCTGTTGAATCCGTGGAAGGGTTCGACACGGTAGACCAGCTCGTTGGCAAGAAGGTCGGCACCGTCGAGGGATACGCCTGGGTGACTGAAATGGAGAATAACTTCGACGGCTCCAGAACCTATCCGTCGTCATTGAACCTTGCGCAGGACGTTCAGGCCAAGCGCGTCGAGGCCGGTCTCGAGGGCTTTGGTGCGGCGGTCGAACTCAACAAGGGGACCGATGTGAAGGTTCGCTTGTTGAAGGCCGATCCACGGATTACTGCCACCACCAACGCATCGCAGACCTCGTTCCTCCTTTCGAAGTCGAATGACGCTTTCGTCGACGCTGTCAACAAGACCATCGCAGACGACCGTTCCAACGGCAATATCGCGAAAGCTCTTAAAGCCTATGGTCTCGACACGTCGGCAGCGAACGTCGGCAAGCCGCAGGTCATCAACTAACAACTCGTATCCGAGGGCATCGATGGAGATGCCCTCGGGCCGTTTCAAGGAGCCATTGATTTGAAGATACTCGTGCCAGTGAAGCGGGTTGTTGACTACAACGTGAAGATCCGTGTGAAGGCGGATGGATCGGGCGTTGAGCTTTCGAACGTGAAGATGTCGATGAACCCGTTCGACGAGATTTCGGTTGAGGAAGCGCTGCGGCTGAAGGAAGCCGGCAAGGCGGACGAGGTGGTGGTGGTGTCGATCGGGCCTGCCAAGGCCGAGGAGACGCTGCGCACGGCGCTGGCCATGGGTGCGGATCGCGCCATCCTGGTCGAGACCGATGACGCCGTCGAGCCGCTGGCGGTCGCCAAGATCCTCAAGGGCGTGGCCGAG
>NZ_JBNWDS010000020.1:0-70790 GCF_053521765.1 Rhizobium sp. A37_96 | reverse complement strand
CCAAAATCCAAAACAATACACGGGCACTCGCGCCAAAGACACCAAAGCGCAAAGGCAGCAAGGGTGAAGCCTCAAGGGACAGATGCGCGTCGACGCTGATAAGCGTGGCCGACATAGGTTCGGATTCCCAAAATAGCCGGCAAGGTGGCTCTTCATGCCGAACCGATAGTCCATCCCCACCGCAGCCAAGAACAAAACCCTCCGCAACGGAATGATTGACAAAAGCGGCTGACTCCGCAATGCGCAATGCTGATGTAATCCAGCGGACATACCTCTGCCTGCGATCTTACTTCAGTTGCAAAGGACGTTCTCGATGCCTGTCACGCGCATGAAGCGGCTGCCAACTGGTATTGCTGTGCTCGCAGTTTTGCTGATCCTCACGGCCTGTGCCTCGCAAATCATGAAGAGCTATATCGGTGCACCGATCAGCAGCGTGATGCTCGATTATGGCCCGCCGGACAACGTTTATGATCTGCGTCCGGATGAGCGCGCCTATCAATGGCGGCAGAAGAAGACCCAGGTGGTCGCCGGCCAATCCAGCGGCGAAGTCAGGCAAACGCGCCGCGGCAGACGCTATGAGGTCACCGAAACGCCCGGCTATGTCGAGCAGACGGAGTGCTTTTACACCTTCTATGCCCGAAGCTCCGGATCCGATTGGTATGTGACCAGCTTCCGCCAGCCCTCGCTCGAATGCGAATAATTCCCCTCGGATCCGACTTGTAAGGATATTCCGGCCTCGGGCCGGAATATCAGTCCTCTTCCCTGTCTTCGAATTCGCCCCATCGCCGGCGCCATGGGGCATCGTTTTTCCACCAGACCGAAGAAATCAGGCGTATCGTCGGAGTGACGATCGCCGTGGCATGGGCGAATGGATAGCTGTCTGCGTGAAGACCACCGACGGAGATGATCGCCATCAGCAGCAGGACATGGATCGCAAGCGCCATCCAGCCCTGCTGGTGACAGGGTAGGCCAGCTCAGTAGTCATAGGCTTGGACGCGGAACCAGGGGACTTGCGTCGTCATGCTGTGGCATCCTTTGTCTGACTGGGCGCGGAACCATTCACTTTCTTCCTCATCAGCAGCGTCCGGCAACTTTCGATCAACGACAGGGCTACCGGCACGAAGACGAGCGTCAGGGCAGTCGAGGAGACGAGGCCGCCGATGACGGCGTGCGCCATGGATGCGCGTTCCTGCCCGCCTTCGCCGAGGCCGAGCGCCAGCGGCATCATGCCGATAATCATGGCGGACGTGGTCATGGCGATGGGCCGGAAGCGGACAATGCCGGCATCGATCAGGCTCAGCCGCATGCTCGCGCCGTCCCGAAGGCGCTTGTTGGCATGATCCACGAGCAGGATGGCATTTTTCGTGACGAGACCCATGAGCATGATGAAGCCGATGACCGAGAAGATGTTGATCGTCGATCCCGTTATGAGAAGGCCCATCAGCACGCCGCTGATCGAAAGCGGCAGGCTGGTCATGATGGCGATCGGCTGCACGAAGGAACCGAATTGCGATGCCAGGATGAGGTAGATGAACACGACGGCCAGCAGCAGCGCCCGGGCTGCATAGCCGAAGCTTTCGGCCATGTCGTCCGCTTCGCCGCCGATGGCGATGCGGTAGCCGGCCGGTAGCTTCTCCGAGTCGATCAATGCCCGGATGTCGCGCACGACTTTACCGAGGGGGCGGCCGCTCAGATTGGCGCCGAGACGAACTTCCCGGTCGCCGTCGCGCCGGATGATCGTCTTCGGCGCCAGCGTCTCCTTGATATCGGCAACCTGGGACAAGGGCACGGCGATTGCAGGGCCTGTCTCGCCCATGCGCTCGACGGGAACAGGAATCTGCCCGAGATCCTCGACCGTCCGGCGTCCGGCCTCCGTCAGCCTTATGGCCACGTAGCGCGATTCGCCGCCCTCATGCGCCCAGCTGGCCACTGTCTCGCCGGCCACCAGCGGCCGCAGGTTACGCTCGATCGTCGCCGTCGAGATTCCGAGGTCGGCCGCTTCATCCGCGCGCAATCGAACCATCAGCATCGGCCGCTTCTTGTCCGCGGAGGATTCCAGATCGATGATCCCCGGGATCTGGCCGATCTTGGCCGCCAGATCCCGCGATATCTCTTCCAGAATGCTCAGGTCACCGCCAAGGATCGATATCTGGATCGTCTTGGCCTCTATGCCGGAGACGTCGCCGGGCTGCCCGACCTCGATCCTGGCGCCGGCAACGGGCCCCAGCGCCTCGCGCAGCTTCGGCGCGATCGTCACCGAAGTCATGCGTCTATTGTCGGGAGCTACCATCGAAGCCGCTATTCTGGCCTCGTTGGTGTTGGCGCCGTCGCCGCTGTTCACCGTCGAATAGAGATCCCCGATATCGGGAAACTGCCGCAGGATGTCCTCGGTCTGCCGGATCTTGGCAGCGGTATAGTCGACCGACGATCCCTCCGGCAGCGTGAGCCCGACGGCGATCGCGCCCTGGTCGGATTTCGGCACGAATTCCATACCGATCCTTGGTATCAGGCAAAGGCTTCCGACAAACAGGGTGAGGACGCAGAAGGACGTTACGGCGCGATGGTCGAGGCACCAGCCGACCATGCCGCCATAACGATATGCGATCCGCTCAAATGCCTTGTCGAAGCGGTCGAGCAGGGCTTGCAGCCGCCCCTCGCCTTTCCGCGCCGGCGGCTCTGCCCAGACGCTCGAAAGCATGGGATCGAGCGTGAAGGACACGAAGAGCGAAATCAGCACAGCCACGGAGACGGTCACGCCAAACTGCAGGAAAAAACGGCCGATCACTCCGCCCATGAACGCGACCGGAAGAAAGACCGCGACGATGGAGAATGTCGTTGCCAGGACAGCGAGGCCGATCTCGGTCGTACCATCCAGCGCGGCCTGTCGGCGATCCTTACCCATGGCGGCATGACGGCTGATGTTTTCGCGCACGACAATGGCGTCGTCGATCAGGATGCCGATGCAGATCGACAGCGCCAGCATCGTCATCAGGTTGAGGCTGAACCCCAGGACGGCGATGGCCGCGAATGTGCCGATAACCGAGACCGGCAGGGTCAGCGCGGTGATGATGGTCGAGCGCCGGGAGTTGAGAAAAAGCAGCACGATCACGACCGTCAGCACGCCGCCTTCGATGATGGTGCGTTGCACGTCGCCGATCTGGCCGACGATCGTGCGGGAGCTGTCCTGCGAGACTACGATGCCGATGTCCCGCAGCGCGTCGTCCTTTCGCAGCTTGACCAGCTCCCGTTCGATGCCCCGGGCGACCTCGACGGTATTGGCGCCTTCGAGCTTGTTGATGTCCAGCCCGAGCGCCGGCTTGCCGTTGAACCATGCCCGGCTCTTCGGATCGGCGCCCGCTTCCATCACGTCGGCGACTTCCGAGAGGCGCACGGCGCGGCTAGCGCTGTCCCGGGCAATTACGATATCGGCGAATTCCCCGATGCTGCCCGGCTGGACGCTGACGGTGATGCTGTGCTCCCGCGTCGAGGAGGCGACCGAGCCCACGGCGCTGTCGCGGGTCGCCCGTTGAATGGCCTCGATCAGGTTCGGGATCGGAATGCCGAAGGATTGCAGCTTGGCCGGATCGGGTTGAATGCGTATCTGATCTTCGCTGCCGCCGACCAGCGTCACCTGACCGACACCCGGCACGCGCTGCAGTCGCGGCATGATCGTCGTATCGGCGATCTGGGTCATCCGGCCGATGGAAATATCGGCGGAGAAGGCGGCGAGCGACATGATCGGCGCATCCTGCGGGTTGAAGCGCGTGACGAGCGGCCGGTCCGCTCCGTCGGGAAGCGTATCCTGCAATCGCGATATGCGATCGCGCACCTCGTCCGCCGCTGCTCTCGATGGCGTTTCGAGGGTGAATTCGGCGATGACGAGCGAATTGCCCGTTGAGGAATGCGAGGAAATCTTCTTGATGCCGGAGATTGCGCCGATGCTTTCCTCGATGGGGCGGCTGACCTGCTGTTCGACCGCAAATGCGGACGCGCCATCATAATTGGTGGAAACGACGACGGTCGGCAAATCAACCGAAGGCAGCAGATCGACCGGCAGCCGTGACCAGGCGACGACGCCCAGAACAACGATGGCCGCCATCATCATCGTGGCAAAGACCGGCTGCTGAATGGAAATACGTGCCAGAAACATCGTTGGTCCTCAGCGCCCCGCGATTCTTATCGGGGTGCCGGTAGCGATATCCGCGAGGGGTACGGTTATGATGCGATCGCCTTCTTTCAAGCCGCTGCGAACCTCGACAAGATCCTCTCCGACCCTGGCATTGCCGAGGACGATGGATTGCCGGCGCACGACGCCATCGGAAATCGTCCGGACGAAGGCCTCCTCGCCTTCCTTGGTGACGGCTGCCGCGGGGACCGCAAGAATGTTTTCGTAGCTACCGATCCGGAGCGTGCCGTGGCCGAACATGCCGCCACGCAGACCCGCGACGGTCTGTTCAAGCCTCAGATAGACCTGCAGCGAGCGCGAGGTGCCGACCGTGGCGGGGCTTATTCTATCGAGCCGGGCTGAAAAGGACCTCTTCGGCAAGCCTTCAACCTCGATCTCCGCCATCTGGCCGATCGAAAGTTCGGCGCTCTCTTGCGGAGGGAGCAAGGCCACCATGTCCAGCCTGGCAATATCGACGATCTCGAAGAGTTCGGTGTTGATCGACACGGCCTGCCCGGGATTGATCCCGCGGGTGTTGACGATACCGTCGAACGGCGCGGTAACGACCGCATCGTCCAGTGCGCGCCGCGCTTCCGCTTCCTCGGCCTGCAGGGCGCGCAGTTCCGCCTTCAGCACTGCCGCATCGGTCTCGACTTCGGTCAATTTGGCCTGGGCGATCCCGCCCGTCGCGGCAAGGCTGCGTGTGCGTTCCAGGTCCTTCTGCGCCCGCAGAAGCGTCGCCGCCTTCGCTTCGGTGGTCGCGACCAGCTTGTCGAGGGTCAGCGTCAGGGTTTCCGTTTCGAAGCGCGCGATGACGTCTCCCGTCCGCACGGTCGTCCCGACATCGGCCTCGACGGCGGCCAGCGTTCCCGACAGTCTTGCGGTGAGCGTCACGCGGCGGGCCGGCTGGAGGAAGCCGCTGATGCGGATCTCCTGCCTGTAATTCTGGCGCTGGACCTGCATCACGTCCATGGGAGCAACTTCGACCGCCTTGACAGTGGCGGTTTGCCCGGCGCTTCGCACATCCGGCGCCTCGGTTTCGGCTGTTGCGATCATGACGCCCGCGATTCCCAGCGCCATCAGCGCCAGGGCGATCGTTATGTTCATGAGACGGCTCATCATGGCATTCAACATCATGCTTTCATTTCATGATTGAGAGCGGCGCAAGGACTGGCTCGGGGTTTGATCAGCCATCCTTCGCCGCTCCCAGTCGGGCACGCCTCGGCTTGAAAGGCGCACCGACCTCTTCAGATTTCGGGAATCAGAAACGATAGTTCAGGCCGGCCTTGATGACGTGATCGCGCAGATCGGTCTTCGATTTGCCGCTTGATGTCGTCGTGGATACGTCGTTGGTCATGACGTAGTTGTATTCGATCTTGGCTGACAGCCCGCCACCGAAGCCTTGTTCGATGCCGCCGCCCAGCAGATAGCCCTGCTTCCAGCCGCTTGGGCTCGAAACACCCTTGCCGCCGTCGAACTTCGTCATCGTCAGACCCGCCGTCCCGTAGACCAGCGTGCGGTCGAAGGTCAGACCCGCCTTCGCCTTGGCGGCGCCACGGAAGCGTTCTTCCACTTTGCCGTTCGGCACGCGCACCTCGTTGTTTCCGAGGTAGGAGCCTTCCAGCTCCGCGCCGACGATACCTGGCCCGACCTGGAAATTGTAGCCAGCTTGCACGCCGCCCGTCAGGCCCTTGCCGTTGGCAAAAGGGTTCAGTTTCGGCGAGGCGATACCGCCATGCGCGCCGAAATAGGCGCCGCTCCATTGGAAGGCCGGCGGCCTGTCGTAAGCCGAGGCATCGGGCGCCTGATAGGTCGTGAGATCGGCGGCGAAGGCATTGGTCGCGGCCGCCATGGCCAGGGCCGCGAACAAAATCGATTTTGCGCTGAGCGACATTGCTAACTCCATACGAAACCCACGCGCCATCCCTAGGCGCTCGCAAGGTCTCTGTTTGCGTTGGAGAACCGGACATCGGTTCCTGCTGCTCTCCGGCGCCGCCGTCTTGGGAGCGGATCAGCCTCAGGAGATGCAGGTCATTTTGCCGGTGAGAATTGCAGGTACATTGCAGGGTTTGAAAATATTGAAAAATTATCGAGTATTTTTATACAGATACGTGGGATATTTTAACTGAAATTTAATTCTCTGGGCGATCGGCTCGCCGGCCCTCGCTCTCAGTGCGGAAAGCAAAGGTGAAAGCGGGCGCCGCCCGCCGGGTTGTCGGCAACGACGACATGGCCGCCATGCCGCTGCATGATTTCCTTCACGAGGTTCAGCCCCAGGCCGGCTCCGCGCTCGTTGGGATGAAGGCGATGGAACGGCTCGAAGATCCGTTCGCGTTCCGCCGCGGGTATGCCCGGCCCCTCGTCCGTCACCTCGATGACGGCCCGTTCGTCGATTGCGATTGTGATGTTTCCCTTGCCGCCTGCGTGCTCGATCGCGTTCTGCACGATGTTGAGGATGACGCGCTGCAGCGCACCGGCATCTCCCTGCATGATCAGCTCGTCGAGCTTCGTTTCCAGCGAGAGGTCGTAACCCTGCGCGATCGCGAGCGGAGCCATGTCGGCCGCGACGTCGCGGCAGATTTCCACCAGGTCGACGGAGGAAAAGTTTGCGCCGTTGACGTCCAGACGCTGCAGGTCGAGCAGTTGTTCCGCGAGGGCCGCGATGCGCCCGGCGTCGGACAGGAGCCTGCTGCGGATCGGCCCTTCCACGATCGTTTCGACACGCGTCTGCAAAATGGCGACGGGCGTGCGCAATTCGTGGGCCGCATCGAGAATGAATCGCTGGTGGCGTTCGTGCCCCTCGTCGAGGCGTTGAAGCGCGCCGTTGATCGCGCTGACGAGGGGCATGACTTCGCGGGGAATGCCGGTTTCCGGCAACCTGTATCCGCGTCGGTCGATATCGATGGCTTCCGCTTCCCTTGCGATGGTGGAAAGGCGGGAAAATGCTCTGCTGACGATCCAGGGGATGACGATGATGGTGATGACGACCAGCAGGATAAGGATAGGCACCATCAGCAGGTTCGAGAGAAGGAGGATGGCGTATATCATGCTGAATACGTCGCCCTTGCCGAGCACGGTGAAGCTGCCCGCGGGGCCGGATGCGCTGCGTATGACGGCCAGGTATGAGAAGGGCGCCTTGGTGTCCCTGATGTCGCCGAAGGTTATACGGTCCAGATTCTGCGCCATTGCCGTATAGACTGCCGGAACATTGCCGGTCTGGACGATCTCGCCCTTTTCGCTGCGGGCGACGAACCAGAAGTCGGCGGAGCGTTGCCGCAGCCCGGCAAGCTCATCGGTCTCGTTGAGAACGAGACGGCCATCCGCTTTGCGTTCGATCGCGCGGGCGGCGACATCCGCGAATTCGGGATCGGAGAGAACGATACCCTCGCCCGCCTGTATCAGATAGGCGACGAAGGCGACGCTGAACAGGAAGAGAATGCCGACCTGGAAGAGCAGAAGCTGCGCGATCAGCCGGCGCTTCAGCGACTTCGGTGTGGGACGCTTCATGCCGTCGGCCTCAACAGGTAGCCAACCCCGCGAATGCCATGGATCTCGACATCGGCCTGTGCGTCGGCCAGCTTCTTGCGAAGCCGCGATACGTGCGAATCGAGCGCATTCGACTGGATCTCGTCATCAAAGGCATAGACGGCCTCTTCAAGCGCCGTTCTCAGGACGGTTCTGCCCTGGCGGCGGATGAGCGTTTCGAGCACGAGAAGCTCGCGCCGCGGCAAGTCAAGCACCTTGCCGCCGATCCGCGCTTCTCTGTCGTCGAGATTGAATTCCAGTTTGCCGAGCCTGGCGACCATCGGGGCAACGGTTGCCGGCCGGCGCATCAGGGCGCGGATGCGGGCCAGAAGTTCCTCCAGCGCGAACGGCTTGGCGAGATAATCGTCGGCACCGAAGTCCAGGCCCCTGACGCGGTCGGCGACGGAACCGCGGGCGGTCAGCACGATAACGGGCGTCGCCGCGCCGATCGAACGCAAATGCCGGATGAGCTCAAGCCCGTCGCCGTCGGGCAGCTGCCGGTCGAGCACGATCATGTCATGCACATGCTCGGCGACGGCACTTCGTGCAAAATCCAGGTTCGGGGCGTGATCCACGATGATGTCGTACTGATGCAGGGCGGTCGCAAGCGCATCGGCCATTTGCGGCTCGTCCTCTACAAGCAAGAGGCGCATTTCCACCCTCCATGAAACGAAACAGTGTTGTTCAGACATAGCGATGAACATTACGGCATCATTGCGCGCAACCCGTCGCCTGCCGCATCATCGGCATTTATCCGTCTGTTTTCGGCTCTTCGTCCTCGATGCATTCAAGCCATGCCGCACTGACGGCCGCGGCCAGCGACAGCAGGAAGACCAGAAAAATGCAGGTGGTGCGGAACGAGGTAAGCCCGATCGCCGCGCCCGTCAGCAGGTATTCCAGCGGAAGAAACAGCAGAACGATCGAGTAGGAGAGACCCATCACATAGGGCCGGCAGCTGCGTGGCGCCTTCATTTGCAGGATCGCGGCGAAGGCGGGCGAAAGCCAGCCATTGGCCAGCCCGGCGACGAGACCGGCAAGCATCATCGTCAGCGGCGAAATCTCCATCCATAGGATGCCCATCGAAACCGCCAGGCCGAGCAGGGCACCGGAGACGATGGAAGCGGGATCCGGCATGGCATGACGCGATGCCAGATGCAGGTTCATCATGATCGTGCCCGTCGCCGATGCCGCGATGAAGAGCCCGAGCCATGCCACCGATTCGCCCTGCAGCCGCAAGGCGGCCGGCACGACGAAAATCTGCAGCGTCATGAAGAAGCCGAGCGTCGCGCTCGCGCAAAGCGTGAATGGCAACGACACGGCCGAAGCCTTGAGCAGCCTGCCGCCATTGGCGATATCGCCAAGTTTCGGTGCCGGACCCAGGCGAAATTTCGGCAGGCTGAGGGACAGAAGCATCATTGCAATGAAATTGCTGACCACGATCCACCAGGCCGCGTCCTTCGGGCCGATAACGGCAATGACGAAGGCGCTGGCTGCCGCCGCCGTCAGCAGCACCAGGCCGTCCATCGCGTCGTCGATGGACGTGGCGGCGGTCGATGACAGCTTCGAAAGGCGGGCAACTTCCGGGGTTTTGGTTTCCGTGGCGATGGTTGCCGGCCCATCGAGGGCGGTGCCGATGAAGCCGAGAAGCAGGAACGTGCCGGGACGCAGGAAATCCGCCATGTAGAGCACCGCAATCAGCAGCGACGTCAGCATTCCGACCTTCGCGGAAATCAGCGCCGTGTGGCGAGCCCCGAGCATCTCCGACACATAGCCGCCAAAGACCATGCCGATCAGGAGCACCGCGCCGTTCACGAATGCCATGAGCGCCATGCACACGACGCTGCCGGTGAGGTCGTACATGATCCAGGGATAGAGGACGGTCGCGAAGGCATGGCCGGAATTCAGGGCGGCATTGCTCAATTGAAGCCCGATGAAAGGCCAGCGTGTGCTGCGTTGGAGGTGTTGAAACACGGTTCTTTCCCGACGATCGTTTGGACCGTCAGGTTCAGGCCTCTGCCTTGCGGTAACATTACGTGGATTGAAAATTCGTGCGGGTGGCACCGGGCGCTCAGTCGTTCGCGTGCCACCCTTTCCAGCTTGCAGATATGATCGGGGTGCGAAAGAAAATTCGTTTGTCGGCTATGGCGGAAGGCCTAGTCGCAGCGCTGGCCGGTGGCGCGATCGAAGAGGTGCAGCGCATTGGCGTCGAAGCCGAGCTTCAGTGCCTGCCCCTCGGCAATGGCGGTGCGCGGCGGCAGGCAGGCCATCAGCCGCTGCGAGCCCGCCTGCGCCGTTACGATCAGCTCCGGACCCGTCAATTCCGCAACTTCGCACACGGCGTCAAGCTGGCCATGGTCATCCAGGCGCAACGTTTCCGGCCTGATGCCGACCACCAGCTCCTGACCCTCCTTGATATCGACCTTCGTGGCAGGAAGGGGCAACGTGATCGATGTCCCGTCGATGCGCAGGATGCCCGCTTCCGCCGTCGCATTCAGCAGATTCATCGGCGGTGCGCCGACGAAGGTCGCGACATAGAGCGTTGCCGGATGGTTGTAGATCTCGTCCGGCGTGCCGAGCTGCTCGATCCGGCCGTCGCGCATCACCGCGATGCGGGTCGCCAGCGTCATCGCTTCGATCTGGTCGTGGGTCACGTAGACCACCGTGGTCTTCAGCATCTGGTGCAGGCGTTTCAGTTCCGTGCGCATCTCCATGCGCAGCTTGGCGTCGAGGTTGGACAGCGGCTCGTCGAACAGGAAGACTTCCGGCTTGCGCACCAGCGCCCGGCCGATCGCCACGCGCTGGCGCTGGCCGCCGGAAAGCTGGCTCGGCTTGCGCTCGAGCAGCGATTCGATCTGCAGCAGCTTCGCCGCCTCGCGCACCGCCTTGTCGCGCTCGGCCGCCGGCACCTTGCGCATCTCCAGGCCGAAGCCGATGTTGCGGTGGACCGAGAGGTTCGGATAGAGCGCATAGGACTGGAACACCATGGCGATGTCGCGGTCCTTCGGATGGACGCCGAGCACGGAGCGATCCCCGATGCGGATATCGCCGCTGGTTGCCTCGGCAAGTCCGGCGATGATGTTCAGCAGCGTGGACTTGCCGCAGCCCGACGAGCCGAGCAGCACCAGGAATTCGCCGCTTTCGAGCGAAATGTCGATGCCTTTCAGCGTCTCCACTTCGCCGTAGCTCTTGCGGATGTTCTGGATTTCGAGCGCGCTCATCGAACGGCCTCCTCGGATGCTTGGGCCGGGCCATAGCTGCGCGGCAGAGTGGAAATGGCGCGGGAAGCGACAGCGGTCCCCGCCGAAAGGCAGGCCTCGGGCGGTTCGTCGCGGGCAAGGGCGGCCAGGAAGCCGGCATTGAAGACATCGCCGGCGCCGATCGTATCGACGACCGTGACACGCGGCGCAGCGGCTGAAACGAGCTTGCCGCCGGCATCAATGGCTATGGCGCCGTCCGGGCCGCGCTTGACGACGAAGATGGCGCCCTTGGGCATCAGCGCATGGAGCGCGCGAGCGGCTTCGGCCGGATCGTCCATGCCGGCTAACGTCGTGGTTTCGACCTCGTTCATCAGCGCCACGCCGCAGCGCACAAGCCAGCGGCGCGTGGCATCGCAATTCGCCTCGGTCCAGCCATCGAGCGGCCAGCCGGTGTCGAGAGCAACGGTGATGCGGTGCTTGTCGGCCCAGTCGAACAGGGCGTCGTAATCCCGCGTGAGATCTTCGGTGAGGAAGGCGCCGCACAAAAGCGCGTAGCCGCCGGCGAGCTTTGCTCCATCGAGCACCGCAAGCACGTTATCGAGACTGAACCTCGGCAGGTGGCCGCGCGTCGTGAAGAAGGTGCGCTCGCCATCCGGATGGGTGATGCCGACCGAGAGCGTCGTGCCCTCGGGGCTGACAGGCCACTTGATGCTGCGGGCACCGAATGCCTCGCTCAGCCAGCGCCCGAACTGGTCGTTGCCGACATTGGCCGATATCTCATAGTCGATGCCGAGACCGTCCCAGGCAAGCGCGCTGTTGCCTGCCTGGCCGCCGACGCGCAGCTCGTCATGATCGACGATGATCTCCGTGCCGGCCTTGGGCCAAGGCGCGGCCGGCCCGAGGATCAGGTCGACATTGACGTTGCCGATGACTGCAAGCGGCTTCATTCATTCGCTCCGGGTGATCTTGGTGGAGCGTACCGGCGTGCCGGCATTTTCCACCCGCTCGTCGGCGAAGGCGATCATTAGCGACTGCGCCACAGGCAGCATCTGGAAGATGGCCGCAAGCCCGGTTTCCGGCTTGAAGCGCAGCGTGACGCAGCCAGGGACCGGCTCTTCCTGCGAACCGTCGAAGATGACCACAGGCGCATCCGTTTCGACGGCCGAAACGGCCATGGCTGTCACGAGGCCAGCCGTCGCATCATTGCCGCGGAAAAGCACGACGCCGATCGACGGCCCGAGCATCTCCATCGGGCCGTGCCGCAGCTGGCCGCCTTCGAGCGAGAAGCAGGGGCGGCGGGAAAGTTCGGTGAGGCCGAGCGCCAGCGCCTCGGCAACGCCCTGCAGGCGACGGCCCGAGGTGACGACCGTGGCGACATTGGCAAGTGCAGAGAGCGCCGGCTTGATATCGAGCGCCTCAGGCGCGCGAAGCACGGCCAAGGCGGGCGATGGATCCTGCCCGAGAGCGGCGAAGATCGCCAGATGCAGCGCGAAGCTCACGGTGAGGCTGCGGGTTGCGGCAAAGGCAAGCTCGGTGCCGCCCGCGCCGACGAGAGAAGGCGCGGTTCTGGCGAGGAAAGAGCTGGCCTCCAGCGTCAAGCCGAAGGTATCGGCGGTGCCGCCCGTCTCATCGAACCAGCGCAGCACCTCGGCGCTTTCGCCGGATTGCGAGGTCATGAAAATGGTACGCCCTTCCAGCGACAGCGGCTGGCCGAGCTGTTCGGAGAGCGGCAATGCGATCGCATCGATGCCGGCAGAGCGATAGAGCGGCTCGACCGCGCGGTTGACGGCGTGGGAGCCGCCCATGCCGAGCAGCAGCAGCTTGCCGGTGCGCGTCAGCGAGGCGGCGGCTTTGGCGGCCATGGCGGCGGCAGCCTCGAAGGAGGCAAGCGCATCGGCATGTTGCCGGCCCATTTCGCGGTCGATGGCGGCAAGGCCTTCGGGACGTGTTTTCTCCTGGGTCATGGTCATCCCTTGACGCCGCCATTGGTCAGGCCCGAGATCAGGGCGCGTTGCATGACAAGGCCGATCAGCACCGGGGGCAGGGCGGCGAGCACGCCGGCAGTCGCGATCAGTCCGTAATCCGAGACACGGCCGCCGGCGAGATCCGCTATGGCGACGGTGAGGGTTTTGGCGCGCTGGTCTGAGGTGAAGAGCAGCGCATAAAAGAATTCATCCCAGGCAAGCAGGAAGGCGAAGAGCGCCGAGGTCGCCATCACGGGCATGGCAAGCGGCAGCGTGATGATCTTCAGCGTCTGGAACAGCCCGGCGCCATCGATCATCGCCGCGGCCTCGATTTCCTTCGGAATGGAATCGAAGCCGGATTTCATCAGCCAGGTCGTGAACGGCGCAAGGATCGTCAGATAGACGAGCGCCAGGCCGAAGACGTTGTTGAGCAGGCCGAGATGGGCAAGGCCCATATAGAGCGGCACGGCGAGCGCCACCGGCGGCAGCATATAGGTGGCGATGACCATGGACAGAGACCAGCCGACCGAGGGCGTGCGCGACACGGCCCAGCCGGCGGGGATGGCAAGCGCGATCGCCGCGATCGTCGCCATGCCGGCCACTTCGATGCTGTTGCGCAGCGACGAGGTGAACGCCGCCCCCTCGCTGTTTTCCAGCGTCGACAGCAGGACCTTGTAGCGCGAGAAATCGGCTGTCTGCGGCCACCAGCGCAGCGGCTTGGCGGCAAGGTCGGCAGCCGGCGAAATGCTCATGATGAACAGCCAGGCAATTGGTGCCAGGATGATGGCGGCGAGCAGGATGGCGCAGACATAGATAAAGCAGGTGAAGAGAGGGCTCTTGCGTTCCATCAGGTGGCACTCCCCGCGGTTTTGCGGACAAGGGCGGCATAGGCGGCGGCAAGCACCGTGACCAGCAGCGTGACGATGAGGGCGAGCGATGCGCCGGATCCAGCCCGCTGGAAGGAGAAAGCCTCCTGATAGACGAGGATCGACAGCGTGCGCGTGCTGTTTGCCGGGCCGCCGCGCGTCATCACCCAGATGATGTCGAAGACCTTGAAGGCCTCGATGGTGCGCAGCACCAGCGCCACCATCAGCGGTCCCACGAGATAAGGAAGGATGACGAAACGGAAGCGCTTGAAGGGGCCTGCGCCGTCAACCAGCGATGCGGCAGTGATGTCGCGTGGCACGGCCTGCAGGGCTGCAAGCGCGATCAGCGCCACGAGGGGAAAGTTCTTCCAGCAGTCGGCGACGATCAGCGCCGTCAGCGCCGTGCCGGGTTCGCCGAGCCAGGAGCGATAGGCGTCGAGCAGGCCGAGCTGGGTGAGTGCCGCATTGAGAGCACCGTATTCCGGATTGTAGATCAGCCGCCAGAGTGTTGCGTTGACGACGGTTGGCAGCGCCCAGGGCAGGATCATCAGCGCGCGCAGCACGCCACGACCCTTGAACTCCTGGTTCAGCAGCAGCGCGGCAAGCACGCCGAGCACCATTTCGGCGGCAACGGAGACGATCGCGAACCAGGCCGTGGTGATCAGGGTGCGCTGGAAATTGGAGTTCGCCAGCATCTTGGCGTAATTGTCGATGCCGACGAAATTGCCGCCGGTGCCGACAAGCTTTGCATCCGTGAAAGAAAGGCCGACGGTATCGACGAGCGGCCAGCCGATGACGGCCACCATCACCACAAGCAGCGGCAACATCAAAAACCAGGCGCGAGTTGTCATAGAGGTGCCGGACATGACGGGCCCCTTCTTTCATTCTTCATGGAGGATAGGGCGGGCGGTGACTGGCACCGCCCGATTTAGAATATCAGAGACCGCTGTTGTCGGCAGCCGACTTCAGCGCGTCTTCCGGCGAAGACTGGCCGAGCAGCGATTCCTGGATCGCCTGCTGAAGTGCGGTCGACAGTTCCTGATACTTCGGCGTCGTCGGACGCGGATACATGGCGGCGAGGCCGACCTTGGCGGCCGCGATCAGTTCTTCCTGGCCCTTGGTGACGGCCGGGTCGCTGTAGGACGATGCCCAGATCGGCAGGCTGAGCTTGGCATACTGGTTCTGCGTCGCTTGCGAGGTCATGAAGGTGATGTATTTCCAGGCCTCGTCCGGATGCTTGCTGGCGGTGGTGATGCCGAGGCCCATGGAGCCGTTGACGGCCGAAGCCTCGCTCTTGCCGGCGACGCCCGGTGCCGGCACGACGCCGACCTTGCCGGCAACCTTGCTGTCCTTCGGGTCGTTCGCCATGTTGTACATGTAGGTCCAGTTCAGCGCGAAGGCGGCGTCACCGTTTTCGAAGACCTTGCGGACGTCCTCTTCGAGGAATTCCTTCGAGTTCGGATTGGTGAGGCCGGACTTGTAGCTGTCGACCATATATTTCAGGGCATCGAGGCCGCCGCCGTTCTGGAAGTCCGGCTTGCCGTCCTTCAGGAAGTCGCCCTTATAGGCGCTGACGAGCGTGGTGTAATCGCAGATCGCGGCTTCCGCCTGCGACCAGCTCCAGGCGATCGGCGTTGCCAGCAGGCCCTTGTCCTTGATGATCTTGGCCTGTTCGTTCAGCTCGTCCCAGGTCTTCGGCGGCGTCTTGATGCCGGCCTTTTCCAGGATTTCCTTGTTGTAGAACAGGTACTTGGTATCGAGGATCCAGGGCATGCCGTAATATTTGCCGTCGTACTGGACCGTCGTCCATGCGCCCGGCAGCACGCCCTTCTTCATATCGTCGGAGACGCGCGAGGATACGTCGACCAGAACCTTGTTGGTCGCGTATTCGGCCGGCCAGATGACGTCGAACAGCACGACGTCGTAGCCGCCGCCCGAACCCTGTGCCAGCACAGTCTTGTCGTGCAGGCCTTCGTAAGGCACGAATTCGAGATTGACCTTGATATCCGGATTGGCCTTGGAGAAGGCATCCGTCATGGCGCGCACGTCGGCTTCGCTATAGGCAGCCTGCGCCATGAAGAGGGCATTGATCGTGGTTTCAGCAAAGGCATGCGAGGCGAAGGATGCGCCGATCAGCGCTGCGCCGAGCAATGTCTTGTTCAATGATTTCAACATTCCATCCTCCAGTTTTTTGACAGTCACGCGATTTTTCCAATGGCGGTCGAAGTGTCGCCATCGGGTGTCGAGCAGGCAATTGGCCGGGCCGGCTGCCGAACATCTGTCGCAGCGTCCTTTGGAGCCCGTGGGCTCCCTGCGTTCCCTGATGAAACTCTGTGGTTTCTTTTAAGTCAATTGTCTTGACTAATTTGTTCTTCAATATTCTATTGGTGTCAAGAGGCAAAAACAGATGAACGATATTCGCCCGATCAGGGCTACGAGCGGAACGAACCATGAGGGCACCAGTGCCCATAACCGGCGGGTGATTATTGACGCGCTGCGCCTGAACGGTGCGCTCTCCCGCGCCGATCTCGCGCGGGCCACCCGCCTGACGAAGCAGACGGTCTCCAACATCATGGAAGAGCTGGAAAACGGCGGCCTCGTCACGTCGCGGGAAACGGTGCGGCGCGGCCGTGGCCAGCCCTCCACGCCCTATGGCCTGGTGCCGGAGGGCGCCTTCGCCATCGGCCTGCAGATCGACCGTCACATCACCCGCGCCATCGCCGTCGATCTTGTCGGCAATGTCCTCATCCGCAAGGAGGCGAACCTCCCGGCCGGCGGACCGGCGACGGGCACGCCCGTCGTGCTGCAGCTGGTGCAGGATGTGCGCAGCGAGCTCAAGCAGCGCGTGGCGCAGGCGGAAAAGCGTCTCGTCGGCCTCGGCGCGGCGATGCCGGGACCTTTCGGCATAGATCAGAATGATGTCGACAATCCCTGGATGATGGGCCCGTGGCAGCGCTTTCCGCTGCTGGAAACGCTGTCTGCCGGCACCGGCCTCAACGTCACCCTGCAGAACGACGCGGCCGCCTGCGCTACCGCCGAGCGCATGGTCGGCGCGGCGCATGGTCTCGACCATGCCGTCTGCCTCTATGTCGGCTACGGTATCGGCGCGGGGCTCATTCTCGGCGGCGAGCTCTACAGCGGTGCCCATGGCAATGCCGGCGAAATCGGTATGGCCCTGTTGACGGCGGGCGGGCGGCTGACCCAGCTGGAGCATCGCGCCTCGCTCGCCTCGCTCTACGATCACCTTGGCGTCGATCCGATGGCGCCGGATATCTATTCGCTGATAAACGACCGCGCTGCCGCCGACGATCCGGATATTCTCGCCTGGATCGAAAGGGCGGCGATCGACCTGCGCTGGAGCGTGCAGCTCATCGAAACCATCTTCGATCCGCAGACGGTAATCTTGTGCGGCGGTGCGCCCGCGGCGCTGGCGCTGCGGCTGATCGCGGCCATGCAGCCGCTATTGCCGTCGAACGCGGATCGGCCCGACCGCCTGTTGCCGCGCCTGCAGCTCGGCATGACCGACCCCTGGGCGGTGGCGCGCGGCGCGGCGGCCGAACCCATCGGCCATGCCTTCGATCCGCGCTTCTCGGCGATTCTGAAATCCTGACGTTTAGGGATGGCGCGGGCTGGCGCCCAGGCGCGCAAGCACCTTGTTCGGAATACCGTAACGCTGGATGACGTCGCGGCTGTTGCGCAGGCCGCAGATCTCGCGGTGAATGAACATCGCCCAGACGGCTTGGGCGGCGGTATCCACCAGCCGCTCGTGCTCCGCGCCTTCCTTGCCCTTGGCTTCGCCTTCCTGCAATGCGGCGAGCGCCGCCTCGACCTTCAGGCCGTGGTGGCCGAGCGTGCTGGCCCGTTCCGACATCATCTCGTATTCGAGAATTCCAAGTCCGGTCTCATGCGTTTGCGATGGATTGAAATTGCGCGGCGGGCGAACTGTCATAGGGGGCTCCGCATGCTGGGCGATCTGTCTGTCCTTGGTTTTACACAATTCCGGGCCGTTTCCCAAGCGTAAGCAGGCTGCCTGCGTCATCGTGATCTTGGGCGGGTAGAGCCGGAAATAATGGATTTCCCTGTCTGCCGTCTCTTTTCGGGTGGCTGGAGCCGGCCATTTGCGGTCCTATACGGCCATAAGCGCTCCATGGAGGGCAATCTCGCCGGCAACGCGAGCGCAATTCGAAGAAAGGATATCGGCATGACCAAAGCGACCAGATATGACGGCAAGCACTACGTCTATCGCATCATGAACTCGCCTGTCGGCGCATTGAAGCTCGTCGGCAGCGATGATGGGCTTGCCGCCATCCTGTGGGACAATGATCGGCCGGGCCGCGTGCCGCTGCTCATCGTCGACGAGGATGCGGGCCATCCCGTCCTGCTGGAGACCGAGCGGCAGCTTCGCGAATATTTCGCCGGCGAACGACAGGCCTTTGATCTACCGCTTGATTTTGCCGGAACGGAATTCCAGCAGAAGGTCTGGCAGGCGCTGCTCGCCATCCCCTTCGGCGAGACGAGGAGCTACCGCCAGATCGCAACAGAGATCGGCTCGGCAAAGGCGATCCGCGCGGTCGGTGCCGCCAATGGCCGCAACCCGATCTCGATTATCGCGCCATGCCATCGCGTCGTGGGATCGGCGGGTGATCTGCGTGGATTCGCCGGCGGTCTCGAGCGCAAGGCCTATCTGCTGCGGCTCGAGGGAGCGGACACGAAGACATTCGATTTCGCCGCCTGACGTCTCCTTGGTCGTATGGGCAAGTTGGCGCCGTAAACTCCTTTTACCCTCGGGGAGAAGGAGGTGTGCGGCAATGATCTTCTCCCATATTAAACAGCCCATCCGGAAACCGGATGGGCTGTTTTCAATTCTCGTATCCAAGCTCATCAATCGACCGTGACGTCACGATCGGGGGGGCTATCTCAGCCTTCGAGCCACTTCACCTGTTCCGGCGTCAGCTTGATGTCGAGCGCCGAAAGGCTGTCTTCCAGCTCGGCGATCGTGCGCGGGCCGATCAGCGGTATCACAGGGAAGGGCTGGGCGACGACGTAGGCAAGCGCGATGTGGATCGGATTGCGGCCGAGCTTCTGCGCCAGTTCGATCGCCCTGTCGCGGCGGCCGAAGTTACGCTCGGAATACCAGACGCGAACGACTTCCTCGTCGTCGCGCTTGTCGCGGCCGGCGCGGTCGGTGAAGAAGCCGCGGCCCTGGCTCGACCAGGCGAAGTTCGGGATCTGCTTGGCGTTCAGCCAGGCTTTCCATTCGTCGTCCGAGGCGGCGATGCAGCCGGCCCAGATCGGGTCTAGCATTTCCGCCAGCGAGAAGTTGTTGGAAAGGGCGGCCGGCGCCGTCTTGCCGTTCTTCTCGGCATAGGCGATGGCCTCGTCGAAGCGGGCGCGCGTCCAGTTCGAGCCGCCGAAGATGCCGCGAATGCGGCCGGCCTTCACCTCGGCATCCATGGCATCGACGAACTCGCCGACCGGAACGTCGGTATTGTCGCGATGCATGAAGTAGATGTCGACATAGTCGGTCTTCAGGCGGGTAAGCGACTGGTCGAGTTGCTTGGCGATCATGTCCGGGTAGCAAAGCGGCGAATGCGCCCCCTTGCCGATCAGCACGATCTCCTCGCGCGGCACGTTGCGGCTGGTGTGCCAATCGCCGAAGATGCTCTCCGTCTTGCCGCCGCCATAGACATAGGCCGTGTCGAAGGCATTGCCGCCGGCCTCATAGAAGGCGTCGAGCGTCAGCGAGGCGGCGGCGAAATTCGGGAAGAACTCGAAGCCGAGCGTGACGAGCGATGCCGGCTTGGCGATGCCCGGAATGCTGCGCTTCGGAATGCTGCTGCCCTTGGTGACGGCCCCGCCGGCGATGTTCTTCGTCCTGTGTGCCGCCTTCTCCACCTCATATTCGAGGCCGATCGATGCGCGCCACTGGTCGAGGACCCTGAGATTGCCGATCGAATCCGCCCAGCCGATGCCGGGATAGGCGAATTCCTTGGCTCCGGCGCGGATGGCATCGCCCGCCGCATCGACTTCGAAGGAATAGAGCCAGCGCTCTTCCTTGACTTCAATTGTCCGGGTCTCGCCGCCCTTGATGAGCTCGATCTTGCCGACGCCGCCCTTGTGGCCCGATGCGAACCAGAAGTCTGCGACTTCGATACGGCCTTCCGAGCCGATGATGCGCAGCGTGTTGTCCTGGTTCGCCATGATCGAGCATGAGACTTCGGCGATGATGCCGTTCGGGAACTTCAGCACGGCGGAGGCCCATTCGTCGACGCCCGTCTGGCCGAGATGGCCGACGCCCGAGACCTTCTCGGGATCGAGGAACGGCTTGCCGTCGGCGGCACCGGCGATCAGGCGCGCCATCGATACCGGATAGCCGCCGACATCGAGGATGCCGCCGCCGGCCGTTTCGTTGGCAAACAGCCGGTGCTCCGGCTTAACCGTGCCCATGTTGAAGCCGAAGGAGGAGCGGATGATGCGCAGTTCGCCGATCGCGCCGCTTTTCACCAGCTCGATCAACTTCTCCGTCTGCGGATGGACGCGGTACATGAAGGCTTCGCCGGCGAAGACACCGGCCTTCTTGGCTTCATAATAGATGGCTTCGGCATCGAAGGCCGAAAGCGCGATCGGCTTTTCGACGAGTACATGCTTGCCGGCGCGGATCGCCTTGATCGCCCATTCGGCGTGGCCGGTATGCGGTGTGGCGATATAGACGGCGTCGATCTCCTTGTCGGCCAGCAAGGCGTCATAGCCGTTGACGATGCGGGCGCCGGGGAACCCATCGCCGAGACCCGGCTTGTCCGGATTGCGGCTGGCGATGGCCACCAGCTTGCCGCTACGGGAATGGGCGACGCCGTCGGCAAAAGTCTGCGCGATCCGGCCGGGGCCGATGATGCCCCAGCGGATTGGTGTGTCGGTAGTCATGAAACGGTCCTTTCCTAAATCTGCATGCTGTCTTGGGAGGGAATGAAGGGCAGCGCCTACCGCAATCGGTTGCCGGCGCTGTCGAACAGGAATGTCTTGGCCGCCGATAGCGCCACGGTGAGCTTGTCGCGATTGCCCGTGTTGCGGGACTCCTCGCGCTCGATGACGATCTGCTCGCCGCTGTCGATATTGGCGTAGATGTAGCTGGTATTGCCGAGATGCTCCGCGACATCGACGTCGACGGTCATGTCCGCGTCGCCGCGCCCGGCCTCGAGGAAATGTTCCGGGCGAACACCGATCGTCACCGATTGCCCGACCTCGACCTTTGCCGAGGTGACAGGCAATGTCAGGCGCACGTTGCGCTGGCCCTTGAGCACGATGTCGATGCGGCCGGGCTGATTGTCCGTGACCTCGGCCTGCAGGAAATTCATTTTCGGCGAGCCGACGAATCCGGCTACGAACTGGTTGGCCGGATCGTCGTAGAGATCGAGCGGCGCTCCCACCTGTTCGATGTTGCCGCTGCGCAGCACGACGATCTTGTCGGCCAGCGTCATCGCCTCGGTCTGGTCGTGCGTGACGTAGATCATCGTCGTGCCGAGCTTCTTGTGAAGACGCGAGATTTCGACGCGCATCTGCACGCGCAACTCGGCGTCGAGGTTGGACAGCGGCTCGTCGAACAGGAAGATCTGCGGCTCGCGCACGATGGCGCGGCCGATGGCGACGCGCTGGCGCTGGCCGCCGGAAAGCTGCTTCGGCCGGCGCTGCATCAATTCGGTGATCTGCAGGATCTCGGCCGCCTGCTTGACGCGGCGATCGGTATCGGCCTTCGGATTGCCGTTCATGCGCAGGCCGAAGTTGAGGTTCTGCTCGACCGTCAGATGCGGATAGAGCGCATAGGACTGGAAGACCATGGCGATGCCGCGATCGGCCGGTTCGACATCGTTGACCATGCGGCCGCCGATCTTGAGTTCGCCGCCGGAAATATCCTCCAGCCCGGCGATCATGCGCAGCAGCGTGGACTTGCCGCATCCCGACGGCCCGACGAAGACGACGAATTCGCCGTCCTTCACATCGAGATTGGCACCGTGGATGATTTCCAGCGCACCGTAGCGTTTGACGACATTGGTAAGAGACAGTTCAGCCATACAGGGTCCCCGGAATTATTTGATTGCGCCTGCGGCGATGCCGGCAATGAAGTGGCGTTGCAGGAGAACGAAGACGACGAGGATCGGTGCCGTCAGCATCACGGCGCCGGCCATGATGCCGCCCCACGAGACTTTGGTGAGGCCGATCAGCGTTCCGAGCGCCACGGGTGCGGTCATCATTCCCGGCCGGGAGTTGATGAGCAGCGGCCAGAGGTAGTTGTTCCAGGAGGCCAGGAACAGGATGATGGCGAGCGCCGCCATCGTCGGCCGTGCCAGCGGCAGGGCGATGCGCAGGAAGATCTGCCATTCCTTGACGCCTTCGACGCGGGCCGCGTCGAACAGCTCGCCCGGCATCATCGAGAAGGCCTGACGCATGAACAGCACGCCGAGCGAGTTGAAGAGCGGCGGCACGATCAGCGCGACCCATGAATTGGCCAGCCCGAAATCGCGCGCCACCATGATGAACTGCGGGATGACGACGACGGAGTAGGGCAGGGTAATGGTGCCGAGGATGATGCCGATGACGCCTGAACGGCCGACGAACTGGTAGCGCGCCAGCGCCCATCCGGCCATCGAGGTCAGCAGCACCGACAGAAACGTGTAGATGACGGCAACGACGATCGAGATCGCCAGCGCGCCGAGGAAGTTGGTATCAGCCTGCAGGTTCCGGACGTTGTCCATGAAACTCGTCGATGGAGCCACGATGATATCCGGGCTGAAGATGCCGTAGTCAGGCATGGTCGAGAAGACGAGCATCATCCAGAGCGGAAACAGCCAGATGATGGCGAGCGGCGCCAGCAGGCCGTGCAGCGCAAGCGAGCGGATCAGCGTTGATTTGGACCTTGATTTCATTTCGGTTCGCGCCCCACCCAGAGATTGAGGAGAGAGATCGCCACCGCGAGCGCCGCCATGGTGTAGGCAATCGCGGAGGCATAGCCGAAGTTGGTCGACTGGAAGGCCTGGCGATACAGCAGCAGGCCGAGCGTCTCCGTCGCCCCGCCGGGGCCACCCTTGTTGGTGATCAGATACGGTTCGGTGAAGAGCTGCATGGTGCCGATGACGGACAACACGACGCAGAAGAGGATGATCGGCTTCAGGAGCGGCAGCGTGATGTGGATGAACTGCTTGAAGCGGCTGACGCGGTCGAGAGTCGCGGCCTCGTAGACATCCTCGGGGATCGATTGCAGCCCCGACAGGATGATGATGGCGTTGTAGCCGGCCCAGCGCCAGGTGACGGCGATGATGATGAGCAGCATGGCGGCATGCGATTCGGCGAACCACGACACCGGCGCAATGCCGACCGTGCCGAGCAGCTTGTTGATGATGCCGAAGTCGAGGTTGAACATCAGCCGGAACACCGCGGCGTAGGCCACCTCGCCGACGACGACGGGCGCGAAGAAAGCGAAGCGGAAAAGGCCGCGCGCCCTCAACAGCGGCGAGTTCAGCAGCACCGCCATCACCGTCGCAAGTCCGATCATGATCGGCACCTGGACGACAAGGATGATCAGTGTGTTCTCGAGCGCGTTGTAGAAGGCAGGGTCGCCGAACAGGCGCCCCCAATTGATCGATAGATTGAAGGCCCACGGGTTGATGCGGGTGTTCTGGAACGAGATCAGGAACGAATCGATGATCGGCCACACCCAGAAGGCCGTGAACACCAGAAGATAGGGCGCAAGGAACGTGTAGGCGCTCCGGTTCTGCAGCCGCATGAAAATCCTCCTCCTTTATGCGCGGTGAAATGACGCGTGACGTCGTATCCCCGCCGCCGTGAGGGTGGCGGGGATGCCGGGCGCGGCTCGGGATGCGCGCCCGGCAGTGTCACTCACTCACTTCGCAAGCGGCAGACCCGTCGCCGAGGCGATCTGCTGGGCTGCATCGTCGAGCGCCGCCTTGCCGTTCGGATAGCCGCCGGCGAGGTACTTCGTCTGCACTGCCTTGATGACGGCGTCGGCATCGCTGAAATACTGCGTGCCCGGGCTTGGACGGATCTTCGGCAGGGTCGAGAGGATGTCGGCCCAGATCTTCTGTCCGCCCCAATAGGGCTGCGGCTCGTTGACGAAGGGATCCTGAACCGCCGTCAGCAGCGACGGCACGAGCCCGAAGGATTTCAGCATCGTCACCTGGCCCTCATTGGTGCCGAGCGTGTATTCCAGATACTTCCAGGCGGCTTCCTTGTTCTTGGAGCTGCTGGCGATCGCCAGCGACGAGCCGCCAAGATTGGCCGCATGCGGGCCATCGGCCGTCATGCTCGGCATGGGATAGACGCCCCATTTGCCGGCAAGGGCCGGCGAGGTGGAGCGGATGGTGCCTTCGTACCAGCCGCCAAACAGCTGCGACGCGACCTTGCTGCCATTGTTCGACTGGATTTTCTCATCCCAGTTTGCAGCGCTCAGCAGGCCCGCGTCCTTGATTTCCTTCACCTTGTCCAGGGCCTGGACGCAGCCGGGCTGGTTGACGGCGATGCTCTGGCTGTCGTCGGAGAAATAGCCGCAACCCTGCTCGTTGGCGAGCATGCGGAACCATTCGGTATCGCCGTTGAGATCGGCCTGGGCCATGATCACGCCCGGATTTGCGGCCGAGATCTTCTTGCCGGCGGCGATGAAATCGTCCCAGGTCTTGATCGTTGCCGGATCGACGCCGGCCTTTTCATAGATATCGCGGCGGTAGAACATGGTAACCGGGCCGGAATCCCAGGGCATCGCATAGGCCGCGTCGCCGACTTCGAGCTCGGCGCGCTTGAAATCGGGGAACTGCTTCTTGAGTTCGTCGGTATAGCCGAGCTTCGTCAGGTCGGTCAGGCAGTCCGGAAAGCGGTTCCAGAAGATCGACGCCTTGTGGTTTTCGATCGACATGACATCGGGCAGGCCGTCGCCGCCGGCAGCGCAGGCCGCCAGCATCTTGTCGAAGACCTGCGGGTTGCCGATGTCCTGCACATCGACCTTGATATCCGGATATTTCTTATTGAAGCCCTCGACCGTGGATTTCAGCGCCGACGCGGCGATGTTCCAGCTCCAGACTGTGATGGTGGTTTGTTCCGCAAAGGCAGAACCGGAAGCGAGCAAGGCGGCAAGCGCCGTCGCCCCAGCAAGTTTTAAACGCATTGAAAATCCTCCCTTTTCAATTGCTGTCCGCAAGCGAACGCGTTTAAACTAGCTGGCGGTGCGCTTCTGTCTCCTACAAAGGGAACATCGACTTGGCGAAAAGTAAGGTGGGTCAACGGGCGGTCTATCAGCCGGGCGCAAGCAGCGTCGAAGGGCTCCCGAATGTCCTGCAGATGTTCCATAACCACCCGTTGCCAATGGCAAAGCCGCATTGGCACGCGCAGGTGGAAGTGAACTACATCGTCCGGGGGACCGTGCATTATCGGATCGGCGATCACGAGCTTACTTTGAGAGCGGGCGAGATCTGCCTTTTCTGGGGCGGCCAGCCGCATCTGTTGGATGAGCTGTCGGAAGATGCGATCTATGCGGGGGCGCATCTGCCGCTCGTGCATTTCTTCCGCCTGCGGCTGCCGCTCGACATTTCCGGCCGGCTCATTCGCGGGCAGACCCTCATCAGCTCCGCGACCGATGCCGCCGACGACGAGAACTTTGCCCGGTGGCACCGTTACGTGATGTCGGACGACGGGGCCAAGGCCGAGCATGCCGTCGCCGAACTTCTCCTGCGCCTGGAGCGCATCGCCTTCGAGCCTTATCGCATGGTGCCGGAAAGGCATGAAAACCTGGCGAACGAGCAGGTTCATCCGCAATCCTCGCGCAGCCTGGCGAGAATGTGCGATTTCATCGCCGACAATTTCCTGGACGACATCGATACGGTCGATATCGCCAAGGCGGCGCATCTCCATCCGAAATACGCCATGAACCTCTTCAAGAAGTCGACCGGCATGACGCTGGCGAAATATGTGAACCTGCTGCGCCTTTCGCGCGCCCAGGCGATGCTGATGCGCGACGGCGCCAATGTCCTGCAGGTCGCCATGGACAGCGGCTTCGGTTCGATCAGCGCTTTCAACAAATCCTTCCGTCACATTGCCGGCATGACGCCGTCCGATTTCCGCCGCGACATGCGCGTCCTCTCCGCGATGAACGTGAAAGCCATCGATTCATCCGCACGGCGTCCTCTGCATATTCAGCGCTGACGCCTCTTGCGGTTGCCGCCGATCCCGCGCATTGCTGGGGAATGTCGGGGAGGAGAATTTCATGCGGCAGTTTTCGGCTTGTATCGAGTGGTTGTTTGCGCGCGAAGGCGATGCCTTTGCGGATCGTGTCCGGCTGGCGCATGCGGCGGGGCTCGATGCGGTCGAGTTCTGGCATTGGACGAACAAGGATGTCGATGCCATCGCCGCCGCCGTTGCCGAGACCGGCATCGCGGTTTCCGGCATGGTGGCGGAGCCGATGATCGCGCTGACGAATCCGGCAAACAAAGAGGCTTGGCTGGAGGGCTTGCGCAAGTCCGTCGCGGTGGCGCAGCGTCTCGGCGCATCCGTTCTGATCGCGCAGGCCGGCGATGACCTGCCGGAGCTTTCGCGTGCCGAGCAGCGGGCGGCCCTCGTCGCCGCCTTGAGTGCCGGCGCCGATATTCTGCAAGGGTCCGGCGTCCGGCTCGGCATCGAGCCGCTGAACACGAAGATCGATCATGTCGGCTACTATCTGTCGTCGACGGCCGAAGGCCTCGATATCGTCGACGAGGTCGGCCGCCCGGAAATCGGCATCGTCTACGATCTCTATCATTCGGCCGTGATGGGCGAGGATACGCGCGAGGTCGTCGGCGACCGGATCGACCGCATCGTCCATCTCCATGTCGCCGATCATCCTGGCCGCGGCGATCCCGGCACGGGCCATATCGATCTGGCGGAGCGGCTGGACTGGCTGTTTGCCCACGGCTATCGCGGCAGGGTGGGCCTGGAATACAGGCCGGCGGCCCGCGATTCAGAGGCCGTCCCCGCCGTCGTGAAATCGCTCGGCGGCTAGAGCATCTCGCGGAGAAGATAGGCGGCTCAGACCGGTTCCAGCATGCCGAACACGGCGACCAGCCCGATCACCACGATACCGATGACGATTTCGGCGATGCTTCCCAGCCGGAGCGCCTGCAGCGCGCGGCCGGGATTGCGGCCGATCCACGGAACGAAGACGTAGCGGTTGACGATTGCCAGCAGCGCCATGCCGGCGACCAGCGCGATCTTGAGAGCAAGCAGCAGCTGGTAGGGAGAAGACCAGTCCGTGGGCAGGCGTTTCAGGATCAGCATGGTATTGACGATGCCGGAGAGAATGACGAGCGCCACCGCAACATGCCCGGCATTGGAGAAGCGACGCAGCGCCAGGCCTGCTTCCGCTCTGCATTCGGGCCGGCCGAGAAGCCGCAGAATGGGAATCAATGGCACCAGGGCTCCCAGCCAGCCGCCGCCGGTCAGCACATGCAGGATGTCGTTGGCCCGATGCGCCTGCCGCAGCCAGCCTTCCAGCATCGAGGCATGTCCTGTCAGGGAAAGGCAGGCGAGCCCGAGGCCCGCGCCGAAGGCCAGCCCGTGGCGACGCCGGCGTTCCGGCAGCAGGAAGGCGCCGGCCATGACGAGGGCTGCAAGCGCCTGCGCCTGCCAGGCCAGTCCTACCGTGGTGTCGAAGAGCACGTCATGGGTCATGCCGGCATCGAGCGCGTCGCTCCATCCGCTGCCGATATTCGCCGTCGTTGCCGGCAACGCCGCCAGGAGCGTCGTGACCGCAATCACGGCAATCAGGAAAAACCACCTTGCGGACATGCGCCAGACGATGTCGGCAAGCGTTTTCGGCACGAACAGCGAGAGATAGGCACAGGCGCCCCACAGAAGCATCAGGGATGCGTCGTGAAGGAAGCGGCAGAGTTGGAGCGCTGTCGTCGGATCCATCAGGGCTTCACGATAAATTCATAGGCGCCATGGGTGTAACGTTCCAGTTCGGTAGGATGTCGATCTTGCCGGACAAATGGCTGCCCTTGTGCCGAGATTGCCGGATCTCCCGCTTTCCCTTGGCTCGGATGGCGCGGAATTTCTGTCGCCAGGTTGGTGAGCGCGATAGGATTGCAGACACACACTGTCAACTTTCTCCATGCATAAAGGCGCCATTCGGGACGCTTTGCCGCAAGGCGAGCCGATGCCGCAGGCTTGAACCTGCCGCCGAAACGCTCATCGGCGATGATTTCCGCCCCTCTGGCAAAGAATCGTCGCTTTTGAGTCCTTTTTGCAGACACAGTTGAGGCGTTCCGGGGCGTGCGCTCGAAAGGCAGTTTCATGGCGGCATCCAGGATACGCGAAAAAATCGGGAATGGCTCCGGCCATCGCCGGCGTCGCGAACGGCTCGAACATCTCGACATGCCCACCTACGTCATCGGTGACGTCCATGGCCGCTATGATCTCCTGAGCTCGCTGGAGCGCAAGATCGTGGCCGACGCGGCGGGACTGCCGGGCCGAAAGCTCATCGTCATGCTGGGTGACTACATCGATCGCGGCCCGGCCTCGGCGCAGGTCGTCAGCCGCCTCATGGCGGCGCCGCCCAACGGGTTCGACCGCATCTGCCTGACGGGCAACCACGAAATGGCCATGCTTGCCTATGCCGATGGCGAGATATCGCTGGATGATTGGGTGGCACTTGGCGGCGACGCCACGCTGGCATCCTATGGCGTGGATATCCTCAAGCTAAAAGAGGAATATCCCAAGCAGAAGAAGCTGGATACCTTCATCCGCACCTGGCTGCCCGACGATCACGTCAATTTTCTGCGCCGGTTGCCGATCCTGCTGGACACGCCGGAGGCATTGTTCGTTCATGCCGGCATCGATCCCGACAGGCCGATTTCGGAGCAGCAGGACGACGACCTCGTCTTCATCCGCTCGCGCTTCTACGACAGCGCGCAGCCACTGCCGAAGCTGATCGTGCACGGTCATACACCCATCCGGCGAGCCGAAGTCAATGGCCTGCGCCTCAATCTCGATACCGGCGCGTTTCATACCGGTCGATTGAGCGCGGCCCGGCTGTGGCAGGGCCGCGTTCACATTACCTCGACTTGATTTGCCGGCTATAGATTGCCGATGCAGAGATATTTCATTTCCAGATAGTCGTCGGCGCCATGGCGCGAGCCTTCGCGGCCGAGGCCGGATTGCTTGATGCCGCCGAACGGTGCCGTCTCGGACGACATCAGGCCGGTATTGATGCCGACCATGCCGTATTCCAGCGCCTCGGCAACCCGCCATACCTTCTTGAGGTCGCCGGCGAAGAAATAGGCGGCAAGGCCGAACTCGGTGTCGTTCGCCTGCGCGATCACGTCCTCGACGGTATCGAAGCGGAAGAGCGGCGCGACCGGACCGAACGTCTCCTCGCGGGCAACCTTCATGTTCCGGTTCACGCCGGTCAGGATCGTCGGTGCGAAGAAGGTGCCGGCACCCTCGATGCGCTTGCCGCCCGCGACGACGCGGGCGCCCTTCGAGACGGCGTCCTGAACATGGTCTTCCGCCTTGGCAACGCCCTGTTCGTCGATCAGCGGTCCAACGGTTACGCCAGGCTTGAAGCCGTCGCCGACGGAAAGTTCGCCGACCTTGGCGGCGAGCCTGGCAGCAAAGGCGTCATAGACGTTGGACTGGACATAGATGCGGTTGGCGCAAACGCAGGTCTGGCCGGCATTGCGGTATTTCGAAGCCATCGCCCCTTCGACGGCGGCGTCGAGATCGGCGTCGTCGAAGACGATGAAGGGCGCATTGCCGCCGAGTTCGAGGCTGACCTTCTTGATCTGGTCGGCGCACTGGCGCATCAGGATGCGGCCGACCTCGGTCGAGCCGGTGAAGCTGATCTTGCGTACCTTCGGATTGCCGCAAAGCTCGCGGCCGATCGCCGGTCCGTCGATGCCGACGATGATGTTGAGAACGCCGGCCGGAATACCGGCCTCTTCGGCAAGCACCGCAAGCGCGATCGCCGTCAGCGGCGTCTGCTCGGCGGGCTTGGAGACGACGGTGCAGCCGACGGCAAGCGCCGGCGCGATCTTGCGGGCGATCATGGCGGCGGGGAAGTTCCAGGGCGTGATCGTGCCGACGACGCCGACCGGCTGCTTGATGACGACCATGCGCTTGTCGTTGGACGGCGCGGGGATGGTTTCGCCATAGATGCGCTTGGCCTCTTCCGCATACCATTCGACATAGGACGCGGCGTAGAGGATTTCGCCTCTCGCTTCCGGCAGCGGCTTGCCCATCTCGGCCGTCAGGATCGCCGCCAGCTCATCGGCGTTGGCGACCATGAGGTCGAACCATTTGCGCAGGATGACGGCGCGCTCCTTGGCCGGGCGGGCGGCCCAGGCGACCTGGGCGATGTAGGCGGCATCGATCGCGGCGGTCGTCTCGGCGGCGCCCATATCGGGCAGCGAGGCGAGCATTTCGCCGGTTGCGGGGTTGACGACATCGAACGTCTTTGTCGCTCCACCAGCCGTCCAGGCGCCATTGATGTAGCCGGCGGCGCGCAGGAAGCGCGAGGAGAAGGGAACGTGCTTGGTCATTGCTGTTGTAAAGGACATGCTATGCACTCCGACAGGTTTCGCCCGGCAGGCCGCGCGGGCGGATAGGAAGTAAACGCCAAGGGCAGCGGTCAGCGGGACGCGCTTGCCGCCAGCAGCGATGCCTCGAGAATGTCAAGCGCCTCGCTGAATACGCCGTCCTGAATGGTGATCGGCGACAGGAAGCGGATGACGTTGCCGTGGACGCCGCAGGTCAGAAGGATCAGCCCCTTGTCGAGCGCGATGAGCCGCACCTTGTTGGCGAAATCAGCGCTCGGCAGCTTGGTCGTCGCATCGTTGAATTCCACGGCGTTCATGAAGCCCGGGCCACGGATATCGGCGATTTCAGGCACCTTGTCGCGCAGCGATTCCAGCCGCTGCTTCAGGCGGGAGCCAAGCTGGTTGGCGCGGTCGCACAGGCCTTCGTCGGCGATGACGTCGAGCACGGCATGGGCGGCGGCGATCCCGAGCGGATTGCCGCCATAGGTGCCGCCGAGGCCGCCCGGTCCGGGCGCATCCATGATTTCGGCGCGGCCGGTGACGGCGGCGAGCGGGAAACCGCCGGCAAGGCTCTTCGCCATGGTGACGAGATCGGCCGCCACCTCATGATGATCCATGGCAAACATCTTGCCGGTGCGCGCAAAGCCGGTCTGCACCTCGTCGGCGATCAGGAGGATGCCATGCTGGTCGCAGATCTCGCGCAATGCCTTCATGAAGGCTGCCGGCGCCGGATAGAAGCCGCCTTCGCCCTGTACGGGCTCGAGGATGATGGCGGCAACGCGCTGCGGATCGACATCGGCGGCAAAGAGCTTCTTCAGCGTCGCCAGCGATTGTTCGACGGTGACCCCATGCAGCGGCACCGGGAAGGGCGCATGGAAGACATCGCCCGGCATCGGGCCGAAGCCGATCTTGTAGGGCGCGACCTTGCCGGTCAGCGCCATGCCCATGAAAGTACGGCCGTGGAAGCCGCCGCCAAACGCGATGATGGCGGAACGGCCGGTGGCGGCGCGGGCAATCTTGACGGCATTCTCGACCGCTTCGGCTCCGGTTGTCACGAAGATCGTCTTCTTGGCGAAATCGCCCGGAACGATGGCGTTGAGACGCTCGGCAAGATGCACATAGCTCTCATAGGGAACGACCTGATGGCAGGTGTGGGTAAAGCGGTCGAGCTGTTCCTTGACGGCGGCAATGACGCGGGGATGGCGGTGGCCGGTATTCACCACGGCGATGCCGGAGGCGAAATCGATATAGCGATGACCTTCCTTGTCCCAGATCTCGGCATTTTCGGCGCGGTCGGCATAGATTTGCGTCGTCATGCCGACGCCGCGGGAAATGGCGGCATTCTTCCGTTCGGTCAAGGTCATTGCGGTGGCTCCCAGAAAGTCATTTTGAATTATCTTGCAGAACTTCTGTAAGTTCTTTAGAAAACTCCTACATTTTTTCTGCAAGATTTCAAGCGTGATTTTGTGCGGGTGACAAGAATGCGCCGAGGGGATCACATACGGCGCCGCGTGGTCTTCAAGGCTTGCCGAGGGCGCCACGGCACCTTGATAGGTTGCATAATTCCTTAAATCGATTCCGCGCTTCATCCATGCTAAACGGATCGAAAGACTAGAGATCAGGGATCATTGGCAAATGAGCAGCATCGAGCCAGAGCGCTACGCAGTGCGCTACAAGGTGGCGGAAGCGGCACGTCTTGCCGGCGTATCGGCCTCCACTTTGCGGCTGTGGGAAAGCCAGGGCCTTGTCGTGCCCTCCCGCTCCGAGACGGGGCATCGCCAGTACAGCGCCGAGGACGTGGCGCGTCTGAAGCGCATTTCATGGTTCCGTGCCGAGCGCGGCCTCAATCCGGCGGCGATTCGCGAGGCGCTTGAGACCGAGGAGGGAAGCGCCGCCGGTCCCGACAATGGCGAGCAATCCGCAGCATCCTCGGATATCGGCCGCCGGCTGCGGTCGCTGCGCCATGCCGCCGGCAGGACGCTGGATCAGGTCGCCGCTGACATGGGCATGACGTCCTCGACGCTGTCGACGCTGGAGCGCACGTCGCAAGGCGTCAGTTTCAAGACCCTCCACGACCTGGCTGATTACTATGGCACCACGGTATCGCGCCTGTCGGGCGAGGAGCGCGAGGATGTTCCGGCGCTGATCCGATCCGGCGAATGGCGGGCCTGGCCGGCGACGACGCCGGGCGTCACCGTCCAGTTGCTGGCGGAAGGGCGCACGATGATGGATTGCCATCGCTTCGTGCTTGCGCCGGGTGCCGCGAGCGAGGGCGCCTATCGCCACGAAGGCGAGGAGTTCATCCATGTCCTTGCCGGACGCCTGGAACTCGTGCTCGACAGCGACCAGTTCTTCGATCTCCTGCCCGGCGATTCGCTTTATTTCGAAAGCCGCCGCTATCATTCCTGGCGCAACCGACACGATGGTGAGACGATATTGCTCTGGATCAACACGCCGCCGACATTTTAAGCCGCGGCGGTATCGTTGGCGCCCCGTCTGTTCTATAGAACGGACGAAAAACGAACTCATAAAGACAGAGCCAGGAGAATGTCATGGCTGCCACCATCCGCTATCACGAAGGCGATATTTCCGCCGAAGCCGCCGCCCGTTATACCGGCGCCATAGCCATCGACACCGAAACCCTCGGCCTCGTTCCGCGCCGCGACCGGCTCTGCCTCGTGCAGCTTTCGTCGGGCGACGGCACGGCTGACATCATCCGCATCGCTGCCGGCCAGAAGCAGGCGCCCAATCTGGTCGCCATGCTCGCCGACCCTGCGCGCCAGAAGATCTTTCATTACGGGCGCTTCGACATTGCCGTGTTGTTCCATACCTTCGGCGTCACCACCACGCCGGTCTTCTGCACCAAGATCGCCTCGCGCCTCTGCCGCACCTATACCGACCGCCACGGCTTGAAGGACAATCTCAAGGAGATGCTGGAGGTCGATATTTCCAAGGCGCAGCAATCGTCCGACTGGGCCGCCGAGACATTGTCGCCTGCGCAGCTCGAATATGCGGCCTCCGACGTACTCTATCTCCATGCGCTGCGCGAAAAGCTGACGCAACGCCTGCTGCGCGACGGCCGCATGGATTATGCGGATGATTGCTTCGCTTTCCTTCCCACACGCGCCAAGCTCGATCTGCTCGGCTGGGAAGAGGCGGATATCTTCGCGCATAGCTGACGGCTTCCCTCCAGAAGCGAAATCCACAGGCCGATGCCGTGAAAGTGGCATTGGCCTGTTTCGTTTAACAATCTGTTAAGAAACCGGCTGCTATCCTCATCATTGACTTCCTGCCCGACGCGTCCGCGTTTTGCTCTTCCGGTTATCCGGCGCTCGAAGATCTGTTGGCCGCATGAGCGGACCTTGATTGAACCTGCCTCCCGCTTCCATCGTCGCCTTGCCAGACAAAGGAGCATGTCATGTTGCTTCCCGTTGGTGCCGTGTCCGCCGTGGGTGTGGCTATTGAAAAGCCGATCGTTGCGACAGCGGAGACCTCTAGTCTCCAAACCGCCGCAACGCCGCTCGCCGTTCTCTCGAGTACGATCAATGCCAGCGTCGAGGGCAAGCTGAACATGTTGCTGGTCGCGGCGCGCGAACGGATGTTCGATAGTCTGCTTGCCGCAATCGATACCGCCGCGCAGGCGTTGAATGTTTCCCGTGAGCCAGGCGAAAACAACACGGCCTATGCGCAGCGGGTTGCTGCCGCAATCCGCAATTCGACGCCGCAACAGCTCGCCGTGGCGCAGCAGCGACTGGATGCGCAGATGAAGACGCCGCTGCCGCTGCCGCTTCTGGCCGAGGCGCTGGAGGATCCGGAAAGCCCAAACGCGGTTCAGCTGGCGCTCAACCTGGAACAGGCGTCCGTTGTCGAGCCCGACGCCATGTTGAAGGCGGTGGTGAGTTCATACGGCCAGAATGCGGGCGAGGTGGAGACGCCGGCCGCGCAGCTGCCGAAATCGGCCCTGCTGCAGAAAGCAGCCGATCTGACCGCTCTGGTAACGGCCCTTGCGGCGGCAGCGGAAGAACCGACGCTTCCCACGGCCACGGCCACGGCCACGGCCACGGCCACGGCCACGGCCACGGCCACGGCCACGGCCACGCAAACGCCCGCCCAAACTGTGGCCCAGCCAGCCGCACAGCCGGCGCCGGCGTCTCAGCAGTTGCCGCAACCGGGTACTCCATCTCAATCAGCGCCGGTTGGCGCTGAAACGACCCCGGCGCAGGCGGCCGCGCAAAACGGAACCACGGCGGCTCCGCAAGCCGCGCCTGCCATCGGCAACGGCATCGTGGTCGCGACTACGGTCCAGGCTTCGGAGCTTGCTTCTCTTGTCGATGATCTGGCTACGGGGGCGTTGCTGACGGCTGTCGCCGCCGAAGCCGAACTCCCGACCGAAGTGGCACTGATCAGATCGCCGCTGACGCCGCCGCCGGTACCGCGCGATATCCAGCAGATCGAAGCCGACATCAAGCAGGGGCTGCAGGTGGTCATAAGCCCACCCGCGATGGCAACCGATCCCGATCTTCTGCAGATCATCAGCAATCCCTCGTCATCGATCGAGAAGATCATCGCGCAGGCGCTGACCGGAAACGCAGCGGCGCAGGCGTTTCCCCCGCAGCCGCCCGTCAATGAAAATGGCCGCAGCCCGGCGTCGGTAGCAGCCATGCCCGTGTCATTGGCCGATCAGCCAGAGGCACCCGTCGCCGCTGCCGTGCTTGCCGGCAAGCCGGTAACTCAAGCGTCGTCCGCAGCGCCGATGGCAATGTATGAGGCTGCGGAGCAGGCGGGAATGCCCGCGCCCCTGCCGCTCGGTGTCCCCTTCGTCGTGGCGAACTATCTGCCGGCCGACCCACCCGTCAAGAACGGCGAATCGAAGCTGCTCAGTCGCGTCGATCCTGTTGGCGACGAGGAAGGCGGCCAAGCCGGCGACGAGGAGAACCCGCAGGATCAGGATGAAGAGCAGGCCCAGGCGGACGAATCGCCGGCGCAGGCGACCGAGGAGGTATCCGACGAATCGGAAGCCGGATCCGCCTCTGCGCAGAAGGGCGGCGGTGTTCGGCCGCAGCTGGTTGCCTTGCCGCAGCCGTTGCGCGATCCCCTGCACGACCACGCCTTCGATTTCTATCGTCGCATGGTCGCCTGGGAATAGACGGCCTGGGAATGGGATAGCCGGCATGGACGCCGGATGACGGGCAAAGAAAAACCCGCCGGATCGCTCCGGCGGGTCTTTTGTTTCGAGGCGTCTACCGAAGATTATTCGGCGTTGCGGTTCTTGAGAGCCGCACCCAGGATGTCGCCGAGCGAAGCGCCCGAGTCGGACGAACCGAACTGAGCAACGGCTTCCTTCTCTTCAGCGATTTCCAGAGCCTTGATCGACAGCATGATCTTGCGGTCCTTCTTGGAGAAGTTGGTGACGCGAGCGTCGACAACCTGACCAACCGAGAAACGCTCCGGACGCTGTTCGTCACGGTCACGCGACAGATCGGCGCGGCGGATGAACGAGGTGATGTCTTCGTGGTTGACGAGCTTCACTTCGATGCCGCCGTCGTTGACTGCGATGACTTCGCAGGAAACGACTGCATTCTTGCGCAGGTCGCCGGAAGCGGCTGCTTCGCCAACCGCGTCCTTGCCGAGCTGCTTGATGCCGAGCGAGATGCGTTCCTTCTCAACGTCGACGTCGAGAACGACGGCCTTGACGACGTCACCCTTGTTGAACTCTTCGATGACCTGTTCGCCCGGACGGTTCCAGTCGAGGTCGGAGAGGTGAACCATGCCGTCCACATCGCCGTCGAGGCCGATGAACAGGCCGAATTCGGTCTTGTTCTTGACTTCGCCTTCGACTTCGGTGCCAGCCGGATGGTTGCGGGCGAATGCTGCCCACGGGTTTTCGAGCGTCTGCTTCAGGCCGAGCGAGATACGACGCTTGGTCGGATCGACTTCGAGAACGACGACTTCGACTTCCTGGCTCGTGGACAGGATCTTGCCGGGGTGTACGTTCTTCTTGGTCCAGGACATTTCCGAGATGTGGATCAGGCCTTCGATGCCCGGCTCCAGCTCGACGAACGCACCGTAGTCGGTGATGTTCGTAACCGTACCGGAAATCTTCTTGCCTTCCGGATACTTGGCCTGGATGCCATCCCACGGATCGCTCTCGAGCTGCTTCATGCCGAGCGAGATGCGGTGGGTTTCCTGGTTGATGCGGATGATCTGTACCTTGACCTGCTGGCCGATGGACAGGATTTCCGACGGATGGTTCACACGGCGCCATGCCATGTCGGTGACGTGCAGCAGGCCGTCGATGCCGCCGAGGTCAACGAACGCACCGTAATCGGTGATGTTCTTGACGACACCGTCAACAACCTGGCCTTCTTCGAGGTTCTGAACGATTTCAGAACGCTGCTCGGCACGGGACTCTTCCAGAACCGTACGACGCGATACGACGATGTTGCCGCGACGCTTGTCCATCTTGAGGATTTCGAAGGGCTGCGGGTTGTGCATCAGCGGGGTGACGTCGCGGATCGGGCGGATATCGACCTGCGAACGCGGCAGGAAGGCGATAGCGCCGTCGAGATCGACGGTGAAGCCGCCCTTGACCTGGTTGAAGATCACGCCTTCGACGCGTTCGCCAGCTTCGAACTTGGCTTCGAGCTTGATCCAGCTTTCCTCGCGGCGAGCCTTTTCGCGCGACAGAACGGCTTCGCCAAGCGCGTTTTCGATACGCTCGACGTAGACTTCGACTTCATCGCCGACCTTGAGCGTGCCGTCCTTGGCGCGTGCACCGAATTCCTTCAGCGCGATGCGGCCTTCGACCTTGAGGCCGACGTCTACAACGGCGACATCCTTTTCGATGGCGGTGATGATGCCCTTGGTGACATAGCCTTCAGCCAGATCGTTCTTGGCAAAGGATTCTTCGAGAAGGGCCGCGAAATCTTCGCGAGAGGGGGAAGTTACAGACATAAAATCTCCTGGCGTGTCCCGATCATGCAATCTGGACACTGACGCGCCGGTGGTTCGCGTTGAACAGGCCTGACCCCAGTCCGCCTCCCCTTCGGGAAGCTATCCGGCGCTTGGACGGAATGTCAGGCTATTGAAATTGGCAGCTTCGGGCGCGGGGCGCGCAAAAGCCGCTCGTATTTTCAGGCATTTCGGCTCAGAGCGGCGTCGATGATCGACTTTGCCGTCTGAAACGCCGCTTCTATACTCATTTCTGAGGTATCTAGCAAGTACGCGTCTTCGGCCGGCTTGAGCGGGCTGTCGGTGCGGCCCATATCGCGTTCGTCGCGCCGTTTCACGTCCTCGAAGATGGCGTCGTAATTAGCGCTGCCGCCGGCTTCGACGATCTCTTCATGGCGCCGTTTCGCGCGGACCGCGGCCGAAGCCGTCACATAGAGCTTCACCGGCGCGCCGGGGCAGACGACGGTGCCGATGTCGCGGCCGTCGAGCACCGTTCCCGGCGCCTTTTCGGCGAAGCGGCGCTGCGCCTCGACCAGGGCCCGGCGTACGCTCGGCATGACGGCGATCTTCGACGCGGCCTCGCCGATCTCATGCCTGGACAGAACGGTCCGGTCGAGCCCGGCCAGATCGACCTTGCGCGCCATGCCCTCGGCAATGGCTTCGTCGTCGAGCGGCAATCCGGCATCGAGCAGGGCCTTGGCGGTCGCCCGGTAGGTAAGGCCGGTGTCGAGATGATGAAAACCATAGGTTTCGGCGATCCGGCGCGCCAAGGTTCCCTTGCCGGCAGCCGCAGGTCCGTCGATGGCGATGATCATGTCTTCCTTTGTCCCTACCCTGTATCCCGATATTACTTGCTGTAGCGGCGCACCAGATCGGCCATCTCGGCGGCTTCGCTGCGATCGATCGCCGCAAGGCCCTCGGCCACGCCTTGCCGGTCGGCGAGCGGCCGGTTCTGGCTCACCTTCCATTTGCCGTCAATCGTCTCGATGTCGATTTCGATGCCGACGATGCCTTTCATCTGGGCTGCGATGAAGTCCGGCGGCGCATCCTCCACCGCCCAGGGCTGCGCGCGGTCGCCTTCGTTGTCGCCCGTCAGCGCGCCGATCTGCGTGCGCAGCCAGACGGGATCCTCGATCGTCCGCGCGCTCCCGCGAACCTGTACGATCGCGTAGTTCCACGTCGGCACCACCTTGCCGGTTTCCCGCTTCGTCGCATACCAGGATGGCGTGATGTAGGTATCGGCGCCCTGGAAGACGACGAGCACGGGCGCACCCGCTTCGATCTCCCGCCACTGGCCGTTTGCCCTGGCGAGATGCGCCTGCAGCGTGCCCTTGGGCGAAAGCTCGGCATTGAGATGAAACGGCACGGCATTGGCGATCAGCCCGCCGCCGCCCGCGGTGATCAGCAGTCCCAGCGGATGGGCGCGGATCAGCTGGTGCTGCGTGCCGAGATCGTCTTCGCGATGATGTGGAGGCTGATACATGGCTTCGATCCGTTGTTGCCGCCATCCTCGAAGCCCTGCAGGATAGGGCTTCGGATGGCCGATGGCGCGATCTATCAATCCTTGGCTTCGATCGTCGCGCCCAATCTTGTCATCATAGCAAAAAACTCGGGAAAGCTCGTGGCGATCATGGCGGAATCGTCGAGCGTAACCGGATGCCGGCTCGCAAGCCCCATGACGAGGAAGCTCACGGCAATGCGATGATCGAGAAGGGTCCGGGTTTCGCCTTTGCCGGCATTGCCGAGGCCTCTACCGTCCGGCTTGTCCCGAAGCGTCGGCATATCCTTGCCTCTGCCACGGGGAAGGCGGATCGAGCCGGAAAGGCCGGTCGAGCGGCGTGCCACGGCCGGCTGCGGGATGGTGCCGTGCGGCATGGGCAATTGCTTTGTGAGACCGGTATTCCCGCCGCATTTTGCGGCTGGCTTCGGTGCTCTTGCTCAAGGTATGCCGCGGTTCACGCCGGCTGGTCGGCACAGGCTCACGGCCCGATCATCCCGGAAGGCGTGAGAACGCTGGCGAAGCGCTTGAACTTTAGCTTTGACAGAAACGGCCGTAACGATTAAGGGGACCGGCTGATATTTCCCTTAAAACGCCGGCTTCCCCGGCATTGCCGAATTTTCATTCGGCCATTGATGAGGCTTTGACAGTGGCGAAAGCGGAACTTGGAACAAAACGTACCGATCCGGACAATGGCAAGAAGTTCTATGACCTGAACCGGGATCCGGTGATCTCGCCCTACACCGGCAAGTCCTGGCCGTTGTCCTATTTCGAAGAAACCTCCGCTTCGAAGGAAGTTCCGGAAGAAGAAGAAGTGGCCGAGGTCGATACCGAAAGCACCGAAGTCGAACTGGTGTCCCTCGAGGATGCCGATGAGGCTGCCGCCGGCGACGATATTCCGGATATCGGCGATGACGATGTCGAAATCGGCGACGATGACGACGACACCTTCCTCGAAGCCGACGAAGATGAAGACGATGACGACATGAGCGACATCATCGGCGTCACCGGCGACGACGACGACGTCTGATCTCAAGACAGTCGGCCCGGCGAACAAGAAAAATTTCCCGGGCCGAATTTTTCGGCTTGCTATCTGTGAAAACCACAAGTAATAAGCCGCCACCCCGACGGGCGAAACGCTCGGAAGGGACCCAGGGCCGGTCAAACGGCACCACCTTGATGGGGCTATAGCTCAGCTGGGAGAGCGCTTGCATGGCATGCAAGAGGTCAGCGGTTCGATCCCGCTTAGCTCCACCACGCTTCGCTCTGCGAGCTTCGGCTCGGCAAGCCGTGAGGCTTGAGGAGCTGAGGGCGAGGAGATGGCGAAGGCTGTCGCGCTGAAGTTACGCAGTAACGTAAGCGGACTTTTTCTCAGAGATTAAATAGAGTTTGACGGTGTTTTTCCGACAGGTCGTTCTGTCGCGGAGGTTGTGCGTTTATCGTTACATACTGTCATGCGCAGCATGAAATACGTCTATATTCTTCAAAGCTGCCATTCTCCCGATCGCCACTACGTCGGCATAACCGGCGATCCGAAAGCTCGCCTGGAAAAGCACAACGCTGAAGAAGTATCCCATACGTCGAAATATGCGCCATGGTCGGTAAGACCTACATTGCGTTTTCCGATGAGGCGCAAGCATTCGCATTCGAAAAATATCTCAAATCCGGATCAGGGCGTGCCTTTGTGAAAAAGAGGTTGTAGCTGCGCCCTGAGCAAGGCTTTCCATTTCCAACAAGTACCGTAGCTCTGCGCATTCGCCCCAACTTCATGCTAGCCTCGCATCCTCCGCAAACTATCCCGATTCGGTTATGACCAGACAACGACGCCGTCGTCTCATTAGGACCCGCCGCAGGCTGACGGGGCTTGCGCTCGTCGCCTCCATTTCCTTTTTGGCCGGCATGACCGATGCCGTCGGCCTGATGCTGACGGGGAACTTCGTGTCCTTCATGACGGGCAACACGACGCGGGCGGCGATTGCGGTGGGAACCGGGGATTTCGGCCATGCGGCGGTGCTGTTTTCCGCGATCCTGACATTCATAGCGGGCAATGCGCTCGGGATCGTCATCGCCCATGCGGCCGACCGGCGGGCTTTCGTGGTGCTGGCCTGCGTCAGCGTCCTTCTCGCCGCAGCCGCGGGTTTTGCAGAGCCGTCGTTGATTCTGGTGCAGTTCTATCTGGTGGTGCTCGCCATGGGCCTGGTCAACGCCACCGTCGAACATATCGAAGGTCTGCCGATCGGCCTGACTTACGTTACCGGGGCGCTCTCGCGTTTCGGCCGCGGCATCGGCCGCTTCTTGCTGGGCGACCGCGACTTTGCCTGGACGGTGCAGATCGTGCCCTGGAGCGGCATGATCGTCGGCGCCATCATCGGTGCGTTTCTTGCCGGCGCATTGGGCGCGCATGCGCTGTGGCTGGTGTCGATGGCAGCACTCCTCCTGGCATTGGTCACGCTTTTCATTCCCCGCCCGCTGCAGCGCCGCTTCAGCCACCGCCTGATGGCGGCGGCCCCGATGGTGCGGCGGTCGAAATAGCCACATTGCAGCGCACAAAATCTGCTAGGAGAAAAGCCGAATCGTTTTGCCGACAAGCGTAAGGATGTGCCGTGTTCGTTTTTTCGAAACTTGTCTGGATCTTGGGTCAACCGCTGTCGCTGGCGTTTTTCTTCGTCCTGCTGGCATTCTTTGCCGCGCTCCTGCGCTGGCGCGCCACCGTCATTGCCTCGTCGCTGCTATCCGTGCTCATCCTCTTCGTCACGCTCTATACGACGGCAGGCTCCTATATCGTGCAGGGGCTGGAGGAGCGCTTTCCGCACCCCGCTGCCGATCCGGCCGACCTCAAATGCATGATCGTTCTCGGCGGCGCCACGCAGAACGAGGTGACGACCGTGCGCGGCGGCTACGAACTCGATTCGGCCGGCGACCGCCTCATCGAAGCTTTGCGGCTGGCGCAGAAGTTTCCGCAGGCGCGTATCTTGATCTCGGGCGGCGACGGCTCGATCGGCGGCGCCTATGAGGGCGATGCCGTCATCTCGGAGCGCTTCTTCACCGCGCTCGGCATTTCGACGAGCCGGATGATCGAGGACAAGACCTCGCGCACCACCTTCGAGAATGCGGTCAATACGAAGCAGCTGCTGGCGCAGAACGGGCTTTCGGATTGCCTGCTCATCACCTCCGGCTTCCATATGCCGCGCTCGATGGGGATTTTCCGCAAGCAGGGGATCGATGTCGTGCCGTGGCCGGTCGATTATCGCAGCACCGGCAAGGAAAGCCTGGGTCTCGATCTGACCCAGCCCTCGCGCAATGCGCAGCTCCTGGCGACGGGCGTGCGCGAATGGGTCGGCCTGGTCGGATATTACGCCGTCGGCCGCACCTCGGCGCTCTACCCGGCGCCGTGAAAGCTACTTCTTGGAGATGGTGACGAATTTGGTGCCGCGCACCCGGACCGTGATCTCGCAAGGATCTTCCCCGTCCTTGCGGTCGCAGAAGCGCGGATGCATCTTCATGACAAGCACCATGTTGCCGAAACGCTGGATGAAATCGTAGCCGTAGATCTGCGCCGTGGCGATCAACAGATAGCCGCCTTCGGCCACTTGGGCGTAGAAATTGTAGGGGCAGCCCTCATCGTTGCAGTAGGGTCCTTTTTCGCCCTTGCAGGTGATCTCGCCTTCGTTGACGACGATGTCGGTCAGCTTGTCGTTGTTGATATCCTGCTCCGTCGCAAAATGATCGCCGAAGCTCACCTGTCCGTCGCAGCTCTTGGTGAAGTGATCTTTCTCGAAGGCCACGGGATCCGGCAGGATCGATTGCTGCGCCATGGCCACGGCGGGCATCATCACGAGTGCGACGAGGTTGAGGATTACGATCAGCAGGGATTTCACGGGGGGATTCCTCTTCGAAGCGCCGTTACGGCCATGCGATAGTCGCCGTAGCCGCTACGACATCTTTACACGCGCCTGCTTGCGCGGCCCTTGCCGTCGTGATTCATTTCGCAAAGATCGCCGGCGCCCCGTTGGAGTTTTCGATGTCGCTTCTTTCGTTTCTTGATTATGCCGGCGTCGCCCTTTTTGCCGCAACCGGTGCGCTCGCGGCCTCGCGCAAGCAGCTCGACCTGATCGGCTTCCTGTTCCTGGCCGCCGTCACCGGCATCGGAGGCGGCACGCTTCGCGATATCGTTCTTGGCCGGGTGCCCGTCTTCTGGGTGCTGAACCCGACCTATATCATCATCTGCGCCGTGGTCGGCGTGCTGTTCTTCTTCACCGCGCATCTGTTCGAATCGCGCTATCGGTTGCTTCTCTGGCTCGATGCGGTGGGACTGTCGGCCTATTGCGTCATGGGGGCCGCCAAGGGCATGGCGGCGACGGGCTCGCCCACCGTCGCCATCGTCACCGGCGCGCTGACGGCGACGTTCGGCGGCATCCTGCGCGATCTGCTGGCGAACGAGCCCTCGGTGCTGCTGCGGCCGGAAATCTATGTCACGGCCTCGCTCGTCGGCGCGGGCGTCTTCACGGCCGCCAACGCGACGATGATGCCGCTCTATGTATCCGCCGGATTGGGCGTGATCGCGGCCTTTGCGGTCCGTGGCGGCGCGCTCTGGTTCGGCTGGACCTTTCCGACCTATCGCCACAGGCCGGGCCGGCATCCGGATGATGTGATGTGATGTGACGGAAGACCTTTTGCCGCAGGACGGTTGATGCGGGAGGAGCGGCCTTAACGCTGCTGCTTGCGGCGCAGGCGGATCACCACGTCGACATGGGCGATTTCCATGCCCTTCGGCGGCTCCGGCAGATTGCCGATCGTCAGATTGCTGATCGGGATATCCAGCACCTCGTTGTGGCCTTCCACGAAAAAGTGATGGTGGTCGGAGACGTTGGTGTCGAAATAGGTCTTGGTGCTCTCGACGGCGAGCACGCGGATCAGGCCGGCCTCGGTGAATTGATGCAGCGTATTGTAGACGGTTGCCAGCGAAACCGGAACGCCGGCGGCAACGGCTTCCTCGTGAAGTTCTTCCACGGTCAGATGCCGGTCGCCCTTCGCAAAGAGAAGATCACCCAGCGCAATCCGCTGTCGGGTCGGCCTCAGGCCTACGTTGCGCAGCCTGCTTTCGATCGCGATTTCGGCCTCTTCCGCCATTCAGGGACTCCGGATTCCTGATCTCTGTAATTCTTAACTAAGCCATATAACTTTTGCCTTGATTGCTTTCAATAGTTTCGATGGGGTGGGAAGCTGCTCAAAAGCCGCAAAAAACGGGCTTTTGGCGCATTTCGCTCTGGTCGCGGCTCTGGCGTTCCTGTATGCGACCACCACATAACGGCTAGTGCGTTCGATAGAGCGGATGAATGAGTGTGTGATGCTTTCGCTTCATTTTCTGTCCATCTTGCACTAAAGCTTCACATCCATCGGCATTCATGCGGGGGAAACGGATTTTTTATGACGACGAGACAGTCCAGCTTCAATTACGAGGAAATCCTGGCCTGCGGCCGCGGCGAACTGTTCGGTCCGGGCAATGCGCAGCTCCCCCTGCCGCCGATGCTGATGGTCCATCGCATTACCGAAATCTCCGAGACCGGCGGCGCCTTCGACAAGGGCTTCATCCGCGCCGAATACGACGTGCGTCCCGATGACTGGTACTTCCCGTGTCATTTCGCCGGAAATCCGATCATGCCCGGCTGCCTCGGCCTGGACGGCATGTGGCAGCTCACCGGCTTCTTCCTCGGCTGGCTCGGCGAGCCCGGCCGCGGCATGGCGCTTTCCACCGGCGAGGTGAAGTTCAAGGGCATGGTTCGCCCGGACACGAAACTTCTCGAATACGGCATCGATTTCAAGCGCGTCATGCGTGGCCGCCTGGTCCTCGGCACGGCGGACGGCTGGCTGAAGGCCGACGGCGAGACCATCTATCAGGCGTCGGACCTGCGCGTGGGCCTGTCGAAGGACAAGGTCGCCTGAATCGCGGCTCCGCCGCCTCCACCAAGACAGACGTTTTAGAAAAGGTCATCGATATGAGACGGGTAGTTGTTACGGGTCTGGGTATTGTCTCTTCGATTGGAAACAATGCTCAAGAAGTGACCGCCTCGCTGCGCGAAGCCAAATCCGGCATTTCTTTCTCTCCCGATTTTGCCGAGCATGGCTTCAAGTGCCAGGTCTGGGGTTCGCCGAACATCGATACGACCGAGCTGGTGGATCGTCGTGCGATGCGCTTCCTGTCGCAGGGTGGCGCATGGAACCATGTCGCCATGAAGCAGGCGATCGCGGATAGCGGCCTCGAGGAAGGTGACATCACCAACGAGCGCACCGGCATCATCATGGGCTCCGGCGGCCCGTCGACCCGCACGCTGATCGAAGCCGCCGACATCACCCGCAAGAACAACAGCCCGAAGCGCATCGGCCCGTTCGCCGTGCCGAAGTCGATGTCCTCGACCGCGTCGGCAACGCTTGCGACCTGGTTCAAGATCCACGGCGTCAACTATTCGATCTCGTCCGCCTGCTCGACCTCGGCGCACTGCATCGGCAATGCCGCTGAAATGATCCAGTGGGGCAAGCAGGACGTGATGTTCGCCGGCGGCCACGAAGATCTCGACTGGACCATGTCGAACCTCTTCGACGCCATGGGTGCCATGTCGTCCGACTTCAACGAGAATCACCCGGAAACCGCTTCGCGGGCCTATGACGCTAAGCGTGACGGCTTCGTCATCGCAGGCGGCGCCGGCGTGCTGGTTCTGGAAGAGCTGGAACACGCCAAGGCGCGCGGCGCCAAGATCTATGCCGAGATCGTCGGTTACGGCGCCACCTCGGACGGATACGACATGGTCGCGCCGTCGGGTGAGGGTGCCGCGCGCTGCATGCGCCAGGCGCTCGCCACGGTGAAGGGCGATATCGACTACATCAACACCCACGGCACCTCGACGCCGGTGGGCGACAGCAAGGAAATCGGCGCGATTCGCGAAGTCTTTGGCGACAGGATCCCGCCGATCCAGTCGACCAAGTCGTTGACGGGCCATTCGCTCGGAGCAGCCGGCGTGCAGGAATCGATCTATTCGATCCTGATGATGCAGGAACGCTTCATCGGCGAAAGTGCCCATATCACCGAACTCGATCCGGAATTCGAAGGCGTGCCGATCGTGCGCAAGCGTATCGACGACGCCAAGTTCGATATCGCTCTTTCGAACTCCTTCGGCTTCGGCGGCACCAACGCCACGCTCGTGTTCCAGCGCTACAACGGATAAGGCAATGACGGGAATCATGCAGGGTAAGCGCGGCCTCATCATGGGCGTCGCAAACAATCACTCGATTGCCTGGGGTATTTCGAAGGCGCTCGCAGCCGAGGGCGCGGAGCTGGCTTTCACATTTCAGGGCGAGGCGCTCGGCAAGCGCGTCAAGCCGCTGGCAGCCGAAGTCGGCTCGGATTTCCTCCTGCCGTGCGACGTCGAGGATCTTGCATCGGTCGATGCCGTCTTCGACGAGATCAAGGCGCGCTGGGGCAAGCTGGATTTCATCGTCCACGCCATCGGCTTTTCCGACAAGAACGAGCTGAAGGGGCTTTATGCCAACACCACGCGGGACAATTTTACCCGCACCATGGTGATTTCCTGCTTCTCCTTCACCGAGATCGCCAAACGCGCCGCCGACCTCATGACCGAAGGCGGCAGCATGCTGACGCTGACCTATAACGGCTCGACGCGCGTGATCCCGAACTACAACGTCATGGGTGTCGCCAAGGCGGCGCTCGAGGCTTCGGTTCGCTATCTCGCCGCCGATTACGGCCCGCGCGGCATCCGCGTCAACGCCGTTTCCGCCGGCCCGATCCGCACGCTGGCCGGCGCCGGCATTTCGGATGCCCGCGCCATCCTGTCGTGGAACCAGCGCAACGCGCCGCTGCGCAAGTCGGTCACCATCGATCAGGTAGGCTCGTCGTCGCTCTACCTCCTGTCGGACCTGTCGGCGGGCGTTACAGGCGAAATCCACTTCGTCGATGCCGGCTACAACATCACCTCGATGCCGACTTTGGAAACGCTGTCGACGGCCGATGCCGAGTAGGCATCCTTGATCTGAGTCATCCTCTCGGTCCTTGGCCGGGAGGACCGAACTTCCGGATATCCTTCCAGGGGATTCCCGAATGACGTCCAACGACGCCGAACCCTTCGCATCGACCGAACGTCTCCTCCTCCGCCGCTTTGTGCCGGGGGATTTCGAGGCCTACAGCGCCTATCGCTCCCTGCCGGACATCTATCGTTTCCTGTACCGCGATCCCCCTTCGCCGGAGGCGATGAAGGCGCGCTTCGATGCCCGCTTGAATTCCTCTTTTTCGGAAGACGGCGATACGCTGCCGTGCGCCGCCATTCGGCGGGAGGACGGCGCCTTGGTGGGGGACGTCAGCCTGACATTCGCAAACAAGGCCGCCCTGCAGGCCGAGGTCGGCTATATCTTCAGTCCGGCCCATGCCGGAAAGGGATATGCGACCGAGGCGACGGAAGCCGTCATCACGCTCGGTTTCGAAACGTTCGGCTTTCACCGGATTTTCGCGCGGCTGGATGCGAAGAATGCCCGGTCCGTCGGCGTCGTCGAACGGCTGGGTCTGCGTCGTGAGGCGCTCTTGATCGAAAGCGATCGCTTCAACGGCGTCTGGGGCGACGAATGCGTCTATGCCGTGCTGAGCCGCGAGTGGGCTGCGAGAGCGCCGAAACCGAAGCCATGACCAAGCGAATATAAAAAAGGCGACCGATCGGCCGCCTTCCTCGTTTACTTCTTTGCCCAGAGCACCTTGTAGCGGGCATTGCGGCAGGTCTCGCCATGCTCCTTGAAGTGTTCGGCCAGGACCGGCTCGTAGGGCAGGCCGCGATTGGCGACCAGCATCAGCCGTCCGCCGCTGCGGAGCGCCGAGGCGGCCGTCTTGATCATCGCCTGACCGAGCGAGGGTTCGGCGGCGTGCCCCTCATGGAAGGGCGGGTTCATGACGATGAGGTCGTACTTGTCCTTGACCGGCTCGCTCGCCAGATCGTGCCAGAAGAAGCGCTGGGCGACCTTCGGGCAATTATCAAGCAGATTGGCGCGGGCGGCCTCCAGCGCGTCGTAGTGGGCCTCGTAGAGGTCGATACGCGCGATCCTTGGCGACTTTGTCGCCAGCTCGACGGAGAGATAGCCCCATCCCGCGCCGAAGTCGGCGGCATCGCCGCTGAAGTCGGTCGGCAGGCGCGAGGCCAGCAGCTCCGAGCCGGCATCGATCCGGTCATGGGAGAACATGCCGGCCGCGGTGGTGAACCGGTCGTCGACGCGCGTTGCAGGCTTCACGAGCTGCGCCGTCAGCGCCTCGATGTCGGCGGGGCGCGCGAACCAGAAGGCGACGCCGTGATATTTCGGCATATGCTCGACCGTAAGGCCAAAACCTTCGATGCGCTTGCGCAGCGGCTGGATGCCGTCTTCCTTGCCGCCGGCGACGACGATCAGGCCGCCTTCCTTCACCCGCGAAAGTGCTTCGGCGATATGGCTTTCGTTTTCGCCCTTGTGCTTGCCGCAAAGCACGAGCGCGCCGTCATAGTCACTGCCTTCGATTTCCGGCGTCACGTTGATGCGCTGCGCCTGCAGCTGGCGATAGAAGGGGCGGAAGCCCTGGACGGCGGAAAGCTCGGCGGCAAAACCGTCAGGCAGCGCAAAGCCGGCCTCGGCGCCGAGAAACAGGATCCGCTCGCCCTCGCCGGGCGCGTCTACGGTGCCGGAGGCAAAGGGATGAAACAGGGTCTTCAGGGCGTCGCGGCTCATGGGCGTGATCTCGTCATGGGAGTGGGTTTTGTTCGTCGGATCTGTGCCACCGTCTTATCCGGGTACTTGCCCCTCACCCTAACCCTCTCCCCGTTGGAACGGGGAGAGGGGACGACGGAGCAAGACAACATGCCTCTTAGTAGGAAGGACTGTTATCGAGCACAATCGTTATCCCCTCTCCCCGCGTGCGGGGAGAGGGCTAGGGTGAGAGGCCGGGCACGCAATTTCAGCAGGGGCGGCCGACGACATCAATATAAAAGGGGCGCGGAAACGAATCCCGCGCCCCGGAACCTGAATGAAGGCGCAGCTTATTCGGCTGCGTCATCCTTCTTCTTGTCGGCGGCGATTTCCTGGCCGGTTGCCTGGTCGACGACCTTCATGGACAGGCGAACCTTGCCGCGCTCGTCGAAGCCGAGCAGCTTGACCCAGACCTTGTCGCCTTCCTTGACGACGTCCTGCGTCTTCGCGACACGCTCGGAAGCGAGCTGCGAGATGTGGACGAGGCCGTCGCGGGCGCCGAAGAAGTTGACGAAAGCGCCGAAGTCGGCGGTCTTGACTACCGTGCCTTCGTAGATCTGGCCGACTTCCGGCTCAGCAACGATCGAGTGGATCCACTTGCGGGCCGCTTCGATTTCCTTGCCGGAGGACGAGGCGATCTTCACGGTGCCGTCGTCTTCGATGTTGATCTTCGCGCCGGTCTTTTCGACGATTTCGCGGATGACCTTGCCGCCGGAGCCGATGACTTCACGGATCTTGTCGACCGGGATGTTCATGACTTCGATGCGCGGTGCGAATTCGCCGAGCTGGCCGCGGCTCTCGGTGATTGCCTTGGACATTTCGCCGAGGATGTGGGTGCGACCGCCCTGTGCCTGGCCGAGAGCGACCTTCATGATCTCTTCGGTGATGCCGGCGATCTTGATGTCCATCTGCAGCGAGGTGATGCCGTCGGCCGTGCCGGCGACCTTGAAGTCCATGTCGCCGAGGTGGTCTTCGTCACCGAGAATGTCGGAGAGAACGGCGAAGCGATCGCCTTCCAGGATCAGACCCATGGCAATGCCGGCAACCGGCTTGGCCAGCGGAACGCCGGCGTCCATCAGAGCGAGCGAGGTGCCGCAAACCGTTGCCATCGAGGACGAGCCGTTGGACTCGGTGATCTCGGAGACGACGCGCAGCGTGTAGGGGAACTGTTCAGCCGTCGGCAGCATCGGGCGGATAGCGCGCCATGCGAGCTTGCCGTGACCGATTTCGCGACGACCCGGGGAACCCATGCGGCCGGTTTCGCCAACCGAGTAGGGAGGGAAGTTGTAATGGAGCAGGAAGCGCTCCTTGTACATGCCCGTCAGGCTGTCGACATACTGTTCGTCTTCGCCGGTGCCGAGCGTGGCGACGACGATTGCCTGCGTTTCACCGCGGGTAAACAGCGCCGAACCGTGCGTGCGCGGCAGAAGGCCGACTTCAGACACGATCGGGCGAACGGTCGACAGATCGCGGCCGTCGATGCGGCTCGAGGTGTCGAGGATGTTCCAGCGAACGATCTTCGCCTGCAGGTGCTTGAAGATGGCGCCAACTTCTTCGGCCGTGTACTTAGCTTCGCCTTCGGCCGGCAGGAAGTGTGCCTTGACCTTCGCCTTGACGGCGTCGACGGCGGCGTAGCGATCAGCCTTCTGGGTGATCTTGTAGGCGGTGCGCAGCTCGGCTTCGGCAATGCCGAGCATTTCGGCTTCGAGTTCGGAATAATCTTCCGGCGTGAAATCGCGCGGTTCCTTGGCTGCGACTTCAGCGAGCTTGATGATCGCGTCGATGACGGGCTGGAAGCCGCGATGGCCGAACATGACGGCGCCGAGCATGACGTCTTCAGGCAGTTCCTTGGCTTCCGACTCAACCATCAGAACGGCGTCCTGCGTGCCGGCGACGACGAGGTCGAGGCTCGATTCGTCCATCTCGTCGAGATGCGGGTTCAGCACGTATTCGCCGTTGATGTAGCCGACGCGAGCGCCGCCGACCGGGCCCATGAAGGGAACGCCGGAGAGCGTGAGCGCTGCGGATGTGGCAACCATCGACAGGATGTCGGGATTGTTTTCCAGGTCATGCTGGATGACGGTGACGACGACCTGCGTGTCGTTCTTGTAGCCTTCCGGGAAGAGCGGGCGGATCGGACGGTCGATCAGGCGGGAAACGAGGGTTTCGTTTTCGCTCGGACGTCCTTCGCGCTTGAAGTAGCCGCCGGGGATCTTGCCGGCTGCGTAGGTCTTTTCCTGGTAGTTGACGGTGAGCGGGAAGAAATCCTGGCCCGGCTTCGGCGACTTGGCGGAAACGACGGTGGCAAGAACCACGGTCTCGCCGTAGGTGGCGACGACGGCGCCGTCGGCCTGACGGGCGATCTTGCCGGTTTCGAGCTTCAGCGGGCGGCCTGCCCACTCGATTTCGACAGTATGGATATCGAACATATCTTGTCCTAACATTGTGCGGGAAAAGGCGCCGTCGCCGAGACATTCGGCAAGGCACATCTTCAACCGCACGAAATGTGACGCATCACGGGCAAGACAACGAGAGGCTTTCGAAGTCAGGCCGAAGCACGAGGCTTCGGCTGAAAGCATCCGGCAATCCTGCCCCATGACAGGTCAACGGTTGTTGTTGGCAGCGCCGGCCCATCCGGGCTGCCGGTAGTTTCGCGTCGCGCAAATGCGAGGCGCAGGCGAAACAGTCTGAAGGGGCATACCCCTCATAAGCATCCGGCGGACGTTCAGGTGAACGCCCGCCGGAAATTCCGTTAGCGGCGGATACCGAGGCTGGTGATCAGCTTGGTATAACGGCCTTCGTCCTTCTTCTTGAGATAGTCAAGAAGCGAGCGCCGGCTGGAAACCATCGTCAGAAGGCCACGACGGGAGTGGTTGTCCTTCTTGTGGTCCTTGAAGTGGTCCGTGAGGTTGTTGATGCGTTCGGTCAGGATCGCTACCTGGACTTCCGGAGAACCGGTGTCGCCTTCGACGGTGGCGTATTCCTTGATCAGCGCAGCCTTGCGCTCAGCAGTGATCGACATCGGATAGTCCTTTCTATGAGAGGAAATTAAAGTCGCCAAACGCCGGGATGTCGTCCAGCATTGGCCGCGAATGCACTCAGGCATGCCTGATGCTGGCGCTGCCTATAAACCAAATGAGCGGCAATGGAAAGAGGGTTCTCCCCGAGCCGCCTTTCAGCGTCCCGCCATGGCGTCCCGGATCATGGCATCGTAGCCCTCAGGATCCTGCAGCATGGCGAAATGGCTGGCGTCCTTCAGGATAACGAGCTTGGCCCCCGGAATTTCCTTGGCCATCATCTGCGTATGGTCGAGCTTGACCGCCTCGTCGTGGTCGCCGATGGCAAGCGTCACCGGCACGGAGATCTTGCCAAGGTCGGCTGCTGTCCATGCCGGTTGTGTCGCCCACATCTGTGAGATCTGGTTGACGAAGGCATCGTATTCGTTCGGGGTCGGCGACAGCTTCTTGTAATACTCGCCGGCGACATTGATGTAGTCGTTGAAGGTCTTGTTGTTCATGACATCGGGCTTCACGCCATCGGTCGTGACATTGGCGGCCTGGGCGATCACCCGCGTCAGCTTTTCGGGATGTTTCATCGCCATGTCGATGCCGATGATGCCGCCGTCAGACCATCCAACCAGCGTCACCCTGTCGATTTTCAGATAGTCGAGCAGCGCGACGTAATCCGAGGTCATCAGGTCGTAGCCGAAGGGCTGCTGGCTGCGGGTCGATCGGCCATGACCGCGGCTGTCGGCGACGATGACGAGATGATCCCTAGCGAAATCGGCAACCTGAGCGCCCCAGACCTCGGCATTCCCAAGTCCGCCATGGATGAAGAGGATCGGGTCACCCTCGCCATATTCGGCATAGTACATCTTGATGTCGTTGACATCGGCCATGCCGCTCGTCTTTGGCTGCGGCATCGGCGGAAAAGCCGGCAAGCCGGCCCAGCGCTCGGCGGATTGAGCGCCGGTAATTGTCAGGAACAACGAAAGGAACGTCAGTATTCCGATTGCAATTCTGCGCATGTTTGCCCCCTTTGAACGGGCCGTCATGGCCCGTCGGAGAACATATCGTACGCTGCTGCCTCGCAATAGCCGCCTTTTGCTGCCGGCAAAAGGTCAGCCGAACACGCGCTTGGGGCGGAATTCGCCCTGGCCGATCTCGCCGATGGCGATCAGCTTGCCGCGTGCCGTGGCGTAGGCCTCGGTTTCGGCAACCGGCGCATCGCGCCCGCGAACCAGGATCGGGTTGCCCATCTTCAGTCGATGCGCCTGGTCGTCGCTGATGACGAGATGCGGCAGCGAAGACAGGGCCTCGGCGGTGTCGATCAGCAGTGCATCGAGGGCTGCAAGCCGTTCGTCCGCATCCTCGATGGCTTCCAGCGCCACGAGGTCGGCCAGCGGCACCATCGTCTCCTCGGCGAAGGGGGCGACGAAGCTGCGGCGCAGGCCGGAAATATGGCCGTAGCAACCGAGGTCGCGGCCGAAATCGCGGGCAAGCGCGCGCACATAGGTTCCTTTGCCGCACTCGACCTCGAAATGCGCCGTATCGGCATCCGGGCAGGCGAGCAGCGTCAGGCGGAAAATCTCCACCTCGCGCGACGGGATCTCGACCGTTTCGCCCTCGCGGGCGAGGTCATAGGCGCGCTCGCCTGATATCTTGATGGCGGAGAACTGCGGCGGAATCTGCTGGATGGCGCCGGTATATTTCGGCAGCAGCGCGCGGATGTCCTCTTCGCCCGGGCGCTTGTCCGAGGTGGCGGTAATCGCGCCTTCGAGGTCGTCGGAGGCGCGCTCCTCGCCCCAGGTGACGGTGAATTCGTAGATCTTGCGGCCGTCCATGACGTAGGGAACCGTCTTGGTGGCGTCGCCGAGCGCGATCGGCAGCATGCCGGACGCCAGCGGATCGAGCGTGCCGGCGTGGCCGGCCTTCTGGGCCTTGAACAGCCACTTGATCTTGGAAACGGCTTCGGTCGAGCCGAAATCTACCGGCTTGTCGAGGATGAGCCAGCCCGAAATCGGGCGGCCCTTGGGCTTGCGTGGTTTGGACATTCTCTGTCTCTGTTATTGATCTTGGTCGTTATCGTCTTCGAGATCGCGGCTGACCTCGGGTGAACGCAGCAAGGCGTCGATCTTCTTGTAATTGTCGAAGCTCGTATCGTCGCGGAAGCGCACTTCCGGCATGTACTTCATCTGGCGAAGCTGCGGACCAAGACGGCCGCGGATGTACTTCGCATGGCGATTGAGCGCCTCGATGACGGTGTTGTGGTCGGTGACGCCGAGCGGGGTCACGAAAGCGGTGGCGATCTTCAGATCCGGCGACATGCGCACTTCGGAAATGGAGATCACGGTGCGCTCGATCAGGTCGTCGCGCACTTCGCCGCGCTGCAGAACCTGCGTGATCGCTGCGCGCACTTGCTCGCCGACGCGAAGCATGCGCTGCGAAGGCGCGGAAGAAGTTGGTCTGGTCATGGTTTTTCCATTAGCAGCGTCCCGTGGACGCAATAAAGCGGGTCACATGACTCGATCCGGCGCAAAGGTCAAGGCTGGATGGCCTGTCTGGGCCGCCGGAAGCCGAGAATCCTCGCCAATGCGGCCTCCCGGCTGCCCGGTTTGGCAAAAGCGGATGCCGGGACACAGGCCAGGAAGGATCCGATGTCGAATCCGATCCACCCGTCACGGCGGCCTATATCGGGGATCTCGCTCCAGCCAGCCAAATCGCCGTATGTGTCGACGTCCAGAAGGGGCCTGTCGTGTTGACCCTTACGGCGATAGCGCAAAACGCCGCCCCGCCTGCCGCGTGATGACCACATGGCCGTCCGGTCGGGTCCAACAAAAAACCGCCGGACTTGGCCGGCGGTTTTGCTATCTCTCAAATCGAACGATCGCTTACAGCGTGCGCGTGATGTGCTCGACGCGGAAGCATTCGATCGTATCGCCGACGCGAATGTCCTCGTAGTTTTCGAAGGCCATGCCGCATTCCTGGCCGACATTGACTTCCGATACTTCGTCCTTGAAGCGCTTGAGCGTCTTGAGCTTGCCTTCGTGGATGACGACGTTGTCGCGCACCAGGCGCACGCCGACGCCACGCTCGACCTTGCCTTCGGTAACGCGGCAACCCGCGACCTTGCCGACCTTCGTGATGTTGAACACCTCGAGGATCTCGGCATTGCCGAGGAAGGTTTCGCGGCGCTCCGGCGAGAGCAGGCCCGACATCGCTGCCTTCACGTCATCCACGAGGTCGTAGATGATGTTGTAGTAGCGGATTTCGATGCCTTCGCGCTCTGCGAACTGGCGTGCCTGGGCATTGGCGCGAACGTTGAAGCCGATGATGGCGGCGTTCGAGGCTTCGGCCAGCGAAATGTCCGACTCCGTGATGCCGCCTGCGCCCGAATGAACGATGCGGGCCCTGACTTCGTCGGTGCCGAGCTTCTCCAGCGCGCCGGCAATGGCTTCGATCGAGCCCTGCACGTCGCCCTTGATCACCAGCGGGAATTCCTTCACGCCGACGCTCTGCAGCTGGGTCATCATCTGTTCGAGCGAACCGCGCTGACCCGACTGGCGGGCAGCGGCCTTGTCGCGGGCCAGACGCTGACGATATTCGGAAATCTCGCGGGCGCGGCTTTCGTTTTCAACGACGGCGAACTTGTCGCCGGCCGCCGGCGTGCCCGACAGACCGAGGACCTCGACCGGCGTCGCCGGCGTCGCTTCCTTCACATGCTCGCCCTTGTCGTTGACCAGCGCGCGCACACGTCCCCACTGATCACCGGCAACGACGATCTGGCCCGGACGCAGCGTGCCCTTCTGGACGAGGACGGTGGCGACGGAGCCGCGACCGCGATCCAGCTGGGCTTCGATGACCGTGCCTTCTGCCGTGCGGTTCGGATTGGCCTTGAGGTCAAGGATTTCCGCCTGGAGCAGGATGGCTTCGAGCAGCTTGTCGAGGTTGGTGCCGTTCTTTGCCGACACTTCCACGTCGAGCACTTCACCGCCCATGGATTCGACGAACACTTCGTGCTGCAGCAGTTCGGTGCGGACCTTCTGCGGATTGGCTTCGTGCTTGTCGATCTTGTTGATCGCCACGATGATCGGAACACCCGCTGCCTTCGCATGGCTGATCGATTCGATCGTCTGCGGCATCACGCTGTCGTCGGCCGCAACCACGAGGATCGCGATGTCGGTCGCCTGGGCGCCGCGGGCACGCATTGCCGTGAAGGCGGCGTGGCCCGGGGTGTCGATGAAGGTGATCTTCTGACCGTTCTGCTCGACCTGGTAGGCGCCGATATGCTGGGTGATGCCACCGGCTTCGCCCGAGACGACGCTCGTCTTGCGGATGGCGTCGAGCAGCGAGGTCTTGCCGTGGTCGACGTGGCCCATGATGGTGACGACCGGCGGACGCGAAACCAGTTCGCCTTCCTCGTCGGCAACGTTGAAGATGCCCTGTTCGATGTCGGATTCCGAAACGCGCTTGACCGTATGGCCGAATTCGCTGGCGATCAGCTCGGCCAGATCGGCGTCGATGACGTCGCCCGGCTTCATCATCTGGCCTTCCTTCATCAGGAACTTGATGACGTCGACGGCGCGTTCGGACATGCGCTGCGACAGTTCCTGAATGGTGATGGTCTCCGGAAGCACGACTTCACGCGAGATCTTCTCGCGCGTTTCCTGCATCTGGCTGCGGCGGAACTTTTCCTGGCGGCGGCGCATGGCCGAAAGCGAGCGGCCGCGAGCGCTGCCGTCTTCATCGACATTCGCCGTCGTTACGGTGAGCTTGCCGCGGCGACGCTCTTCGTCCGTCTTCGGGCGGGTTGTGACCGGCTTTGCCGGCTCAGGACGCGTGACCTTGCCGCGTGCCGGAGCGCCGCGCGGCGGGCCGCGATCGGTCTCTTCCTCATTGGTGCGGCGGCGGTTGGCCGGTGCGTCGGCAGCAGGAGCGCCGGGGCGTGCAGGCTGCGGAGCCGCATCCGGACGACGTGCAACGGCAGGAGCCGCGGCCGCGGCCGGCTGGGCGGCTGCAGGCTTTGGCGCTTCCACCGGCACGGCGGCTGCTTCGACCTTGGCTTCCGCGGCGCGAGCAGCCTCTTCGGCGGCCCGGCGGGCAGCTTCAGCCTGTTCGGCGATGCGGCGTGCCTCTTCTTCCTGAAGGCGGCGTGCTTCTTCCTCGGCACGGCGCACCGCATCGGCGGCGTCGCGAACCTGGGCTTCGGCGAGCGCGCGGCGGCGGGCGTCCATTTCGCCAGCCGACAGATGGTTCAAGACCACTGGCCGCGACGAACGTTCCTGCTGCGGGCGCTGCTGGTTGTTCTGGTTGGATTGCTGTGGCCGCTGCTGCTGGCCGCCCGGCTGATGGATGCGCGGAGCCGGCTGCGGCGGGCGTGGCGGCTGCGGTGTCGGTTCCGCAACCCGCGTCACCGATTGCGGTGCGGCAGCGGTCGTCGAACCAACGATCGGCTTTTCGTCTTCGGGGCGCAGGGGGCGGCGCTTGCGGGTCTCAACCACGACCGCCTTGGTGCGTCCGCGGCCCATGTCCTGGCGCACGGTTCCCTGATTTACGCCTGAAGGCTTCAGGGTGAGGGTCTTCTTACCCGATGCACTCAGCGTCTTGTCGTCTTGGTTATCGGTCATTCCGTTCCTGTTCCTTCGGACAGGGCTCGGAAACGTCCGTCAGACCCTGTCGTTCAATACATGTACCTTAATGAGGCGTCCGGCGTAGGCCGGTGACCGCGTCATTGTTTTCGCCGGCCAGCGCCGCCCGTTGCCCGGGACTGACCGCCGTTGCGGTACCGTTCGAGCAGGTTTGCGCGCTTCACTACACCTTCACCCGCCCGCCCCGCAAGCGCTGCGGCATGGATAAAAGCATTCTGGCCCATCAGTTCTTCCATTTCCGCCTCCGTGAAGACACGGAACGACGGTATTTCCTGTTCGGTTTCCATACCGAGATGCCAGGCCTTGCGTGCCTGGTCGATCTTCCGCACACCGTCGGCAGCGGCGTCGATCGCGTGGAATACGGCGAGTGCCGAACCATTGCGAACAGCGCCATCGACCTTCGACGAGCCGTTGACGAACTGGCTTGCCTTGCGCGCCATGTGCATCATCCCGGCCAGCTGCGCCACAAGAAGGCGGTCGACGATGGCGCCGAGATCGCTCGGTGCCGTCACCTCCGCCTTCAAGGCGCGGGCAAATAATTTCTTCGCCACTGCCTTGTCCACCAGCGCCCGGTCAAGCTTGACCCAGCAGCCGCGTCCCGGCAGCTGCCGCTTCAGATCGGGAACAACGGTCCCGTCCGGAGCGGCTACGAAGCGGATCAGCTCGTCGGCCGATCCGCTTTCGCGTGTCACGATACACATGCGGCCGTTTGCGCCGTCACCCCCGAGATCGCTGTCTTCAGGCGGTGCGCTTGGCCCCTCGGTGATCGTCATGCTTCTTGCTCGGCTTCATCCTCCGCGACCTCTTCGGTCGTCTCAGTGGCGAGATCGGCCTCGGTGATCCAGCCGGCCAGCAGGCGAGCCTGCACGACCATCTGTTCTGCTTCGACGCGCGACACTTCGAGCTTGGAGAACAGGCCTTCGAACTTTTTCGTTTCGCCGTTCTTGCGTTCGCTCCAGCCGACGAGGTCATCGGCAGCGCAGCCGGCGAAGTCCTCGATCGTCTTGATGCCGTCCTCGCCGAGGGCGACCATCATCTGTGCGGTCATGCCGTTGATCTGGCGCAGCTCGTCGGAGACGCCGAGCGCCTTGCGCTTCTCGTCCATCTCGGCTTCCAGGCGCTCCAGATATTCCCGGGCGCGCTCCTGGATTTCCTGCGCGGTCTCTTCGTCGAAACCATCGATGGAGGCGATTTCGTCGAGATCGACGTAAGCCAGTTCCTCGACGGCGGCAAAGCCTTCGGAGGCCAGAACCTGACCGACCATTTCGTCCACGTCGAGCGCGTCCATGAACAGGTTGGTGCGCTCGTTGAATTCCTTCTGGCGGCGTTCCGATTCCTCGGCTTCCGTCATGATGTCGATATCCCAGCCGGTCAGCTGCGATGCGAGGCGGACGTTCTGGCCGCGGCGGCCGATGGCCAGCGACAGCTGCTCGTCTGGAACCACGACTTCGATGCGTTCCGCGTCTTCGTCGAGAACGACCTTGGCGACTTCGGCCGGCTGCAGCGCGTTGACGACGAAGTTCGCCGGCTCGCTGGACCACGGAATGATGTCGATCTTCTCGCCCTGCAATTCGCCGACGACGGCCTGAACGCGCGAGCCGCGCATACCGACGCAGGCGCCGACCGGATCGATCGACGAGTCGTTGGAGATGACGGCGATCTTGGCGCGAGAGCCCGGATCGCGGGCAACCGACTTCACCTGGATGATGCCGTCGTAGATTTCGGGCACTTCCATGGTGAAGAGCTTGACCATGAACTGCGGATGCGTGCGCGACAGGAAGATCTGCGGGCCGCGCTGCTCGCGACGGACGTCGTAGACATAGGCGCGGACGCGGTCGCCGTAGCGGAAATTCTCGCGCGGGATCATCTCGTCGCGGCGGATGATGCCTTCGCCACGGCCGAGATCGACGATGACGTTGCCGTATTCGACGCGCTTGACCGTGCCGTTGACGATTTCGCCGACGCGATCCTTGAATTCGTCGAACTGGCGGTCACGCTCGGCTTCGCGCACCTTCTGCACGATGACCTGCTTGGCCGACTGGGCGGCGATGCGGCCGAAATCCATCGGCGGCAGCGGATCGGCGATGAAATCGCCAAGGGCGGCGTCGGGGTTGCGGTCGCGGGCCAGTTCCAGCGGGATCTGCGTGGAATAGTCCTCGGCCTTCTCGACGACTTCGAGCAGGCGCTGCAGGCGAATTTCGCCGGTCTTCGGATTGATGTCGGCGCGGATGTTCGACTCCGTGCCGTAACGCGAGCGCGCGGCCTTCTGGATCGCGTCCGCCATTGCGGCAAGCACGATCTCGCGGTCGATGACCTTTTCGCGCGCCACTGCATCTGCGATCTGCAGAAGTTCTAGCCGGTTCGCACTGACTGCCATTGTCTTTAGTCTCCGTCTTCCTGCCCTTCGGTTCCCGTTCCGTCAGGCGGTTCGTTGATCGGTTATTCTTCTTCGTCCGCTTCGTTCTGGTTCGCTGCCTCGGCTTTTGCCAGCTTGTCGGCGCGCAGCGCATCGCGGATGAGATCGTCCGTCAGGATCAGCTTGGCTTCGGCCAGCGTGCTGAACGGAATGGTTACCTTCTGCTCCTCGCCGCGGGTAGCCTCGTCGCGCTCGATCGTGAAACCATCGGCATCCACGGCGACGATCTTGCCGCGGAAACGCTTGCGGTTATCGACAAGGATCGACGTTTCGCACTTGACGATATGGCCGTTCCAGCGGACGAAATCCGACTTGCGCACCATCGGGCGGTCGATGCCGGGCGAAGACACCTCCAGATGATACGCCTTATCGATCGGATCTTCCACATCCAGGACCGGAGAAATGGCCGTGGAGACCTCTTCGCAGTCCTCGACGGTCATGGTGCCGTCGTTGCGCTCGGTCATCACCTGCAGCGTCAGGCCGTTCAGATTCAAGAGGCGTACGCGCACCAGGCGGAAGCCCATGCCCACAAGGACGGGCTCGATGATGGCGGCGACGCGCTGATCAAGGCCGGTTTCGACGATCAGCCTGGGTTCGTTGGTATTGTCTGCGTTTGTCACGTCCGACAAGCATTCACTCCTGCATTGTTCATGCAAACGGGAGATCGAGCTAATAAAAAAGAGCGGGTCCTTGCGGCCCACTCTTCATCACACGATCAAGAATTTGAAGCCGATATAAGCCTCTTTCCGGCAAATTGCAAGGCATTCGCGCCGAAAGGCTTTTCCGCGTTTATTTCAATATGCCGAGCATGGAGGCCTCGGGATAGCAGGTGGGTTTCATGCCGTTCTTTTCCTGCCACTGGCCGATCGAGCGTCTCGTCTTGTAGCCCGGAAGCCCGTCGGTGCCGCCGACATCGTAGCCCTTGCGTTCCAGCGTCTTCTGCATGCCGGCGACGTCGGAGCGCAGCATCTTGCCGACATCGCCCCATTTTTCCTCGAAAGCGCCGCCGCCGGAGGCGATACGGTCGGCAAGATTGCCGATATAGAGGCCGTAAAGGTCGGAATTGTTGTATTCCTTGATGGCATAGAAGTTTGGCGTGACGATGAATTCCGGCCCGTCGCGGCCGGCCGGAACCAGCATCATGCCGCTGGCCCGCAATTCGTCCGATGGAAAGCTCTTGCCGGAAACCCGCTTGATGCCGAGCGAGGCCCACTGCGAGATCGGCTTGGCAAGATCCGGTCCCTCCTGAGCGCAGGATACGTTTTGCGGGATGGTGACCTCATAGCCCCAGCCACGGCCGCGCTGCCAGCCCTTCTGGACCATATAGTTGGCTATGGATGCCAGCGTGTCGGGCACGGATGTCCAGATATTGCGATGGCCGTCGCCATCGAAATCGACGGCATATTTCAGGTAGTTGGTCGGCATGAACTGCGGCTGGCCGAGAGCGCCGGCCCAGGAGCCCCTGAACTGATCCGGCGTGACATCGCCATGCTCGAGGATGCGCAGGGCGGCGACGAGCTCGGTGCGGAACATGTCCTTGCGGGTCGACATGAAGGCCTTGGTCGCCAGCACCTGGATCGCCGAATTCGGCAGCTTGGCAATGCCGAAACCGGTCTCGCGGCCCCAGATGGCCAGCAGGATCGGCCCCGGCACGCCATAGGTTTTCTCGATCCGCCGCAGCACTAGTCCATATTGCGAGGCGAGGCTCTTCCCGGTCGCGGCCAGCTTCTGCAGCCGCGCCTCGTTGAAATAGGGGGCGGGCGAGGAGAATTCGGCCTGGGTCTGCTTCTGCTCCGTGGGCTTCGGGAAGCCCGGGGGCACGAGATCCGGCAGGTCCCAGTTCAGCGTCACGCCGGCGAACGCGGCCTGGAAAGTCTTTTCGGAAATTCCGGCTTTACGCGCTTCTGGCCAGAGATCCTTCTGAATCCACGCCTGAAACTGCGCCTCGACATCGGCCTTCGAGGCGGCAAGCGCGGGCAGGGGGAGGAGGGCGAGGAGGAGGATAACGAAGCGCAGAATATGCCGGGCGATACCCCCCTCTGTCCCTTTCGGGACATCTCCCCCACAAGGGGGGAGATCGTTGGCGGCGCGCTTTACGTCATATCGAAGGTTCGAAGTTTCTGCGGTTACGGCAACTGATTGCTTGGCGAAGACCGTGCCACAAGCAACCAATCTCCCTCCTTGTGGGGGAGATGTCACGAAGTGACAGAGGGGGGTATGCACTCTCCTCATACGCAGTCCTTTATGCCGTCGTGAAAAAGTCGTCTCAAATCGCCGTCCGCGCCCTGAGCGCCGCCGCCAGCGTGCCCTCGTCGAGGTAATCGAGCTCGCCTCCGACCGGAACGCCATGCGCAAGGCGGGTGATCTTGACGTCGAGCCCGGCAAGCTGATCGGTTATATAGTGTGCTGTGGTTTGCCCTTCGACCGTTGCGTTGACGGCGATGATGATCTCGCGGATGCCGCCTTCGCCGACGCGGGCGATCAGCCCGCGAATGTTGAGATCGTCGGGTCCGACGCCGTCGAGCGGCGACAGGACGCCGCCGAGAACATGGTAGGCGGCGTTCATCGCGCCGGCGCGCTCCAGCGCCCAGAGGTCGGACACGTCTTCGACGACGATGATGACGGATTGGTCGCGCTGTTCGTCGGTGCAGACTGTGCACGGGTCGACGGTATCGACATTGCCGCAGCGCGAGCAGATCTTCACCCTGTCATAGGCATCGCCCATGGCATGGGACAGCGGCCCGAGAAGCTGATCCTTCTTCTTGATCAGGTGCAGCGCCGCCCGCCGTGCCGAGCGCGGCCCGAGGCCCGGCACTTTCGCCAGAAGCTGGATGAGTTTTTCGATTTCGGGGCCGGTGACTCGCTTTGCCATGGGAGGCTTTTAGCTCATAAGCTCGCGAAACGGAATCACGGAAGGGACGGTTGACCGATGAAAATTCTGGCCGTTTGCCTCGGTGCCCCGGAGGCGCTGCCCGACAGGAAAACGAAGACCGGCATCAACAAGCATGCCGTGAACGGCACCGTCATGATCGATGCGGAAGGGCTGGTCGGCGACGCGATCTGCAATCGCAAGCATCACGGCGGCCGCGATCAGGCCGTCTATGTCGAGGGTTCGCTGACGCTGGACTGGTGGGCGAGGGAGCTCGGGCGGCCGTTAGAGCCTGGCGCTTTCGGTGAAAACCTCATTGTCGAGGGCCTGGACAATCGTGAGGTGGCCGTCGGCGATCGGTTCATAGCCGACGATCTTGTTCTGGAGGTAAGCTCGGCGCGCATCCCCTGCGCGACATTCGCCGCAAAGATGGGCGATCCCTTGTTCGTCAATCGCTATATTCATGCCGGGCGACCCGGAATCTATTGCCGCGTGCTTACGGGCGGCATGGCGAGTGCCGGTATGCCGGTCGCCTATCTGCCTTACACGGGCGGGCGGGTGACGATGCCGGAAATGATGGCGACGCTCGGCAGACACCTGTCGCCGGAAGATCAGGCGCGTTACCTGGCGGCGCCCATCCACCACAAGCTGCGCGCCCTGATCGAAGGCGCCGCGCTTCAGAGCAATTCCAGGAAAAGCGCATAGCGGTTTTCCGTCCGGAATTGCGTAAAAACAAAAGGATAGAGAGTTTTCGCGATTCGAAGAAAAGCGGAAAAGCTCTCGTCTCAGCGCATGGCGATTGCCACGGCGGCACCCGCCATGGTGGCGGCGCTGGTACGATTGGCGATGCGTACGGCGCGGCGGCTCTTGAGGAAGGTTCTGGCCTTGGCCGCCAGCATCGCCCAGGAGAGATCGATGACAACAAGCACTGCGAACATCGTCGTCACCAGCTCTGCCCAGCCGGTGACCGTGACGGCATGCAGATCGATGATCGAGGGCAGCAGCGCCACATAGAACACCATGATCTTCGGGTTGCCCATGGTCACCGTGAAACCGGCGAGGAAGAGCCGGGCGGCCGATTGCTCGTCCGGCAACTCATTCCCCGTCGTATCGGAGGAGGCAAACCACATTTTCCAGGCGAGATAGAGTAGATAGGCGACGCCGAGCCACTTGATGACGACGAAGGCGAGGTGGAAGGTTTCGGCAATGGTCGCAAGCCCGGCAACGGCGCAGGTCAGCCAGATCGCCTCGCCAAGCCACATGCCGGAAAGGAAGGGTAATACGTTGCGCGCGCCCTTCGTCAGCACGCGTGCCACCAGCGCGGCGATGTTCGGTCCCGGCGATCCCGCCGCAATGAACAGGGCACCGGCAAAAACAAGCAATGTCGACAGGCTCATCGCATTCCCTCCGATCGGGCAGGCCAGATGATATCTGGAAGAAGAAGTCCAGACATAGCATTCCGGCCGACCTTTTCCAAACGCCAGCTTTGCGCTCAGCCGAGCTGGGTGCGAAAGCGCTCGAAGATCGCCTTGCCTTGCGGCCAGTCGCCCAGCCCGGATGCCGCATTGATATGGCCGCGCGGCCCGACATCGACCAGCGTGCTGCCCCAGACTTCGGCGATGGTCCACGCGTATTTGTGAGGGCCGTAAGGATCGTCGGTGCTCGCGACAAGCAGGGACGGAAACGGCAGCTGTTGCCGCGGCGGATTGGCGAAGCTGCCGGCCTCGGCGAGATAGATTTCGCCTGTCGGGTCGGGAGGGGCAACCAGGAATGCGCCCAGGATCGCCGTTTTCCTCATGGGCGCCCAATGGGCGACGAGCTGGCAGGCAAGGCTATGCGCAATCAGGATGGGCGGCGTTGCCGAACGGGCGATTTCCCGCTCGAGCGCGGCGATCCAATCCGTGAGTATCGGCTTGTCCCAGCTTGACGGCTGAAACCGTCGCAGGCTTGGGTCCTGACGTTCCCACAGGGTTTGCCAGTGGCCTTCGCCCGAACCGCCAAGCCCCGGCAGGGTAATGATGTCGCTCATCTCTGTCCTTTCTCCATATTCCGCTATGAAGAAAGCTGGCACGTCGTTTGATCGATTGACATTGCAATCCATCGGGTAAAGCATTCAGCGGCCGATGAATTGAAGGTGGACGATGGACAGTATCGAAAGAGGGCTGGATCCGACGGATCTGTCGATCATCGAGATCCTGCAGCAGGACGGGCGAATCTCGGTGTCGGAGCTCGGCCGTCGCGTCGGTCTGTCGCAGCCGGCGGCGTCGGAGCGGTTGAAGCGGCTGGAGGAGCGTGGCGTGATCGCTGGATATCGCGCTGTTATCGATCCCGCCGCGGTTGGTCTCGGCATGATGGCGGTCATCCGGCTGCGCACCACGCATGAGCATATCCGACCCTATCTGAAACAGTTTTCCGAAATGCCCGAGATTATCGAGGTTTTGCGGCTGACGGGTGAGGATTGCTTCCTGCTCAAGGTGCTTGTGCCGACGCCGGCCGACCTTGAAACCATCGTCGATTCCATTGCTCGCCATGGAGCCGTCACGACATCGCTGGTGCTGCGAAACGAGCCTGCAAAGGCGATCGGCCGCAATTTGATCCGCAAGGCGGCCGCCCGCTGATGGAGGATACCGTTCTCAGAACGGCAGCTTGAAGCCGGGCGGGATCGGCAGGCCGGCGGTCAGCTCGCGGGTCTTTTCGGCGGCGATCGCCTCGGCCTTCTCCTGGGCATCCTTGTTGGCGGCGACGATCAGGTCTTCGAGGATTTCGACATCGTCTTCCTTGAAAAGCGACGGATCGATCTTGATGCCCAGCATCAGGCCCTTGCCGTTGACGGTGACGGTGACGAGGCCTCCGCCGGCCTTGCCTTCGACGCGAATGTCGGCGATCTCCGACTGCATCTTCTCCATCTTCGCCTGCATTTCCTTCACTTTGCCCATCATGCCCATGATGTCGCGCATCGTCGTTGGTCCTTCTTCTGCAAGTGTCAGTTTCTTCTCGGGCGGGATGTGCCGCCATGGCCGCCGCCGGCTTCAAGCCGATGCGGTTCCGCCGAAGCCCATACTAGCCCTAGAATTCTATGTCGTCGCCCGGCAGGATATCGCCGTCGACGGATTCGGCGACGGCCGGCGGAGCGGCGGCCTCTTCCTCGTCTTCGGTCTCGGGTGCCCGCACCCGCACGTCGATGATCTTCGCGCCCGGAAACTGCGCCAGAATCGCGGCGACATCGGGATCCTGCCGCGCGTCGGCGACCCGCTGCTTCTGCGCGTTCGCCTCGGCTTCCACCAGCGTCGGCTGGCCTTCCTCGCGGCTAAGGCTGACGATCCAGTGAATGCCGGTCCATTCCCTGAGCTTGCCGGCAAGCTCGTTCAGGAGCGTTCCGGGAGCGCCTGGTGTCAGGCTGACATCGAGCCTGCCCGGCTCCAGCTTTACGGGGCGCACGAAGGCGCGCACCAGTGCCTTCAGCTTCGGATCGCGCTTCTGGCTGGCAAGTTCGGCGATATCGGCCATCGAGTTGATCGGCACGAGCGGCTTCGGCGCTTCGACCGGCTTCTGTTCGATGCGGCCGACCGGCTGCGAATCGGGTTGCGTATTCGGCACGGCGCGCAACATGGCGACCGGTGCCGAAGGCGTCGGCCGCGGCGCCGGTGTTTCGACGGCACGCGCCATGGCGTTGCCCTGATAGGAGATCGCTGCTCCGCCGCCATTGCCGCCGATTGGAGACGGCGACGGGCGGGAGCCGCCATTGCCGTCGGAAAATTCGGCAAGCCGGCGTGCCGCATCTTCCGGGGCCGGAAGATGGGCGGCATGGGCGAGCCGGATCAGCACCATTTCGGCAGCCCCGGCGGTGCGCGAGGCATTCTCCGTCTCGGTGATGCCCTTCAAGAGCATCTGCCAGATGCGGGAAAGCGCCGTCACCGCGACGCCCTGCGCGAATTCTGCCGCTTTCGTGCGCTCGACTTCGCTCAGCGACGGATCGTCGGCGGCATCGGGCACATATTTGAGGCGGGTCACGAGATGGGTGAAATCGGCAAGATCGGTCAGCACGACGACGGGATTGGCGCCGGCCTCGTACTGGCTGTTGAATTCCGCAAGCGCTGCCGAAACATCGCCTTTGACGACATGGCCGAAGAGATCGACGATGCGGGCGCGGTCCGCAAGTCCGAGCATCGCGCGCACGGCGTCGGCGGCGACGAAGCCGCTGCCATGGGCGATCGCCTGGTCGAGGAGCGACAGGCCGTCGCGCGCCGAGCCTTCGGCGGCGCGGGCGATCATGGCAAGCGCTTCCGGCTCGGCCTCGATGCCTTCCTTGCCGGCGATGGTGGTGAACAGCCCGACCAGATCGGAAGCGCTGATGCGGCGCAGGTCGAAGCGCTGGCAGCGCGACAGCACCGTGATCGGAACCTTGCGGATTTCCGTGGTGGCGAAGATGAACTTCACATGCTCGGGCGGCTCTTCCAGCGTCTTCAGCAGGCCGTTGAAGGCGGCCGTCGAGAGCATGTGCACTTCGTCGATGATGTAGACCTTGTAGCGCGCCGAGACCGGCCGGTAGCGCACCTGCTCGATGATCTCACGGATATCGTCGATACCCGTGTGCGAGGCGGCGTCCATCTCGATGACGTCGACATGGCGGCCTTCCATGATCGCCTGGCAATGTTCGCCGGGCTCGCGCAGATCGATGGTGGGCCGGTCGATATCGGCGGTCTTGTAGTTGAGGGCGCGGGCAAGGATGCGAGCCGTCGTCGTCTTGCCGACGCCGCGCACGCCGGTCAGCATATAGGCCTGGGCGATACGGCCGGTCTCGAACGCGTTGGTCAGCGTGCGAACCATCGGCTCCTGGCCGACCATCAGGTCCGTGAAGTCCTTGGGCCTATACTTGCGGGCCAGCACTCGGTAACCGGTGCCGGTCGAGGCGGCATCTTTTGCTTGTCGCTCGCTGTCGCTCATCGCCCTGCTTATTGCCCGCAGAAAGCCGGGTCTTGCTTTCAGAAAGGGTGGGAGGCTGGCACGATGACCCGTGCCGGGCTCGTTAGGGCTGCTTCCTTCCGGACCTGACCCGGTTGGCGAGTGGCTCGTCCACCACCAACCTCCCGGATGCACATATCGGCAATATCGTCATCAAAAGCAAGCCAAGGTCAAAAAAAACTGCTAAACATTTGATAAAACAATGGAGGATGCCCCCTTGAAGGAGTTTACGCTCGACGACCGTCTGGCGAATGACAGCGTTTCCGTCGCCATCACAGGCCTTTGCGACGTACGGCTTATGAAGGATCGCCGCTGGCCATGGCTTGTGCTGATCCCCCGGCGGCCCGGCAAATCGGAAGTTTTCGAGCTGACGCCGCTCGACCGTATCTTGCTGACCTTCGAAACGGATAAGGTCGCAAGCGCGCTTAAGACGGTCACGGGAGCAGCAAAAATCAATGTCGGGGCACTTGGAAATATTGTCCGCCAGCTTCATGTTCATGTCATTGCGCGGTTCGAAGGAGACGCCAACTGGCCCGGTCCGGTTTGGGGCTACGGCAAGGCGGAACCCTATTCGGACGAAGACATGAACAGCCTCATAGCCAAGTTGCGGGAAACGCTTTCACAATGAGCCATTCCATTTTTTCCTCGGATGCCCCGCATCCGGAAGCCAGCAGTCTCACCGCCTTTGCGGAAAACCAGCTCGACCGGGATGCCGAGCATCGCGACGAGGAATCGATCAAGCATGCGCTCGCCAAGGAAGGCACGCATATCCTGGCCTTTGCCCAGGATCGGCTCGTTCTGAAGCATGACGGGCAGGTGCTCGACCCGCTGTTTGCCCGCTACGAGCTGCAGGGGCTCGATCCGAACTGGGACGAAGCCGTCTTGCTCGGCTATCGCAAGACCGGCGAGCCCCGGCTTGCCGTGCCCGTGCGCGTCAATGCCGACGAGCTTGCCAGCCAGTACAAGCCCGCGGACATGCGCGCGCTCTGGCGCGATCTTCTGCTGGAAGGCGAAATCCTCGGCGAGGCCGCGCAAGGGATGAGCCTCATTCGCTGGAATGGCGACAACCGCTTCTGCGGCCGTTGCGGCTCGATCATGGAAAGCCGCATCGGCGGCTACAAGCGCGTCTGCACGGCCTGCGAACACATGATCTTCCCGCGCACGGACCCCGTCGTCATCATGCTGACGATCGATGAGGAAAGGAATCTCTGCCTGCTCGGCCGCAGCCATCATTTCGCACCGGGCATGTATTCCTGTCTCGCCGGCTTCGTCGAGCCGGGCGAAACCATCGAGAATGCCGTGCGCCGCGAGACGCAGGAAGAATCGGGCATCCACACCGGACGCATACGCTATCATGCCTCCCAGCCCTGGCCCATGCCGCATTCCCTGATGATCGGCTGCTATGCCGAGGCGAAGTCGACGGAAATCCATATGGACGAGACCGAGCTCGACGATTGCCGCTGGTTCACCCCGGAAGAGACGCTCGCCTTGCTCGATCGCGGCTCGGCAGCCGGCAACACGTCTCCGCCCAAGGGTTCCATCGCCCATCGCCTGATGCGCGACTGGGTGGAATGGAAACGCTAGGACCAATGCTGCCATGGCGCGCTCGGAACGTTTGCTGACGCTGCTGCAGACGCTGCGGCGCTACCGCCGCCCGGTCAGCGGTGCCGTTCTGGCGGAGGAAACCGGCATCAGCCTGCGCACGCTCTATCGCGATATTGCAAGCCTGCAGTCGCAGGGCGCCATGATCGAGGGCGAGCCCGGCATCGGCTACGTGCTGAAGCCCGGTTTCATGCTGCCGCCGATGATGTTTTCGCAGGACGAGATCGAGGCGCTGGTGCTGGGATCGAGATGGGTGGCGCGCGCAACCGATTCGCGGCTGGCGGCGGCCGGCGCCGATGCGCTTGCCAAGATCGCCGCCGTGCTGCCCGCCGACCTGCGCGAGGCGGTCGATCAGGCGGCGGTGGTCGTCGGCACGCGGCGCATCACCGAAGACAGGGCCGATCTTTCCCTCATGCGCAAGGCGATCCGCACCGAGCGCATGGTGCAGCTGACCTATGGCGACGTGAACGGTACGATTTCCACCCGGCGTATCTGGCCCTTTGCGCTCGGCTACTTCGACAACGCCCGCATCATCATGGCCTGGTGCGAGCTGCGCCAGGATTATCGGCATTTCCGCGCCGACCGCGTCGTCGATTTCGCCGTGCTGGAGGCACGCTATCCACGCCGCCGCGTCGCTCTCGCCCGGGAGTGGCATGCCCGGGAGGGCGTTGCCCACGATTGATCCGGCGCGCACGATGCTACTGCCATAAACTGTCAGTAGGCCCGGCTATGATGATCTTCATCCAAGCAGGAAGGAGGATCGATCATGGCAAGCCACGTTCTTATCGTCACGAAAGAGGCGCATCGCCCGGTCATCGCGGCGCAGGAAGGCAAGGGTCTTTCTCCGTTTGCATGGCTGAAGGATTTTCCGCGGATTGCGCATCGGCATTTCGTCGGCCGTCGTGATCGCCTCGATCTTGAAGAGGCGCCGGACTTCATGATCCGCGATCTGGGCTTTCTCGACGGGCATGCTGCGTATCGCGAGGAAGACAGAATGCGCTAAGGCATCATCCTGCGGCTTGCGCAGCGGTTTCACGATCAAAACAGATGCAAAATCAAGAGCCTGAAGCGCGGAAAGCGCCATCGGTCCGCCGTGACGCGTCTTAACATCGCTTACCCATAAGCATCCGGCCATCCACCAGCAAATTCACGACCGGCAGACATCGTCTGTCTGCCGGACCGCGTCTGCATGACTTTATATCCACCCAAAATGAGAGGAATATCCACATGACCAGCCCAAACCTCATCATCTTTTACGTCAAGGATCCTGGCGAGAGCACGCCGTTCTATCGTGACCTGCTCGGCCGCGAGCCCACCTTTGCCTCGCCGAATTTCGTGGCCTTCTCGCTCGATAACGGTTTCAACCTCGGCCTCTGGCGCCGCAGCAGCGTCGAGCCGCAACCCTCGGCTATCGGCAATCGCGGCGAACTCGGCTTCATGGTCGAAGGAGCCGGCGCCGTCGAAAAGCACTACAAGGATTGGAAGGCGCGGGGCCTGCCGATCGCGCAGGAACTGACGACGATGGATTTCGGTCCGACCTTCGTCGTGCTCGACCCGGACGGCCATCGCCTTCGTGTTTGTGAGCCGGATAAGTAAAGCCGAGACGCCGCTTGCTCCTAAGCCTAGCCCTCTCTCCGCTCGCGGGGAGAGGGGACAGCCTAAATCTCTCGCCAAACGCAGTGGCGGAAGGAAGGCTAGAGCGCTTCATTGCTTAACTGAATCTGAGGGGATTCCCGTCCGGTCGGTTTTGTGATTCAAAATGCTGTCCAGGTGGAGGCCAGCATCGGATGAC
>NZ_JBNWDS010000019.1:0-106745 GCF_053521765.1 Rhizobium sp. A37_96 | reverse complement strand
ACCCACGCCATGACCACACCGCTCCCCAGGACACCCTCCTTCCGATTGGACGGCAAGACCGCACTCGTCACCGGTGCTTCCTCGGGCATCGGATTGGGCAAAAGCGCGCACTGACGGCACGAAAGGGTTCATCCTGAACAGTTGGGACCCTCTCGTGTCACCCATAGACATCGCCGACAGGAGCAAGAAAACAAGATCGAAAGAAATTGAGGTAACAGGTTCAGCGATGAAGCATCCATGGAATGAAGCGGAAACGCATGTTCTCCTAGCGGAACGACGTAACTATATGGCCATCTCTTGTATGGCATATTACGGGAATTGAGCGAGACAAATAAATCAAGATTTTAGGTAATGGGCATAAGACACAGGCACTACAAGTGATAGAAAGATCATTAACGAATGGGATATCTACGAGGAACTATCCTCATTAATAGAGGTCAAGCTTGCAGATCTGAACAGACAAATCGATTTCAAGGCAACCTGACGAATTTCAGCTCAACGTTGTCTTCACGCTTGATAAGCAATGGCTTCCAAACTTGGTCACTCAACACCAATCCATCTGCCAAAAAAGAAGCGATGCCGACTACCGATTGGTTATCATTTGAAGGATGCGACCTTATTTAACTACCGATCGGCGCGTTCATCACCCGTTGTTCGCGATCATCGCACTGTAGGCTGCGTTGAAACCACCCAGGGATATGGGAAGCTCCGCCATATTTCCCTGCATCATCCGGATGGAAACCTTCCCTGATTTTTCCTTCATCAGCGCATCGAGCATCCCGGGAGGGCACAGGCCTTCCACCAGACATCCTTGCGTCGTGCATCGCGACACTTTTGCCATTGTCGAATACTTGCCGCCGAACGCGATCTTGACGCCGGCCTGAACGGAAAAGCCGAGTGGAAGAGCCATCTGCATACCGATCTTGTTTTCCGCGGAACGCGCCATGCTGATTACCATGAATACCTGCTTTTGATCCGGCGAGGTCAACCTGTACACGATCTGGCAGGGCGGCTTCATCGACTTGTCGGTGCTGCACTGCAGTGTCCACGCTTCGAATTTCTGTTCGGTGATCTGCGGACCGCCGGGCTGAGCCACCGGCGGGCTTGAGGATGCCGCCGGCGCCGGGTTGCTGTTGCTATTGCCGGGCTCGGCCGCCCCTTTCTGAGGATCGGGCTGCGGCGTCACCCCGCTATTGTCGGCACCGAATGCCACGGATGCAACCGCGTGCGTAAACAAGAAAACGACACAACACATAGTCGTCTGCCAATATAGGCGCATGATCCCCTCCACGATTTGGTTTGCAATTTTATAATATATGAGCAATAATGTCGAACGAAACGCGAGTTAAAGCGCATTTTATAGAATAAAATTTAGATCACATTTCAGTTTTCTGTTTTAATCGGAAAACGGCGGAGTTTTATATTTGTAACCCGCAAGGAATAAATTCAGATGGCGCCGATCATCATTGCAGGCTATTCTCTGATCACCGTACTCGCACTAAGCGAGAGTGTGGTATTTGGCGAAAGCTATCTACAGCAGGCTCCTGCCGTGAACGAGAATCCTGCCTTTGTCGAGCAGCTTCCGGAGACGTCAATCGTACCTGCGCTCCAGCCACCACCCGCCAATAGCCGAACTCCGTCGCATAGGCCGAAGCGACCGCCCCATGCGCGGCCGCAAGCCCTATTGGCAAGCAGCGTTTTTCCCAGTGTCGGCAGCGGGGTCACCGAGCGGGCGGCGCCAGGTCCTCTGGACAATCGCCTGCCAACGGTGGGCGCCGGAACGGTGGGACACTGAAATAGTCACAAGTGGCCTGCCGGAATGCACGGGTGCCTGTCATCACTTCGCCAATCAGCCCATGAATATCGGATAGTGATTGCATAGCGGCTGGCGACCGCCAACGAACATGGAACTGGGGCGGTGGCCTTGCGGTTGGAGCAATTCCAGGAAAAGGGCACGGCGGCCTTTCGTGCGGAATTGCGTGGAAGTACAGAGATGGAGCGGTTCGGATATTCTTTGAAAAGCTGAACCACTCGAGAGTTTCGCTGGCGGAATTTCCGCAGCCGATAGCGCAAAGTCGGCCCATTGTTACGGTCCAGGAGCAACATCGAAATGACACACTCCCATAGAGTCATTGCGGCCACATTCGTCATACTTGCCGGTGTGCTTGGTCCGGCAGATGCCTTTGCCGTCGACCAATCCATCATCCGCCATTCCGGATTTTCGGAGACCCGTATACCCCAGGTGAAGGGACGCGTCCCGATCAGGAAGAGCAACAATCTCGAAAAGGGAGCGGCCGCCAAGTCCTTGAACAAATCGGATTCGAGCGGCAGCACACAAAACGAAACCGTGAGCTGCGGGCCTGAAAACGCCCAATCCGACATTTGCCGGAAAGCGATCCAACACCGTTAGCCCTCATGAGCTTTTCGGCTTGCTGACGATCACGGGCGGCTTCGATGCGGCTTCGACGGCTGGCTGGGTAGCACTCACTTGCTGGGGATCGACGGCCGGCCCGATCGGCCTGCCGTTTCCGTCCACCTTGTAGGTCATCGCCCTTTGATGCTCGTCGAGATACCGCATGAATGCTGCTCCGGCTGCGGGATCCTTGAATTGCCAGAGCCCGTTTTTCACGCCTTCGAAGATCAGGGAATAGACGGCAAGCTCTATCCCCTCCTGGACCCCCAAGGTGGTCGGCGCATTTCGCGTAATGCCGCCCTCGATCTGAAGCAACTGGTCGACGCCGACGAAGCGGAAGGCCGAACCCTGAAGCTGAACGGAGTAGACGGTTTTCGTGGTGCTTACGGAGGCCAGCACGCGCCCGGTGCTCACGCTCACGGCTCGTAGCGACACGGTCACGATATCCTTGCGGTACTGCGTGTTTCCGCCGATCCCCAGATAGTTGGCGCCCAGGCCGCCGGTCGTCTCGTTCGAGTCATAACCGACAATGCCGCCGTCAAGCAGCACGCCGGCAAACCGAAGCGGCGGTATGCCGCCGGCCTTGGCGCCATAGACCGCCGACCGCGTGTTCTGGATGATCTGCCGCTCCTGCAATAGCGATTGAAGGTCGGTGCGCTCGACGACATTGAACCAGTTGCCGTTGCCGGCCTTGGTCAGGACGTCGGTCAGCAGCTGCGCGCCGCCTTGCGTGAGGGCGCGGGAAAACTCGGCGAAGTTCTCGTTGGGCTTGTTTTGCCCCGTAAGATCGGGAAACGAATAGACGGCGACGTCGAGCGCTTGCTTCGGCTGCGGCAGACTTTCCAGCGCCACGCCCGTCTTGGTAGCCGGCATGAGCGTCGCCGGGGTACTCATCGGATCAAGATTACTGCCTGCAGCAGCGCAGCCGCTCAGGCCTAGTCCGCATAGAATGGCGGCAAGGGGAAAATTGACATGTGACATCGCTTAACGAATGAATCGCCCCCAAAGAATTGAACATTCAGGCAATCAGTTCGGCTTAGGGATTGGTAGGCACCTGGCTGCCGCTCTCGATCACGATAACCGGAGACGACCCGCCGGAACCCGCCCCTTCGTTTATGTTCCCGAGGTTGCCCAGGGCGCTGTTGAGACCGGACAGATCCGGTGACTGTTGCTGGCCGGATTTGACGCCGGCGCCCTGTGTCTGTGCCGTCGATAGAAGAAATGAGCCATTCAAAGGATTTCCGCCGAATGTCGGGTTGGTCGGCTGATAGACCAGTTGCCCCGAGAACGCCGGCATTGCCGCTGTTGCAGCCAGGCCTACTGCGATCATCGTCATACGCATCATCATTGCCATTCCCCTCTCTCTTGCTTCCGGACGCTGCGGCGTCCATTCAACGCTTGATAAGCAATCCACCGCCTGGCAACCGCGCGATCAGTACATTGACGGGCGCGGAACCGGCAGGCTGAAGAACACTCACATTCAGGCCTGCTCCATTCAGCAATACGACGTTGGAGCGAAGATTATTTCCGGCCTGCAGCACGTTTACATTGTTGTAACTGCCGATCACGCCGGCCGTTGAGATGTTGTTTGCTCCGGATTGAAGATGATACACGCTGTTGCGGATACCTATTTCCAGCGTTTGAGCTATGTTGTTGCCATGCCCCGCAACTGAAGCCTCCGGTACTCCCACGCCCCCCGGCGCCTGGAAATTAAACGAAGGCCGATATTGCTCCGCCTGCTGTTGCGGCGGTGCGCTATTGAACGTCACGGTCGTCTTTACGTTGACCGGTATCTGAACCACATAGGCCGATTCCGCCCGACATACCGTTGCCGCCTGCCCCATCAGCACAGTCAATGCCGCGGCGACACCCAACATCAATTTCCTGCCGTTCGGAGGTTTCATTGTGGTAATCCGCATTGTGAGACACCTCGATCGGTTTCGACCAATAGCTTTGCACTCAGTTCGGTATTCGCCGGTGCACCGACCACCGTGGTGGCGAGAAGCCCGTCCGAACCTGGCTGCAACTCAAAATTGCCTTGCTGAATGCTTTGGCTCGTGCCCGACGCATTGCGCTTGATGAGAACCAGCCTGTAGGTACCGGATACCGCCGTTGCCGACTTTACGATCGCCTGCACGACAAGAAACGCATCCTTCCTGTTTGCCGCGATCAGGCACGCGACCCCCGCTTGCGAAAAAGCGGGAGCGGCGCATGTGAACGACAGAGCAGAAAGGCAGAAAAGCTTCGCAAGGAGGTTGCATGCTGATCGCCAACGGTTGAGCCCAATGCATACGGATGGCTCAACCGCTTGGAAGGAGGAGGCGGACATTCGCATTCGCCTCCTCCTGCCTGTTCAGTGTTGGCTCGTAACGGCGACGTTCCGATAGCCGAACTGCGCCGTAACCGAGGTATTGGTCAGTGCGCTCGAGCTGGTCTGAGAGGTGATCGCATAGTTTCCCGAACCGATCTGGATGGTTCCCTGCAAGTTGGAACCTCCGAACGGGAACGCGCTCTGCACGCCGGACTGAGATGCTATCGCCGTGTTGCGATAACCGGCCTGTACGATGAGCGAGTTGTTCGAGCCCAGCGGGTTGGCGATCTGGGATGTCAAGGCGGTGTTGCCGACGCCGAACTGGGCAGTGGCCGACTTGTTCACGCCAAAGAACGACGATTGGCCCGTGACGGCGAAGTTGTGCCCTCCGGCCTGGAACGTGTCTTGCGAGTTGTTCCCGCCCGACTGATCGGCAAAGGATATGTTGCCCCAGCCGAACTGCGCCGTGTACGAGGAATTGCCGTTAGGCCCGATAACGCCCCATTGGGAGGTGGCGGCAAAGTTTCCGGCACCCACCTGCAGCGTCGTCTGGTCGTTGTTGCCGCCATCCTGGCCCACAATGGCGCCATTGCCCCAGCCGAACTGCATGGTGCTTGACGTGTTGCCGCCATGCTTGCCGTCGGTCTGGTCGGTGGAGGCGAAGTTCAGTCCGCCGACCTGCAGCGTATTCTGGGTATTATCGCCCTTGGATTGATCGGCGAAAGCGGAATTGCCGAAACCGAACTGGCCGATCGTCGAATTGTTGTCGCCGCCATCCCGTTGCAGGGTCGAAGCAAAATTCAGGGTGCCGACCTGGAGGGTGCTCTGGTCGTTGGTCTTGCCCTTCTGATCAGCCACCGCGAAGTTGCCGGAGCCAAATTGCAAGATATCGGAGGTATTGGACTTTGCGGTATTCTGGTTGGTAATTGCAAAGTTGCCAACACCGTCCTGGAAGGTCAGCGCCTGGTTGTTGCCGCTATTCTGGCTGACGAAAGCGCCGTTGAAGGCGCCCACCTGGCCGATGAACGAGTCATTTTCGACCGGTGGCGGTGGATATGGACCGGCAAGCGTCAAAGACGTACTTGCCAGCAAAATCGCGAGAGCTCCAAACGTCCTCATGTGATCCTCCCTGTTCTCCAAAACGGGGCAAGCGACCATTCACCGCCCTCGACCTTTTTAATAAGCCGCTGGAGGAGAGCCGAACAAGAGAACCGTTCGTACTAGGACGGTAACCAGGGATAATATGAAATATAAAAGACCTACCTCAAAATGAGTAGCAGATGAAACATGTATCGGTCGGGCGTATCGGTTATACTCTTCTTTGCTTAAGGGCACTAAGCCATCAGGGAGCCAGATAAATACAATCCAAGTGTGCGGCAATTCATACTACCCTCGGAGAGGTTCAATGAGAGAGCGCCACATTATAATGGATTAGTTGACAGGCATGACTACGTTTGACAGTCTCGTCTCATCCGAAGCAATCGTTAAAGTTGAGATTCAGCTTGATGGACGGCAGCTGCCTAAGCGGCTGCTTTTCGCTACCCCAAGCTTTGCAGATTGGTTGGGTGAACGCGTAAGCAGAAACGAACCATCGTCGCTCGGTGCGGTCCTCAGCCCCATCGAACAGCTAGACTTTCTCTTTTTCACGTTTGTCTCGGGTAAGCCGCTCATTCATTCCAGACAATTCCGGGCAATCCGCCCCGAACGAAATGCAGTCTGGGAACTGAAGACCGTGGATCTGCGCATATTCGGCTGGTTTGCCAAGCGCGACTGCTTTGTCGCGGTTTTCGGGGACTGGGCCGACCATGTGAAGGATTATGATCTTTACCGCGGCTATCGGCTGGAAGTTCGCCGGCTACGTCGTGAGCTTGGCGTGGGTGATGCGTTGTGCGTTGAGGGAGTCAACCCGGACGATGTCATTTCGGTTTGAGATAGGCGCGCGGGCGCGTGCGGCGAGCCGCTTTATCGCAAACATTCGCAGCGATCTTGTTGCCGCCATTCTCGAAAGGCGGTCGGAGAAAGGATTTTCGCAGCAGCGGCTGGCAGAATTGGTCGGCGTCAGCCGGAAGGACCTGAACCGCTACCTCTGCGGACAAAGGGAGCTTCCGCTTCGCTCGATCGCGGACCTGGCCTGGGCACTCGACAAAGAGATCCATATCGAGCTCCGCGATCCCACAATGTTGACGAACGGCAACCGTGTCTCCGAATTCGAGACCCGGGCGGCCGTTCATCCCGTTTGCTCCGGCGGGGTCGTTTCCTGGAGCTCTTCGCGCGCTATCCGCACCATTGTTGCCCGCGCCAACACTGAACGGGATGATTGAAGCACATGCGTTATGGATATTGCATCTTCTGCGACGATGTTCGCACCGAAATCGGCGAAAAGCTGAGCTTCATCGGCGTCTATAGCGGCGTGCTGATGTTACCCGAATTCCCCTTCTCCCTGCCCAAATTCTGTGTGCACGTAAATCTCATCACTCTGGCGACGGAGCCGTATCGCTCGATCGTTCTGCGCTGCGTCGCGCCAGGAGACCGCCAACCGCTCCTTGAAGAGCGGCTGGATCCGGACCAGCTCAACGAGCAGAAGGATCTGACGGATAGCGCGGAGACGAGCGATATCCCCATCAATGTCGTGGTTGGTGCCAGTCTTGTATTTTCGCCATTGATATTGCGCCGTCCGGGCCTGCTGACCGTCAGCGCGATCATCGACGACAAGCCGGCGGAGATCGCATCCCTCCGGATAGCCCAGCGCTGATCCGGCCCATGAAGGCCGTTTGCCGGTGAGGTTCGATATCGCGGATGATCTGGAATCCGTCGGGGGCGCCATCGTTCCCGCAAACACCGTCAAGCAGCTGCTTCAGGCGATAGCCTCATCCCCTTCGGATGCGTCGCGAGTGCGCACGCAAGCCGAGCGCATGGCATGGCCATGTCGGCGAAATTGAGCGGATTATCGCATGGCGATCTGAATCCCAGGATTTTCAACGGGTTCGTGGCGATCTTTCGGAGGGCAAGCGCGCTTTGCATCTCCGCAATCGGCAAAATCAGCCTTCAGCTGCCGAGCGATCGGTCGCTATAGCATCAGTGGTTCCGCTGATTTCTATATGGCTGGTCCGCCCCGGTACTTCCCCCGGGGCTGGCAACGCTAAAATATGGCGATGCGGGCTCCTGCCAGTCCTATTCCCGCATTCGACAACCGTTCTATATGGAACGGCTAGCGGACGAGTTCCCGGATTTTATAGGCGACTTCTGTCCGGTTCGTCGCGTTTAACTTCTTCATAATATTGCGAATATGAACTTTGACGGTGCTTTCGCAAAGATCCATCTCATAGGCGATGATCTTGTTTGCCTTTCCCCGCCTCAGCGCTTCCGCAACCACGACTTCACGCGGGGTGAAAAGGCTGTCGAGGCAGCAGTTTCGGCTGGCCACGGGAGTAATTGCCTCCTTGGCGGCCAAAAGGCTGCTTGCCGGCACAAAGACGCCGCCTGCGCGAGCAAGTGCGACAGCTTCAGCGGCAACCTTGATTCCGACGCTCGTCGGGATGTAACCGCGGGCGCCGCATTCCAGCGCATGCAGCAGCTGCGCAAGCTCATCGCCGTCCGCACCGACGATCACCGGGCTTGTCTGAAATCTTTCGACCAGCGCGCAAATCTTCGCGCTGACGTCTGCGTCCGAAACCTTGCGACCGCCGATCATGAAAAGAATTGCCGACGGCATGACCTGCATGTTCCGCATCTGCCATTCGTCGAGCGAGCCGACCGTGACGATGTGCATGGCACCGTCGCATTCGGTGAGGCTTTTCGACAGGCACTCGCGATCCAGGGCGCGGGAATCTATAAGAAGGACATAGTCTTCCCATTCATCGACGCCAGGCATGCCGGATGCGATGAAAGGCCTCAGGGTATCGGACGTCCGAACCGAAATAATGCGTGCCCCTGCTTCCGAGGTAAATTTTTCACTTACGAGCGATTGTCCATTCATGGCCGGTACCCCCAACTCTTAAAATGGCCTTTGTATTTCTTGTAATTATTTGAGTATTTACTCTATTCAAAGAGCATGACATTCGCGTAACGCTAAGATTTTCTTTCATTTTCATATCAGTCCCCTCGTGTTAGGTTTATCTTACCATAGTAATTGCTTATTTTTCTTTTCTACGCATTAACCTATGTTAATGGTAAATTGAAATATTGATTGCGGGAATTCTTCTAAACTCTATCCGAAATGGAGTTTATGCATTGTTCAAATCATAGTTGTATCAAAGTAGGATTGGTCGAAGTCGACAATGTCCATAAGACGCGGCCGATCGAGAAAAGCAACGATGCCATTGCGGAAGGACAGGAGACCCGCCTCGCGCATATCCCTGAGAACGCGGTTTATGTGAACCGTGGACAGCCCAACGGCATCACCGATATCCGCCTGCGTCAGGGGACAATCGAAATATTCCGCATTTGCATAGTCTCTCGAGGTGCCGATGCGTGACCCGAGCTCAAGCAACAGGTAACCGGTTTTCTCCAGAGCATCGCGCCTGCCTATGTTGGCAAAACGCTCAGACATACGCGCCTGATATCGAAGCAATTCAGCAATAACAATACGATAGAACAAGGCCGGCGTGTCGATCTTCGGCAGAGACGTAAAGTCCGGGAAGACCATCACCGTCACGTTGGTTATCGCCTGCACGGTCTCTCGTGACAGCGCCGTCAGCGAGGTCGAGATCATATCGCCACGCAGGACGAATTCCGTTACGAAACGTGTCCCGTTCGGCAACATCTTGCTGCGTGCCGCCCACCCCTCCAAAATAAAGAGAAGGCGGGGTGCATTGCTGTCATAGTCGCAGATGGCGCTACCGGCGCCAAAGGTCCGCGCTACACCGCCCAGGCTTCGAATATGTTCGATCGAAATATGCGCTGCCATGCCGACACCCCTCAACCCAAAAGCATATCTCGATGGTCAAAGGGCCATTCAAAAATAAGATTTTTCGTGAGTTCTAAGTATTCAATACCATAAAAATTCGGCAATGTCTTCGATACAAATCGATAACCGCCGTTTGTCGGAGTTTTATCGAATTCAATGGAGAGTTGATATAAGCTTTATGTATAAGGAGCAGCAACTCAGCTACTTATATTCGACATACATTATGCCTTCGCGGTATTTCCTGCGACGTAAGGACTATATACCCGACATGGCGCACTGGTCGGGTCCAACCAAATGGCGGCGCATGTTCGAGATTCCAGCCCGGGCTTCCGCAATTATGACGTGATGTCGAAGTGCCTCTATCCCCTCCTTCTCCGCCGCTTTCAACAGCAACGCGATGCGTCCCGGCGGTTGCGATACATCCTTCACGAAGTAATTCTCACGCCCCACGGAATTGAAGAAGCCTTCGACCTTCCCGTCCCAGCCCAAGCCGACATGCGGGACTCTGAGCGCATAGGCAGCGATGCAGGCATGCAGCCGATGGGCTAGGATCACATCCAGCGGCTGAATCGTCCGGATCAGGTCAATCGGAACCCGCGGACGCCCGGCAATATCCAGCGCACCGGGCTCCACAGCCCGGTGCGTGGCGACCGAATGGCGGATGCGCTCGGCGAAAGCCTGGTCTTCCCTGGCCCCGTTGCAAAACAGCAGCACGCGCTGCCCGTCGTCCAGGAGCAGCCCGATCAAGTCCCGGTAGGCGTCGACGCTGGAAAAGGGAATGGCGGAGGCCGGCGCGTTGCTGTGCCTATGCAGGATGAGGGGATCGGTCACGCACAAGCCGATGGTCAGCTGACGCTTGGCGGATGCGGCAGGTTTCTCGATCAATGGCGAGCCGTCGATCAGCAATCCAGGATCCCGCACGATTTTCGCGTCCGGTCCATCCGGAAAGTGCTCGCGCCAATTATCCTGGGCAAAGCCGTCCCTCACGGAAAGATGAACGAGCCGAGCCCCTTTCAGACGCGCAAAGAGGTCGTATGCCGGCTCCGACCAGTGCTTGCTCACACCCACCGCATAAATCGCCAGGGGCCGATCGTGCCGGCAGACGCAATCGAGCACCATGCCGACCTTCAGCGGGAAGTTGAGGTCGTCGTCCTGAAACAGGTTGCCGCCGCCGATCACGACGGCGTCTGCAGCCGCAATCTTGTCGTTCCATCGGCTGCGAAGCCTGCGCAACCTGCGCTCAAGCCCAAGGCGGACAAGCCGTCGCCGGACGATGGCGGGTGATCGATGGAGCAGCGCGAGGACCAAGCGCCGACGCCCGCCATGACCGGCCGCGAAAGCCTCGCGCCCCGCAAGATCGATCGTCTCCACTTCGATCTCGCCAGCACCATTCGCCAGCGCGGCTTCGACGCATTCCGCCAGCAGCCCATCTCCGAGATTTTCACTGTATTTGACGTTGAAGACGACGATCTTCATCTCAATTCTCCGGCGGCGCTCAATCCCGGGCGGTAGCCGGCCCGCACCCGCTGCGTGCTGGCGCCAAGCGCAGAAACGCTGCCTGCGAGGATGTAAAACATCAATCCAAGGTCATAGACCGTCCCCGAGGTGGCCGCGGAGACGAGCACGGTGATGAGGCCGGCCTTCGCAGCGCGCACGACGGCAGCCTGCTGTGACGGCAGATATGCCGGCCGCGTGTCGAACATCAGAAGCCGGCCGACAAATACGGCGAAGAGCAACGTTCCGAAGATGCCGATATTGGATAGAAGGACAAGGCCGAAGCTCGAGGCGCGGGCGCTTCCAAGGCCTGCTCCGAAGCCGCTCGTGTCGACGAACGCCTGGTAGGCCATGGCATTCCACATGAAGCGCTCGCGTCCTGACTGGCTGTCGGCCTTGGAAAAGAGCATCTCGTCGAGAAAATCGCGCAGATTGTGCGCGAGATCCGGCATGGCAATGAGAACGAAGAAGATGACGAGCGGCATGCTGGCAAGAATGGATACGATCAGAACGGGTCGTCCCGCGCCGGGCTCATGGCGCGCGGCCAGAAATGACTGCAGGCAGAGGATCGGCAGGACGACGGCAAGGCCGACGAGCGCCGTCGCCGATGTCGACAGGATCAGCGCCACCAAAAGCAGGCCGGCGATAGTGCCCGTCACGGCTGAACGAATGCCGCCGAGCCACAGGCTGGTAACGATCGAGAAGAGCACGAGGGTAAAATCGGCGAAGGCCGAGGCTTCGGGAAATGTCCCCGAGATGCGTTTCAGCCCGCCCTTTTCGGCATTGGTCAGGAGCGCATAATTGGCCGTGCGCACAAAACTGAGCAAAAAATCCGTATGCGTGAAGTAAGTGACGATATCGGCAAGCGCAAAGCCGAGATTGATGCTCGCGACGACCAGCACGCCGTTGATAAAAGTCGCGGGAATATTGTTCCGCCGGAAGAACGCAAAGGTGGCAATGAAGCAGATGAGGCCGCCGACGGCATAGACCGTCTGGGTAATGTTATTGGAGGAAAAACGCAGCGGCACCAGAGCGATGAGGCTGTGTGTACCGATCGAGCGCTCCACCGTCATTGTCTGCGTCACGCCCTGAAACAACCTTGGGAAGAAGATCGCGGTGAAGACACCGAAGGCCGTCAGGACCAGCAGGAAAAAGCCGGGCTGCCACGGAGCCAGAGCGGCGAGGAAGGGCCCTTCCCCATAGGCCGCGAACAGGCGCGCGGCGAAGAACAATAGAAAGAGGCTCGGCACGAGCACCGATGCGCCGCCAAGGCCGGGGACTGTGAACGCGGCGGCAGCTCCAAACACCGTCGATAGCGTCATTATGATGAACGACCATCGAACAGGCGCAGTGAGCGTCGCGATGCCAACGATCAATGTTACAAGCCCCATGACATACATGTGTGGGAGTCCAGCAGTTCCGCCTCATGACCGCCGCAAGCTACCATGCTGCCCTATAGCTGTATTTCCGCCATCTCTAATCCTTTTGGGGGACCTATTGGCCAAAATACGTTCTATACCGTGCTTACTACTGCGTTCATGCTTCCGAGCATGGATCATTTCTCGCCACTACATTGCAGCAAACGCATGAACAACCGTCGCGCCTTCCTTCGCGCGTCGGCTGCCATGGCGTTGGTTGCGATCTGCGACATAAGGATTGCACGCGCAGGTGATACCGGGGATGCACTTGATCTGAACAGCATGACACTGACCTTCGAGGATCCCTTCGACGAGCTGAGTATCTCGGCCTGGGGGCCTGGCACACGTTGGATTTCCCATACTCCATGGAATGGTGACTTCGGCGGCGCCCGCTTCTCCAATCCAAGCGGCGATTTCCCCTTTGCGATACAGGACGGCATGCTGCGCATTACCGCCGCGCGCGATGAAGTCGGCATGTGGCGTTCCGGCCTGATTGCCTCCGTCGACCCGAAGGGAAATGGATTCTCCCAACAATTTGGTTACTTCGAGATGCAGGCGCGGTTACCGGACGGGCCTGGTGTCTGGCCAGCTTTCTGGTTGATCGGCAAAGACCGGTCAAAGGCGACCGCCGAGATAGATGTCATCGAATATTACGGCGACAAGCCGGGTGGCTACTCATCGACGGTGCATGTCTGGCATCGCGATGGGAAGCACGATTCCGCCTACTCCCGCATCAACGTATTTGCTACCGCAAGTCCTACCGATATGCATCGTTATGGGGTGAAGATCGATTCCGACTTCATACGCATGTATTTCGATGGAAACCTCGTCTGGAAAACCAAGGCCTTACCGGAGCATCGCCAGCCGATGTATGTTCTCATCGACCTCGGTATCGTCGATGGTGTAACGAAGATGGCTGCAGCCGATCCATCCTTCATGTTCGTCGATTACGTCAGAGCCTATCAGTTCCGTTAGCTGCCTGCCTCCAGCCTGTGCAGCACTTCATCTCAATCTCTGCTCATGCGGATACTGCGCTTGGCATGTCTCATGCCGGTGCCGTCGCTGCCACGCATAATGCTTTCGGCCGAGTTGTTGCGGCCGTATCCGGCCTTTCCGGCAAAATGGCTACGGCCCGCTACAACCTACGACTTTCGATGGTGAGAATAGTTATCCCAATGATCAACTGGTGCTTTTGCCCCAGCATGAAATTCTGCAACGGGCGATGAAGCATTTCGCGTCGTCGCAAGTCGCAGGACAACCCGGAGAGCGATGATGATTGACCGTGATGCTCAAGCAGAAGCAAATGACGCAGCCATTATGCATTACGATTGCAACCTTTGCCTTCATGAAATGCTGCGCGTCCAGGCTCGGGCTGCGCCACAGGCAACAGCTCTCGTCTATGGCGACACCCGCATCAACTACTGCGATCTCGATCGCATATCGGATGCGCTTGCGTTGCACCTGATACGCATCGGCGTCCACAAGGCCGATATTGTCGGTCTCTTCCTGCCTCGAAGCGTTGATGCGATCATCTGCACCCTGGCCATCCTGAAAGCCGGAGGTGCCTACCTTCCGCTTGACCCTGCCCTTCCGATCGAGCACCTCGATTTTGTCATCGGCGAATGTGCACCGAAGGTCATTTTCGTCGATACGGACGATGGCGACAAGCTCAGCCGCATCCCGAGCATGAACGGCAAGGTCATCGAGGCCAATGCCATCATAACCGAAATGGCGGGCAAACCACGGATGGCCGCACCGGCCATCGCCGTGAATGGCGGCGATCTCGCCTATATCATGTATACATCCGGTTCGACCGGCCGCCCCAAAGGAACGATGATCTGCCATCGCAGCATCGCCCGTGTCGTCCTTGATCAGACCTATATCGATTTTCGCCGGGACGACGTCGTTCTTCATACCGCCACCATCTCCTTCGATGCATCGACCCTCGAAATCTGGGGCGCACTTCTCAATGGTTGCACATTGGCAATCATGCCTGACACCGATTTCTCCATCTCGCGCCTGTGCGACTTCATGCGGGCGACGGATGTCAGCATTTCCTTCCTCACGACGGGATTGTTCAACCTTTTTGCCGATCGTGCCCGAGCATCCCTGCCGAGGCTTCGCCATATTCTTTTTGGGGGGGACGTGGGGTCGGCCGTTCATGCCCGACGCTTTCTGGAACATCATCCCGGCTGCAAGCTGACCAATGCCTACGGCCCGACCGAGACGACGGTCTTTGCTACGGCTTTCCAGGTCCTGCCGAGTTTTTCGGGCGGCGAACTGCCGATCGGCAAGGCCATCGCTCATACAGGCATCGCCATACTGGACGAGGAACTGCGCATCCTTCCTGCGGGGATCGAGGGCCAGCTGGCGATATCGGGCGACGGCCTCGCCATCGGCTATTTCAAGCGTCCGGAGCTGACGGATCAGAAATTCGTGACCATAGACACGAAAGACGGCCGGACGCGCTTCTACCTGACAGGCGATGTGGCCTGCCTGAAGCCCGATGGCACCGTCACCTTCAAGGGACGGCGCGACAGACAGGTCAAGATCAATGGCAAGCGCATCGAGCTCGACGAGATCGAAGCCGCGCTCAGGCGTGATCCGCGCCTTGCCGACGGCATCGTCCTTTGCCACATACAGGGCGAAAACCTGAAGCGCATCGTCGCCTATCTCTGCCCGAAGGAAAGTCATATCGGAGCGGGCGCCGATCTGGTGCAGGGCGTCATCGCCACGCTGCGCGAAACCCTTCCGACCTACATGATCCCGAGCGCCGCCGTGATCGTCGATGCCCTGCCGCTGACGGCGGCCGGCAAGGTCGACCGTTCGAAGCTGCCGCCGCCGCCGATCGAAGCACAGGCAAGGCCGTCCGACCCGAGGAGCCGGACCGAAGAGCTGCTGACGGGTCTGTGGCAAGAGGCGTTGGGACTGGCCAGCATCGATCTCGACAGGAATTTCTTCGACCTCGGCGGCACCTCCCTTCAACTGATGGAAATTCATGCCGGTCTCGAAGACGCGCTCGGTCGGCCGATCGATGTGGTTGCATTGCTGCGTCACACGACGATCCGGGAACTGGCGCTTTATCTCGACGGCCGGGCGCCTGGCCCGACACGCATCGCCGCCGCCGCTCAGCGTGCGGCGTTGCAGAAAAAGGCAATCTCTCACATCCGCAGGAGCTCCTTATGAAACGGAATCACCCGGAGAATGACGAAGAGCGTGATTTCGAGGACAATGAAGATCAGAGCGAGCAGAATTCCGGTCATATCGCCATTATCGGCATGTCCGGCCGCTTTCCAGGCGCCCCCTCGGTGGGTGAGCTGTGGCAACTGATCCTTGAGGGGAAGAACGCCTTTTCGCGGTTCTCGCCGGATGAGATCGAAGACGCCTTCACCGACGAAGAGCGGGCGCAGCCCAACTACGTCGCCGCAAGGCCGCATCTCGAAGGCGCCGATATGTTCGACGCCGAGTTTTTCGGCATGTTTCCGCGCGAGGCTGCCATCACCGATCCGCAACATCGGATCTTCCTGGAAATATGCTGGGAGGCGCTCGAGGACGGCGGTTACGATCCGCAACGCTATGCCGGCCCGATCGGGGTCTTCGCCGGCTCCTCGATGCCGACGTACCTGATCAACAACGTCCTGCACGACCGCGCAAAGGCGGAGGAGTTCACCTCGAACTACCAGATCGGAAGCTTCCATGAACTCGTCGGCGCGCTCAACGACACGCTGTCCACGCGCGTCGCCTATAAGTTCAACCTGAGCGGCCCCGCCTTTACGCTGCAGTCGGCATGCTCAACTTCCCTCCTGGCCGTTTCGCAAGCATGTCAGAACCTGCTCACCTACAGCTGCGATATGGCTCTCGCGGGCGGCGTCTCGATCACGATCCCGCAAAAGAGGGGCTACCTCTATCAGGAAGGCGGAATGGCATCGCCCGATGGCGCCTGCCGGCCGTTCGACGCCGATGCCGCGGGGACGGTCTTTGCCAGCGGAGCCGGTGTCGTTCTCCTGAAGCGCTATGAGGATGCGCTTCAGGATGGCGATCACATATACGCGATCATTCGCGGCTACGGCATCAACAACGACGGCAGCGACAAGGTGGGCTTCACCGCGCCGAGCGTGGAGGGGCAGGCGGAAGCGATTGCGGCGGCGATTGCCAATGCCGACATCGACCCTTCGTCGATCGGCTATATCGAATGCCACGGCACCGCCACGCCGCTCGGCGATCCCATTGAGTTCAACGGACTGACGAGAGCATTCGCACATGATGCACCGGGAACGGCAAGCTGTGCGCTTGGATCGGTCAAGGGCACCATCGGCCATACCGACTGCGCCGCCGGCGTCACAGGTCTCATCAAGACGGCGCTGGCGCTGAGTAGCGCAAAGATTCCGCCGATGCCGAACTATCGGCAACCCAATCCACACATCGTGCTCGAAGGCAGTCCCTTCTACATCCCGACAACAACGATCGACTGGCCGAAGGGCCCGGCACCACGAAGAGCCGGTGTCAGCGCTTTCGGCGTAGGCGGCACGAACGTTCATATCGTTTTGGAGGAACCTCCTCATCCCTCGACTACGTCGAAAGAAGTAAAAGGTCATTACATCCTCCCCCTTTCGGCGCGCAGCAGGCCCGCCCTTGAGAGGATGCGGGTCAATCTGAGTGATTATCTCACCCGGAACCCGAAGCTCTCGGTCGCCGAGCTCGCCCATACGCTTCAAACGGGACGACGCGAATTCGGCCATCGGCTGGCAGTTGCCGCGGGAAGCCTCGATGAGGCGGTCGTCAAGCTGACGACGGACAGCTATCAGCCGTTCGCCGCCGCCGATCAGCCACCCATCGCGTTCATGTTTCCCGGCCAGGGCGCGCAATATGTCGGCATGGGCGCCGGCCTCTACAGCTCCGAACCGGAATTTGCCCGCTGGATCGACCGTGGCGCCGAGCTCCTGAAAATGACCCTTGGGCTCGATCTGCGTGACTACATCTGCCACACCGGCTCCGCCACGCAGGCCATTGCCGATGAGCAGCGCGAAACCCGGATTGCCCAGCCCTGTCTCTACCTGGTCGAATATGCGCTTGCCCGGCTCTGGCTCAGCCGCGGCGTGAAGCCATATGCCATGATCGGTCATAGCGTCGGCGAGTTTGTTGCCGCCACGCTCGCCAATGTCATTTCATTCGAAGACGGCCTGCGTCTCGTCGCCAATCGCGGGCGACTGATGCAGCATCAGCCACAGGGCGCGATGGTATCGGTACGCGCCGACGCGAGCACGACGGCTTCCTATCTGCAAGGCCAGGTCGAGATTGCCGCGATCAACGCCCCGAAGCTCTGCGTCATCTCCGGCCCGTTTGGCGACATCGACAAGGTTTGCGCGGCGCTGTCCGCTGCCGATATCGCCTTCAGCCGGCTGCATACGTCACACGCCTTCCATTCCGCGATGATGACGGATGCCGCTCTGGCGCTGCGCCAGGAGACGGAGAAAGTCACCTACGGCACGGCTACCATACCCTTCATCTCGAGCGTCACCGGCGATTGGCAGACCAACGAACTGGCCACCTCTCCCGGCTATTGGGCCATGCATTGCCGCGATACCGTCCGTTTTGCCGATGGGCTCGCAACGCTGTGCCGCGATCGCAAACCCGTTCTTCTGGAAGTCGGGCCGGGGCGCACCTTGTCGGTCTTCGCCGCTCAAACCATCGCCCGCGACAATCTTGCGGCCGTCATACAATCCCTGCCCGAACACGACCGGGCCTCCGCTGCCGCCGAAACTCTGGCGGAAGCCCACGGCAAGCTGTGGATGACGAGCTGCCGGCTTGGTTGGCCGGCTCTCCCGGCCGCAGCCCGGCAGCGATTGTCCCTGCCGACCTATCCATTCCAGAGACAACGCCACTGGATCGATGCCCCCCCTTCCGCACGTCGCGCATCGACGCGGAACGGCGGCATCAACGCGGAGAGTCGCCCGGCAAGCGATTCCCTAGTCTCTGACGTCAACCTCACCGAGGAGAATCGAGCGATGAACGTTGCAGCACCAATTCTCATATCCAGCCGCCTGCCGCAGTTGGAAACCGCCCTTCTGACCTTGCTGAGCGACATGTCGGGCGAAACGCTGGGACCGGACGAGCGGACGGCGACATTCCTGGAACTTGGCTTCGACTCGCTTTTCGTCGGTCAGTTTGCGCAGCGCATCGAGAAGGACTTCAAGGTCAAGATCTCCTTCCGGGAACTGCTGAGCGACATCCCTTCCGTTGCCGATCTGGCTGTTTATCTCGATCGGCAAATGCCACCCGAAGCGGTCAAGGCGGTTGAGCCCGTGCCGGCCGCCCCTCCAGTCGCTGCCGCGCCGATGCCGGCCATGCCCATGCAGATAGCGCCCGCAACCATGCCGCCGGCCGCCCAGGTCGCATCGATGCCGGCTGCGGCATCGGATCTCGCCACCGTGATGCAATCCCAGATCCAGATGGCGCAAGCCCTGTTTGCCCAACAGCTGGTGATGCTGCAGACCATGCAGGGCAACCCCCAGGCTGCGCTGGCCCCGATGGCCCCGGGCGCGACGCCGATCGCGGCCACTGTGCCGCCGCCGCAGGCTGCGGCAAGCGCACCGGCTCCCGTTGCAGCCGCCGAAAGCGATTTCGGCACCGAACGCATCAAGCTATACCGCCCGAATGCGAAGAGCGTGGCATCGGAGATTTCCGCAGCCAAGCAGGATTTCATAGCCAGCCTCACCAAGGCCTATGAAACCAAGAACGCCAAGTCCAAGAGCTTTACACAGGAGCATCGCGGGCATCTGGCCGACCCCCGTTCCGCGTCGGGCTTCCGGGCGGATTGGAAGGAGATGGTCTTCCCGATCGTCTGCGACCATTCCAAGGGCGCCTATATCTGGGATGTCGACGGCAATAAATATGTCGATCTGGTCAATGGCTTCGGGCAGACCGCCTTCGGTCACGCACCCGATTTCGTCATCGACGCCGTCAAGGCTCAGGCCGACCGTGGATTTGCCATCGGCCCGCAGACGCCGCTTGCCGGCGACGTTGCAAGGATGATCGCCGAAATCACCGGTCATGAGCGCGTCACCTTCTGCAATACCGGCTCGGAGGCTGTCATGGCGGCGATGCGGCTTGCCCGCGCAGTCACCGGCCGCGACCGCGTCGTGGTCTTTGCCAACGACTATCATGGCCAGTTCGACGAGGTTCTGGTCAAGGGCCGCAACCGCGCCGACAAGCCGATCGCGCTTCCGGTCGCATCCGGCATCCCGATGGCATCCGTGTCCAACATGACGGTGTTGCGCTACGGCGCTCCGGAAAGTCTCGATTTCATCCGCACCAACGCCGAAGATATCGCCGCGGTCATCATCGAGCCGATCCAGAGCCGGCATCCGGAACTGCAGCCGCGAGACTTCGTGCTGGAACTGCGTGACATCGCCACCAGATCCGAATTCGCGCTGGTCTTCGACGAGGTCGTCACCGGCTTCCGCGTCGATCCGGGCGGCATGCAGGCGATCTGGGGCATCAAGGGCGACATGGCGACCTATGGCAAGGTCGTCGGCGGCGGAATGCCGATCGGCGTGCTTGTCGGCAGCCCGCGCTTCATGGACGCGCTCGACGGCGGCCACTGGGCCTATGGCGACAGTTCCGTTCCGATGACGGCCCCGACATTCTTTGCCGGCACCTTTGTCCGCCATCCGCTGACGCTTGCCGCCGCAAACGCCGTGCTGCACCACATCAAGGGAGAGGGAGCCGCTCTCTACGACCGTGTCGCCGAGCGGACGCAGGCGATGGTTGCCGAGATCAAGGCCGATCTTGCCCGGCGCGGCATTGCCGATGTCGTTCACGGCTACAAGAGCTGGTTCGCGACCGACTTTTCCAGCCAGGATCCGCTCGGAGCCCTGTTCTACGCCCAGATGCGGCTGAATGGGGTCCATATCCAGGACGGTTATCCCTGCTTCCTGACGACGGCCCACAGCGAGGATGACTTCGACTTCATTGCGAAAGCCTTCCGCGACAGCCTCGATGCCATGCAGGCCGTGGGGATATTCACGGCAAGAGAGGAGCTATCCGCCCCTCCGAAGCAGGCGTCGGCATCCGTTGCAAAGCCTCTGTCCGCGCCGTTGACGGAAGCCCAGACGGAAATATGGCTTGCGGCGCAGGCGGGTGACGAGGCGTCCTGCTCATTCAACGAGTCCTTCTCGCTGACGCTGGAAGGGATCCTGAACGAGGCGGCCATCAAGAGCGCCTTCGACACGGTCATTGCGCGCCACGACGCCTTTCATATTCGTTTCGACCGCGGCGGCGAGCATTTCCAGTTCATTCCGGACTTCAAGCTCGATCTGCCGATCCTCGAAGGCTTCGACATGAAGGACCTGGCCGACTTCGTGGACGACGAGGCCCATACGCCATTCGATCTCATCAACGGCCCGCTTGTTCGCGCGAGCATCGTCAAACTGGCGCCTGAAAAACATGTGCTGGTCTTCACGGCCCATCACATCATCTGCGACGGCTGGTCGATCAACACGTTCGTCGAAGAGCTGTCGGCGGCTTATGAAGCCTTCAAGGCGGGCAATGCTCCGCACTTTGAGCCGGCGCTCTCCTTCGCCACCTATTCGACGGATCTTTCTCCCAGGCCGGAAAAATCCCAGGCAACCGAGCAGTTCTGGCTGGATCAGTTCAAGACCGTTCCGGACCTGCCAGACCTGCCGCTCGACCGCCCGCGTCCGGAATATCGCAGCTTCGCAGGCGGAACCTGCACCGGCTATATCGACGCCGACGTCTACAAGGCTCTGAAGAAGAAAGGCGCCAAATCGGGGGCCACGCTGTTTTCGACCCTGCTGGCCACGCTGCAGGTAATGATATCGCGCTTGTCCGGTCAGGACGATATCGTCATCGCCATTCCATCGGCCGGACAAAGCCTGCTGGATGGCCGGACCCTGGTCGGGCATTGCGTCAATCTGCTGCCGCTGCGTCAATCGGTATTGCGGGCAGAGGCGTTCGCCGCCCATCTGAAGGCAACGCAGCAACTGGTCTTCCAGGCCTTCGAGCATCAGGACTACACATACGGCACCCTGGTGCGCAAGCTGGATACAAAACGCGATCCAAGGCGGTTGCCGCTCACCGAAATCCAGTTCAACCTCGAGCGCGTGGCCGGCGGCTCGACGTTCGGCGACCTGAAATCGACGATGGAGCCGAACGCGAAAGCCTTCTCCAACTTCGATCTCTTCTTCAACATGATCGAGGCGTCCGACCATATCCGCATCGACGTCGACTACAACGCCGATGTCTTCGATCGCGCGACGGTCGAACGATGGATCGGCCACTTCTCGACGCTGGCCGCCGCACTGGCAAACGACATGGAGCGCAAGGTCGGCGAACTGCCGTTGCTGTCCGCGCAGGAGAAGTCATGGCTGATCGACGATCTCAATCGGACAGCCGCGCCTTACGATCACGATCAGTTCGTCTTCTCGCTCTTCACCAAGCGGGCGGCCGAACATCCGAATGCCGTCGCTGCGCAGCATGATGGCGAGACGATCAGCTACGGTGAGCTGGAAATGCGCTCAAACCAGCTCGCCCTCTACCTCCAGATGGCAATTCCCGATCCTGGTCAGCGCATCGCCATACTGGTCGAACGCTCGCTGAACATGATCGTCGCGCTCCTCGCGGTCATGAAGGCAGGGCATACCTATGTGCCGATGGATCCGGCTCATCCGGAGCCACGCCTGCGGCAGACGCTGGATGTCGCGCGCATTGGCGGCCTGCTTTGCGACAGCGACGACATGGCCCGGCTCGCCGCCGCGCAGACTCCCGTCATCCGGCTCGACAAGGACGCCAAGGCGATCAGCTCGATGACCGGCCTTCCCCTGAAGACCTTGCCGGTGGATACGACGGCATCCGCCTATATCATCTTCACCTCGGGTTCGACCGGCATGCCGAAAGGCGTCGAGGTCTCGCATCGGTCCCTGACGAACTTCCTTCTCTCCATGGCCAGGGAGCCTGGATTCGATGCGAGCGACACGCTCGTGGCGGTCACGACCATTTCCTTCGATATCGCCGGCCTGGAACTTTACCTGCCGCTGATCACGGGCGGGAAAGTCGTCATCGCCAGCCGTAGCCAGGTTCAGGACGGGTTTGCTCTGGTCAAGCTCATTGGCGAACACGAAGCCACGGTGCTGCAGGCTACGCCGACGCTATGGCAGATGCTGGTCGAGGCCGGCCTGAAGGAGCGGCGGACGCTGAAGATGCTGTGCGGCGGGGAGCCCCTGCCCAAGGAACTGGCGCGCTCCCTGCTGGCGATCGGCGGCGAGCTCTGGAACATGTACGGGCCGACGGAAACGACGATCTGGTCGTCGTTGCAACGCGTCACGGATGCCGATCAGCCGATCACGATCGGCCATCCGATAGCCAACACGCAGCTCTACATCCTCGATCAGAGCGAGAATATCGCGCCCATCGGCGTCATCGGCGAGCTGCACATCGGCGGCGACGGGCTGGCGGAAGGCTATTTCGATCGCCTCGATCTGACCGAAAAGGCCTTCATCCCGCATTGCTTTGCCGTCGGCAGGCCGATGCGCCTCTACAAGACCGGCGACGTCGGGCGGCGGCTTGCGGATGGTTCGTTGCAATTGCTCGGGCGCCGCGACCAGCAGATCAAGTTGCGCGGCTTCCGCATCGAACTCGGCGACATAGAGGCCGTCATTTCCAAGGCCGAAGGTGTACGCCAATGCGCCGTCGTGGTCGCCGAAAACGCCAAGGGCGATCGCTCTCTGGTCTGCTACATCGTGCCGAACGCAAATGGCAACGAGACGTCCGCGGCCAATATCGCGACCCACGCCAAAGCCAACCTGCCGGCGCATATGGTGCCGAGCTTCTGGGTGATGGAAGAAGAGCTGCCGCATACCGCCAACGGAAAGCTCGATCGCAAAACCTTGCAGCAACGCGGCATACCGCAGCGTGAGGCGGCACCGGTCAAGGTCCAGGCGAAAACCGAGATGGAACAGCGGCTGCTGACGATATGGCAGGATGTTCTGAACCTCAGCGATATCGGCATCGACGACAATCTCTATGCGCTCGGTGCGGATTCGCTGACCATCTTCCGCATCGCCGCCCGCATGCGCGACAACGGCTTGCCGCTGGAAGCAAAACATCTGCTGCGCCATCCGACGGTTGCCGCGCTGGCAGCCTTCGCCGACAGCCAGGGGGAGGTTCCGTCCGATCCCGTCCAGCTACACACACCATCCTTGCGTGATTTTCGTAACGGCGCACGCCGCGGCCTGGGGGCAGCTCTATGAGTACGGTTGACAATAGTCCAAGCGGTTCGGTTGCCGCACCAAGCATCATCGGTGAATTTCCGTGCACGCAGACGCAGTTGCGCTGCTGGATCCTCGATCAGCTCAATCCCGGCAATCCGGCGCTGAATGTCGCGGTTCGGTGGGAGATCCGCGGCTCCTTCAAGGTTGCGACGCTTGAAGCGGCCTTCCGAAAGGTCATTCAACGCCACGAAATACTGAGAACGCGGTTCATCGAAAAGGGCGGCCAGCCCTTCCAGCAGGCTATCAGCGACGTCAACTTCAAGATGTCGGTGATCGATCTCCGCGGCATGCCGCCGGAACAGCGCCAGGCAAGAATCCTGTCGATTGGCGAGGAGACGGCGCAAGCGCCCTTCGACCTTTCCATACCGGGCCTATTGCGCGTGACCCTGCTGATGGCTGAAAACGAGCGCGGCTTTCTGCTGATTACCGCGCATCAAAGCTGCTTCGACGGCTGGTCCATCCGCGTTCTCGGGCGCGAAGTCGGTGAAATAGCGGCGGCGATCGACGCAGGGCGGCCGCCGGTCCTGCCCGAGCTACCGTTGCAGTATGGCGATTACGCCCTCTGGCAGCAGGAATACCTGCAGAGCTACGGCTTCGAGACGGAGAAGACCTTCTGGCGCGAGACGCTGCTGGGTGCCCCCTATTTCGAAGTCGCACCCGATCTGCCGCGCGGGCAGATCAAAACCAATCGCGGCGACATTCTTTCCATCGCGCAGCCGCCGGCATTCACGGATCGCATGGACGCGGCCGCGCGCGCGCACCGCGTCTCGCAATACAGCTTCGGAGCGGCCGTTTTGAGCGCAGCCCTCCATCGGCTGACGCAGGCCCCGACGGTCCTGTTCGGTTCGCAGATCGCCGGGCGCGAACATAGCGATCTGGAAGACATGATCGGCGTCTTCATCAACAATCTGGTCCTGCGTTTCGATTTCAGTTCCGACGTCAGCTTTGCCGACCATATTCGTCGCGTCAGCACCACGATCGAAGGCGCGCTGAACCATCAGCGCATGCCGTTCAACAAGCTCGTCGAACTCATCAACCCGGTGCGCGATCCGGCTCGCAACCCGCTGATCTCCGTCAACTTCAACCTGCAGAAGGCCTTTCTCGAGGATCGCCGCTATGGCGGTTTCGAGCTGATCAGCTCGCCTTCGCAGTCTCCCGGCGTCATCTACGATCTGAGCTTCATCATGATCGGCCGGCCGACCGGCTGGCGCATGTCGATCGAGTACAATGCCGACCTGTTCGAAGCCGCCACGATCGAAAGCCTCCTGCAGCTATGGAAGGACGCTTATGAAATCGCTCTCGAACACCCTGAGGCGCCGCTTTCTTCGCTCGTTGCGCCGGAACGGGGGACGCCGGCTTCCGCCAAGGCTGCGCCGATGGATGGCGCCATCGCAAGCGCGACGCCGGTCGATACGCGAATGGACGCGCTTGCTGGGCTTTGGAAAGAGGTCCTACAGGTTCCGCAAATACGCCCGGATGATGATTTCTTCGCACTCGGCGGCCACTCGCTTCTCGCGCTACGGCTCCTATCGGAAATACGCGCAAGATTCGATGCTGCACCGACATTGCAGCTTCTATTCAAGCAGCCGACGTTTGCAGGCTTTGCAGCTGCGATCTTTGATGTCGGTGAAGCGTCGGCACCCCCGGCGAAAGCGGTAAATCCGTGGGAGCTGATCGCCTGCAAGCATGGCACGGGGATCGGCGCGGTCTATACGCTCAACCATCCGTTTCTGTATTACCGCCTAGCCAATGCGATGCCGGACGAGGTTTCGGTACACAACGTCAATATGTTCCACGCGGATCTGGCAAAGGGGCTGGATCGGCTGCGCATCGAGGATATCGCCAGCCAGGCGATAGATGCCATGCAGATCGGCAAGACCGTTGGGCGTGTCGCCATCGTCGGGCTCTGCGTCAATGGCGTCCTTGCGATGGAGGTCAGCCGGCAATTGCGGGAAAGAGGCACGGACGTCGGCGTTACGGCAATCATCGATGCATGGGCTCCGGGATATTTCGCCTCCCTGCCGAAGCGTGAGCAGAGGCAGTGGAACCGGGAGCGGCGGCGCAAGCGCCTTGCCTATTTCACCAGAAAGCTCCTGTCCCGCCGCATCCGGCTGATCGACTATCTCAAGGAGTTCGAGGTTTCGCTGTCGCTTCTGCGGATATTCGGCGTCAAGGCCGGGCAGTATTCGCCTGAGGAGGAGGCGAACGAAGCCGTGACCAAGCTGCTGGTCGCGGCAGCACGTCACTACAAGCCGCCGCAAACAAAGGATCCCAGCGTCGTCCTGCTTCGAAGCAGCGCAACGCATGCGCGCGCGCGCCAGTTGCGGTTCGGCTGGGGCGATGCGATCGGCGACGACTGCCCGGTGGTCGATATCGATGGCTGGCATGAGGATTCGCTCACCAGCACCGGTATCCGTGACCTGGCGTCGGCCCTCTCCGGAAAACTTGCCGGCGGCTAGATCGATGCAATGGCCTGTGACCAAGCCATAAGGGGAAGCAGTCATGAACGAGACCAAGCCATTGAGGGTCGGCATTCTCGTCGCTCGCGGACGCGCGCTCGAGAATTGGGAACTTATGATCCTGGACCGGATTCTGGCGGCTCCCTGGCTGGAGCTCGCCGCGGTCTTCACCCATCCCCATCCGTTCGAGGAAGACAGGACCTCGAGGCTGTTGTCCTGGAGCTCGCGGCTGGAGGCCCGGGCACTTGCCCGTCAACCCGCCTATTCGCCGAAGTATTTCAACAGCCACCGCCATTTCATCGACTGCTATGATATCGAGGCGGACGCCTCGTCCACCGCCGACAGCATCACCGGATCATTCCTGAGCCGCCTGAAGCTCGATCTCGTCATCCGCACGACGCCGAAGGGCATAGCGGACGATGCGATCGCCGCATTGCCTTTTGGAGAATGGGCTTTCAATTTCTCCGACCAGCGCTCGGCCGAGGCGGACTGGTTCGGATATGCGGAGGTGCTTGCTCACGCTCCGACCGCCGATCTGGTCCTCTACGCGAAATGCGGCGGCACGGGCCGGGTGGAGATCGCAAGAGCGGCTTTCAATATCAAGCCAAGCGCAACGAGATTGAGCGCTTTCGTGCGGGAACGAAGCGTTACGCTTCTGATGCGTGAACTGGCGCGACTGGCGGACACGCGGCGGTTCGACCTGCCCGCCAGCGCCGATGCCGCACATGGGCACGCGCCGTCGTTCGGCGAGCTTCTGCGCTACGGCTGCATTGTCGCGGGCTCGGTTTCGGCCGTAGCGCTCAAGGCGATCAAGTCGAGGCTCCACGCCGATTCCGCCATATGGACCCTTTATACGGGACACGGCGAGATCGACGACTTCGATCCGAGCGAGGCGACTGAGATCCCTCCTTCCAGCAGCAGCATCAAGGCCGATCCGTTTCTCTTCCAGCACGACGGCAAATGCTATCTGTTCTACGAGGCCTATGCCCGTGGCGACCGCAAGGCGCATATCGCCGTCGGCTGTTTTGACGGCGATGCGCTCCAGCCTGTGGGGGTGGCGCTGGAGCGCCCCTATCATCTGTCCTATCCATTCGTGTTTCGCGACGGCGACCAGATCTTCATGATACCGGAAACGCATCAGGCCCGGCGATTGGAGATCTGGCGCTGCCGCGAGTTTCCGCTGAAATGGGAACTTCATGCCACGGCCTTCGAGGGTCAGTCGCCCGCCGACAGCATTCTGATCCGTCATGACGGCAGATGGTGGCTGTTCACCAACCTTTCGGATTTCCACGCTTACGAAGATCACTGCAGCGAGCTCTATCTGTTCGAGGTCGATGGTCCGGCGCTGACCGGGATCAAGCCGCACAAGCGAAATCCGGTTGTCATCGGCAGCACAGGGGCCAGAGGCGCCGGACGCATCTTCGCGCAAGGAGGGCGGCTCCTGCGGCCCTCGCAGCACAATTCCCACGGCGTCTATGGTTACGGACTCAACATCATGGAGATCGAGACGCTGACGCACGACGATTATCGCGAGCGCTGCATCCGAACGATAACACCCTCCTTCAAGGCGGGGCTTCGCGGTTGCCACCATTTCGACGCCACGGACGGGCGCTATATCGTGGATGCCAGGCTGACCATCTGACCGAAGTCGTCGTCGCGATAGCGCAGGCGTACATCGTGCCCTCCGGTCGCGGCAACGACCGCGCCGGCGAAGTTGACCGGCGTCGCAAGATCCAGAACGATCCAGTGCCCGGATGGGTCAGGATCTCCCTCCAGGCGCTCCAATCGCGATTCGCCCGCCTTGTCGAAGGCGACGTCGAAGCTGTCCAGCGGTAGCGACAGCCCCGCCCCGTGCGCCTTGATGAACGCCTCCTTGCGTGTCCAGCAACGATAGAAGCCATCCAGATAGCAATCGGCCGGCAGGGATCGCAGCGTTTCATATTCCCTGCGCGAGAAGAACCATTTTGCAATATCTTCCTTCAGGAAGCGTATTTCCTCTATATCGATGCCGAGTTCGTAGCGATCGGAAATGGCAAGCACGGCAAGATCGGCGCTGTGGCTGAGATTGAAGCGGATCGAACAGGCTCCGCATGCCGCTATGAATGGTTTTCCGTTGGCGCCATAATCGAAAGAGATCGATTGCGGTGACAGCCCGAGATAGCCTGCCAGGATCAGGCGCAACCCGCTCCTTGCGGCGACAAAGCGATACCGGTCCCGGTCGTAAACGAAGCGGCTTGCCCGGGTGCGTTCGTCGGCGGACAGAAATTCCGTGGAGGCGCCGAGATCCGGCGGCGGCATATCGAGCTTCCAGCTCCAGACATCGATGACGTCAGGGCCGATCGTCTCCATGCTAGATCGTGGCGTAGAAGAGGCCGGTGGGCTTGGATTTGGCCTGCCGTGACATTTTCCGGGCGATATGAGCAACCAGCGCGACGGGATAGTTCTCGCCAAGGCTGATGCGGCAGGTGCGCTTCAGGATGTCCAGCGTTTGCGCGCAGAGTTCCGGCGTGTATTCGATCTTGCGATCCGTCCAGTGAAACGGATTCATCGCCGGATGGCCGGTGCGCTGCTGCAGTATCGGCTGCCAGTTGGTATAGACATGGCGGCTGGAATCGAAGAGCCGGTAGACGCCACGCCTGTTTTCCTCGGCAAATCTCTTGGCCTCTTCCGACGTCTCGAAAATGACGTGAAGGCCGGCGGCATTGGCGACATCGTTGTGAGGACCCACCATGAGCCGGCCGTTCTTGGAGAAGATCTCGCTTATCACATCGTAGCGTTCGCGCATGCGGGCAATCATCGGGTCCAGCTTCTTCAACTGGACGTTCAGCATTGCGCCCTGGATCTGGTTCGCCTTGAAGTTCACTCCCAGCATGGGCGGCTCGTTGGCATTGTCGAGGTGACCGCGAAACATGGAGCCGATATCGTGATACATGCGGGCGCGCGCGAAAAGCCGCGCATCGTTGGTCGCGATCGCGCCGCCTTCGCCGCAATTTATGTTCTTGAACTGGTTGAAGCTGAACGCCCCGAAATCGCCGATCGTGCCGACCCGCTTGGTCTTGTAGCGCAATCCGACGGCCTGACAGGCGTCCTCGATGACCACCAGATTGTTCTCGCGGGCGATGCGCATGATACTATCCATGTCGCACACCATGTTCGACATATGGACGGGAATGATTGCCCTCGTCTGCGGGGTGATCTTGCGCAGTATGTCCTGCGGATCCATGGTGAGCGTATCGTCTATATCGACGAGAACCGGTACGGCGCCGGCCGCCAGAGGCGCGGCGGCGGTCGCGATCCAGGTGTAGGCCGGCACCAGCACTTCATCGCCCGGCCCGACCCCAGCGGCGACCAGTGCCGAAACCAGGGCGCCTGTTCCGCTACTCATGGTAAGCGCGTGCCTGACGCCGAACTTAGCACAGAAATCGGCCTCGAAACGCCCCAGCGGGCCGCCGGTCTCGTCGCTGTATCGCGCCAGCTTTCCAGAGGCAAACACCGGCGCGAGCGCCAACCACTCCCGTAACCCCACTTTGGCCATACTCTTTGCTCCCCAGGAAATGCGGCATTTGCGTAGGAGCCTAACGTGTGGACACGCGATTTTCAGCATGGCCATCCGACTGAAAACAATATCGGAACGATCACAACACCTATCCGAAATCGGTAGATATCGGGCCCGCCTATGCCAATCGAACAGTTATCCGCGCGCACGCGATGCTGGTAAAAATGCGGAAAAGCGGATGGAAAACGACCATGATGAACCACGACTTGAGATCAATGCCGGAAGCCATTGAAATGCATCCCGATATTGCCATCATCGGGGGTGGCCCCGCAGGAATTGCGATTGCGCGCGAACTCGCCGGTACGCAGATGCGCGTTCTGGTCATCGAAAGCGGCGGCAGCGATTACGAGGCCGAGATTCAGGCATTGAATTCCGTCGAAAGCATCGGGCAACCTTTCGTCTCGACAGCAGCTACGCCCGAAGGGCGGGGCTATACCGGCGCCTTGGCATGGCTGAACGATATCCCGGCATTCGAGCTGCGAAATCGCATGCTGGGCGGCAGCAGCCATACCTGGATCGGCAAATGCGCCGCCTTTGCCGAAATCGATTTTCTGAGCCGGCCGTGGCTGCCGCTTTCCGGTTGGCCGATCGAGCGTAGCCAGCTGATGCCGGCCATTGATCGCGCTGGCAAACTGCTCAACCTCGGGCCTAATCTTTACGACGAAAGCCTCTTTACACTCTTGCATTCGCCGCCGGAGGATCTCGGTTTGAACAAGCGGCTCCTGCAGCCGTTCTTCTGGCAGTTCAGTCACATGCGTCATCCGCGTGCCGAACCGACACGGTTCAGCCGCCTCGCGCGCGATATCACGGCCGGGAACATAGACTTTCTGACCCATGCCACGGTGACCCGGATCAATGTCGACGGAGATGGCCGGAGGGTAACCTCGCTGGAACTCAAGGGGCCGGACGGCCGCAGCGCAAGCGTCCACGCAAACACGGTCGTTCTTTGCGGCGGCGGCATCGAAAATGCACGCCTTCTGCTTGCATCGAATTCCGTGCAGCCGGCAGGTCTCGGCAACGGTCATGACATCGTGGGGCGCTACCTCTGCGACCATCCGCGCACCTCGCTCTGCCGCTTTACCGGTCGCGATATCGATGCCGTTGCAAAACACTTCAACTTCTATGGCGTGAACCATGGCGGACGGACGCATTTCTATCTTCGAGGACTGTCCCTGAGCCCGGAGATCCAGGCATGGGAAAGCCTCACGAACTGCGCCGCCTATCCCGTCCAGATCCATGCCCAGGACGACCCCTGGGCGGCGCTCAAGCGCTTGACGAAGGGAGCGAGCAAGACGGTGAAGGAAGACCTTCTGGCCGTCGCGAAATCGACGGACATGGTTACGTCAGGACTTTATGACCGCATCATCCGTAAGCGAGGACTTCCCCACCGCTCGATCGAACTGCGTTTCGACGTGATGGCGGAACAGCAACTCGATTCCGAAAGCCGCGTCACGCTCACGGATCGACGCGACAGGTTCGGCCAGCCATTGCCGCGCATCAACTGGAAGATCGGCAGGCGCGAAACAGACAGCGTCAAACGGCTTGCGCTGACCATCGCCGACGAGTTCGCGCGCATCGGCCTGCCGAAACCACAACTTCCGGATTGGATCGCCGCTGACGACAATGCCGGCGCCACGTTCATGGATATGGCTCACCCGTCCTGCACCACGCGCATGGGCACAGATCCGCGAACGAGCGTCGTCGATACCGATGCCATGGTTCATGGCATCGATGGGCTGTTCGTTGCCGGCAGTTCCGTATTTCCGACGCCGGGTCATGCCAATCCGACATTGATGCTGCTTGCCTTGTCGATCCGGCTCGCCGACCACCTCAAGCAGCGGCACGCGACCGCACGCCCGCACACGCTACAGGCGAGCGAACCGGACCTGTTGCTTCACCGAGGCTAGCCGAGCCGGAAATAGAAGCCGGCGCTCTCGCTGCGGCCCAGTTCGGGGTGAGTGTCGATGACGTGCGACAGGGACGGGATGGACCAGCGATCGACCTGCGTGTAGCCGAGCCTTGCAATATCGCCGATGAACTCAGCCTCGTTACGCATCTGGTATGGGACATATGACTTGCCGATACGTTCAAGCGTGACGATTGCGCCATCCTTGCGGAGAGCGACCTTGTTGAGGATCAGATGTCGCGGCAGGTGCGGCATGCGCGCCAGAAGACCGGACAGGGGCATATCGAGATATTGCATCAGCCCCGATCCAAGGAAGAGCGGCATCGCGCCGGCATCCTCGATCCGTTCGACGAAGCTCAGCCCCGTCAAGCCTTCCTTTTCCGCAAGGCTTTGCCCGGCGCGGACGATGGCCGATAGATCATACACGGTCCAGCGAAACGAATCGTCCAACTGCAACAATGGACGAAAGGCACGATATTTCGTTCCCATATGCCCACCGGCATCGACGAGGCCATCGACCTCGGGCAGCAGGCTGCGCATCCAGAAAAGCACGGAATAATCCCACGGCGCCACCTCGCACATCTTGGTGAAGGCGACGCTTGCGATCTCCGCATGGTCGTAGCCGGCCATTGTCCGCCTGCGGGCAGCCGCCATCGCGGCGTCATAGGAGGCATAGGCACCGGTAAATCGTCGCGGAAACGGGGAAAGATAGTTCAGCCGTCCTCCGGCCAGACGCAGAGGCGAGAAGCCCTGCGCGGCGGCTTGCACCGCGCCCTTTAGAGCTGAACGCGCATGACTGGACCATGGCGCACCGGACCACAACGAGGCTGTCATCTTCCATCTCCTTATCCATGCACGCCGGCGGCCGCCATCAGTGCCTGACCGACAGGACCGCGGCCGTATCTCCAATCATCTTCTCCAGCGCGAGAAGCGTGCAGATGTAGATCGCTCCCCCTGTGACGACCTGAAGCAGGACCGTCGGCACGCGCTGCATGCTGAATGTTTCGGCGAAATGGCCGAGCCCGTAGACGGCTATGGCCATCAAGGCGATGGCGACCGCAACATAGCCGCTCTTGCGTATGACCTGGCCCCACCCGAGGCCACCGTAGTTTTGCTGCAAATGCATCGAGGTCAGGAAAGAGATCAGCGATGCGACACATTGGCCCCAGGCCGCAGCTGCGACGCCGAAGGGCGCGGTAACCAGGACGAGCGACACCGAAACCAACGCATTGAGCAACAGGGTTCGCGGCATGCGCCTGATATTGCCCGACAGGGACAGAAGCGCCTCGGTGACGTAACCCGGGGTCAAAAGGACCTGCTTCATGGACAGGATAGCCACAAGGGCCGCGGCAGGCGCCCATTTTTCACCGAGCACGATGCCGATCAGGTCGGACGATATCAGGGACAGACCGAGATAGATCGGCGCGGAAATCGCCATCAGGACGGTCATGAAGACGGTCGCGGATGAACCGGCGTCGCGAACCGACCTTCCGTCGGCGCCGATCACCATGGCCGACCGGCGAAACAGCGTCCAGGCAAGCATGCGCGCCGGCTCGCCGATGAGTTCGGAAAATGCCGCCACGATGCGTTCCGCGACGCGATAATACCCCGCCTCCGTAAGACCGAGAAAACTGCCGATCGCCAAGGTTCCCGAATAGGAACGCAGAAAGAGGATCAGCCGGTTCGACAGGATATGACGCGAGAATTCGAGAACCTCGCGTGCAAAGGGCCAGGTCAGGTACGGATTGGGAAACCAGCCGAGCAGGATTGCAGAAGCGCCCAGACAGACTAGCTGCGATACGAGCCTGCCGGCCACAAGCGAAAACACATTCCACCCGAGCCACAGTCCCAGCAGGGTCGCGCAAAGTCCCGCCACCTCGCTCGCTATGCGGATGGCGGCCTGCTTGCGCAGAAGGCCACGGGCAACCAATAGCCCGTCATAGACGGCATAAAGAGACGATGGCAGGAACCAGCAGCTGAAGAGAACCAGAAGCAGCGCCTCGTGCGACCGGCCGAAATGGAGCCAGGCGACGGCGGCTGCAAGCAGGCCCGCGACGGTCACGAGCATGCCGGCAATGATCGAAATCGTGCCGATCTGGTCGAGCTCGCGCTCGCCGCATTCGGCCTTCATGACGAACTCGCCCCACCCGCCTTCCGCAATCACGACCAGCATGACCACGATGGCGGAGCTGAAGGCATAAAGACCGAATTCGGCCGATTCCAGCACACGGGCCGCAACGAGGAATATCAGAAGCTGAACGGCCTGCGAGACGATTTTCGAAACCAGCGTCGACGCTCCGTCGCCGACGACCGATGGCATGCGGGAGCGAAGCCAATGTCTCAGCGCGGCCCAACCGGTCCTTTTGGGATGAAGCGGGAGGCTGTCCATCAGCGCACCATCACGACAGGCTGAGGTGGGCGAGAACCAGAATTCACGATGCCTGGTCGGGTAGTCCAGGCGAAATATGCTGTGAACTTGGACAATGGCTTCAAGCTTTGCACCAGATAAAATGTATAGTGTTCCCATTCAGGACATGATTCCGTGCAATGAAGCGCTGCCTGTAAGCGGGAAAAGCTGGAAATATACGATATCATTTCACAAAGACTTCTCCCTTGGACACCGGGGTCCGATCGAAATTCTCGGCAACAGAAGAGGAGCTTGCCGGCCATCGTCATGAAACACCACGCAGAGCCGCTTATGAAAGACGACAACCATGACCGTATCGCCTCAGGACAAACGGGCAGGTCGACCCAGAAATACCTCCTTCGATGGATGCTGGTAATCTTTTGCCTTGTCGTATGGGTCGCTGTAGCCGCGTTCTTCATTTGGTAAGACGTTCTTTTTCATTGCGCGCGAGCAGCACGACACCGACGGTTTTGACGAGAATGGCAAGATCGGCACGCATCGAACGGCTGTGGAAGTAATCCAGGTCGAATTGAATGCGCTCTTCATAGGTGGTGTCGGCCCGACGATTGACCTGCCAGAGGCCCGTGATGCCCGGCCGTAGCCCCAGATAGCAATAGAGGTTGGATCCGTAGCGCTCGAGTTCGGAGGCGACGACGGGACGAGGCCCGACAAGGCTCATCTCGCCGCGCTGGACGTTCAGCAGCTGCGGCAGCTCGTCGGCACTGCTCATGCGCAGATATTTTCCGAGCCAATGCACGCGTGGATCATTCGTCAGTTTCTGCGTCGATAGCCACTCCAGCTTTCGCTTCTCGTCGCGGGCAAGCAGCTCCGCCAGATACCGATCCGCATCCTTGCGCATCGTGCGGAACTTGAGGCATTCGAACGGCCGTCCGTCACGGCCGATGCGGGTATGGCGGTAGATGATGGGGCGGCCATCGACCAGAAGCAACGCGATCGCGATGACAAGCAGCGCCGGCGCCATGAACAACAATCCTGCACCGGAAAGAAGCAGGTCGACAACGCGTTTCGAGCGGCCGAACCGTTCCGCCCTTTTTACTTCGCGGCGAGTTCGCTCGCGGTGGGCAACGTCGTCAAAAGTCGATAACATATCTCAGACCCCTCACCACTCTTATGCTTCTCCCAAGAGGCTGCCAGCTGCCCCCATCCTTGACAATTGACCCTGCGGGCATCGGGCTAGTCCCATTGGCGTAGGGGGTCGAACAGGCGTCTAACCACAAGCGTCAGCTCCTCTCATCGATCAGCCGACCCACGACCGAAAAGTCGCCGATTGTCGTTGTCTTCGCGGCCAGGCTACCCGCATTTGCGCGTTCCAGAACGTCATCGTAGAACGCCAGCAACGCGTCCAGCCATGATGCCGGCGTGTGTGCGAGGTCACCCGACCGGCGGATACAGTTCACGCTCATCATACGCAGCAGCATATCGTCGCCGGCAAGCCGGCGCATTCCGCTCGCCAGCGTTTCCACCTTGCCGCTTTGAAACGTCAGCCCGCATCCAAGAGTCACGAGCTCGTCGCTCAGGAGCGCCGTATCCGGTAAAATCACGGGTATGCCGCTTGTCACGGCCTCGAGGGCCGCCAGCCCGAACGGTTCGGGCACGCGCGATGAAACGACGAGGGCGCGCGCGTGGCAAAGTATGCTTCGCATCTCTTCCTTGGATTTCCATCCGTGGATGGCGACATCCGGAAAATCCCGCTCCAGGCGCGCCCGGCCGGCGCCGTCGCCGATGACGGAAAGCTTCACGCCGGCAAGCCGCGCCGCCATCGCGGCATCTTCAAATCCCTTTTCTGGTTCAAGCCGGCCGACAAAGAAGAAATCGCGGTTTTTCCACGGATCGGAAGGACGGCTGAGAAAAGGTTCGACCGGATTGCGGATGATTTCGATATTGGCCGGCTGGATCTGCCCTCGCGCGAAATAATCGAGCATGCGATGGTGTACGACCACAATGTTGGCCGCAACCTGCCGGATGGGATAGTAGTGCTCCCGCAGCAGGTGGCGCGCCGAACGCCAAAGCTTCTCGTGATAGCCGCGTTTGTCGCAATTCGTCGTCAGGCAACCGATCGACATTGGCGTAAGGGGGCAGACCTGGTTCCTGCGATAATTGGCAAATCCCCCGTTGGGACAGGAGAGAAAATAGTCGTGGGCGTGCAGGACGACCCGTTCGCGCACCGGCCATAGGGCGCGGAAGATCGAAGGGGACAGGATCTTCGACCAGCCATGGACGTGATAGACGGTGCCCTCCGTATCGGCTTCCGAAATAAGATCGCTCAGGCAAGTGTAGGCTTGGCGATTGTAGAGACCGTTGGCAAATGCATTCAGACGGCTCTGCTGCATCAATGGTTGTGCTGCCAGATTGATGGTTTCGGACGCTGGCCGATCGGAGCCGGCGGTATCGCCGGCAAAATAGGTTACGGCGATCCCCGCATCCTGCAGCAGGCCGGCCGAAAGGATGGCCAGATTCGATGCGCCGCCTATTCTCGCGGAACGATCGTTGATGACGACGACACGATCAAGACCTGATGAGCGCGCCACTGGACTATTCCAACGCTTCGATATTTTGCGGCGCCAGCCTGCCCTTCAGCAGATCGCGGAACGCGATGACGTTGCCTTTGAGCCGCCCCTTGCGGTCGACCCATGGCTCCGGCCGCCAGACCTTGACGAGATTGGCCGCGAGATTGCGGACGATCTGCATCGTGGCCTGCGGCACGCTCATGGTCCGTTTGCGCATGAGATAGAGCGGGTTTGCAATCTGCGAGTAGCCGAGGCGGAGACCACCCGATCGGCCGCCTTTGGTCCCGAGGTGAACGCCCTCGAGCTGCCTGGCGCTGACGACCTGACCGTAATGGGCGACCAGCCGGCTGAAATCGACGTCCTCGAGCCATCCGTAGAACGGCAGGTTCTCGTCGAAGCGCAAGGCGGCGGCCCTGACGATTGCCATACGGATCGCCATGTTGCAGCCATAGGCATTGTAGATCGGCCGAATCTGCATGGCATGCTCCGATCTGCGGCCTCGCTTGACATTGACCAAACGTAAGCCGTCGCGAACGGAGATACCCGGCCCGGTGATGCCATCGGCCAATATCGTGCCGGTGCACATGGCGACATCGGGCTGAAGCTGAAACAGCCGCTCCGCCTCTTCGACATAGGTCGGCGTCATCAGGAAGTCGTCATCGAGGAAAAGAACGACGTCGGCATCCTGAACGCTATCGAGGATCCGATTGCGCTGGCGGCAAAGTCCACGCTCGGAAATGAGCACCCGGACAGGAAAGTCGAGATTTCGCAGGCAGCTTGGATCGATATCGTCCGGCGACGAAAGGCAGACGATAACCTCGTCCGGCTTGCGGGTCTGGCTGGCGATATGCGGTAGCATGGACGACAGGATATCGCGCCGGCCGGTGCTTGCGACACCGACGACGACCTTCAGGCGACGCCCCGCGGCATGGCCCGTGAGGCGCCTTGCGGATGCCCGTATCTGGCGATTTTCCGATCTGCGTCGCAAAAAGCGGGCGTGCTGGCGCTGGCGCTTCTCGTGGCTGCGATTGGCAATGATGCCGAGGATGTTGATGGTCGTCGTGCCGAAGCTGGCAAGCGCGTCCGACAATCGCTCGACGGTCATCTTGTTCGTTTGCCCGACGACGACGACGATGCCTTCGAGATAGGTACAGATAACACGCGTATCGGCCGAGTCTTCGAACGCCGACATGTCGACGATGACGACCTTGTATTGCCGCCTCAGCAGGTCGATCTCGGCCTTCAGCGCAGGGAGATGCCCATAGCGCTGGAAAGCGGCAACGGATTTTTCCGTCTCGTCGACGGTGACGACCGGAACACCACCATGGGCCTGCCCGATCTCGGCCGAAGGCTCGTGATCGGCCTTCGCGACCAGCTGGCCGGCTTCATGAGCGACGGCGTAGCGGCGCGGCACGTCGTTGATGCTCAGCGCCTCCATGCCGAATTCCGTGCCGGACTCCGTCACCACGCAGCTCAGCCTTGCATTGAGAAAGTCGGCATCGACCAGCACGACCGAGGCGCCCTCGTGCTGGTAGAGCTGGGCGAGATTGGTCGCGATCGTCGTCTTGCCCTCGCCGGTGCCGACCGAGGTGATGCCGACCACCATGGGGGCGTTCGGCGGGAACGCGGAGTCGATCGAATGCTTGACGCCGCGCAACGCCTCGGAAAACTGCGAGTAAGGCGTGTCGAGAACGGATCTCAATGGCAGCATGGTTCGTCGCCAGGTGGAATTTGCCACCACCATGTTCCCAGGCAGGAACGACGGGCTGGAATAGACGGGGACATGACCCAGCGAGGTGATCCCCAGTTCCCGCCGCAGCTTTTCGCTGGAACTGACGCGGCGATCCAGGCCATCCCTCAAAAGGGCGGCCATCACCCCGGCGGCAAGGCCGAGCATGGCGGTGAACGGCACTACGAACGAGGATTTCGGCCATGTCTTTGCCAGCGGCACCGCTGCGGCCGTGACGACGCGGACGTTGCCGAGCGGGAACGATTCCTTCTGCAGCGCCCCTATCAGCTGCTGCAGTATGCTTTCATACATCCGGCGATAGGTGGTTGCCCGGCTTTCCATCTCCGATAGCTCCACCCGTGCCAGATTCTTGTCCGCTCCTGCTTCCTTCAACGAGGACAGTTCATCCCCGAGAAGTTTTTCGCGGGTCTGCGCGACCTCGAGATTTGACTTGTAGACGGCCTGGATGCGGTCGAATTCCTTGCGCATGTCACCCTTCAGCCGATCGATTTCCTGCTGCGCGGCGACGATGGCGGGATTATCGGCATCATATCTGCCGGCAAGATTGTTGAGCTTGATGGTAGCGGCTCCGAGATCCTCCTGCAGCTTCTGGATGCGCGGGTTGTTCATCGTCTCGTCGACATCGCCTTCGACCTTGCCACCTGCCATCAACTGGTTGAGGGTGGCAAGCTTGGCTGTCTCTGCCGCGGTTTGCGCCTTTGCAGCAACTGCCTGACTGCTGATCTCCGACAATTGCTGCTGATCGAGAGACGAGGACGTGCTGATTTCCATGATGCCGTTCTTGGCACGGAACGCTTCGACGTTCATGGCTGCCTCGCGAGCCTGCCGGCCGACTTCGATCAGCCGCGTTTCCAGCCAATTGGCGCCGCTCTGCGCTGCGGAGGCGCGCTCGGAGAGACCTGTGCTGATATAGGCTTCCGCAATCGCGTTGGCTGCCTGCGCCGCCTTGTACGGATCGACCGAACTATAGCCGATCTCGAGGATATAGGATTGGCCGACGCGGTTGACCGAAACCCGGGAGAGGAAGGAGGCCATGGTGCGGCGCATCAGGTCGTCCTCGCTGACCTCGGCCTTGGCGCCATCGCTCTCTTCATGCTTGAAGTGGCTGATGATCGCGCGCAGCTTGTCGTGCAACGCGGCCTGCCACGACACGCCCCCGACGATTTCAGGATCTTCGGTGAGGTTGAGCTTCTCGACGACGGCGCGCGCTATCGCCTCGGATTTGACGATTTCGACCTGGCTTGCAATTTCGGCGGCTTCAATGATGACCGTGCCGGTGAATGCATCCTGCGAGACGATGCGCCCCTGGTCGGGATCCATGACGAGCCGTGTGGTCGCCAGATAGACCGGCTGCGTTGTCGCCATATACAGGCCGCCGATGCCGATGCCTGCGCCGGTGAACAGGGTGAAGATCAACCAGTGACGCTGCAGGAAGCGCCAGACATCGCGAAACGAGATATATTCGCTGTCCCCCGCGCCTTTGCTATCCGATGGAGTGCCCCGCAAACCATTGCCGATTTCGTGAATTGCCATGTTCGTCGCCCCACTCTTGCTCGCTTATCGTTATTGGGATTGACCGGCATCGGCTGACGAGAGCGTCGCACCGTCCAGACTTCCGGAAATGTCGTAGCGCACATCGAGAACATCTCCCGGCTGCAGCTCGGTCGCGTCCGATGCCTTGATGGCGTCGGCCTCGCTGCCGCTTCGGGTAATCCAGTATTCAAGCGGCTGAAGGTCGAGCGCCTTCGTGGTTTGGCTCCGCGAAAGTGACGCTCCGGAAATCTGCAGCAGTTGCAGCGTCGTGTTTCGCTTCAGCTTCGTATCTTCGATTTCCGCCTCGGTGGTCTGCAGTTGTTGCCCCGCCTCCGTCTTGCGCTGCCCCTGGAGATTGAGAGCGTCGCGCTCGGTCTCGCTCAACTTCTGTTTTGCCTGCATCGATGCAACGACAAGGTCCAGCTTGCCGGCCTGCATCTCGGCGACGATCCTTTCCAGCGAGGTCTTGCGCGACGTCGTCAAGATCTTGGTGTCGACCAGCTTGGAAATGTCGCTCAATTCGTCCTGCGCGATCTTCACCTGCTCGTCCTGCGACGACATCTTCTCATCGAGGATGTTGATTTCGTTGCGCAGCAGCGTTTCAAGATCGCCGGCGGCGTCAAGCTGCTGACGCAATGCCGCTGCTCTCGCATTGAACAGATCGACCTCGCTCGTCATGATCAAAGCCACCGCCGATCCTTCGGGAGCGGCCTTGATCTCCGGCGGGAAGACGATCGCCGTCTGATCATTGAGTTCGGCCATCAGACGCGCCTTGCGGGCGCCGAGCTGTTTCAGCTGCAGCTCCATGCGGCTGACTTCGCCGGCGTAGCTGATCTGCTGGGCCTCCGAAGAGTCGCCCGTCTGATTGGCGCGGCGCTCCCGCCCGCCGGCCATGGCGATCGCCTGCTTCACGGTCAGGCCGGGCTTGAATTCCAGCTCGCTCGGCTTCTCGACCGCGCCGGACACATAGATCATCGGATACTTGACGACTTCGACCGACGCCGTCGGCGCCACGGCCAGGCCGGTAATCTGCTTCAGCTTTTCGCCGATATCGGCGCTGATATCGTCGACCGTCTTGTCGCCGACCTGCATCTCCCCGATCATCGGGATCGAGATGGAGCCCGATTGCGACACGACATATTCGCCGTTCAGGGCGGTCCATTCCTTGTATTCGCCTGTCGCGGCAATCCATTCGACGATGGCGACCTTGATCCGGGTCTGAGGCACGACATGATACACGCCGCCCGTTGCCGCATGGACGTTGCCGGACAAACCCGTTCCGGCAAGCAGCAATGCCAGGACGCAAGGCACGAGAAGCCGAGACGGCCTCGAGGCAGGATGGTGAGGCAAAGCGGAAACTCCCAACATGAACCAAACTCTCGCTTCTGTGTCGCTTGCGCGATCAAACTGGCGAAGACGCCATCAGACGAGATCAGCAGCTGAACGCATAGCGTGTAAATCCCCTGCCGCAGCAACAGGGATTATCATTTGTGAGAGGGGGGTAGGCGATCCTGCGATCTCTTGGTCGTGCGGGCATATCCTTGTGTGCAGGCCGCGATCGGCAGCTAAATCTTTTGGTTACTCCCTTCGACCATTTGGATGCCGTGGTGAACCGATGTGGGCCCTGTCGCAAAAGTTGCCACCTGCCCAATGTTGTTTGAACCCATGGAGGGAAGAGCAATGCGGGTAGCGATCGTGCATTACTGGCTGGTGTCGATGCGGGGCGGCGAAAAAGTGGTCGAGGCCCTCTGCGACATGTATCCGGACGCCGACATCTTCACTCTTGTCTACGATGAAAACCGCGTCTCGGAAAAAATCCGCAAGCACAAGATCTACACATCCTTTCTGCAGCGCATTCCCGGTGCCGTCAGATCCTATCAATCGCTTCTGCCGCTCATGCCGTTTGCGCTGGAGAGCTTCGATCTCAGCGATTACGATCTGATCATTTCCAGTGAGTCCGGTCCGGCCAAAGGCATCATTCCGTCGCCGCGGGCGACGCATGTCTGCTACTGTCACTCGCCCATGCGCTATCTTTGGGATCACTACCACGTCTACCGCTCCCACGCGGGCCTGGCATCGCGGCTGATGATGCCGATGCTGGCGCCGCTGCTGCGCTCCTGGGACGTCAATACGAGCCTGCGCGTCGATCGTTTCGTGGCCAATTCGCATCATGTTTGCGATCGGATAAGCAAATATTACCGGCGTTCCGCAACCGTCCTATATCCGCCGGTCAATGTCGACGATTTCACGCCGGCGACGTCGATCGAGGACTTCTACCTCTGCGCCGGCCAATTGGTTCCCTACAAGCGGGTCGATTTGGCGGTGGCGGCCTTTACGCGGATGAATCGCAAATTGCTGGTCATCGGCGAAGGCAAGCAAATGGAGGAGCTGAAGCGCGCAGCCGGCCCCACCGTCACCTTCCTGGGCAGGGTTCCGTTTCCGGTGCTCAAGGAGAAGCTGGCCCGTTGTCGCGCCCTGATATTTCCCGGCGAGGAAGATTTCGGCATCGTTCCGGTGGAAGCCATGGCAAGCGGCAGGCCGGTCATCGCCTATGGCAGCGGCGGCGCACTGGAGACGGTCATTCCGGACCTGAGCGGGGTCCTCTTCGGCAAGCAGTCGGTAGACTCGCTCATCGAGGCCGTGCTCGATTTCGAGGCCACGGAACATCGCTTCCATCCCGACGAACTGCAGGCACACGCGGAGCAATTCAGTCTTCATAAGTTCACGGCGGGCATGCAGACCATCATCAACGAGGAGCTGCTGATCCGCAGGACCGACCGGTCTCGCACCCATCGTCCCATCGCGGCCATGCAACGCGGGCTCGAAACGCAATTGCCCGTGCTTGCCACAAAGCCGCACAGCACCACGCTCCAATAGGCCGGACCGACATCTGAACCCAAAGCACACTGGCGATGGCCACGCGGGAAAAAGCGGGGCGACGTCTTGGAGCCATGAAACGTGAGGAACGATCACTTTCCCGCGGAGCAACCTGGAACGCTCTTCGCATCGGCGGCCCGCATCTCTCCCTGTGTCGACGCAAAATATCCCGCGTTTCACCCGTCCAAGCATGACCGATCGGCAACCGCAGCTTTCACCCGGCCGCCGCCCACCACTTCTCTTTGCCTGAAACGAAACAAGTCGTAACCGGAACGCGTCTTTTAGTCAGCATATGTCCCGACAATCATTGCTAAATCATGATCCAGTAATATATTCGCTTATAGCGGTTGCCACGTTCTGGTAAGTTATGTCCTGCGCCTGCACGCTCGATCAGACCTGCGACTTTCGATCCGCAGGGTCCGATGCGAACTGGCCAGTTCAAACTGAACACGGCCAGATATTGCGCAGCCGGGTTGGGAGGACCAGGCCTTATGCCCGAAAACCGAGTGGATCGGTCGCAGAAAATTCCCGAACCTGACAACGGCTTTGAGGCGGCGATCTCACTTTGGAACCTCGATCTCAAGCTGATCGATTCCTCCGAAGCATTTAACGATCATATCGGTATTGCGTCTCGGAAAGACGTGGCACTGTGGGAGGCCTATCCCATGCTTGCGGAGCCGGCGCTTGCCGCGCTCGTCCGGCAGGTGATCGATAGCGGTGAACCCCGGACGATCGCGCTCGCCGCGCGCAAGCCCGGAAATCGCGACCTGCTGCTATCCCGCATTCAGAAAGGGCTCCTGATCGTCGAGAGCAGGAGAAAAGCCGATGAGAGCCTGTCGTCAGAAGACAGCGAAAGAGAAAGGCTCATCCATCAGGCGACGCATGACGTCCTGACCGGATTGCCCAACCGCCGCCAGTTCAGCGCAGCGCTGGCGCAACTGCTCCCGGCCAACGGGAAACTGGGGCCTGCGCTCATGCAGCTCGATCTCGATGACTTCAAGCCCGTCAACGATACCCTCGGCCACGGCGCTGGCGATGTCGTATTGCAGCTGGCCGCCGCCCGGATCAAGGAAACGCTGGGCCGGGCCGGGACGGTCTACCGGCTTGCCGGCGACGAGTTCGCCATCATCCAGGTGGGATCGCAAAGAGCCTTCGAGCCCGAAAGACTGGCAGACGAGCTGATCGCCGAATTCAAGAAGCCTTTCACGGTCAATGGAATTTCCCTCTTCGTCGGCGTCAGCGTGGGAATTGCGATTGCTCCGCGCGACGGCAACGAAGGAGAGCAGTTGATGAAAGCTGCCGACGTCGCCCTTTACGCAGCGAAGAAAGAGGGACGACGCCGGGCGCGAACCTTCGACCCCGGCATGCTCATCGTGGTCGAACAGCGGGAATTGCTGCGGCGCAGCCTGCGCGTGGCGCTCCAGCGCGATGAATTCTTCATCGAATATCAGCCTCTGGTGAAGCCGCCCTCCAGCGTGGTGGGCTTCGAGGCGCTGCTGCGCTGGCGGCATCCCACCCTGGGGATCATTCCGCCGGCAGCCTTCATTCCCATGGCGGAGGCCGATGGCCTCATGCGTGAAATCGGCCAATGGATGCTCGAGGAAGCCTGCCGCGAAGCCCTTGCGTGGCCGGCGCATTATACGCTCGCCGTCAATCTTTCGCCGGCCGAATTCCTGACGCCGGGTCTTACCGATCGTATCTCGCAAACGCTCGACGTCGTCGGCTTTCCGGCGGAGCGTCTGGAACTGGAAATCACGGAAGGGGTGCTGCTGGAGCGCACCATCAACAATCTGGATACGCTGAACACCCTCAACGTGCTCGGCATACAGATTTCGCTCGACGACTTCGGCACCGAGTATTCCTCCCTCAGCTACCTCAAGAACTTCCCCTTCGATACCATCAAAATCGACCGCTATTTTATCAAGGATCTCTTGCAGGATACGAAGAGCCAAACGATAGTTCGCTCGGTGATCAGCCTGGCCCACGGTCTGGATATGCGCGTAACCGCCGAGGGTGTCGAGACACCGCAGCAGGCGGCATGGCTCCAGCAAGAGGGCTGCGACCGGTTGCAGGGCTTTTGCATCAGTGCGCCGCTTCGCGCCGACAGACTTGAGGAGTTCATAAAGCAGGGCACACGTATCCAATCGACTGCACCTTTTGACGAATTTCGCGCCGGCCCCTGACTTTCTTGAAACGCGTTTCATCCAGGAGTTTCTCAAGTGGATACCATGGGAATGCAAGCGGACGCGGCCTCGGAGCCATTGCTTGAGCTGAAGATGGAAATGGCGATCTTCGTCGCGGATTGGCTGCATTGCGATCAATGCGCTGCGTATGTGGCCCGCATGGTCAGCCACGACCGCCCCGATCCCATCCGCCATGCCAATCTGCTTTCGGCCGCCCTGAACGAGCTCTTCGAGATGTCGTTCCATGCGAGAGAGTGCAACGGCGCGCTGACGTGCCGCTTCTATCGAAGAGGGCCGACCGAGCGGATCGAACTGATCTTCCCTTGCTCGGCAGACCAGCGCGTCTTCTACGAGACAATCCTTCATCACATAAAAAGCGGCCGGGCACTTGCGGACTATCTGGATGTCATCACCAACGACGACGTTCGTGCCGAGCACGCGATCCTTCTCGGCCTGGCGCTCAACTATGACGCCGACATAACCCTGGACGAACAGGAGGCGGGAATGCTGACTCTTGTGGTGGATCTTGCACTCGAAAGGCTACTCAATTGAGCGACCCTTCGTCCGACCGTTTCACGGCGCAATTCGATGTCAACAACCAGGAATTTTCCCTGTCCGGGGTGATCCGGCCACATTCCGTTTCAGAGCTTGCCGATGACCTGGCGCTGCTGCGCAGCGGCATCGAAACGGTGAACGGCATCTGCTACATCAATCTGAAGCGCGTCACCCACATGAACAACACGGCGTTCCGCGCTCTGACCCATGTCCTTCTCGACGCTACCCGCTCGCGGCCGGATCTCAAGCTGACGGTCGTCGCTTCGAGCGTCGTTGCATGGGCATCCCGGCTGTTTCGCCATTTGAGCGATCTCTCGCCCAACATCACCGTCGATATCTACGATTCCGCCTTTTATCCGGGCCAGACCTTCGTGGAGAACCAGAGCTTCATACCGATCCTCAGGACGCAGACGAAAATGACGTGGCGGCACGAGCGTGAGATATTGCCGCGCCACGGACTTCGCGAGGGAATGCACCTCGCCGATATCTGCTGCGGCATCGGCGATTTTGCGATGCTGTTGCGGAAGGATTTCAAGCCTGCGCGGATCGTCGCGCTCGATCACTCGATCCCGAGCCTGGACTATGCCCGCAAGGTCGCGGACGACTTCGACGTCCGGGACATCGAATATACCTATGGCGACGCCTCTCAAATGCTGTTCGAGAGCGATCAGTTCGATTTCGTGACCTGCAGGCATTCTTTGCAGATCTTCGACCGCCCGGACGTCCTGCTGCGGGAACTCTATCGCATATGCAAGCCAGGCGGCAGGGTCTACATCACCAACGAGAAGAACTCCCATTGTCTCGGGGAGCCCAGGGCCGACAGCATCCAATGGACCTACACCGAGGTAGCCAAATTGTTCGCGCATTTCGATATGGATGTCGAGATGGGGCCGAAGGGTCGCCGCATGCTGCTCGACGCCGGCTTCACGGATGTGAGAATGGAAAGCTTCATGGTCACCAATCTCGATGGCGATCCCCAGGATTTCGCCGATATCATCACCGCATGGCAGAATGTCTATGCCGATGAAATGGCGGTCAGAAGAGGCGATCCGCCTGAATTCATAGAGCGCTTCAAGCAGGGCTTTGCCGATCATATTTTCGCGGCGCTCCACCCGAGAGGCTATGCCGGCTGGCCGATCTGGGCCTCATCGGGGCAGAAACCGCTATGACGGAAACAGCGATTGCCAGGAAAAGGCTCGGACTGCGCTCCTTTCGCGCCAAATTTCTGCTCGTTGTCGGAGGCGCCGTTCTTTTCGACCTGCTGGTCAGCGGTGGTCTTGCCCTGTGGAACGTGCAGCGCCTGTCGCGCAACGCCACGACCGAGGTCGGCCAGGGCCTGGAAAAGGCAAGCCAGGACTATATCCGCTCCTATGCGGATTCCACCGCCGCGCAGGTTGGCCTCCTTATCGATCAGGTCCATTCCGATGTGAAGGCGCTCGCCGGCGTGCTGCAGGGGCAGATCGACAATCCCACCCGGAACGGAAACGTCGGGGAAGCCATGGCCAAGGCCTCGCCGGGCGCCGTAACGGTAACCTACGACCCGGCCGGCCAGTGGGCGCAAAATCCACCCGGAACGCCCTCGGTCGTCAGCGTCTGGGGCTATCTGCTGGACAAGGACCACCGTCCGCTGCCGCAGGTGCAGGCCGACATAGAATGGAGTGCCGTGCTGGATCTGGTGGCTCCCTCGTTGCTCCACAACGGCGCGTCGAAGCTGCAGATGTACTATATCGGCCCGAGAGAGCGCCCGATCTTCCGGACCGCGCCCTACACAACGCAGGCCCAGACATTCGACCGGCTCTACCCCGGCCACAACAGCTCCGACTTCTGGACCTTCTTCTTCCCCGGCCTCTACGAGTCCTGGCAGCAATGGGCCGCGACCCCTTCGTCCCGGCCGGTTGCGGATTACATCACCCAGACCGCCCCCTATACCGACGCGATCACCGGGAAGCTGATCGTCAGCTTCTTCCACCCGCTCTGGACGCCCGACCGGCATGGCGTCGCAGGTGCGGCCGGAACCGATATTACCCTTACCCAGCTCGCCGAGATCGTCGAGAACGTGAAAGTCGCCCAAAGCGGCTTCGGTTTCCTGGCGATGTCGAATGGAAACGTCGTCGCGATCAATCCCGTCGGCGAAAACATCATTGGCCTGCGCGCCTCGAACGACGCTGCCGCCAAGGGTGTCACCGGCCTTGACCGATCGCTACGCAACAGCGTGCAAAAGGCCATCACGACGCTGCCGCTCGACGCGGACGGCGTGATCCAGCACATATCGCTGAGCGAACAGGGGGAAGACGTTCCCTATCTTGCGGTCGTCAAGCAACTGCGCCCGACCAATCTGTGGGTGGATGGCCCGGTGCGGCGCGAAGTCATGTCGCTTGGAATAGTGGTGCCCGAACGCGAGATCTACGCGTCGCTCATTGCCGCCAAGGAGGAGATTTCGCGCGCCACCAACCGCATCCTGCTCTATCAGATCATGGCGGTTCTGGTTTCGCTGATGATCGTCACGGCCGCGGTCTTTGCTGCTTCCAAGCGCGTGACGAGCGGCATCAGCGCGCTGGCGAGCGCCGCCAAGCGCATACAGGCGAAGGACTACTCCGTCAGGGTCGATATCCCGACGAAGGACGAGGTCGGGGAAGCCGGCGTCGCCTTCAACAGGATGGCCGAAGACATCAGCTTCCACACCGAGAACCTCGAAAAACTCGTTTCGGACCGGACAAAGGAAATCGAAGACGCCAAGGAGGAGATTTCCGCCCTCAACGGCCAGTTGAAGAGCGAAAACCTGCGGCTGGGCGCCGAGCTCAACGTCGCTCGGCAAATCCAGCTCATGGTCCTGCCGCGCGCCAAGGAGCTTACGGCGATCAAGCATCTGGAAATCGCCGCCTACATGCGGCCGGCCGACGAAGTGGGCGGCGACTATTACGATGTGCTGCAGAACGGAAACAATCTGAAGATCGGCATCGGCGACGTGACCGGACACGGGCTGGAAAGCGGCGTGCTGATGCTGATGGTGCAATCGATCGCGCGCGCGTTGCAGGAAGCCGGTGAAATGGACCCTGCAAAATTCCTGACCGATCTCAATCGCACGATCTTCAAGAACATCGAACGGACGAGGACGGACAAGCATCTGACCCTGTCGTTTCTCGATTATGACGGCAAGCGATTGACGATATCCGGCCAGCACGAAGACATGATCATCATCCGCCAGGATGGCCAGGTAGAGCGGATTGACACGGGAGATCTCGGTCTGCCGGTCGGTCTGGAACCCGATATAGCTCCCTTCATCGATACGCGGGAAGTCTCCTTCGAAAAGGGCGACATGGTCGTCCTGCATACGGACGGCGTGACCGAGGCGGAGAATTCGAAGGGGGAGCTGTTCGGCTTCGAAAGGCTTCTGGAAGACGCGCGCCGGCTGCACGGCGGAACCGCGGAAGAAGTGGTCAAGGGCATCCTCGATGACCTGATGGCCTATATCGGTACACAGAAGATCCATGACGATATCACCCTCGTGGTAATGCGGCACAGGTGAGAGCATGACAACTGCAATATACGGCACGGAACATCTGGTTTCCTTCAACGCACCCAATGCCCTGCGGATCTGCCTGTTCGACGGGCCGCTTCATCTCGCCTGGCGCCATTCGGCCATGACCTCGGATTTCATCGCCGAGACGATGGCTCTCAGCTTCCGCTCGTCCGAGCGCCACTACAAGACAGCGCGGCATGACATCGGCTACCTGACGAACGAGCTCATCGAAAACGCCATCAAGTTTCGCGTAGCCGGCGAGATCGTCATCGAAGCCGTGATGGACACTCATGATTTCAGGATGCGGATCGTCAATCTGATCGACCACGAGGCGACGACACGCTTTCAGCAGCTATTGCTGAAGGTGACGGATGGCGACCCCGGCGATCTCCTCATAGAACAGATCGAAGCAAGCGTTCTTGCGGGCGGCAATGCATCCGGGTTAGGACTGTTGACTCTGATGAGCGACTATCAGGTACAATTGGCCTGGCGTTTCGATGAAGACGGTCCGCATAAGCGGACGAAACTGCAAACCTATGCCGCGATGGCAATTTCACCGTCGTGAACCCCGCAAGAGGCCTCCCTATGGAAATTAAAGAAGAAGCGTTCCGCGTCTGGTCCGAAGGGAGCATCTTGTATTTTGATGGAACCATGCGGCTCGCCGGTCCCGACGCCTATGCGCCGGTCTATGATCTCGCAAGGTCGGTCCTTCATGGAGACGGCGGCAAGGCGACTTTCGATCTGACCGGCCTTCAGTTCCTGAACTCTTCAGGCATCAACCTGCTCGCCAAACTGACGATCGAGGCACGCAAGCATCCCGATATCCACCTCACCGTATGCGGTTCCTCGCAGATCCCCTGGCAAATGAAGTCGTTGCCGAATCTGAAGAAGCTCCATCCGCGCCTGGATTTACGATTGACGTGACGATAGCCGCTCGTGGCCCGCATGGATGAAAGATCGATGCTGGATGACACGCGGCCATATCCCGCGTGAGTAAGACTCACGCGGCCGATCAAGACAGGCGGATGCCGAAAGGATCCGTCTCTTCATCGCAGAGCCGATGATCGAACTACCGAAAGCGCCCGGGCTTTCAAACATGAATGCGAAAAGCCGGGTAGGTTGGCGGCACCGCGGGGCGCCATCTCTTCGTTCGGGCTTATTCCGTCAGTCTTGACTTACGATATCTATCCTCGTCCCGCGACCCTGCGTCGAAAGTTCCAGCATATATGTCTGTACGCGATAGAGATCGAAGTAAGCCCAATCGATATATTTCGCCATCGGCGCCACATTCGCGCCATTGCAGTATAAATCTTGAAAAGCGATTTCACTGCACTTCAGTCCAAAAAATGGACAGAAAGTAAAATTTCCGCACACGCTGATAACGACAGCATAGTTAAATATTAGTAAACTGTAATCAGAAATTGCAGCAATAATTCACAGTTGTATACGCCACATCGGAGGGGTGAAACATGGTTTCTCTCTGCCTATGCGGTTGCGTTCCCGAATTCCTGGAGGGTTTGATGGGCATTGCGTTCAAATCTACGAGCATATCTCCGAAAAATACTAGAAAAAACACGGTTCTTGTTGCGGGAGGGGCGGGATTTCTCGGTTCACATCTTTGCGACCGGCTCTTGCAGGAAGGTCACGAGGTTATCTGCGTGGATGATTTCTCCACCGGGCGGATGGAAAACCTATGGCATCTGCTCCGCTATGATACATTCAGCTTTATCCGTCACGATATCATCGCCTCGCTCGATATACCCGTCCACGAGATCTACAATCTGGCCTGCCCGGCCTCTCCGCCGCATTACCAGGCCGATCCGATCCATACGATGAAGACATGTGTCTTCGGGTCGCTCAATCTTCTGGAACTTGCCACGCATCATCAGGCGCGCATCTTCCAGGCGTCCACCTCGGAGATCTACGGCGATCCCCAGATGCATCCGCAGCCGGAGACCTATTGGGGCAACGTCAACTCCTTCGGCCCCCGCTCGTGCTATGATGAAGGCAAGCGTTCTGCCGAAACGCTTTTCCGCGATTTCCACATCCAGCACGGCGTCGACATCAGGATTGCCCGCATCTTCAATACCTATGGCCCGCGCATGCGTCCCGATGACGGCCGTGTCGTTTCCAATTTCATCGTCCAGGCCCTCAAGGGACATGACATTACGGTCTATGGCGACGGTTCCCAGACCCGCTCCTTCTGTTACGTCGCCGATTTGATCGAAGGTTTCGTCCGCCTGATGGGCAGCCAATCGGCAGTCCACACGCCGATCAATCTCGGCAATCCGGCCGAATTTACCGTGCGCGAGCTTGCCGAGCAGGTCGTCGCCCTGACCGGGTCGTCGTCAAAAATCGTCTACAAGCCGCTGCCGGTCGACGATCCCCGCCAGCGCCGACCCGATATCACGGTCGCAAAGCGAGAGCTGGGATGGGAGCCGTCGGTCGCCCTGACGGACGGTCTGACGTCCACGATCGCCTATTTCGAACGCCAGCTGGTTCGGGCAAGCAGCGAGCTTTTCGAGGTTGCGTGATGGCCGGGCGAACAATACTCGTCGTGGGTGGCGCCGGTTTCATCGGCAGCCACACCGCGAAACTCCTCCACAAACAAGGCTTCGTGCCGGTCGTCTATGACAACCTGTCGACCGGTCACCGGACGTCCGTGCGCTGGGGGCCGTTGGTGGAAGGGGATATCCTCGACACGCAGCGCCTTGCCGAAGCGATCGAAAACCACAAGCCTGCGGCGATCATCCATTTCGCCGCCTCGGCCTATGTCGGCGAATCCGTCGGGAATCCGGCAAAATACTATGCCAACAACGTAAATGGCACGCTGTCGGTATTGGAAGCATCGCGCCGGACGGGAGCGGACAAGCTCATCTTTTCGTCAAGCTGCGCCATCTACGGAATTCCGTCTCACCTGCCGATCCGCGAATCCGAGACGCCGCGTCCGATCAATCCCTACGGCAGGACGAAGCTGATCGCCGAACATATGCTCGCCGACTATTCGGCCGCCTACGGGCTCACCTATGCGGCGCTGCGCTATTTCAATGCCTCGGGGGCCGATCCGGAGCGCGAACTCGGCGAATGGCACGATCCGGAAACGCATCTCATTCCGCGGGCGTTGCTGGCGACCGGAGGTTCGATCGAGACGCTCGACGTCTATGGTGACGATTACGACACGCCGGACGGAACATGCGTCCGCGACTATATTCATGTGATGGACCTTGCCCGGGCACATGTTCTGGCGGTGGAATATCTGCTGGCGGGCGGCGACAATCTTGCCGTCAATCTCGGCACCGGACGCGGCACCTCCATCAAGGAGATCGTGAATGCGATCGAGCGCGTCTGCGGCCGTCCCGTTCCTGTCGCCATGCGTACGCGTCGGCCCGGCGACCCGCCTGCCCTCTATGCGGCCTCGGACCTTGCCGCCGAAAAACTGGGCTTCCGTGCCCTTCATTCGGACATCGATACGATCATACGCACTGCCGCGCCGTTTTTCGGGCTGGAGGTGCGGGGATGAGTTCGATCCGGACACAGGCCCAGGTCGTGCAGGACGAGCCTTTGATGACGCCGGTCCTGCAGGGTCGCCAGCGCGCCGAATATATCGCCTGTGCCGCCTTGTGGCTTGCCGCGCTCGCCTATTTCTGGAGCTGGTGGTTCACGCCCTCGCATCATGTCGATCCCATGGGGTCCGTGCTGCTGACCCTGGTGCTTGCATGGGTGACGATCATTCCGGCCTATTTCATAATCGTCTTCTTTCGCGCGCAAAGACCGGTCGGGCGGCTGCGGCTGCCGGTGGGCAGCCGCGTCGCGATGGTGGTCACGAAGGCGCCGTCGGAGCCCTTTGCGGTGGTATCCAGGACTTTGAGCGCCATGCTCGCGCAGGACGTACCACACGATACCTGGCTTGCAGACGAGGATCCGTCGCCCTCGACGCTGGATTGGTGCCGCATACATGGCGTCCAGGTGTCCACCCGCAAGGGGCGTGAAGATTATCATCGCCAGACCTGGCCGCGGCGCACGCGCTGCAAGGAAGGCAACCTTGCCTTCTTCTACGATCACTACGGCTATGAAGCCTATGATTTCGTCGTGCAGCTCGACGCCGATCATGTGCCCGAACAAAGGTATCTTTTCCAGATGCTCCGCCCCTTCGCCGACCCGGCGGTCGGCTATGTATCCGCGCCAAGCATCTGCGATCAAAATGCGAGAGAGAGCTGGTCGGCGCGCGGCCGACTTTACGCGGAAGCCAGCATGCACGGGTCGCTTCAGGCGGGATTCAATCGCGGACTGGCGCCGCTTTGCATCGGCTCGCACTACGCCGTTCGCACCACGGCCCTCAGAAGCATCGGCGGGCTGGGTCCCGAGCTGGCGGAGGATCACTCCACAACCCTCATGATGAACGCGCACGGCTGGCGCGGCATTCATGCGCTCGATGCCATCGCCCATGGCGACGGCCCGCGCACGTTTGCCGATCTCATCACGCAGGAATTCCAATGGTCGCGCAGCCTGATGATGATCCTGCTGCGGTATTCGCCCGATTTGATCAGGCGATTGCCGTGGCGTCTCAAGATGCAGTTCCTGTTTTCGCAGGTCTGGTACTCGCTCTTCTCGCTCTTCATGGCCGTGATGTTCATCTTGCCTGTGATTGCGCTTAGCCGGGGAAAGACCTTTGTTGACGTCTCCTATCCGGACTTTCTCCTTCATTTCCTGCCGCAATCGATCCTGCTCGTTCTGTTTGCCTATCGGTGGCGCAGCACACGTACGTTCAGGCCGTTCGATGCCGGGATCTTGAGCTGGGAGATGACCTTGTTCCTGTTTGCCAGGTGGCCATGGGCGCTCGTTGGGGCATTGGCGGCTGTTCGCGATTGGGCGACTGGATCCTTCGTGGATTTCCGCGTTACCCCGAAAGGGACGTCGGACGTCGATCCGATACCGTTTCGAGTGCTTGCGCCCTACGCCATGCTCTCTCTGGTTTCCATCCTGCCGGTGCTGTTTGTCACTGCCGGCGAAGAAACCGGCGGCTTCTACATCTTTGCAATCATGAATGCCGCCATCTACACGACATTGCTGCTGGTCATCCTCCTCCAGCACGCTCGCGAGAACACGGTCAGCACCAACAAGCGCTTTTACCGTCCGGCGCTGGCCAGCGGTCTGCTCGCGCTCACTGCCCTGCCCTTTGCCGGCATGATCGAGCACGGCCGCGAAGGTGTTCAATCGCTGGCCTGGAACACCAACGGCTACGCGTTGTTCGACGATCGCTTTTCGGTGGCGGGAGCCGGCATCGGCGGACGCGGCTTGCATAGGCTGGTGCTCAATCCGCACTGGCGCGCGAGCAACACGAACAACTAGGGGCTCATGACGGAAAGGACGCTATTGGCGGGAACGCACATGAAAATAGCTGTTATCGGAACCGGATATGTCGACCTGGTGGTCAGCGGCGCAGACTTTGCCGAATGGAACGGCCATGGCGACCCAAAAGAACGCGCAGCGCAGCGCAGCGAAACCGACGGCGAGCCGTGAAAGCAACAACGGCAAGGCACGCCTCAATCACCATGCGGGAGAGATAAGATGACGCCATCAGGGAACACGACCTCCTTTGTCGCTGCCGGGGCAATAGCGCTCACGCTCGTCCTCGGGTTTGCCACGCAGGGCAATGCGGCCATTGCCGCGGCGACCACCAAAGTGCCCGATGGCGCAAGGCCGATGACGGCCGCCGAGCTCTACATGCTTTATCATGGCAAGAGCTGGCGCTGGCCCGATGGCGCGGGGCGGATGCAGAACAACGACCGGCGGTTTTCCGCCTGGGTCGATGGAACGGGCGGGCAATCCTGGGCCGAGGGTCGCTGGACCGTGTCCGACGCGGGGCGTCTCTGTTTCGATGCGACCTGGCACGCGACGAACGGCCAGTTTCCGGCCAAGACCTGCTTCGTCCACCGCATCTATGACGGAACGATCTATCAGAAGCGGGAAACAGGCGGAGAGTGGTTCGTATTCCGCCATCCCGTGACCAAGGAAACCGACGAGGCGGCCAAGTTGATCGCCGACGATCTGGTCTCGCAGCGACTGGAGGCCATGAAAGCCTCCCTGAACGTCCGCAAGACCGAATAGGGGAAGGAGACAATCCGATGAAAACCCTGTCAAAGCTGACGAGTGCTTTGCTTGCGACATGCATCCTGTGCGGCGGTGTATACGCAGCCAGCAGCGGCCTGGACGCAAAGGCCGAAAACCGACCTCTCTTTCACGACAAGCGGCCGATCATCACTGCGGAATCGCTACCGGCCGGTGCCTACGATCCGAACGGAGACTTTTCCAACGACCCCAATCCGAAGATCGAGCATCTCTTCCTGCCGTGGGAGGACGTCGACCTGTCGACCTTGAGTACGGCAAACGACTATGCCCGCAAGCGTGGACGGTCTCTGCTGATTACGATCGAGCCCTGGTCGTGGGCCCGCGACTGGCGCGTCACACCGACCGATCTTCTGAGCGGAATTCTCGCCGGCCATTACGATTCCAACATGACTGCGATCTGTTCTGCGGCAGCCAAGCTCGACAGGCCGGTCACCATTCGCTGGGCCCAGGAAATGGACGAGAAAAACGGGCAGTTCACATGGGCCTACTGGAGGCCGGAGGACTACGTGAAAGCGTACAGGCACGCCATCACCGTATGCCGCAAGAGCCTGCCCTCGGCGAAATACATGTGGTCGCCGATGGGGAAGGAAGGGCTCGAGGCCTACTATCCCGGCGATCAGTTTGTGGATGTGATCGGGCTGTCGGTCTTCGGCTACCAGCCTTTCGATCAACTCAAACTGGGACGGGACTCGACCTTTGTGGAAGCGACCAAGCCCGGCTACGACCGCGTCAAGCGCTTCAAGAAGCCCATCGTCATCGCCGAATTGGGTTATCAGGGAAATGAGGCCTATGTTCACGCATGGGCCGAGGAGGCCAACAAACCCCATGCAGAATTTCCCGATCTGACAGCAGTCGTCTATTTCAACGACCGTGAGATCTATCCCTGGCCGGACGGTCTGGGCCGACCGGACTGGCGCGTTGCCAGCCCGCTGTTGAACTGACTGCCGTCACGGAAGTTCGAGGAGAAACACATGTCTTCGTTCCGCTTCACTATCTTGAGCGCCATGGTCCTGATGCTGGCCCTGGCCGGCACCGCGAGCGCGGCGACACAGCATCAAATCGACCGAACGACGGCGCGCGCGGCCCATCAAGCCGCTCCGATGAGCGCCGCGGCGCTTAAAAAGCTCTACGCGGGTCGTTCCTGGATATGGAAGGACGGTGCTGGCTTTTTCTCGCGTCATCATGACCGCTTTACAGCCTGGTCGCATACGGGCGCTCAGAGATCCTATGCAAGGGGCACCTGGTACGCGACCGATCGGGGGAAGCTCTGCATGAGCGCCATCTGGTACAGCCGGAAGAGCGCGGCACCCAACGTTTCCTGCTTTCTGCATCGTCAGGGAAGCGGGATCATCTATCAGAAGCGCGCATCAGGCGGAAAATGGTATATATTCCGTCATAATCCGATCAAGCATGATGACGAGGTTCTGAAACTCCGGCCGGGCGACTATGTCCGCAAACACCTGCCCGGTTGAAGTCGAATACCTATAGGGGCCAATGCGAGGATGACGGCGAGATTTTCGTCCCACCTGTTCGTCGAACCGCCATCCGAGAAATGCCCCTATTTTTCATCGGGAGCAACGGGCGACAATCGCCGGCTCAATCAAAATATGCCGCGGTTGTGGCAATGCGACGTTCTTCCGAACCCGCTTGGCGTACAGATATAGGGCGACCCCTTGAAATAGGCTTCGGATGAGACCTTCGTCGTCCTTGCAAGCGACCTGCCGCTATAGAAGACCACATTGTTCTTCTCATACTTCTTCATATACAGCTGAATGGTCTTGCCCCTGGCGCCCGCACTCTCGGCAGCATTGGCATTTGTATATGCGACGGAAGACGATGCAATCACAAGTATTGCCGATACAAGGGTCCGAAACCGCCGAACAGGGAGACCGCGATCCCGAGAGTTTCCATCAAACCCCATAAGCCTATTCTCCTCGAGAAAACTACTTTTCGATTCTATCGGGAAAATATTTAAGCTGTTCCTAAAGGCATCTTGAAAACATTAACGAAACCGTTTGCTTCCGGCTCGGCCTTGCAGCGATGCCGTTCGTGGGAGCATTCAGGTGGCGCGAGACCCGACAGCAGCCCGGAACTTTCGATCAGGCCTCCATAGCCCTCTTTCTTTCGTCCACAGAGGTGCTGTTGCCGGTTGGGATCCTTTTCCAGGAAATTAAGATATCGCGCACGCGCCGAGGCCATACCTCTCCGGTTCCACCAGCCTCGCCTCACAGCGAGGACCTCCCGCATGACTACGCCATAGCCCAAGTGAGGTGCGCAAGATGATTCTCCCCGCCGCAAGGGCGGAGGCGACTGCCTTCGCTGGCTGGCTCAACACGGCCCAGCCTTTGATTGTCGAAGGAGGCTTTTAGGGAGACTGCTTTGTCACCTGGCGCTATCGGAAAATCGATGGGACGCTTCAGTTCCGCAGGTTTGAAGCAACTTTGGCGCCCACGGAAAAATTGCCGCGCTGCGCCTCTTTCAACTCACCCCGTCATCCGCCGGCGTAAGCGGCCTGCTGGTCGGACTCGGGAACTCCGGCAAGCGGCGAAATGCTGTCATCGGCGGTTTTGCGGATCGTAATTTCAACACCTCCGATGCTGACGCCATCGTCGGTGATATCCGGGACACGAATGTAAAGAATCTCCGAATACTCACGAAACGTGCGGGCTATCAGCTCATAGACCGCGAGTGCTGTATTCTCCGGCAATTCGTCAATCGACACGGTTTTGCTCGGCTGCATAGGAATCCCTTTGCACAAATCGAACGCCTTGAACTGGTTCAACGATCGGCTGCATTATAGCCGGTATGTGTCGCAAAGATACCCCAGAAAGTTCACCAGATTGTCGCAAACTGTCACAAGCCCGATCGTGGATCGTCGGCTATCGATAGCTCAATTCGGATAACCCGGACTACGGCGCGGCTTCTCGGATGGGACAATGTCGGACCACGGCCGGGAAAAGCGTCATGACGGCTTTAATCGCTGTTCCCGGGTGCCGGCAGCGCGGTGGGTTGCCGCAATACGCGCGGCCTGATCATAGATGCCCGTCAATAGTTCGAGGGTGTGAGCCGCGTCCTGAAGCCGGGTCATCAGATCCGGTACCCGCTTGACAGCCTCGATCAGCAAATCCGAGCGCACGTCGGCATAGGCGTCGGTCACCTCGCGGCCATAGGCCGTCACCTCGTAGACCACACCCGAACGCCCGCTGCCGCTTTTGCGGACGAGCCCCCCCTTGATCAGCTTTCGCAGGCTGTACTGGATGTTGGGAATGTCATCGCGATTGCCCATATGCGCGAGATCCCTGATGCTTTTGGGCCGATCGTTCATGCGGATCATGTGCAGGAGCGCATTTTCGGGGCCGCTGGCCGCGAAGTCGGCAACGGCCGAAAGGCATTGCATCTGCCAGTGCCCGAACCCCTCGAAACTGCGGATCAAGGCATATTCCAGCTCGGCGACGTCGAGTTCGTCCGGGGTGCGGGCCAGATGCCAGGAACGATTGACCGCTGGCCGCGAATGCTTCGCCGACACCGTTGGATGCTTGGACATTTTCCCCCTCCCATTTCGAACAGAACGAGCTGTTGTTTTCAGATTGAATTTATAATAGACTTTCTATCATAAAATCGAAAGCGTATCCATACCAGGAGGAGGAACCTGCAATGAAAACGCCACCAAATTCCATGTTCGATGGGGATAATTTCCTGCTCGGAACATTCGCTTCCAACTGTTCGGGAGGGATGTCGGTCACCAAGATTCCGGAACGCTGGGATGCGTCCTGGGCGAACAATCTCAAGCTCGCCGAATTGCTCGACGACGCCGGCATCGACTTCATGCTGCCGATCGCCCGCTGGATCGGTTATGGCGGCGAGACCAATTTCCACGGCGGCGTTCTGGAGACGATGACCTGGGCGGCCGGCCTGCTGGCGAGAACGAAGAACATCACCGTTTTCGCGACGACGCACACCGCCGCCAATCATCCGGTCGTCGTCGCAAAGCAGCTCGCGACCATAGACCAGATCAGCAACGGCCGGATCGGCCTCAATATCGTCGCCGGCTGGAACAAGCCCGAATACGAGGCGCTCGGCCTGAGCCTGCCGGATGACCATGAAACGCGCTACGGCTATGCCCAGGAATGGTACGACATCGTCAGGATGCTTTGGACGAGCGAAGAGGCATTCGACTGGGATGGCAAATATTTCAAGCTGAAGAACGTTCTCGGCGACCCGCGGCCGGCCCGTCCGATGCCGATCCTCAACGCCGCCGGCTCGGATCAGGGGCGCAAGTTCGCCATCCGCAACGCGGACTTTCTCTTCACGCCGGCGATCGATCTGGAAAGGTCCAAGGATGAGATCGCCGCCCTCAAGGAGCTGGGGCGGCAAGCGGGTCGCGACGTCAATGTCCTGACATTCTCGCATGTGGTCTGCCGCCCCACGGAGAAGGAAGCGACGGATTATTGGGACTACTTCGTTCGGCAGAACGGCGACTGGGGTGCGGTCGATAATCTCGTCCGCCTCCAGTTCGCCCATGCGCAATCCTTCCCGCATGATCTCCTGGCCATGATCCGCGACCGCATGGCGGCCGGCCACGGCGGCTATCCGCTGACGGGCACGCCGGAACAGGTCGCGGACGGCATAGCGGCACTCCATGCGGCGGGCTTCAAGGGAACGACGTTGTCCTTCGTCGATTATGTCGAGGAGTTCCCCTACTTCCGCGACAACGTCCTGCCGCTTCTGGCACAGCGCGGCGTTCCGACAAACGCCGTGCGCACCATGGCAGCGTCGGGCTAAGCCCGGCGCCGCCGAAGACCGGTCACTTCGGGGTTACGTCGAAGCCGAACCATTTCTGTGACAGCTTTGCGATCGAGCCGTCAGCCTTTGCCGCCGCGATCGCATCGTTGAACATGGCCTTCAACTGCGTATCGTCCTTGCGCAGGCCGACGGAGCTGCCGCGCCCGAGAAGACCGCCCTGGAAACGCGGGCCGGTGACGGTCATATCCTCGTTGCCCGGCTTTGCCGCTGCCGTCGACAGATAGGCCATGGACGCCATGATGAGATCGACACGGCCGGCCTTCAGATCGAGATCGTGCTGCTCGGTCGTCTTGTATTCGCGAATGTCGGCGACACCCTTCAGATATTTGTCGAGGAAGGTTGCGGCGATCGATGCCGTCTGCACGCCGATCGTCTTGCCCTTGAGCATCGGCTCGAGCTCCTTCACCGCCTTGGCGGCGCCGGCCTCGTCCGTTGCCAGCGAAAATACCTCGCCCTTCAAGGGAAGGCCGGCGAGCGGAGAATCCTTGAGCGTCGCGAAGGTCTGGCCGGTCGTGCCGTAGGAATCGCTGAAGGCAATGACTTCCTCGCGCTTGGCCGTTGCCGACATGCCGGAAATGATCGCATCGAACTTGCCGGCATTCAGCGCCGGGATCATGCCGTCGAACGGCTGAATGACGGTCGTGCATTCGACCTTCATATGGTCGCAGAGATATTTGATCAGCTCGATTTCATAGCCGTCCAGACTTCCGTCCGCCTTGGTGAAATTCCATGGGCGGAACGCACCCTCCGTTGCGATCGTCACATGCGTCCATTTCTTCTCTTCAGCACGCACGACGCTCGCCGTGGCGAGCGTTATGACCATCATGATCGCGGTCAAAAATCCGGTCAGGTATTTCATGATCGAGTTCCCCATTTTGATTGAGCTTGAGATTATTGGCTGATGAACTGGCGGAAGCGTTCGGAGCGCGATCCGGCAAACACCTCCTGCGGCTTGCCATCTTCCTCGACGACGCCCTTGTGCAGGAAGATCACGCGGCTGGAGACGTCGCGGGCAAAGCCCATCTCATGCGTGACGACGAGCATGGTGCGCCCCTCTTCGGCAAGGGCCCGCATGACCCGCAGCACCTCGCCGACAAGTTCGGGGTCGAGCGCCGATGTCGGCTCGTCGAACAGCATGACCTTCGGATGCATGGCGAGCGCCCGCGCGATGGCGGCTCGCTGTTGCTGTCCGCCGGAAAGGTGAGCCGGGTAAAAATTACGCTTGTCGGCGATGCCGACCTTGGCGAGCAGGGCTTCCGCCTCTTCGATGCATTCGGCACGCGCACGACCCTGAACATAGACGGGCGCCTCGATGACGTTTTCAAGTACGGTCTTATGGGACCAGAGATTGAAGCTCTGGAACACCATGCCGAGCTGCGAGCGGATACGATCCACCTGTCTTCCATCTGCAGGCCGGTGTGCCCCGCGGGCGTTGCGCTGCATGCGGATCGTTTCACCCGCAACCGTCACCTCTCCGGAATCGGGCACTTCGAGCAGATTGATGCAGCGCAGGAACGTCGATTTTCCCGAGCCGGACGAACCGAGAATCGAGACGACATCGCCTTCGAGAGCATCGAGCGATATCCCCTTGAGCACTTCGACCGGACCGAAGCTTTTGTGCATGTCACGCACGCTGAGTGCGACTGGCGTGGCCGTCATTGCGGTTCTCCTGCTGGGGCCGCTGCAGCGGCAATGTCCCGCGTCACCGGGAGAGGCGGGCGCAAATGCGGGCTCAGCCTGTATTCGGCAAGCTGGATGAGGCGTGTCAGCACGAAATTGATCGCGAGATAGATCGCGCCCGAAACAGCAAAGACCTCGATGGCGCGGTAGGTTTCCGAAATGATCTTGGCGGCGACACCCGTCACCTCCATCAGCGTGATGATCGAGGCAAGCGATGTCGCCTTGACCATCGAGATCATCTCGTTGCCATAGCCCGGCAGGGCCTGGCGGATGGCGAGCGGCAGCACGATGCGCCGAAACATCATGAGCCGATGCATGCCGCAGGCCCGCGCCGCCTCCACCTGCCCATGCGGCACGGAGAGCAGGCCGCCGCGAATGATCTCGCTGGCATAGGCGGCCGTGTTCAAGGTCAGCGCCAGGACGGCGCACCAATAGGGATCGCGCAGGAACGGCCAGAAAATGCTGTGGCGTATGGCGGGAAACTGGCCAAGTCCGTAATAGATCAGGAAGATCTGGACGAGGAGCGGCGTGCCGCGGAAGACGAAGACATAGAGCCGGGCGAACCAGTCCAGCACGATGACGCCGGAAAGGCGTGCAAGCGCCAGCAGCAAGGCGAGGATGGCGCCGAGGCAGATCGAGGTCACGGCAAGCTCGATCGTCAGCGGGATGGCGGCGACGAGGCTTACGAAGGTCTCTTCCAGGAATTGCCAATCCATCAGCGCTTCCTCACACCGCGCGACAGTTGCCGCTCGGCCTGCTGGATGATGAGGCTGGAAAGGGTCGATATCATCAGATAGATCACCCCGGCGATCAGGTAGAAATCGAATGGAAGTCCCGTCGAGCCGGCGCCGACCTGCGCCTGCCGCAAGAGTTCGGCGACGCCGGTGATCGATACCAGCGCGGACTCCTTCAGCACGACCTGCCAGACATTGCCGAGACCCGGCAGTGCGTGGCGCAAGGTCAGCGGCGCGATAATCCGGCGCAGGCGCAGCCAGCGCGGCATTCCGCAGGCGATGGCGGCCTCGATCTCGCCGGGATGCACGGCCTTGAAACCGCCCCGGAGCACCTCGGTAAACTGCGCGCCGGAGGTGACGCCGACCGCAAGGGAACCGGCAAGGAAGCCCGGAAAGCCAAGGAAACCGTCCGCCCCGAAGAGCTTGCCGATGGCCGTGACGACGGCGCTGCCGCCGAAGTAGAAGAGATAGATGACCAGCAGATCCGGGATGCCGCGAAGAACCGTCGTATAGGCATCCGCCGTTGCGCGTGCGAAGCGGTTGCCGGCGATCTTGCCCCATGCGCCAAGGGTTCCGATGCAGGCGCCGACCGCATAGCCGGCGATCGCGACAAGAATGGTCATCCACGCCCCTGCCAAGAGAGCATGTCCCCAGCCGTCCGGACCGAAGCCGGCAAGCTCGAATAGTGTAGGCTGGTTCATGCGCTAGACCCCGAAGAGCGGATTTTGGCAACTGGTGTCATGGTCTTGGCCTCGGCTGGACACGATGCGCCATCATGACGATCAGTTGGTATCGAAGGTCGGCGTCAGGTCGATCTTGCTCCATTTTTCCGAGAGCTGTTTGATCGTCCCATCCTTGGCGGCCTGCTTGATGGCGTCGTCGAACTTCGCTTTCAGATCGGTCTCGCCCTTGCGCATGCCGAGCGCGACTTCGGTTGCCAGCATCGCGCCCTTCACCAGCGGGCCAGACATCGTCAGATCGTCGTTGCCGGGCTTGCCGAGCACGGAAGTCTCATAGACGCCGCTATCGAAAGCTGCGTCGATACGGCCTGCCTTCAGGTCGAGATCGCGTTCGCCGGAACTCTTGTAGGCGCGCACCGTAACGTCGGAGCCGAAATAGCCGGTGATCAACTGCTCCTGGCTGGTCGACTGGACGACGCCAATGGTCTTGCCCTTGATTGCCTTGCCGATTTCCGCCATCACCGGATCGGCCTTGGCCTTGTCGTTGAGGTTCAGCCGCTCGCCCGACATCGGCAACAGCGGCACCGTTCCATCCTTCAGAAGCAGGAAGCTTGCGACACCGCTCGCATAGGGCACGGTGAAATCGACCACCTGCTTGCGCTTCTCGTTGATGCCGAGCGTCATGACCAGATCGAACTTGCCGGCATTGAGGCTCGGGATCATGGCGTTCCATTCGCCGGCGATCAGCTCGCAATCGACCTTGGCGCGCTTACAGAGGTCATTGATGAGATCGACGTCGAAGCCGGCGAGCTTGCCGCTCGAATCCATGAGATTCCAAGGCGGGAAAGCCCCCTCGATGCCGACCTTGACATGCGTCCAGTCCTTGGCGCCGGCGGTCAGCGGAGCGAGGAAGGCAATCGCGCCGAATACGGCGGCAAGCAGATGTCTGTTTTTCATTTTCGTTCCCTTTTTTCAGCCGCTTGGGCGGCCTGTTGTCATATTCGGTTTTCGCCGCGTCAGTCCTCCAGCGCCGCTCGCAAGGCCGCATTGGCCTCCCTGAGCGCATGGGCAACGCGATTTCTCGTCTGACGCGCGTGAACAGCGTAGAACGCCGTATCCGGCGACCCGGCAGGCAGCGCCGCCAGGGCGCGCAAACCCTCCAGCGATGGCCAGGCCGGGTGGGGAAGTGCGCTGTCATGGTGGAAGCGCTCGCCGCTCGTGTAGTTGAGCGGCACGAGATGGCGGCCGGCTCGCATCAGCGACGCATTGATGCGTCCTGCCTTCTCCGGCGATGAATCTCCCGTTTCCAGTATCGCTTGCGCGCAGCCCGCCAATTCCTCAACGGCCCGGGAAAGGCCGGAAATGTCGAGGCGGCCGGCAAGCTCCTCCTGCAGCCTTGCGATCTGTTCGCCAAGGGCGGCCGCATAGACGGAGTAGTCGAGCGGCAGGACGGGCGACGTCAGCAGCCGCCACAGAACCTCAAGAACAATCGTCGTATCGCGGCTCAGATTGTCCGGATCGATATGGTCTGCCGTGTCGTGCGGCGTGTGCCACCACCAGCCGAGCGCCGTCAGCATCTTGACCGGGCCCGGCGGCTGATGGCTGAGGCTGCCGAACATCGAGGGGATGCCGACACCCCAGAAGGACTGGTCCGCCGCGCGGCCATGCCGTCTGCCGGCATGCTTCTGCCCGGCAACGCGTTCAATCACCTCCGCGGCCAGAGGCCTGAGCTCATCGATGACGCCGGAATTGGTGAGAATGGTCGCACCTTCGCCGCCGGTGGAATCGACATTGACATGGACGGCGCAGCGGCGATCGAGTTCGTCGAAATATTCGTCCGCATACCAGGCCGAGCCGGAATAGCGGCCATGCGAGTGACCGGACCAGAAGCAGATGCGCAAGCCCCGCCGCCACTCGGCGGCACGAAGGGCAAGAATGCGCGCGGCCTCCAGCATTGTCGCGTTGGCGCCGCCATTGTCCATCACACCGAAATGCCAGGTATCGTGATGGCCGGAAAACAACACGAACGGCGCGTCGTCTCCTGCCGGCTGGAGTTCGGCGACCAGCAGCGGCGTCTTGCGCCAGCCGGTATCGACTTCCGCCGAAAGCGTTGCCGCCACCGCCTCGCCGCGTGCGAGTCTCCCGCGCAACCGATCGCCATCGTCCTTGGCGATCGAGCAGATGACCGTCGCCGGCAGCTTGCCGCGCGTATGTTGCGACGGACTGCCCCAGACCGGCGACACGCACATTTCATAGAGATGCTCGTTCGGGCTGATATGAAGTTCGCCGAGCGCACCGGCGGCACTTGCCAAGGCTGCGACTTCCTCGGTTGCGATGCCATCGACCAGAACGATCTTGCCGGCAACGTCCTTCCCGGCGAAATCCGCTTCGCTGCCCTCACCGACATGGATGAGGTCGCCGGTTACGCCTGTTTGCGATGTGGCGGCCGACATGGAATGGGTGATGCAGCGAAGGCTCTCGCCGTCGACCTCGACCCTGGCCGCGCCCGGAAGACTGATGAAGGCGTCGTGGGACAGAAGCGTCGTGCGATAACCATAGGCATCCATCCGCGCCTGAAGATAGCGGAAGCTTTCCAGCTCCTCGGCCGTTCCCGACAGCTTTACGCGGCGCGCAAACTCGCCGATATGCGCCATCAGGCGCTCGCGGTCGGGCTTTGGAAGCGCCTCAGCCATGGACCTTCTCCGGAAGCGGCGGCTCGACGTCGTCGGGAATCGGATTGACGAAAGGCGTACCCTCAAGGCGCGTCTTGTGATCCGCCTTGGCCGCCTCGATAAGCGCAGGATTGCGGATCAGTTCGGCGGCCGTGCTCGCCATGACCTTGGCGGCATGCTCGGTTCCCTTGTGGGCGGCGGGCAGCTTGCCCTGCGCGACCAGTTGCCAGGAGTGGCCGGGCGTGCCGATGGCGTAGGTGGCGCCGCGCATCTGCACGGTCGGAACGACCCAGCTGACCGTTCCGACATCGGTGGAGCCGACCAGCGTGCCATCGCCGGCATTCAGCGGAAAGATCTCTTCGCAGAGCGCCTGCCCCTTTTTCGGCTTCAGGGCAAAGCGGCCATAGGAGGCGGCTATGTCCTCGGCATTGAACGTCTGCTGAAACTTGCGCGCCGTCTCGCGGTCCGCATCATCGAATACGGGAGGCCCGAGCCGTTCCAGCTGGGCGAACATGCATTCCTCGAGGGTCGTGTTGCCGACAAGATTGGCATCGCCGCTGATGATCTCGCTGCGAACGGTGGTCTCGGTCATCAGCGCCGCGCCTTCGGCAACCTTCTTGACGCGGGCGACCAGCAAAAGAAGTTCCGGCAGGGTGCGGGCGCGCACGAGATAGCGCACCGTGGCGCGTGCCTGCACCACATTGGGCGCTGCGCCGCCAGCATCGGTGATGGCGTAGTGGATGCGCGCCGTCGAGGGCATGTGCTCGCGCATGTAGTTGACCCCGACATTCATCAGCTCGACCGCATCGAGCGCGCTGCGCCCGAGATGAGGCGTCGCGGACGCATGTGACGCACGGCCGGAGAAGTGAAAGTTGATCTCGTTGCAGGCAAGCGAGATGGGGTTGTTGACACCGGCAAAGGCAGCCGGATGCCAGGAAATCGCGATGTCGACATCGTCGAAGACGCCCGCGCGAACCATGAAGCCCTTGGAGGAACCGCCCTCCTCGGCCGGGCAGCCATAATAGCGAACCCTGCCCTTCAACCCGTTTTCGGCGAGGAAATCCTTGACCGCGGCAGCGGCTAGCATCGAGCCGGCGCCCAGCATGTTATGGCCGCAGCCGTGGCCATTGCCGCCATCGACGAGCGGCCGCTCTTCGGCAATGCCGGCCTCCTGGCTCAGCCCCGGCAGCGCATCGAACTCGCCGAGGATGGCGATGACCGGACCGCCCTCGCCGGCCTCGCCCATGACCGCCGTCGGCAGTCCGGCAATGCCGCGCTCGACCCGAAAGCCCTGGTCTTCCAGCATTTGGGCATGTTCTTCCACGGACCGGTACTCAAGGTAATTCGTTTCCGGAATCTCCCAGATCCGGTCGCTGAGCGCGAAGAATTCGGCGCGTTTTTTCTCGACGATATCCCAGACCGCATCGGAATTTTGCATGGGCTTGCTATCTGCCTCGCATAATGGATACTAAATTGGTACCAATTTATGTGCCAATTAAAATGGATGCGCAAGAGATGAGCATGAATATTTTTTCGGCAACGATAACGAGCGTCGTTGTTGAAAAATGCGGACCTATGATAGTCATCGCCAAATTGGGAAGGTCTGGGAGAGCTGCATGAACTCGCTGGAAGCTGAAGCGACAGCGCGGACACACGAGGGGGAAACGCCCGACGTGACCGAGCTCATTCTCCAGGACATTCTGGCCGGCAGGCTTCCGCCCGGAACATGGCTGAAGCAGATCGACCTCGAACGACGTTATAACTGTACGCGCCCGCAGGTGCGTCGGGCGCTCGACAGGCTGGTGCAGAAGCGGCTCGTCGAGCATATTCCGAACCGCGGCTATCATGTCCACGAGCAGGACGGACGCCGCGCCCAGGAAGTCAGCGACATCCGCGTCATTCTCGAAGTGGCGGTCAGCGACCGCATCGTCGCAAACGCCGGCAAGGCCGATATTGCGCATTTACGCGCACTTGCCCTGCGCTTCGACGATCTCGTGCTCAATGGCACCTTGCTCGAGCTTTACGAAGCCAACCTCGCCTTTCATCGACATCTGCTGGCGCTTGCCGGCAATCAGGAGCTCGTCGAGCTGATCACCGAAATCCGGCAGCGCACCTCCTCGGCGCCGGTGTCGCAATGGCGCACGCGCGCCCGCGTCGAGCAGTCCGGCCGCGAACATCAGCAGATGGTCGATGCGATCGAAAAGCGCGACGTGACCATGCTGCAGGAGCTGACGCGCAAACACATCCTGCAGTCTTAGGGCAGATCAGTTATAAGATACGGTGCGATCGCACCGAGGCCCGCATGATGCAATTGTCCCTGCCAACCTCAGGGATTTGACGCTGCCGCGATGCGGCCTTGCATGCGGAGATATCCGGCCGAACCTTGCCGAGGACACGTTTCTTGCCTGCGACGCTCCAGTCGCGGCCGCGCATTTCTCTGCGAGGAAGCCCCGACTCACCTCGCGCCATGCGGCGATTCTCGCCGATAGAATCATGGCAAAGTTAGCCGGATATAGGTCTATCGATTGGCGGTTGCCGAACGATGCTGTTAAATAGTGTGAGTCATTGCGTCGGCCGTCAGCGGCGGCATCTCCGAGAAAAGTCAGAAAAAGCAGTGTATTGAGCGCTGCAACAGAGAGTCCCGACTGTCACACGTTAACCGGGCGTTAACCGTTAATCTCTGGACGCCCTGACAGAATCGTGTTCTATCTTCTGGCGGGCAAAGGTCGGCAAACCGGCGACAGGCCGCCAAGAGGGACAAATGGCGATAGCAAACCGCACGGAGACAATAGCTCCTTCCAAGGAAAACGCAGGCAGCAAAATTGCGCGCCATGCGACGATATTGTCGGGTCAGCTCCAGCAGCTCAGAACGCGCATGTATCCGCCGAAGTCTGAAAAGATGCTCCGTCAGTTCCTGACCAACGAAGTGTCCAAGCTGACGTCCATTCCGGATTCGACCTTGAAGCTGATGTCGAGCGAAGGCAGAGGGCCTGCGCCCAGCCGGCTGGAGAACAACCACCGGGTCTACACCCTCGCCCAGATCAACGAATTGCGGGAGCTGTTTGCCAAACAGAAGCCCGCCGAGGCCCTGCGTTTCCTGCCGCGCCGCCGCCCTGGTGAACATCTTCAAGTTCTCGCCGTCGCCAACTTCAAGGGCGGAAGCGCCAAGACGACCAGTTGCGTTCATCTCGCGCACTATCTCGCCCTGCACGGCTATCGCGTCCTTGCCCTCGATCTCGATCCGCAGGCATCGCTTTCGGCGATGTTCGGCGCACAACCGGAAATCGACGTCGGCGCCAACGAGACCATCTATGCGGCATTGCGATATGAGGAGGCCGAACGGCGTCCAATTCGCGACATCATCCGCAAGACCTATTTCGACGGTATCGACCTTATTCCGGGCAATCTGGAAGTGATGGAGTACGAGCACGAGACCCCTCGCGTTCTCGCCCAGAAGTCAGCTTCCGGCGCCATCTTTTTCGAGCGGCTGAAGCTCGTTCTGGCCGAGATAGAAGCGGACTACGACGTCGTCATACTGGACACGCCTCCGTCGCTCGGCTTCCTGACGCTCAGTGCGATCTATGCAGCCACGAGCATGATCATCACGGTCCACCCCGCCATGCTCGACGTGGCGTCGATGAGCCAGTTCCTGCTCATGATGGGCGACTTGATCAGCGTGCTCAACGAGAGCGGCGCCCAGCTCGACCAGGATTTCATTCGCTATCTCGTCACGCGCCATGATCCGAACGATGCGCCCCAGTCGCAAGTCGTGGCCTTGCTGCGCCATCTTTTCGGCTCCGACGTCCTCTTGCCGACGGCGATCGAAAGCACGGCCGTCGAGGCGGCGGGGCTTGCCAAGCGTTCGATTTACGAACTGGAAATGGGGCAGATCGGTCGCGATACGCATAAGCGTGCACGCGAGTCGGTCGACGCTGTCAATGAAGCGATCGTACAACTCATCAATGCAAGCTGGGGGCGAGGATGAGCAAGAGCCCGAGAAAATCCATCGTCGCCAGCTTTGGTCTGCTTTCAGCCGAACTGGAAAGTGAAGAAGCCGCGACCAGCCAACCTTCGCCCGCCCCTGCCCCGGCTCAGCCGGCCCGCGTTGGAGCGGGCGTCATCGGTGCTGCGCACCGTGCGATTGGCGACATTCGTGCCGAGCGCGATCGACTGCGTGCCATCGTCGAAGCCGGCGGCGGCTGGATTGAGGATCTCGATCCAAATCTCATCGATCCCTCCCCCTATCCGGATCGTCTGCCGGACGACAACCCGCATGACTTCGAGCTCTTCAAGCGCTCGATCGAGGAGGAAGGTCAGAAGGTTCCGATCCAGGTTCGGCGGCATCCATCCGCGGGCGATCGATATCAGGTTATTTACGGCCACCGGAGATGGCGCGCCGCACTTGAACTCGGGCGCACCGTACGCGCCATAGAGGTGCAGATCTCCGATCTCGACCTCGTTTTGGCCCAAGGGATAGAGAACGCCAGCAGGCAGGATCTGACCTGGATCGAACGCGCGCTGTTCGCCGCCCGTATGGACGACGCCGGCATTAAGGCGCGGCATATCTATGCTGCTCTTTCGATCGAGGATGCGGAACTTGCCCGCATGCGCAGCGTCTATCGCGCGATCCCCACAGATGTGATCGCATCGATCGGCAGGGCTCCGAAGATCGGCCGCCCGCGTTGGCTGGAGCTGGCTAAAATGATTTCAGCCGCGCCGGATGCGTTGCAGGCTGTGCGTGCGATCCTGCCAGGCACGCGTGAAGGACACGAAACATCGGATGAGCGATTCCAGCTGGCGCTGAACGCGATCAAGCCACGCTCCGGTCCGAACGGCACCCCCCAGATCCCGATTGCCGATTCCTCGGGAACGCGGCTTGGTGCCTGTGTGGTACTACCGAAAGAGGTTCGAATCCTGGGCGAAGGAGCGCGGGGCGCGGACTTCATAAAATTTGTCGAAGGAGAACTGCCCGGCTTGATCGAGCGCTTCTCCCGTCAGCGAGATAACCGTAACTCCTGACAGCTGTCAGGTTTTTTTGATTGGAAAGGAAGCCAAGCAAAAGAAAAAGGCCCCCAAACGTTGCCGTCGTGGAAGCCTTCTCTTCAATGTAGCAACTGAAGAATCGCATTTCCCCGAATCCTAGTCAAGAGTATTTAGGCACTGTTTTTGGTGAGCGGATTTCTTTTGCCTTCTTGAAGGTGAGGAAAATGCAGGAAGGACATATAACGACGCCATTCGGGCGGCGATCGTTGGCGCTTGCCTTGGTGCGGCGGCAGATTGCCGCTGCCGAAACGGGCCGAGTCAGATCGGCCGACAAATGGAAAATCTTTCGAGATGTCTCCGAGGCACGAGAACGATTGGGATTACAGGATCGCAGCCTTGCGGTGCTCAGCGCCTTGCTGAGTTTCTATCCCGAGAACGAACTTCGTCGGGATGCTCAGCTTGTCGTCTTTCCCTCAAACGCGCAATTGACGTTGCGTGCTCATGGTATTGCGGGCGCAACGCTCCGCCGGCATCTCGCTCTTCTTATCGAAGCCGGCCTGATCCTTCGAAGGGATAGCGCCAATGGCAAGCGCTATGCCAGGAAAGACCGGGCCGGTGAGATCGAAAGCGCATTCGGCTTCGATATTTCCCCACTTCTCTGGCGCGCCGAGGAATTGGCTTCCGTGGCACAGCAGGTCGTTGCCGATCGTCTTGCCCTTCGTCGCGCAAGGGAGAACCTCACCATATGCCGGCGCGACATTCGCAAGCTGATTGCAGCGGCGATCGAGGAAGGTGCGGCGGGTGATTGGCTCTTCATCGAAGAGTGCTTCTCGCACCTCATCGGGCGCATTCCACGCTCTCCCGCGATGATAGAGATCGCCTCGATCCTCCATGATATGGAGCGTTTGCGGAGCGAAATCGTCAAGCTTCTGGAAACACAGCAAAAAACGCAGAATTATAGCACCAATGATGCTCATGGTGAGCACCACATACAGAATTCAAATCCAGAATCCATCTCTGAATCTGAAGTCAGTTTTGAAAACGAGCAGGAAGCAAAACCTGAAAACCGAAAGCCGTCCTTTGACGGCGCGATGAAAGTATTTCCACTCGACCTGGTGCTGAAAGCCTGCCCCGAGATAAACGCCTATGGTCCGACAGGCACAATCAACAGCTGGCGAGACATGATGTCCGCCGCCGTTGTGGTGCGATCGATGCTTGGTATCAGCCCGAGAGCCTACCAGGATGCCTGTGACATGATGGGGCCGGAAAACGCGGCCGCGACGACGGCCTGCATCCTCGAACGATCCGGGCATATCAACTCAGCCGGAGCCTACCTGCGAGATCTCTCGACAAAGGCAAAGCGGGGGGCGTTCTCGCTTGGCCCTGTCCTGACCGCGCTGCTTCGAGCCAACAGCGGAGGTGGCGCTGTGCCAGGCAAAGGTTTCGTCATGAGGTCGTGAGACGACTAACCAAAAGGCACCGATTTCAGCGAGACCGGTATTTCAGACGGCTTGTTCCCAAGATCCGGCTTCCGAGGTTCAGTCAGATCGAACGACGCTATGAAGTTTGCTGCCCATGAAACGATACGGCCACAGCCGATCCACTCAGCTATGGCCGTCCAGTTTATCGCCGATCACTACCGACGACAGGAATGCGATAATTAACGGCAAACGCGTTCCTTGCGAACGACCCAATGGCCGTGAACCTTGTGCTTTACATTCTTGACGACGCAATCATGGTGATGACGATGGAACGGAGCAGCCTGGGACGGGGCGCTGACGGCGACAACGGATACCAGGGCGATGGCGGAAGCAAGAAACAGGTTTTTCATGTGAGCCTCGTAAGCATTGGGGGTTGATGCTGCGTGTTTACGCATGACTTTGATGCCCCATCGAGACTTAACCGAAAATGAATAGCACCCTTACAATTTCGTAATGCTCCGGTGACATTCGAGACCCAAAAGGCCGGTTGGGCTTCGGGTAAGCGCCGCAGTTTCAGGGAGAGGGCAAGAGGTGGCATTTCTGACAAACTCCCTCTGCCATCGCTTCAAAACGTGGCTGCATCACTAGGCGGAAATCAGGCCGCTATCCCGGATGCGGTTTGCATCCCCTTCGAAAGCCTTTCAGTCCGGAAGGGGCCTTTCGGGAGAATAAAGCACGTCGCGGCACTTGCGATCTGCCCGTTTCGAGCCTTCAAAAGAGGTCCAGAATGCGGTGAAAAAGCCGCCATCAGAGCCGATTATGATGGAATTCCGCTCTCGATCAAAGGGCCGAGCACACAGCTGAACAGGCATATCCAGCGACTGTATGGCTGATGGAAGCTAATTGCCAGATAGCTTCACATATAGAAATTTACTCTGAAAAATCAAAAGGCTATCAAGTTTCGAACTTAGCCATCCGGACGATAATTTCGACCGCTATGGAACATATAGCACGATAGTCGCGCCTATAAGTCAAGCAAATTCCCCCTCCAAATCCCAACCAGGATTCCCTCTTTCCTGTGTCGCGGCGACAGTGGCGTCAGCAGGGCCTCGACAGGCATGATCGGACGTTTTGCATCCGTTCAAAGATTGATCGGTGACGGTCGTGACGATATGCTTTTTTTGAGCAGTTCGACGACCTCTGGAACCGTTGGCCCCTTGATGAGTGGCGGTTGGAGACGCTCGCAGAATTCGCGCCACGCGAACAGCGTCAGCTCGGCGCCGTCGGTTGTTTCTTCCGCGGTCCCTTCCGTGAATTGTTGAAGCACTCGGTATCGCTCGTCGAGCCAAAACAACTCTTCTACCCACGGGTAGATCGGGATGATATGAAAATGGAACGATTGCCCGGGTACATGTCCATATCGGCCGATATAGACGCGCCGGGCATTCAACTTCCGGCGAAGAAGGATCTGCGTCAGAGCCAGCAGCGGGCCAAGCTCGCGCAAGGTGTCATCAGGCAACTCGGACAGATCGCTGGCGAACCGTTTCGAGGCAATGATCAGATAGCCGGGAAGAGACGAGTTCACTCGATGACTGACGATCCATCCGTCGGTCTCGGTTATGAGGAGCTCAGGGGCAGACGGCAATGATCCATCCTTTCTCAGCGTTCAGCGAGTGCCGCTAGTGGAAACTTGAAGTTGGATTGGCGTCGTATATTTGTTCGAGCACTCACGATGTATCTCTTTCATCAGAGAGATGCGCACCCTTGCCTGTCAAGCTCGTCGAGGCTGGAGTGGTCAAAGCCCGATAGTCAGGCGGGTGCCGAGACCCTTCAAAGCAAGTAGCGCACGGTGACAGCCAAGATCAGTCCCGCGCATTTCTGCCGTTGGGACACGAGACTTCTGTCCGGGCAGCTATTGTGCGTAGCAGGCCGGCTGCCGGCAGATCGATCACGTTGCACGCTTGACGTCGAATGCCACCGTTAAGCCCCTCGCCGCGATACCTCGGGGTTTGCCCGGCGGCCTCAGCGGCCAAGACCTCCTTACAGTCTGTTTCAGAATCCTGACAGCTGTCAGGGTTTTGAAATGGACTAATGGTTACACCGTGCCTCTACGCTCAAAAGCTCCTTTGAATAAGCCTGCCAAAATTGTCATCCATCCCGTCCACGGCAATGCGCGAACCCTGACAGCTGTCAGGATTTTTGCCGGCTTGGCTCGAATTCCAGCAAGGGCTGTATACTCCCTAGGGTTTGCCGATAGGGTAAATTCAAACAGGCTCCCAATCATCACAGTCGCAAGCGTTCCGATCGAGATGGTCTGCCTCGGGATCCTCGCAAGGGTCGAGGAGGGGTGCCGCTCATGCTTCGTTCCTCTTCCTCTCGCCGAGCATCCCATGCGGGAGGGGTTCAACTCCTTCGGAACTGCAGAAGAATGCCTGCGTCTTTCGCGGAGAACGACAGGAGCATGGCGCGATGAGTCAAGATTGAACGTGGCATGATGGTTGGGGGCGTCGATTCCGAGATGCCATAAACGATCCCCGGTCTCTTCCCTCACCGATTCCAACGTATACCTCGTACCGGATCGTTAACCATTAAGGTATTAAATGACCTTCGATCCGGATGCTCAAGCTTGGGAGAGAGTAACTCCGAATATATCGGTTTGCGGCTCGCTGCATCGGCGCTGGATCTGTTGATCTTATCGTTGAAAAGCCGTGGACGGATATTCCTCATTCTTTCGAGGAAGATTGGTGGGGGCCAGATATCCTGGGTGAACGACGTTCGAGGTTCGCCAGGGTCAGGCAAAGGAAGCGCGGCGCGTCCGCATGCTTCCTTCCTCCGGTGAGAATTGATCGAATACACGCATCGATCCTCTCGTCGCCAATGGCCGCCATGATCGAACGGATGCATAGCAGGGCTGGTCGGAGGGAGGGGCAGGGCATTGAGGATTTTTCGTCATCGGCAGGACCATGACTCGGCGGAGGCGGTCGATAGCTTCCCGATAAGCGCTGCGTCGCCACCACTTATGATCTCCGCGCTCCTGCCTGCCCTCTTCATGGCGCTGTTCACCGTCGCATGTCTTCTTGTTGCGGACTACGCGCCGCCATCCACGGGGCAAATGGCTGTCGTATTCCCCGCCCTCACCGACGAAGTGACAGCGTGGAAAGTCGTTGTGGCCGCCGGCGGGTCAATCGTCGCTCCCTCCCGATTTTCCAACGTGGTCGTCGCTTATGCGCCTGACTCAGAGTTCGCATCGCGCGTTCGCTCCGCAGGTGCGCTTTTCACTCTTGCGGCAAGAGGTCTTTGCGAGCCGCTGACACAACAAACTCAACCTGTCTCAAGGTAGTCCGATGACGCTTGATCATGTCCGAAAGCTGTCCAGCATAGCACTCTGTGCAATCGTCGCCTTTCTGGCGGCGACGACCCTCACCGTCGATTGGGCCATTCAGGGTTCCTTCGGCCTTGCATCCGTACTAGCCATTGTCGGACTTCTGGGTCTCGGCACGACCTATGTCGCGATGCGCCAGGGTGACGCCCTGCGGCTGATGATCGTGACCGCGCTCATGACGGAGATCGTGGCGCTGCTGATCGCCACGCGAGGGCATCCCTGGCAAACCGACATTCACATGGCGTTTTTCGCAGCATTGGCGATCAGCGCCCTCATGTATGACATCCGCGTCATTCTGTTAGGCGCGGCGCTCGTTGCCGTACATCATCTGGGTCTCGGCTTGAGCCTCGACACTCTCGTTTTCTACGGCGGCGGGAGTCTCGGCCGCGTGATTTTGCACGCGGTGATCCTTGTGCTCGAAACCGTGGCCCTGGTCTGGACGATCGCTCAGACCCACAAGCTGCTTTCCATTGCTCGTTACAATGAGGAACAGGCGCGCACGGAGGCCGACAGAGCCACCGGTCTGGTGGCGGCCGCCCGCGATGCGCAGGGCAAGATTACCGCTATTTCGCGCGCCCAGGCTGTTATCGAGTTCACGCCTGAAGGCGAGATTTTGACCGCCAACGAGAATTTCCTTTCGACGCTCGGCTATCAACTGCCCGAGATCGTCGGGCGCCACCACGGCATGTTCGTCGATCCCGCCTATCAGCATAGCCCGGCTTACGCCGCGTTCTGGCAGCGGTTGCGCAGCGGCGAGTTCGTCGCGGAAGAGTTCAAGCGCTTCGGCAAGGGCGGGCGCGAGGTCTGGATCCAGGCATCCTACAACCCGATCTTCGATGAGGACGGCAAGGTGACAAAGGTGGTGAAGTTCGCCACCGACATTACCGGGCGGGTCCGCGCCGTGAACGAGATCGGCGCGGGGCTGGGTCAGGTTGCCGATGGCAATCTGACATGCAAGATCGTGGAACCCTTCATCCCCGCGCTCGACACGCTTCGGCTCGATTTTAACAATTCGGTGGAGATCCTGCGCAAGGCCCTGCAGTCGGTCGAACAAAACGCCTTGTCGATCGACGGCGCGGCAAGCGAGGTCAGCTCGGCTGCTCATGATCTGTCGAAACGCACGGAACGTCAGGCCGCATCGGTCGAGGAAACTGCCGCCGCCCTTAGTCAGATCACTGCGACAGTGGGGAATGCCGCAAAGCGGGCTGAGGAAGCCGGTGGCGTCGTTGCCCGGACGAGCGCAAGCGCCGAAAAGTCCGGCGCGATCGTTCAACAGGCGGTAAAGACGATGGGCGAGATCGAGCGTTCGTCACGGGCGATCGGATCGATCACCGACATGATGGATGAAATCGCCTTTCAAACAAATCTCCTGGCACTCAATGCCGGTGTCGAAGCCGCCCGCGCTGGAGATGCCGGCAAAGGCTTTGCCGTCGTCGCCCAGGAAGTGCGCGAGCTGGCACAGCGATCCGCCAATGCGGCAAAGGAAATCAAGGCGCTTATCGCCAAATCCGACCATGAGGTGAAATCCGGCGTTACGCTGGTCGGTGAAACCGGCACGGCATTGCAGGCCATTATCGCGGATGTGCAGGAGATCAGCGGGCACGTCGTCGCCATAGTCAAGGCGTCACACGAACAGTCCGCCAGTCTGGGCGAGATAAACATCGCGGTCAATTCGATCGACCAGGGGACGCAGCAGAATGCGGCAATGGTTGAGGAAACCTCCGCGGCCAGCGGAAACCTCGCCTCCCAAGCCGAACAATTGAAAGATCTGCTTGCGAATTTCCGCCTCGAACCGGGCCGGGAAGGTTCTCATCAGCGGCAGGGAGGCGAGTTCTCCTCGCGTGCGGCCTGAACATCGGCTGCCAGGGGCTATCCCATGCCTCCCGGCCGCGCACGAGTGGGAGAGCAATGAACGCTATGCAGATGGATCGTGATGCGGAATGACGTTTCAACTACGCCCGCTAGATGGCGGACACCGATGAGTGTTCGTTACTGATGGAGACCATCGCAGTCCTGGATGTCAGGGCGATATGCATGGGATGATCCTCCTGATGGGTGTTTTCCAGGCGAGGGAGCTGCGGCGTGGATCCCGCAGCTCCTTATTTTGGTAGCTCAGGCAGCGTGGGCAGCGATCTGGGCTCTATGGAACGCGACGATTTCGGCTTCGTCGCGCAGCGCCTTGACGGCAGAAGGGCGTGCGTCGATACGGTCCTTCCAGGCGGCGAAGTTCTTGAGGTGGTCGATATTCACGCCGGAACGGCTGCCCCACATGGTCGCCCAGGCATAGGCGTCGGCCACGGTGAACGTGTCGCCAAACAGATACGGGCGCCCGTCAGCAAGGCGATCGTCCAGAACCTTGTAAGCCGTGAGCAGCTTGTTGGTGGTGAACGCGATACCCTCGGCGGTCAGAAGCTTGCGCATGAGCGGAATATGCTTCTGAGCAATTTCCGTGGCCATGAACACGAGCAACTGGTCAAGCTTGGCGCGCTCCAGCGTGCCGCGAACGGGAATCAGTCCCGCCGCCGGATGCTGGTCCGCGAGATAGGAAATGACGACGATCGTTTCCGCCAGTATGTCCTCCTGATTGTCCAGCGACAGCGCCGGCACGTAGAGAAGCGGATTGACCTTGGCGAAATCATCACCATTGGAGGTGCTCTTGCCGAAGACATCGAAGTGGATCAACTCGGGGGAGAGGCCGATTTCGTTGGCAATGAGCTGGACTGCACGGGAGCAGGTGTCGTCGGCGATATAGAGTTTCATAGTCTTGTTTCCTTTTGTGAGAAGCGATGTCGATGGAAGAAGGTTATTGCGTCGAACTTCGCGGATAAATCCGCGAGAATGCGATACTCTGTCTCTTCAGGAGAGATAATGTGGCCCGCAAGGCCGATCATTTGTTCCGAAGGCTCGAAAATGCGGCCCGCAATTCGCTCGTGAAGATCTTCGGCTGTTCGAAGGCGGCGAAATGCCCACCCCGTTCCGCGCGGTTCCAATAGACCAGGTTGCTGAACGTCCGTTCCGCCCACTTTCTAGGAGGCGTGAAGATCTCGCCGGGGAAGACCGAGACACCGGTCGGGATAGCGACGGGGATCGAATTGAAGGTCAGGTCGGCATTCTCCGCATACATCCGCGCGGAGGATGCGCCGCTGTCGGTGACCCAGTAGAACATGATGTCGTCGAGCATCTGATCATAGGTGAAGATATTTTCGGGATCGCCGTTGCTGTCGCTCCAGGAGGCGAGCTTCTCATAAATCCAGGCCGCCTGACCGGAGGGCGAGTCGGCAAGCGCATAGCCAATGGTCTGCGGTCGCGTGGCGTGGATCTGGAAGTAGGCGGAGCCTTCGCTGAAAAGCTTCAGCTGTTCGCTCACGACCTCTTCGTCCGGCGTCCGATCGGAGGGGAAGGGGTTTGGAACGACAAAGGGCAGGTTGATATGCATCGCCTTCAGACCCTTGACCTGCAGCCGACCCATTTCCGTGGTGATGACGCTGCCCCAGTCGCCGCCTTGCGCGACATAGCTGTCATAGCCAAGCCGGTGCATCAGCTCGTCCCAGGCATGAGCGATCCGGGTACGGTTCCAGCCCTTTTCCGTCGGCTTGTCGCTGAAGCCGTGGCCGGGGATCGATGGCAGGACGACATGGAAGGCATCCTCTGCCTTGCCGCCATGCGCCGTCGGATCGGTCAGCGGCTCGATCACCTCGAGGAATTCAACGATCGAGCCCGGCCAGCCATGCGTCATGATGAGTGGCAGGGCGTTCTCATGCCTTGAGCGGATATGCAGGAAATGGATGCCGAGACCGTCTATCTCGGTCTTGAACTGCGGATAGGCGTTCAGGCGTGCCTCAAGGCGGCGCCAATCGTATGTCGTGCGCCAATAATCGACGAGGGCCTTCACCTTCTCGAGCTGGGCGCCCTGAGAGGCATCCGAAACCGTTTCCCGCTCGGGCCAGCGGGTCCTGGCGAGCCTAAGCTTCAAGTCGTCGAGATCGGCCCGGGGGATGTCGATCCTGAAGGGCACGAGCCCGGTAGCGGAGGCTGGAGCGGCGAAGCTCGGCAGGGGCGCGAGCGCGACGCCGATTGCTGCTGCCGCCTGCAGCAATTGTCTGCGAGAAAGCGACAGGTCGCCTTCGTTCCTGGAGCCTATTTTCAAATCGAACATGGTCTCATCCTTTGCTGTCGGAGCCGGCTGCGATGGCCTGCCGTTCGCTCTGAAGCAAATGTGGCTGAGGAACATGATGCGATAAACGCTGGAAGATGAGACTCTCTGTATCCTGCACGGCGATAAAGCGGGCGATGCTATTGTTGCGATGAGAGAGACAGTTTGTCCGTAAAAGCCTCCTTTATCACGCGCGCGTGCGCATGGATGATGGGCGCCAACATCCTGTTATTCGAGGACGTCCATGAGCGACCCACGCATGAAAATTCCGGACGACGACCATCCGATCAGGCTGCGGCCGAACCCTTCGCGGGTTGTGGTTCGCGCCGGCGGCAGGATCGTCGCCGACAGCCTGCACGCGTTGACATTGCGGGAGGCGAACCTGCCGCCCGTGCATTACATCCCCCGCGCGGACGTTGCGATGGATTACCTCCGCCGCAACGATCACAGCAGCCATTGCCCCTACAAGGGCGCAGCCAGCTACTTCGATCTTGCCGTCGACGGGCGGTACCATGCCAAGGCGGCATGGTCCTATGAGACGTCCTATCCCGCCGTCGCTTCCATTGCCGGCTACATAGCCTTCGTTTCCGGACAGATCGCCTGTATCGAAGAGTGGGAACGCCATGACCGTCAATAACAAGGTCCGCGGTCCTGTCTTATGCTCCGGCGAAGAGGTCCTTTCGCGCGACCTGCTGCTGAGTGGCACGTTCGAGGCCCTGATTGCCGGTGATGCTCCGACACTGCGGCTTCTGACCGAAGAGGAGCGCCGGGACTCGCTGGCGTCGATACTTGCCGTGCGACCGGCGGGCGATATCTGGGTGTTTGCCTATGGATCGCTGATCTGGAATCCTGTCATTCACAGTGTTGAGCAGCGGCCTGCCCGCATCAGCGGCTGGCACAGGTCCTTCTGCGTGGCCACCGTCTCCGGGCGCGGCTCGCCCGATAATCCCGGCCTCGTGCTCGGCCTCGACGAAGGCGGCGCCTGCGATGGCGTCGCATTGCGCTTGGCCGAGGAAGACCTCGCTCATGAACTGGAACTGCTATGGCGGCGGGAGATGGTGGCCCATGCCTATATCCCGCGCTGGGTCGATTTGCTCGACGAAAGTGGCATGCGCTTTGGCGGCGGTATCGCCTTTACCATGGATCCGCTTGCAAGCGCCTATGCCGGCGGTCTTTCCCATGAGGCGAGGGTGCAGCGGCTTGCGACAGCTTCCGGCAGCATCGGCAGCTCCGCGGACTATCTCTTCCGCACGCGCGATGGGCTGAGAGCGCTCGGCATCATGGACGAGGCGCTGGAAGGGCTGGCCGCCGATGTCGAGGCGGCCCAGCTGCAATCTTCCGCAAGACTTCGCTGAGGAGTTTCCAATCGCCAAACCAGGTACTCCGCCCTGCTTTGCGGACGGACTAAGCCGGAAGCCTGCGGCTTGCGGCAAATGTCGAGCTGCCATTTCGGGGCTTTCAATTGAACAGAAAAGGCTCGTAACCGTTTCCAGCACCTCCAATCGGAATGGTGCGATCGACGGTTACGAGCCTTGTCCATAGTGGCCCTGTTTTGCTATTCCCCCGGCGATACGACCGGGTTTGCTTCCTCCTCAGAGGCCTTCGTATTGCCGAGCAGCCCAAAGACGACTGCAGCGGCAAGCAGTGTGATTGCGATCAGCACATAGATCAGCGCATCGAAAGCCGTGCCATAGGTTGCCGCCAATGTTTCAGGGGAAATTCCTGGCAGCAGATGGGCAGCTCGGGCAAGATCGCCGGTGGCGAGATGCCTGGCGGCCGCGCCGATTTCGTCGCCGTTGAACTTGCCGGAGATCGCCTGCTGCAGGGCTGATGCGGCAAAGGCGGCGAGGATGGCGTTGACCATGGCGAGCGTGATGCCCTCGCCGGCCACCTTCGTGGTGTTGAAGATGCCCGTTGCCATCCCGGCCTGCTCCTTGGGCACGACGGTGACGGAGAGCCCGTCCATCAGACCCCAGGGCATGCCCGCGCCGATACCGATCAGCAGAAGCGGCGGAACAAGCGCCATGGTATCGGCGCCGATTTCGATACGGCTGAGATAGAAAAGGCCGGCGGCGGCGATCAGCAGCCCGGTGCCGGCCAGCATGCCGGCGGCGATGCGTCGGGCAAGGGTGGCTGCAAGCAGCGGCACGACGAGCATGGGGGCGGAGAGAGCGAGCATCAGCAGGCCGGCTTCGATCTCGTCATACCCTTCGATGCCGACGAAGCGCAGTGGCAGCAGGATCAGGAGCACGACATAGGAATAGGTCGTGGCGATCGGCAGCACCTGGACGCCGACGAAACGGGCGTAGCGGAACAGCGAAAGATCGAGCAGAGGCTGGCGGACGCGGTTTTCCAGCGCCACGAAACCGATCAGGGCTGCAGCCGCACCGAAAAGAAGCGTCAGCACGTAAGCACTGGTCCAGCCGTTGGCGGGGCCTTCGATCAATGCGAAAGTCAGCAGCGACAGCATCGCGGTGAATGTCGCCGCACCGAACCAGTCGAACCCGGCGGCTTCCGGATTCTTCGATTCCGTCATGCGCGGGATGGCGATCAGCAGCGAGAGGGAGCCGACCAACGTACCTGACAGGAAGATCGATCGCCAACCGAAGCTTTCGATGAGGAAGCCCGACAGGATCGGACCGAAGGCAAGCCCGACGCCGAACGTGGTGCCGATCATGCTGAACGCACGGGTGCGGGCATGCCCCTCGAATTCCTGTGCGAGCGCCGCCGATCCGCCGGCAAGCGCCGCGGCCGCCGCCAGGCCCTGCACTGCGCGCAAGCCATTGAGGATTCCGAGCGACGGCGCGACACTGAGGCCGAGCGAGGCGAGGGCAAAAAGGACGACGCCTGATATGAAGATGCGCTTGCGGCCGAAGACGTCGGAAAGCGCGCCTGCCGTCATCAGGAAGCCGCCGAAGGTCAGCATGAAGGAATTGGTGATCCAGTTCATGGCGGCGGCGGTGCCGCCGAGTTCCTGACCGATGGTGTGGGTTGCCATGGCAGCGCCCGAGAAACTGAGCGGCAGGATGAGCGCCGCAAGGCAGACTGCCAGCAGCACCGAAAGCTGTCCCTGCCTTGTTGGAGAATTGGAACCTATTGTCATGACGAAAACCTCGTTGTGGTTTTGCGGTTTGCTCGACCGCTTCGCATGACAAAGTGCAATTTCGCTTCACGGCGATAAACGCCGCGCGGCGCGATTGTCTGTCTCTCGTCGGGCGACAAATATCGTCGGGCGATTCCTATCTGCGCCTGCATGGCTCTTCGCCGGTCCATCGCGGCAGTGTTCGAAAGGCGGGTGTCTCTTCCCGGACGAGGCGCGGAGGCATCGCAGTGTTTGCGGCATGCGAGATCATGACCAGACCGAGGCCTGCAAGGAGCAGGAGAGCCGCGAGGTTTTGCCTATGATGAGCTGCCGATGCGAACATGTGCATGCCGAAAGGTTTGGCGAAAGAAGGTATCGCCGTCGGGAGAGAGAGAACGACGGCGATACCCGGCCTGCCCCATGCGATGCCGGAACCTGGTCTTGGCATAGCGGCATTGCCGGCTGCGAATATGAGGTGTGGCGGTCGGTGGATAAACCGTCTGCCCGGCGCAGCAGTGTCTCCCTTGGGGAGACAACGTCTCCCATCCAGCAATTCCTTTCCAGTGTCGGGCGCGGCGTGTTAACGAGACGGGAGTGGGTGCTTGTAGAGCAAGGAGCGACAATGGCCCTGACTTCGCCGCCGGTACATGACATCGCCACCTTTGTCGCGGTAGCGCAGCATGCGAGTTTCACCCGCGCCGCCGAGCAGCTGGAGACCAGCAAGTCCAATGTCGGCAAGGCGGTCCAGCGCCTGGAGCAGCGGCTCGGGACGAAGCTCTTCCAGCGCACCACGCGGGCGGTGCGGCTGACGGAGGATGGGGAGACCTATCTTGAGGCGGCCCGGGTCGCGCTCGAAGGGCTGAGCGAGGCGGAGATCGCGCTGGCGGCGCGGCGGGAGCAGCCGGCTGGGCGTGTCCGAATGGATGCGCCGGTGGGTTTCGGCGGGCTGCTTATTCCGACATTGCCTGAGATTCGCAGGAAATATCCGCTCGTCAGTATCGAACTCTCTCTGACCGATCGCCAGTCTGACGCGGTGGGCGAGGGGTGGGATATAGTGGTGCGCATTGGCTCTCTGCCGTCGGAGGGCGAGATCACAGTACGCAAGCTTTGCGATCTGAGGCTTGGACTTTACGCGTCGCCCGCCTATCTGGCGGCGCGCGAGCCGATCACCTCCATCCGCGATCTTCTCCTTCAGGAGGCTGTCATTTTCCGCGCAGGTTCGGGCCGGCTTCGGCCCTGGACGATCTATGAGGGGCCGCATACGTCCGAGCTCTCACCGAATGCCAGCATTGTGGTCGGTGACGGACGGTCGATGATCGATGCGGTGAGGAATGGCCTCGGCATCGGTCAAATCTTCGATCGCGTCGCTCATCCGCATGTCCTGTCCGGCGAGATGGTAAAGGTGTTGCCGGAAGTGGATGTCGATGGTCCGCCGGTGCATGCGTTGATCCCGCTCGGCCGCCGGATGCCGCCGAAGACGCGCGTCGTGCTCGAGCATCTCGCCGATGTGCTGAAGGCTCCGCTGGAGTAGCGGAGCCCTTGGTTGGCAATATGGGATTGCTACAGGATGGCCATCATCGCGCCCGCGGCGAGTGCCATGACGGCAATGCCTGCGGCCATATATTCAAATGGTCTGCAGAAGAAGAGTAGCCGCTCCCTCGCATAGGGCGGCCAGCGTTCGTCGATCTGATATCTGTGTTGCATGTCTTGCTCCTGAATTTGGGGGTATGGAAGATCTGGAGAGTGGAGATGCGAGGCCATTGCCCCGCATCTCCTGGGATCACTCGGCGGCGATGTGCATGACCTGCGCCTGGTTGTCGTTCTGCGGGTGGTGCTGCGGCAGCGGGCGATTGCCCGAGAGCCTGCGAACCAACACGTAGAAGACCGGCGTCATGAAGATGCCGAAGAAGGTGACGCCGATCATGCCGGAGAAGACGGCGACTCCCATGGCGGCCCGCATTTCGGCGCCGGCGCCCGTCGAAGTGACGAGCGGGACCACACCCATGATGAAGGCCATGGAGGTCATGAGGATCGGGCGCAGGCGCAACCGGCTGGCCTCGATGGCCGCTTGAACCGGCTTGCGGCCTTCGAATTCCAGCTCGCGGGCGAATTCCACAATCAGGATGGCGTTCTTCGCCGAGAGGCCGACAAGGACGATGAGGCCGATCTGGGTGAAGATGTTGTTGTCGCCACCCGTCAGCCAGATGCCCGTCAGGGCAGCCAGAACGCCCATCGGCACGATCATGACGATCGCGATCGGCAGGGTGAAGCTCTCATACTGGGCGGCCAGCACCAGGAAGACGAGCAGCAATGCCAGCGGGAAGACCAGGACGCCCGAGTTGCCGGTGATGATCTGCTGGTAGGTGAGGTCGGTCCATTCGAAGCCCATGCTTTTCGGCAGGGTTTCAGCGGCAATCCGATCGATGGCGGCCTGGGCCTGACCGGTCGAATAGCCCTCCGCAGGCGCGCCGTTGATGTCGGCCGACAGGAAGCCGTTGTAGCGGATCGCGCGTTCCGAACCGGTCGCGAAGTCAATCTTCATCAGCGCCGACAACGGGATCATCTGGCCGGAAGCCGAGCGCACCTTCAACTGGCCGATATCGCCGGCATGAGCACGGAACTTGGCATCGGCCTGCAGACGGACGCTGTAGGTGCGGCCGAAGGCGTTGAAGTCGTTGACATAGAGCGAGCCGAGATAGATCTGCAGCGTATCGAAGACGTCGGTCACCGAGACGCCGAGCTGCTGGGCCTTGGCGCGATCGAGATCGGCAAAGAGCTGCGGCACGTTGACCTGGTAGCTCGAATAAAGACCCGTCAGCTCAGGAGCCGTTGCGGCCTTTTCAAGGAAAGCCTTCTTGGCATCGTCCAGTGCCTGGTAACCGAGGCCGGCGCGGTCCTCGATCTGCAGCTTGAAGCCGCCGGTCGTGCCGAGACCCTGGACGGGCGGCGGCGGGAAGATGGCGATGAAGGCATCCTGGATCGTGCCGAGCTTCTTGTTGAGCTCCGCGGCGATGGCATTGCCGGACAGGCCGGCGCCCTTGCGTTCGTCGAAGGATTTCAGCGGGATGAAGATCAGGCCGGCATTGGAAGAGTTGGTGAAGCCGTTGATAGACATGCCGGTGAAGGCGAGCGCATGGCCGACACCCTCCTGATCGCGGATGATCTTGTCCATACGCCCCATGACATCTTCCGTACGTTCCAGCGTCGCGCCGTCGGGAAGCTGGGCGAAGCCGATCAGGAACTGTTTATCCTGCGCCGGAACGAAACCACCCGGAGCCTGCTGGAAGAGGCCGTAGGTCGCGCCGATCATGGCGAGATAGACGACCATGATGATGCTCTTGCGCGACAGCAGGCCGCCGACGCCTTTGCCATAGGCACTCGAGCCGCGGCTGAACGCCTTGTTGAAGCCGCGGAAGAACCAGCCGAACAGACGATCCATGCCGCGTGTCAGCAGATCCTTCGGCGCGTGACGATCCTTCAGGAGAAGGGCAGCGAGTGCCGGAGACAGCGTCAGCGAGTTGAAAGCGGAGATGACGGTGGAAATGGCGATCGTCAGCGCGAACTGGCGGTAGAACTGACCGGTCAGGCCGGAGATGAAGGCCAGCGGCACGAAGACGGCGACGAGCACGAGTGCGATGGCGATGATGGGACCGGAGACTTCCTTCATGGCCCGATAGGTGGCTTCCCGCGGCGACAGGCCATGTTCAATGTTGCGCTCGACATTCTCGACCACGACGATCGCGTCGTCGACGACGATGCCGATTGCCAGTACCAGGCCGAAGAGGCTCAGCGCATTGATGGAAAAACCCATCAGGTACATCACGGCGAACGTGCCGATGATCGACACCGGAACGGCGACCAGCGGGATGATGGACGCGCGCCAGGTCTGCAGGAACAGAATGACGACGATCACGACAAGAGCGACGGCTTCCAGCAGCGTATCGACGACTTTCTCGATCGAGGTGCGTACGAACTGGGTGGTGTCATAGACGATGTCGTATCTGACGCCGTCGGGCATCGCCTGCTGCAGCTCGTCCATGGTCTTGCGCACCTCATCGGAGATGGCGATGGCATTGGAGCCCGGTGCCTGGAAGACAGGGATGGCCACGGCCGGCTGTCCATCGAGGCGCGCGCGCAGCGAATAGTCGGCTGCCCCCATCTCGATGCGGGCGACGTCGCGCAGGCGGGTGATTTCGCCATTGGCGCCCGACTTGACGATGATATCGCCGAATTCCTCCGGCGTCGTCAGGCGGCCCTGGGCGTTGACCGAGAACTGCATGTCGAGGCCGGGAACGCTCGGCGAAGCGCCGATGATGCCGGCGGCGGCCTGAACGTTCTGCTGGCGCACGGCGTTCGCGATATCGGTGGCCGAGAGACCGCGTTCGGCCGCCCTTTGCGGGTCGATCCAGACACGCATCGAATAGTCTCCGGCGCCATAGAGCATGACCTGGCCGACACCGTCGATGCGGGCAAGCCGATCCTTGATGTTCAGGAGGGCGTAGTTGCGCAGGTAGGTGATGTCGTAGCGATCGTCCGGCGACAGCAGGTTCACGACCATCATCAGGTCGGGCGAGCTCTTAACCGTCGTCACGCCGAGATCGCGCACGGCCTGCGGCAGCCGCGGCTCGGCCTGGCTGACACGGTTCTGGACGAGCTGCTGCGCCTTGTCGGCGTCCGTACCGAGCCTGAAGGTGACGGTCAGCGTCAGCAGGCCGTCCGAGGTCGCCTGGCTCGACATGTAGAGCATGTTTTCGACGCCATTGATCTGCTCCTCGATCGGGGTCGCCACGGTCTCGGCGATGACCTTCGGGTTGGCGCCGGGATATTGCGCGGTGACGACGACCGAAGGCGGTACGACCTCCGGATATTCTGAGATCGGCAGGGACCGCATGCCGATCAGGCCTGCGACGACGATGAGGATCGAGAGCACGGCGGCAGAGACCGGCCGATCCACAAAGAAACGGGAGATATTCATTTTGCTCTCCATGGAAAAGGATTGGGAAAGGCGGCCGCCGCTATTGCGCGGCCGCACTGAGATCGGTTGGCCGGGGATCGACGAGGGCGCCGGGCTTCACCCGCTGCAGGCCGCTGACGACGATGCGATCGCCGTCCTGAAGGCCGCTTTGGATGATGCGCATGCCATCGGCGGTCTCGCCGAGTTGGACCGTGCGATAGGCGATCGTGTTGTCCGCGCCGATCGCAAAGACGAACTTCTTGTCCTGGTCGGTGCCGATGGCGCGTTCCGAAATCAGCACATGGCTGTCCGCTTCCGGCTGCCCGATGCGGACGCGCACGAACTGACCGGGCATGAGCCGGCCTTCCGGATTGTCGAAGACGGCGCGGACGACGATGGTGCCGCTGGCGCTATCGACCTCGTTGCCGACGAGCTGGAGTCTTCCCCGGACCGGAGTTCCGTCGTCGGAGAGCGTGCCGATCTCGACGGGGATACGGCCGATGTCGGTATCGCTGCCGAGTTTGGCCAGCGCTTCGGCGATGACCTGTTCCCCGACATTGAAGGTGGCGTAGATCGGATCGACAGAGACGAGCCGTGTCAGCGATGCCGATGCCGAGCCGGCATCCACCAGGTTCCCGGGCGTCACGTCGATCCTGCCGACGCGGCCGGAGACGGGCGCGCGAACATTGGTGAAATCGAGATTAAGCTGCGCGGTTCGCAGAAGCGCCTGTACTGAGCGAAGATTAGCTTGCGCTTCGCTTGCCGCCGCGGCGCGCTGATCGAGATCGCTTTGCGATATCGCCTTGCTGGTGAGCAACCGCCGACCACGCTCAAGCTCGATCCTTGTTATGTCGAGCCGGGCTTCGGCTCCGATGACCTGCGCTTCAGCCTGTGCCACCAGAGCCTCGTAGGGCGCCGGATCGATGGTCACGAGAATGTCGCCCTGGCGGACCAGTGCGCCTTCGCGAAAATGGATGGACTGTACGGCACCGGCGACACGGGCGCGAACGTCGACGCGTTCGATCGCTTCGAGGCGCCCCGAAAACTGCTGCCAGCTCACGACATTACGGGTGTGAACCGTCTCATAGGTGACCGGCACGGCCGTTGCCGCCGGTTTACTCTGCTCGCTGGCAGCGGCGTCGTGCGGAGGATTGAAATAAAGCGCCGCGCCGGAAACGGACGCAGCCACGCTCATGCCGGCGCCCCACAGGGCCCAGCGCTTCGAAAGCGATCTCATTGGTCTAGCTCCTGGATTCCCTCTCGAACCGGAACGGGAACGGATGGTCGTTCATGGATTTCGGATGAGCCGATGACGGGCGTCATCGACTGGTTCGGGAGGAAATATGTGCTGTCGCTCAGGAGGGATAAATGTAGGAAAATGCTATTGACTGTCGCCAGAGGCGATACAATTCCTGACGATGGCGTTGCTTCATGGATTGCCGCACGTAGCGGCATGTGGCGAGATGGCTATAACAACCAGGTTCAAGGCCTGGTGCTCCGGCGGAGGCGGTATGGTCCCGTCCGATGTGCTGACCATCCTGTGCCCATGACGCGTTTCACAGCGTACGACACGATCCATCCGCAGATGATGATTGATGCGATCTGCCGTTTCTCATCGGTTGCCGATCCCGCTTCAATTCCCAGCCAAAAGCATCCCGTCGGCGAGCGGTTCGTGTGAAGCCTGTATTTTTCTCTACGGACCCACCTCTTGTAGCCTGAACGGAGCATCGGTTTTAGAAGCGGAAGCCGTCCGGACAAATGCTGCTTGACTTCATCAGGTCGAGCTTCTATCTAGTTGTAGGCCTAACCCTACAATCTGGAAATCATGTCACAGTCTGATCCAAAACAAACCGCCACATTGTCTCTTGCGGATCTCCCTGGTCCCGAGGTGACCGTGCGTCGCCTGCGGCACCCCGGACGCTGGGTCAGCGGTGGCCTTGTTCTCATCCTCCTGATTGTCATCGGCCATGCGTTCGCCGTCGGGCAAATCCAGTGGACCGTGGTCGGCCAGTTTCTGACGGCGGGTGTCATCGTTACCGGTTTCGGCTGGACCCTGCTGATTTCAGCCTGCGCCCTCGTGCTCGGCGTCTTCCTCGGCTTTGCCTTCGGCATCATGCGACTTTCGGAAAACCCGATCCTGCGCTTTGCCTCCTGGCTCTACGTCTGGATATTCCGTGGCACACCGGTGCTGCTGCAGCTTCTCATCTGGTTCAACATCGCGCTGGTCTTTCCCCGGCTGCATATTCCGGGCCTCATAGATGCCCGCATGGTCGATGTCGTCACGCCCTTCGTCGCTGCCGTCCTTGGGCTCGGCGTCAACGAGGGCTCCTATCTCACGGAGGTCGTGCGCGGCGGCATTGCTTCCGTCGATCGCGGCCAGAAGGAAGCGGCGCATACGCTCGGCATGACTCCCGGCCAGACCATGCGCCGCATCATCCTGCCGCAGACCTTGCGCTTGATCCTGCCGGTGCTAGGCAACAGCGCCATCGGCATGCTGAAGTTCTCTTCGCTTGCCGCCACCATCGCCATGGGCGAGATGCTGAATGCGGCACAGCGCATCTACTTCATCAACGGCGCAGTCATCGAACTGCTGTTCGTCTGCGCCATCTGGTACCTGGCCGGCACCACGGTTCTTTCGATCTGCCAATACTATCTCGAGCGCCATTTCGGCCGCGACGCGGCTAACGCTACCACCGAGCGCCGCTGGTTCTCGGGCTGGGCACGGCGACCTGTCACCACGAGGGAAGCATGAGTCTCGCAGTCAAGGCGGTCGGAATCCGCAAGAGTTTTGGCAATCACGAGGTTCTGAAGGGCCTCGACCTGGATGTCGCCTATGGCGAGGTGTTGTGCATCCTCGGTCCCTCCGGCAGCGGCAAGAGCACGTTCTTGCGCTGCATCAATCATCTCGAAACGCCGAACGGCGGCTATGTCTGGGTGGACGGAGCCATTATGGGCTACACGCTATCGCACGGCGCCCTGCAGGAATTGTCGGTGCGGCATCTGCGCGCCCAGCAGAGCCAGCTCGGCATGGTGTTTCAGCATTTCAATCTCTTCGCCCATCGCACGGTGCTCGGCAACGTTATCGAGGGGCCGATGGTGGTGCGTGGAATAAAGCGCGCGGAAGCCGAAGCGCGCGCCATGGATCTGCTGGAGCAGGTCGGCATGGCCGCCAAAGCGTCAAGCTATCCTTCGCAGCTTTCTGGCGGTCAGAAGCAACGCGTCGCGATCGCCCGCGCGCTCGCCATGGAGCCGCGCGTCATGCTCTTCGACGAGCCGACGAGCGCCCTCGACCCGGAACTTGTCGGCGAGGTGCTGGAGGTCATGCGCAATCTGGCGCGCGGCGGCACCACGATGATCGTCGTCACCCACGAAATCGGCTTTGCCCGGGAGGTCGCCGACCGGGTCGTGGTGATGATCGACGGCGAGATCCGCGAAATCGGCCCGCCCAGCGAAGTGCTCAGCAACCCCGCCGATCCGCGCGTGCGCTCATTCCTGAGCCGCGTGCTCGCGTGAAAACTTTTCTGTCCAACAATGGGAGAACGGACAATGAAAAAGGGACTTTCAAAGGTACTGGGGCTCGCCTCGGCCGCGCTTATAGGCCTTGCGGCGAGCGGCGCGGCTCATGCCGCCGGCGACGAGAAGCTGGCTGCCGCCGTGCCGCAGGCGGTGCGCTCGGCCGGCAAGCTTAACTTCACTATCAGCCTCGCCTATCCACCGATGGAATACAGCGATGCCGGTTCGACCGAACTCAAGGGCTTCGACATCGACCTTGCCAAAGCCGTCGCCGAACGTCTGGGCCTGACGGCGGAATTCCAGAACGTCGAGTTTCCGCAGCTCATCCCGCAGGTCGTGACCGGCCGCTCCGACATGGTCATCACCGCCTTCTCCGACAAGGCCGAACGCCAGAAGCAGCTCGACTTCATCGACTACTTCAAGACGGGCAACGTCTTCTACACGACCACCGACCATCAAAGCGAGATCAAGACCGAAGCCGACCTTTGCGGCAAGACGGTCGCGGTGGCGACGGGAACGAGCTGGGTCACCTGGGCGGAAGATCTCGGCAAGGCCATCTGCCCGGCAGGCAAGCTGATCAACGTCATCCAGATCCCGACCCAGGCCGAGCATATCATGCAGATCCGCCAGGGCCGTGCGCAAGCCTCGGTCATCGGCCTCGAAGGCCTGCTTGATTTGATGAAGCAGGAACCGGGCAAGTTTTACCAGATCGGCCAGGTGGGCGACGTGAATTACTACGGCATCGCCTTTGCAAAGGCGAACGGTGAGCTGCGCGATGCCGTGCGCGCCACGCTCGATAAGCTAAAGGCGGACGGCACTTATGCACAGATCCTCGATCGCTATGGCTTGAAAGAAGCAGGCGTCGAAGAGTTCAAGATAAACGGAGCCAATAAGTAACAAGATTCCGTCGGAGCCTGCCTTGACCCAATCTTCCACATCAGATGCCAAAACAACAGGCGAACGCCTGGACGACAGACTGTCGCGCCTTCGTCTCGACCTCTATTCGAGCGAGCAGCTTTACCGGCAGCTCTATCGGGCTTTACGGGCCGCAATACTCAGCGGGGATTTTTCCGAAGGAGAATCGATCCCATCGGAAAACCAGTTGCGCGACCAGTTCGGCATTGCGCGTACCACGGTGCGCAACGCCATGGCGCTCCTGGTGTCGGAAGGGCTGGTTCAGCAGGTTCGCGGCAGAGGCACGATCGTCTCGCATCGCCCGATCAGCCACAATATCTGGAACTTCGGCAGTTTCACGGAGCTCGCCCGCCGGCAGGGCCAGCGTCCGGTAACGAGGGTGCTGGAGCACCGGGTGGACAATGGCGAACTCCTCCTGGTGCGTGCACGAGGGCTTGCCAACGGCGAAACGATCAGCTGGCTGAACGTCGACACCTCGCAGCTCGATCTTTCCCTCTATCCGGGCATCGATGCCTACGATTTCGGCGAGCAATCGCTCTACGAGGTGCTGCGCCGCGATTATAACCGCCATCCCCTCCGCTCGGAACTGCTGCTCACCGTCGTGCCGCCGTCCGATCGCCTGCGGGAGGTCTTTGCTCCGGCACTTGACGTGCCGGGCTATCTTTGCGCCAGCGGGGATGTACTTGACGCCGACGACCGGTTGGTCGAGCGCACGTCGATCGTCTACTCGCCGGCCGTCCAGATGAAATTCGCAACGCGCTGGGGGCGCGAGACCGCACCCGTTGACAGCGGTGTGACGCAGGAGAACTGACATGAGCCGCTTCGGCGAGACTTTCACTACCTCGAAACCCATTCTCGGCATGCTGCACCTGTCCGGCGACGGCCCCGCCGCAAAGCGTGCGCAGGCCGAGGAAGAAGCCCGCATCATGGCCGGCGAAGGTGTCGACGGGCTGGTGGTCGAGAACTACTTCGGCGACGCCGACGATGTGGAGCGTGTGCTCGAGCGGCTATGCGTCCTTGATCTCGGCTCGAAGATTGGCGTCAACGTGTTGCGCGACAACGAGCGCGCTTTCGCGCTGGCGGAGCAATATCCGGTCGCCTTCCTCCAGGTCGATTCCGTCGCCGGTCACTTGCCGCCGGAGGCCGACATGACCTTCGCTGCCGATCTCGCTGCAAGGAGAGCCAAAGTCCAGGCGCTGTTGCTCGGCGGCGTGCGCTTCAAATATCAGCCGATCCTTTCGGGCCGGCCGGAAGAAGAGGATGTGCGCATCGGCGCCGCCCGCTGCGACGGTCTCGTCGTCACGTCGGACGCCACGGGTCAACCGACCGATATGGAGAAGGTCGCGCGCTTCCGCTCGGCAACTGGAGCCGGCACTCCGCTTCTCATCGGCGCCGGCCTCACCGAAGCAAATGCCGTCGAGCAGCTCGCTGAAGCCGATGGCGCAATCGTTGGGAGCTGGTTCAAGGACAACCACAAAGATACCGGCCGCGTCGAGGCCGCGCATGTCGCCCGCCTGATGCGGGCCGTTCGCACCGCACGGAGCACCGTATGAGCTCCATCGTCGCACGGCATGTAACGGCCGAGAATTTCGCCCGCTACGGCAAGGTCTATGATCTTATCGGCGATGCCGATCCGGATGTAATCCGGACGACGGGCGAAGGATGGACCGACGGGTTCACCCGCAGGCCGCTGATTGGCGGCTCGGGCCATCTCGGCATGACGCGCGGTGGAAGCGCCCCTTGGAACTGCACGGCCATGGAGCGGCATCCGCAGACGGAAGAGGCGATCTTCTGCGCCGCCGAAGCGGTGGTTCTTGCCGTCGCACCGGCCTCGATGGCCAGCGCGCCGCACCGCGACGATATCGAGGCGTTCATCATCGCTCCAGGGCAGGGAGTGGTGATGCACCGCAACGTCTGGCATGATGCCTGCAGAGGCGTCTCCGGCCCGACCTCCTATTATTGGATGGCGATTTGCGGCCTCGGCGAAAGCCCGTGGGTCCCGGTTGCCGCCGGACCGCTGCAAGTCCGCACCAACGAAGGGTCGGGCGCATGACGGCGTTTTTCATCGGCGACGTGGCGCTTGACGAATATTACACCGCCGATCGCTGGCCCGGCCGTGCCGACAAGGGCATGGTCAGGGAACTGCCAGCCGAGATCGGTGGCTCAATCGCAAACGCAGCGGTCGTACATGCGACCCTTGGCGGTGACACCCAGTTCATTTCCTTGCTGAACGATAGCCCGCTGTCGCACCGCATGATTGCCGATCTCAGGCAAAACGGTGTCGGGGTCGATCATATGCTGACGGATCCCGCCATTCCGGAATCGCGCAATTTCATCTTCCTGATAGATGGCGAGCACGTCGTCCTTACGGTCGAGATGGGCGAACAGCCGATGTGGCTGGCGCCGGCAACGCTCGCGGCTCTGCGTCAGCCGGGCTTCCTCTACACCACACTTTACCGCGTTCGCCGTCTGCATGCGGAGACCGAGGAAGGTCCGCTTGGGCAGGCCGACCTACTGGCCGATCTGCGCCGTCACGGCCGCCGCGCCATCTTCGACCTTGATGTGGGTGGCTGCGCGCCTGAGGATCTGCCTTATCTCACGGAAGCGGCCGTCGTCATCTTCAACCAGGTCGGCTTCCGAAACGCCTTCGGTCATGATGACCTTTCCCGCATTGGCGGTTGGATACGCGACAATAAGATTGGTTGGGTCGTGCGCACGTTGGCCGCCGAGGGTGCGGAAGCATTTGACGGGAACAGCCGCGCGCATGTAGCCGGCTACCCAGTTGCCGTAGCAGACGTAACCGGCGCCGGCGATACCTTCGGCGGAGCGCTCACATGGTGTCTCGCCCGCAACCAGCCCCTTGCCGATGCCCTCGATTTTGCCGTCGCCGCCGCCTCGCGTTCGGTCACTGTCCATGGGCCACGCGGCGGCAAGGCGCGCGTTGAAGAGGTGGAGCGCTGGCGCGAAGAAAGACGCTGATTGGGTGACGCCACATTGGCGCGCCTATCGCAATGGCCGGCTGGCCGACTTGGGCATGATGTCAGGTTCCGGGCCAAAGGTGACATCAACGTAAGGAGGAAATCAAACAATGGATACCGAGAAGCTGCGCGCGCTCAGGGAAAAGTATTTGGCTGCGTCGGGGGGAGATATTTTCGACGCGGATTTTGCAAAGGTCGCCAAGTCTCAGTTCAACGGAAGCGACAAGCGCAGGTGGCCATTTGCCGGTGTCCCGACATTCCTTGATGCGCCATACCTGCCAAACGCTCAGGACCTCCCCGATTTTGGCGGGATCGATGTGGCGCTTGTGGGAGTTCCCATGGATCTGGGTGTCACCAACCGGAACGGAAGCAGGTTCGGCCCCCGGGCGTTGAGAACCATCGAACGCATTGGTCCCTACGAACATGTCCTGAGGTGTGCCCCCTTTTCGGAGGCCAAGATTGCCGATATCGGCGATGTGCCGATGGAGAGCAGATATGATCTCGCGCGCTGCCATTCCGATATCGAGGCGTTCTACAAGCGCCTTGTGGCCGCCGGGATAAGGCCGCTCAGCGTGGGTGGCGACCATTCAATCACGTCATCGATCTTGAAGGCCGTTGGTGAAAAGCAGCCCGTTGGCCTGATCCACATCGATGCCCACTGCGACACGGCCGGACCATACGAAGGCGCAAAATTTCAGCACGGCGGGCCGTTTCGCCTTGCCGTATTGGACGGCGTTCTCGACCCCGATCGCACGATCCAAATCGGAATTCGAGGAGGAGCCGAATATCTTTGGGAATTCTCGTATGAATCGGGGATGACGGTCATTCACGCCGAAGAGGTGGCCGGTATCGGCATCGAGGCTCTTGTTGAAAAGGCACGGATGTTGGTCGGCGATCATCCGACCTACATCTCCTTCGACATTGACAGCATCGATCCTGGCTTCGCCCCTGGCACAGGCACTCCCGAAGTGGGCGGTCTGTCGCCTGGACAGGCTCTTGCGCTTCTTCGCGGCCTGAAGGGGGTTAACGTCGTTGGGGCAGATGTCGTGGAAGTCGCGCCGCAATACGACTCCACGACCAATACGGCGCAGATCGCCGCTCAGATGATGTTCATCATCCTTTGCCTGATGGTCGGAAAATTCTGATCGGCGGGCAAAAGCCGCTGGAGAAATGCTCGAAACCGTTGCCCAAATCCGTTGGCCTCCGAAAGCGCGCAGAGGATTTTCAGGGTGACGTGATGTTGTGGGATCTCCGCTGCATCGCGGCTTCGAACAAATACGGGCAGTCGGGATATGCCATGGCGTTGCACACAACGGTGTAACCCGCGGCGGCTGAGATTGGGGAGTGGTATCGCGCAAGAAGCCCGGCACGTCATCCAGTGTCGGAACTCTGCTTCCGTTTGACTTAGGCGCATCGGCTGTCGCGGGCCGTGCGCGACCTGGCGCTTGAGTGTCAGTCGGGGCGATATCATCGCTCGTTAGCCTGATGGCGTTGCGCGATTGGCTGCGTATGCCGGAGGAGATAGGGGCGGGTCTCAGGGTCGATCTTCTCCGAAAGCTGCGAACGAACGTGTGCGTGATAAGTGTCTAGAAAATCGATTTCCGCCGCCGTCAGGCTGTCGAGGTTGGCCATGCGAAGATCGATGGGTGCCAGCGTCAGGCTATCGAAGCGGCAGAAGCCCGGCTTGTCGGCCACGACCTCCACCTGGTTCTCGATCCGAATGCCGAAGGCGCCCGCCTTGTAATAGCCGGGCTCGACCGTCATGATCGTGCCGGGTTCCAGATTGTGCGGGTTGGGCTTTTTCGCGAAACGGTGCGGATATTCGTGGATCAGTAGATTGTGGCCGACGCCATGCCCCGTCCCATGATCGTAATCCAGTCCCATGTCCCATAGCGGGCGGCGTGCCAGCGCGTCCAGCTGGTGCCCCTGTGTTCCAAGCGGGAAGCGCGCCGTCACCAGTGCGATGAAGCCTTTCAGAACCGCGGTATAGGTCTCCCGCATTTCATCGCTAGCTTCGCCGAACAGGACGGTGCGGGTCACATCCGTCGTCCCGTTGGCGTATTGGCCGCCGGAATCGATCAGATAGAAGCTGTTCTCTTCGATGGCGGCATTCGTATCGGGTTGGGCATGATAGTGGCACATGGCCGCATTGCCGCCCGCGGCCGAGATCGTGCGGAAGCTCGGTTCGAAATAGCCGGCATGCTTGGCGCGAAAGGCGATCAGTTGCTCCTCTGCGTCCAATTCGGTCAGGAGCAACTCCGAGGCCTGCCGGCGATGCCATTCTCTGTCGAGCCAGGCCAGGAAATTGGTAAGCGCGATGCCGTCCTCGATGTGGCAGGCGCGAAAGCCTTCCAGCTCCGTGGCATTCTTGGTGGCCTTGGCGCTTGCAAGAAGACTCGTTTGCTCGATCGTCTGGCCCCCAGCCGCCTTGATGCGGGCGCGGACCGCTTGCGGCGCGAAGTCGGGGTCGATCAGCGTCGTCTTGCCTGCTGACGCCTTTCCGACGGCACCGAGAAAGTCCTCCGGGTCGGCTATCGTGACATCGGACAATTCGAACTCGACCCGATCGTTGCCGAGCTTGCGGTGATCGACGAACCATTGCGCGCGATTGTCGGCATCGAGCAGCAGGAAGGAATGCGGCACGGGGTCCATGGCGACATCGGAACCGCGCACATTCAGCAGCCATGCAATGTTGTCGGGCGACGTCTCCACCAGCTGATCCGCACCCAGCGCCTTTAGTCTGCCCGCGATCCGATCGCGCTTGCTTGCCGACGTCTCTCCGGAAACCGCAGGCGGCATTGCCCGGATGAGACCGACCGGCCGCGGCGGCCGGTCGATCCATATTTCATCGAACGGATCCGCATCGAGCGTTATCAGTTCGACACCCGCCGCCTTGCATCCCGCCAGCAGCTTTTCATAGAGGGCGCCGCTGATGAGCAGGGTGTGAATACCGATCCGCCAACCCGGCTTTCCGCGATGCCTCAGCCAGAGATCAAGCGGATCGTCATGGAGATGATGAACGGCAAAGGCGGATAGATCCACTTCGTTGCGCACCTGCACCTGATAGCGTCCGTCGACGAAGATCAGCGCCTGCTCCTGCTGCACGAACGCCATGCCGGCGGAGCCGGTGAAGCCGCTTATATGTTCCAGGCAATCGTCATGCGCCGCCGTGACTTCGCTCTGGTGGGCGTCCGTTCGCGGGACGATCAAGCCATCCAGCTTCGCCCTTGCAAGCCAGGTGCGTACATTGGTCAGCCTGCTGGTATTTTCAGTTTTGCTCATCGTCATCCCCACGATCATTCCGCCGCAAGCGGCCCGCCCTTTTGCGCGACGAACGCGGCAAGCCGTTCGAACACCGATGCCGACTGGCGAATGCCGTCATGCTCGAATTCATTGGTGATCCAGAAATCCAGATTGCCGACTGCGCGCGCGGTTTGCAGCGAAAGGCCGGCGTCGACATACATGTCGTCATGGTAGATCGCGGCGGCGACCGGGATTTCGTTTGCTGCGAGACGATCGCGATCGTAGAGCGCGCTATGATGCGGGCGCTGAGCCAGTGTTTCGGCAGCCGCCCTGAACGGCTTGAGGGAGGAAATCTCCTCGAACATCCAAGGGTAGATCATTTCGCCGGTAAACAGCAAAGGCCGCGCGGCCGGATCGAATTCGGGGAAATCGGCACGCAGCCGTTCGGCTGACCAGGCCGTCGCGCCGTCGCCCTCTCCATAGATCGCCTCATGGATGGCCGCAAACAGCGGATTGCCGTGATAGGAGGTGAGGTTCATGACCGAAGCCAGGAAGTGATCCGAAAGCCTGTCCTGCTTCCCGTCCGCAAAGGCCTCGTCCATCAGCCAGTGAATGTTCTCGAAGCCGTGCGCCATGCCGAAATCGAGGCCGACGGTCTGGACGCGACGCACGGTCAGCCGGTCGCCGTCGGGCAGGCGCACGTCGTTTCCGTCGATGAAATCCGCAATCTTGCCGACGAGCGCGACATCGCCCGGATATCGCTTGTAGTAAGCGGCATTCTTGGCTCGCACGCGGGGATAGGTGTGGCGATAGACCTCATCGGCGTCAGGCTGGAGGCTGGGAATGCCGCCGGCAATATAGCAGGCGGACAGGCCCTCGGGCGCCTGGCTGAGATAGGTGAGGGTAAGAAAGCCGCCATAGCTCTGGCCAAGTGTTTGCCAGCGGCGGCCCTCAAGCGCCGTTTTGCGGAAATGCTCCAGATCCCTGACGATGGAATCGGCGCGGAAGCAGGCCAGATAGTCCGCACCCGCTTCGCCATCGAGCTGGCCGATCGTCGCCGCGTCGACCGGAGTGGAGCGCCCCGTGCCGCGTTGGTCCGGCAGAATGACGCGATGCGTTTTCAGGGCCTCGACCAGCCATGACGGCCCGCCGCGCGTGGGGCGGGGCGACTTGCCGCCGGGGCCGCCCTGCAGGAAGCAGAGAACCGGCAGCGTTTCGGCCTTGCGGACCGGATCGACGACCTCGCGCGCAAAAAACTCGATGGTCCTGCCGGATGGATCGGACCAGTCGAGTGGCACGGTTAGGACGTGATCGCGGATATGCATTCCGGGGATGGTGTATTCGGAAACGATCATAATGATGGTCTTTCAGCGTACGCGGGGGTCGAGCAACACGTAGAAGAGGTCGACGACGATATTGGATATGACGATGAACACTCCGCCGAGCAATACGACGCCGATGATGATGGGACGATCCTGATTGGCGACGGCTTGAACCGCAAGCGCGCCCACGCCCTGCAGCCCATAGACCTGTTCGATGATGATGACACCGCCGAGCAGCATGGCGATATCGGCCCCGAGCTGGGTGACAAGCGGCGTCAGCACCGCCCGAAGACCATGTTTCCAGACCACGCGCCGCTCGCTGAGGCCCTTGGCGCGAGCGGTGCGGATATAGTCCTCGCCCATCACGTCGAGCATCTGGCCGCGCGTCAACCGGGCATAGACCGCGGCCATGGTCAAGGCCAGCGTGGTCCACGGCAGCACGAGATGCCATGCCCAAAGCAGCGGCTGGGTCGACAGTGCCTTGTACCCGCCGGGAGGGAAGAGAGTGAACCCTGCCTGCTTGGGGATGAAGTAGAGGAGATAGAGTGACATCATCCCGAGCACGAAGGTCGGAAAGCTCAAACCCACGAGGATGAAGGCTTGTCCGATGCGGTCCCGCAGGCCGCCGGCGTATCGTGCCGACATGATCCCCATCGGGATGCCGATGGCGAGCCAAAGCAGCGCGCCGCCCAAAACAAGGGACAGGGTCACGGGAATCCGTCGAACGATGATCGGCGCGACCGGCTGCTGGTTGCGGTAGGAAAAGCCGAGGTCGCCTGACAGTGCCTTCTGCATGAAGGCGCCATATTGCACGACGATCGGCCGGTCGACGCCGAGATTCTTGCGGATCTGTTCGAGCTGGCTTTCGGTCGCCTTGTCGCCGGCGATCATGCGGGCAGGGTCGCCGGGCGCAACGAAGAACAGGAAGAACACGAAGGCGGAGAGCATCAGAAGGACGCCCGCGCCGAAGATCAGGCGCTGGGTAAGAAATCGGATCATCGCTTGGACGCTCCCTTGGATTGCAGCCTGAAACGACGGACGGTGCGTGCACTCTTCGGATCGAGCGCGTCGCGCAGACCGTCGCCGAGGATATTGAAGGCAAGTGTCGTCAGCAGCAGCGCCGTGCCGGGCACGAAGACCAGCCACCAGGCGACGAGGTAGAGGGAGTTGGACGATGCGTCCGCCAGCATTCCGCCCCAGCTCGGCGTCGGAGGCACGATTCCCATGCCGAGAAACGACAGGGTCGCCTCGAAGACGATCGAGCTGGGGATCTGCATGGTGGTGTAGACGATGATGGGAGCCGCCAGATTGGGCAGGATGTCGACGACCATGATCGAAAGAGGGCCAGCGCCGAGCGAGCGGCTCGCCTGAACGAAATCCTGCTTGCGCAGCGAGATCACCTGACCGCGGATGACGCGCGCCATTGGAGCCCAGCTGAAGAAGACGATCACGCAGACGCTGAGCATCAGGCTAGGGCCGAAGGCCGATACGAGCGCAAGGGCGCAGAGCAGGAAAGGGACGCTCATGACGAGATCCATCAGCCGGCTGAGCACGATATCGGTCAGGCCGCCATGATAACCTGCCGTCGTGCCGACGATCACGGCGATCGTTGATGCCAGCACAGAGGCGAATACTCCCACCAGCAGGGAGATACGGGCGCCATAGGCGAGCCGCACCAGCACGTCGCGGCCCAGCTGATCGGTGCCGAGCCAGAATTGTTCGCCCGGTCCGACAGGAATGCCGGCCGGCGAAAGACCGGTATCGCGGAACTGCTCGATGGGCGAATGCCCGGTCAACGCGGCGATCCAGGGCGCCGTGATCGCGAGCACGACGATGACCAGAATGACGCCGAGGGCGATCATGCTCGCCTTGTCACGCTGCAGGCGGCGCAGCGTCAGCTCGAGCGAGCCGCGCTGCACCACGTCCGTCTGCGTTGAAGCATCTGGTGTTGCGACGTCGTTCATGCTGTCACCTGTCTCGTCTCGATCAATGACCTCGGGGGCTTTCCATCATCGGCGACGGAAAGTGTTTTCGATGCGGATAGCAATGTGCGGGTATAGGGGTGCCGCGGATCGGCGAAGAGCTGCTCGGACGCGGCCAGCTCGACGATCTTGCCGCCTTGCATGACGGCGATCCTGTCGCAGATGTGGCGCACGACGGAGAGATCGTGCGAGATGAACAGATAGGTCAGGCCCAGCTCCCGCTGCAATTCCTTGAGCAGATTGAGGACCTGCGCCTGGATCGATACATCCAGTGCCGAGACTGGTTCGTCGCAGATGATGAGCGCCGGATTGAGGGCCAAGGCGCGCGCGATGCCGATCCTCTGGCGCTGGCCGCCGGAGAATTCCGCCGGAAAGCGGTTATAGTGCTCTGGATTGAGGCCGACCGTCTCCATCAGATGCCGCACCTTTTCGCGGCGCTCCTCTCCCGACGCGACACCGTGCAGGCGGAAGGGATCGCCGATGATGGCACCCACGCGGCGGCGCGGATTGAGCGATCCGAACGGGTCCTGGAAGACGAGCTGGATCTGCCGGCGCATCTCGCGCCATTCGCGGCCCTTGAGATTGCTCATATCGTGGCCAAGCACGTTGATCTTGCCCGACGTCGCCGGCGTCAGTCCGGCGACGATGCGAGCCAGAGTGGACTTTCCGCAACCGCTTTCACCGACGAGGCCGACCGTTTCTCCGCGCGCAATCGTCAGGTCGATGCCTTTCAGGACTTCGAGGGTGCGTTTCTGCCCGAAGAAGCTGCCGACATGATAGGTGAGGCGGACGTCTTCAATCCTCGCGATCTGTTCGGAGTGGGCAGCCTTGGCCCCGGTTTTCCCGACGGTCCCGGCAAGCGAAGGCGGCGCGGTCTTCGGTTCCAGCAGACAGAGGGATTCGACGCCGTCGCTATAGACGCGCAAGGGCGGAACCCGTTTCGTGCAGTCGGCAAGCTGCTCGCTGCAGCGCGGCGCGAAGATGCATCCGGCAGGCGTTGTCAGCAGGCTCGGCGGACGCCCCCTGATCGGAACCAGCTGCGTGCCCGGCGCGTAGCTTGCCGGTGTCGATCGCAGCAATCCCGCCGTATAGGGGTGTGCCGGTGATCGGAAAACGCTGCGGGCCGGCCCGTATTCGAGCCGGTTGCCGGCATACATGACCATGACATCGTCGGCGACGCTCGACAGCAGGCCGAGATCGTGCGTGATTAAAATGATGGTGGTGCCGAAATCGCGCCGCATGGTGTCGAGCAGATCGATGATCTGAGCTTGAACGGTGACGTCAAGCGCGGTCGTCGGCTCGTCGGCGATGATGAGCGCAGGATTGAGGATGAGCGCCATGGCGATCATCACGCGCTGGCGCATCCCGCCTGAAAACTGATGCGGGTAGCTGTCGAAACGTTCGGCGGGCGAGGGGATGCCAACCTTGCCGAGCATATCGATCACCCGGGCGCGAGCGGCTTCGCGATCGATCGTCTCATGCGTATGCAGGACCTCGGCGATCTGCGAGCCAATGGTGTAGAAGGGATGCAGGCTCGACAATGGGTCCTGAAAGACCATGCCGATGCGCCCGCCTCGCAAGGCGCGCATGCTCGATTGCGGCAGGCTGAGAAGATTCCGGCCCTCGAGCCAGACCTCGCCGCGAACATCGGCATTGGGCAGGAGCCCCATGACGGCCTGTGTCAGCACGCTCTTTCCCGAGCCGGATTCGCCTGCAATGCCGAAAATCGAACCGGGCCTGATCGAAAAGGAGACGTTGCGTACGGCATGTACGACGCCATCCTCGGTCGGGATATCGACCGTCAGCCCCTTTGCCTCCAGAATGGTCAAGGGTAACCTCGCATTTTAACCGAGATTGCGTTCAGGCGCCGCAGCGGAGCCGCGGCGCCATGCATGGGAGCGACGGATCAGCGTTCGATCCAGAGGTTGGTCCAATCGCCTTCCACACCCAGGGCATAGGGCTGGAAGTTCTTCACCGCTTCGCTGCGATAGCGCGGGTTCTTGTTGGCGATCAGCGGAACCACCGGCGCGTCGGCCATGGCCATTTCATCGACCTCAGCCCACAGTTTTCCGGTTTCCTCCGGCGTGGTGGCGTTGATTGCCTTCGCGGCAATCTCGTTTGCCTTCGGATTGTTGTAGTCAGTGTAGTTGTAGGTCTGATGCGTGCCGTCGAAGGTGAATTGCGGCTGGAAGACGGATCGCGCAGCGCCGCCAACCCAGTCCGGTGTCCAGCCCACGGGCGCGATATCCCAGGTGCCGTTCTTCGTGTTCACCGGATTGGTCATGAATTTCGAGTAGTAGTCGGCGGCAGTTACGGGCGCGAGTTCAAGCTTGATGCCGGCGCGCGCCATGCTGGCCTGGATGGTGGCGGCCGTTGCCACCTCCAGATCCTTGTTGCGATAGGGCATCTTCAGTGTGATGCCGTTCGGGAAGCCGGCCGCGGCGAGCAGGGCCTTGGCCTTCTCCGGATCGCCCTTGGATTCCGGCGAGGGATAGAGGTCGAACTTGTGATGCCCGAGCACGCCAAGCCCCAAAATACCCGTGGCGGGTTCGGCAACCTTCGGGCCGCCCCACTGCTGCACGATCGCGGCCTTGTCGATGGCATATTCCAGCGCTTGGCGCACGCGGATGTCCTTCAACGCGCCCTTGTTGTTGTCGGAGACGGTGTTGATGAACAGGAAGTTCGTGTTGCCGGCCGATAGCGCGGTCAGCTTATCGTCGCCATTGGCGGCGAGAGTCGCCAGGATGGCCGTCGGGACATTGATGTCATAGGCAAGATCGGCGTCTCCCGACTGCAGTTGCTGCATGATGGCGTCGGCCTGCAGCCCCATGGTGATTTCGATATCGTCGACATAGGCCTTGCGCAGCGGATCGCTTTCCGCCTTCCAGGCGGGATTGCGCACCAGCTTCAGGCTGGTATCAGGCGTGTATTCGCCGATGGTGTAAGGGCCACTTCCGACGAAATGCGTGCGGTATTCCGGGCTGTCGGGAAGATAGTCGAGCACTTCAATCGGAGCCGGAGCCGGCATGGGCAGCGAGAGCATGTAGATGAAGTCGCCCGCGCGTTCCTTGAGCTTGAAAACGACCGTCTGGTCGTCGGGCGTTTCGATGCCCTTTACGTCATTTTCTTCTATGTATTTCTTCATGTCGGCGACGGTCGGCGGCACTTTGGCGAAGCCGTCACAGAATTCGCTCAGGCCGGAGATGAGTGCCGTGAAGTAGGTCAGCGTGGAGGCTTGCATGAGCGGATTGCAAAGCCGCTTGAAGCCGCGCTTCACATCCGCCGAGGTAATCTGGCGCGCGCCGGAAGGTGCATTCCACATGGCGCCCTGGCGCAGCTTGAACGTGTAGGTCAGGCCGTTGTCCGTCGGCTGCGGAACCTCCGTCGCGAGATCGCCGACCGGTTTGATGGCAATATCGGGGTCGTTGGAAGCCTGGTAGCTGACCAGCTGCCGCGATATGGCGCGCAGCAGGTTGTTGGTGTTTACCATGCCTGCCAGCGCAGGATCGATATGATCAGGCTCGCCGGTCGCAAGAATCCGCAGCGTGCCGCCGGTGACGGGTTCGTCGGCCACGGCGAAGCCCGGCAGCGAAAGAGCGATAAGCAAAGATACGACCGAAACGGTCGATTTCCACGAAGTACGCAAGATTATCCTCCCAGTTATTTGCGTTCAGTTCAAATCGCGAGGAAGGCATTCCTGCGAATGCCGTCCTTCGCGACGCATTGGCTTTCCTCTAGAGATCCATGGGCCAAGTGTCGGAGAGCCTGTATCCGGCCGGGAAAGGATCATCGGGATCGACCATGAGCTGGTGCGTGCCGACGATCCATGCGCGGCCTGATATGATCGGGCTGATCGCGGCCGTGCCGTCGAGATCGACGGCGCCGTCGATGCTGCAATGGAATTCCGTGTCGATGAGCGATGTCCCGACGAACCGGTCGCCGACCTTCATCTGACCCTTTGCATGCAGAACGGCCATGCGCGCCGAGCAGCCGGTGCCGGTCGGCGAGCGGTCGATCTTGCCGGGACGAATGGCGACGGCGTTCTTTCCCCAGAGAACGCCGTCCTTCATCTGGACCGGATCGGTGATCTGGCAGAAGGAGATATGGTTCCAGTCGTTGACAGGATGGCGAAAGCCGAGCTGCTCATTGGCGGCTTCGGTGATTTTGACGCCGAGGCGGGCGATGTCGCGCGCCTGGTCGGGCTGGAGGCTGAGGCCGAGCGAGGCGGCATCGACAAGCACGAAGCTGTCGCCGCCATAGGCGGTATCGACGGTGATCGTGCCGATGCCCTCGACCTCCAGCTTCGCGTCGAGCTTGTCGGCAAAGGACGGGACGTTGCGCACATGAATGCGCTCGGCCTTGCCGTTGCGGCATTCGGCCTTCACCTCGATCAGGCCGCCCGGCGCCTCCAGCACCATGCGGGTGATCGGCTCCTGCATCGGGATGATGCCGGTGTCGAGCAGGACGGTCGACACGCAGATCGAGTTCGATCCGGACATGGGCGGCGTATCGGCCGGCTCCATGATGATCCAGGCCATCTGTGCCTCGGGGTTCTTTGGCGGAACGAGCAGGTTCACATGCCGGAAGACGCCGCCGCGCGGTTCGTTGAGAACGAAGTTCCGCAAGGTCTCGTCCTTGGCGATCCAGCGTGATTGTTCCCAGACGGTCGCGCCCGGAGGAGGGGCGACGCCGCCGACGATCACGTCGCCAACCTCTCCTTCGGCATGGCAGCTCACGACATGGATGACTTTCGATGTGCGCATTTCCGTCTCAGTTCCTTACGAATACAGCGGTGGCGTAGCCGAGGCACGGCGCCAGAAGAGGTGACATGCAACATTCCTCCCGGGGCCGTGATCGTATACGTTATCTTAAATTTTCGGATAACGTATACGATTATGCGCGAGCGTCAAGCGGCATCGAGCAGGGCCGAGACGGTTGCGATGGCCGCGCTTCCTTTCGCCCAACAGCCGAGATGCGCGCTTGCGCGGCGGAAGGAGATCACGATATTGAGGAGA
>NZ_JBNWDS010000018.1:0-111639 GCF_053521765.1 Rhizobium sp. A37_96 | reverse complement strand
GGCTACGCCCTCCCGCGGGTCTCATGCGCGCGCCAAGGTGGCCGACTATTGCGCCGCCGCGTGGCCGGTTTTTACTCCGCCGTTGACAATGATACAGGCAGGAGGATGGTCATGGACGCGAGTAACGTCGCCGCTCATTGGGAAAGCAATGCCGAAACCTGGACGATTTACAGCCGTGCAGGCTACGACAGATACCGCGACGCCTTGAACACGCCGGCGTTTCTCGAAATGCTGCCGCCGGTCGCCGGCCTGAAGGGGCTTGACCTCGGCTGCGGTGAGGGCACCAATACCCGGGCGGTGGCGCGCCTCGGTGCTCGCATGACCGGGCTCGATATCGCGCCGACTTTCGTCCGCCACGCCCGCGATACGGAAGCGCAGGATCCGCTCGGCATCGACTATGTTCTGGGGGACGGCCAGTTCATCGATTTTCCCGATGCCAGTTTCGACTTCGTCACCGCCTTCATGTCGCTGATGGATATGGCGGATCAGCAAGGGGTGCTGAAGGGCGTAGAGCGCATTCTCCGGCCCCGGGGCTTCCTGCAGTTTTCCATTCTGCATCCCTGCTTCGTGCCGCCGACGCGCAAGAACATACGCAACGAGACCGGCGAAGCGGTCGCGGTTCAAATCGCCGACTATTTCGACGAAACGGACGGACGGATCGAGCGCTGGCTGTTTTCGACCATTCCGGCCGAGCAGCGCGCAGGGCTGACGCCATTCTCCATTCCGCGCTTCCATAGAACGCTGACCAGCTGGGTAAGCATGATCGTCGGCGCCGGTCTCGCCATCGAGGCCTTTGGCGAGCCGATGGCAAGCAGCGAAGTGGCCCTTGCCGAGCCGGTGGTCGCCGATACCCGTATCGCCCCGATCTTTCTGCACATCAGGGCCCGCAAGCCCTGACGTAAAGTGTCATTCCTCATTGCTTTTCGATGCGGATGAAAAGGCTGCAGACCGGCCTGTTCATTCCGCAGCCTGCGTGAGGGATGCCTTATCCGATGCGCGCTCGCCGGACAGGCTTGCCTGCCCCAGAGCGACGATCAGGACCGTCGCAAGGCTCGCCATGACGGAGACCCAGAAACCATTCGCCGGGCCGAAATTGTCGACCACCCAGCCGGAGGCGAAGGCGCCGAGCGCCATGCCGATACCGATGCCGGTCATGACCCAGGTCACGCCCTCGGTCAGCATCGTTTCCGGCACGCGACGCTCGATCAGCCCGAAGGCGGTAATGAAGGTCGGCGAGATGGCGACGCCGCTGAGGAAAACGGCAAAGGCCAGCAGCGCGACCGATGTGCCTGCCACAAGAAGCGGCAGAGCGGTGAGGGCAAGGATGCTGACGGCAATCAGCAGCTGCCGCTGCAGCGGCAGTTTCGGGTTCAGCGCTCCGATGACCAGACCGACGACGAAGGAGCCAAGAGCATAGACGCCGATGACGACGCTTGCTGCTCCTGGCTGGCCGAGCTGCTTGGTGATGGCAACGGCACTGACTTCCGCCGTGGCGAAGGTGGCGCCAACAAAGATCAGGGCAAGCGTGATGATCTGCACCGGGCGAAGGCGGATCGCCGAGCGCTGGGGGACGTCGGAATCGAATGCGCGCACCGCGGGTTCCGTCGACCGTTGCAGCAGGAAAGCGGTTGTCCCGAGCGCGAGGAAGATCGTGCTCACGATCATCCCCGCTTCCGGAAAGAGGGAGACGGCAAGGCCGACCGAAAGGGAAGCGCCGGCGATGTAGACGAGCTCGTCGGCCGCGGATTCGAACGCGAAGGCGGTGTTCAATTCAGGCCTGTTGCGGAAGATCTCCGTCCAGCGAGCGCGTACCATCGCCGGTATGCTCGGCATTGCGGCGGAGAGGAGGGCGGAGGCAAACAGCGTCCAGGCCGGCCAGCCCTGGTTGGCAGCGATGACGAGAACCGCGAAGGCGATGACCGAGACGAAGGTGGCGGGCGCCACGACCGCACGTTGGCCAAACCGGTCTACGAGCCGTGATATCTGCGGCGAAACAACGGCATTGGCCAAGGCGAAGGTCGCCGAGACGGCGCCGGCAAGCCAATATTCGCCGCGTGTCTGAGACAACATGGCGACAATGCCGATAGGGGCCATCGCAATAGGGAGACGGGCGAAAAACGCGGCGGCCGAAAAGCTTTTGGCACCCGGAGCACGGAAAATCTCACTGTATGGATTGGGCATCGGAATATTCCCTGGATTGGGTAGGATCACCATACGCATACGGGACGTATGCGAATGAGATAATTGCATACGTTGCGTATGTCAACTAGTATGCGGGGTGCATGTGAATTGACGGATGCCGCTAACGGACGAACGATGCGCAAACCTCGCAGTGAAATGATTGCCGAAACACGAGCCAAGCTGTTGACTGCCGGCCGCAAGGCATTCGGAAGCGTCGGCTATGCCGAAGCGTCCATGGATGACTTTACGGCCACCGCCGGGCTGACACGCGGCGCACTTTATCATCACTTTGGCGATAAGAAGGGGCTCCTTCAAGCTGTGGTCAGCGAGATCGATGCGGAGATGGCCGCAAGACTTTGTTCGATCTCGTCCCGGGCACCGTCGCGCTGGCAGGGTTTCGTCGATGAGAATGTCGGCTATGTGCAGATGGCTCTCGAACCGGAAATCCAGCGCATCATGTTTCGCGACGGACCGGCCGTGCTTGGCGACCCTTCGGGATGGCCGAGCGCCAATGGCTGCATCTCCACGGTGGCGCAAAGCCTTCGCGACCTTCGTGAGGAGGGCACCATTGTCGACATAGACCCGGAGGCCGGCGCCCGCCTCATCAATGCGGCAAGCAGCATCGCCGCGCAGTGGATCGCCAATTCAGACGATCCGGAAGCGACGTCGAAACGGGCAGTCGAGACGTTCCGTACCTTCCTTGAAGGGCTTCTGGTCGGGAAGCCCGATCGCGGTTGAGGCCGACAGCGGCGATCATTCGGTCGATGCAGCAACGAAAACCGCCAGCTGAGCGGCGAAAGCGCGTTTGTATGCGGGCCGGGCTTCGCCCCGGGCGACATAGGCGGAGAGGTTCCGGTATTCGTCCAATATCCCGGATGCTTTCAATCGAAGCAGCACCGATACCATCAGAAGGTCGCCGGCACTGAACCTGCCGTCCAGCCACTCGGCATCGCCGAGACGATTGGAAAGCTCGCCCAGCCGCGTGCGGACGCGCTCCTCGACGAGGGGCCGGCGTTGCTCGTACCAACTCTCGCCACCCTCGACGAGCTTGGCGATAGCGAGATCGACGATCGGCTGCTCCACCGTGGTGAGTGCGGCAAACATCCACATGATCGCACGCGCCCGGGCATTCGCATCATCCGGCAACAGGCCTGCATGGTGCTCGGCGATGTGAAGCACGATGGCCCCGGACTCGAACAGGGCAAGATCGCCCTCTTCATAGGTCGGAATCTGCCCGAAGGGATGAAGCGCAAGATGCGCAGGCTCTTTCATCGCCTTGAACGAAAGCAGGCGAACGTCGTAGGGCTGCCCGACCTCTTCCAGCGCCCAGCGAATGCGCATGTCGCGCGCCAGGCCCCTGCCGCGATCGGGCGACTGTTCAAAGGCAGTCAGAGTAATCGTCATCGTCGCTCTCCATGGCTGGTCTATCCTGAAGACGGCTGGCGAAACGAGAATCCGACACGCCCGCTCGAATATTCCCGCGCTCGGCAACGGCCAGCCCGGATACATGGCGGCCATGTGCCCGATCACGTCATGGATAGGCGGCCCGGCATACCTGCGCGACGATGCTGCGCAGCCAGCGATGAGCCGGATCGGCGTCGGCGCGCGGATGCCATATTGCGGCAACCAGTATTTCCGGCGTCTTGAACGGCAGTTCGAAACTGCGAATGCCGAATTCCGCCACCGGCTCGTTCACCTTGTTCTTTCCGAGGCAGGAGATGGGGACGGCCGCGACCAGATCCGTCGAGGCGGCAATTCTCATCGCATCCGGGAACCCCGGCACCACGACACGGATTTCCCGCTTCAGACCCATCGTCTCCAATGTGTCGTCGATCGCTTCGGCAAACTCTCCCCTTCTGGACGCGACGACATGGCTGCAGGCGGCATAGCGCTCGGTTGTCACCGCCTTGTCGGATAACAACGGATGCCCCTCCCGCGCCACTCCCACCAATCGATCGCGAAACAGAAGCCGCGTTCTCAATTCGGGCGCGGGAATACCGAGGACGCCGATTTCCAGATCGATCAACCCCTCCCGAAGCATATGGGGTTCCTTGTCCGGCTTGAGAGCGAAGCGAAGGCGAACATGCGGTGCGGCCCTGGTCACGGCCGATACGAGGGGCGCCGACAGCAGCTCGAGAAACGCCTCGCTGACGCGGATCGAAAAGGTCGTTTCCAGCGTGGCGATGTCGAGTTCACTCGCAGCGGGCCGCAAGAGAGCCCGCGCATCCTCGGTCACGGCATGCACACGCTCCCGCAGGCTCTCGGCAAAACGTGTCGGCACCAGCGAGCGGCCGGCCCTGACGAGAAGCGGGTCGCCCGTCACGGACCGCAGCCGCGACAGGGTGCGGCTCATGGCGGAGGGGCTGAGCCCCAGCCGCTTTGCCGCTTCCGTCACGCTCTCTTCGGCAAGAAGAACGTCAAGCGCGACGAGAAGATTGAGATCGATGTCTTCCATGGTGAGTTGGTAGATCAAATCAGCCAATACGCCTAGCGTCGGACGCAACTATTCTTTGCATTCTGTGCGTCTGGCGAAATCCGCGTATAGCTTTCATATTCACCACACAGCAAACAAGCAGAGGAGGCATCCAGCATGCCGTCACCCAATTCCACCACCGCCGCCAGCATATTGATCATCGGCGCATCCCGAGGGCTCGGCCATGCCATGGCGGAAGAATTCTTCAAGAAAGGCTGGTCCGTCGTCGGCACGGTGCGGGCCTCGTCAGCGCGGACGAAGCTGCATGAGCTGGCCGACGCTTCCGATGGGCAGGTCACGATCGAAACACTGGATATCAATGAGCCCGCGCAGCTTGCATCGCTGCGCGAGCGTCTGGCTGGTCGGGTCTTCGATATCCTGTTCGTCAATGCCGGAACAACGAACGTTCCGACCGAGACGATCGCCGAGGTGACGACCGATGAATTTATCCGCGTGATGGTGACGAACGCGCTCAGTCCGATGCGAACCGTCGAGGGGCTGCAGGACCTCGTCTCGCCGACAGGTCTGATTGGCGTCATGTCGTCGGGGCAGGGCAGTGTCGCCAACAATACGACGGGCATGAGGGAAGTCTATCGCGGCAGCAAGGCCGCCCTGAACACGCTGATGCGTAGCTATGCCGCCCGGCACGCCGGGGATGCGCGTGCGCTGGTGCTCATGGCTCCTGGCTGGGTGAAGACCGATATGGGCGGCCCGGATGGCAAGCTTACCATCGAGGAGAGCGTTCCGAACCTGGTGAACGTGCTTCTCGATCAGCGGGGAAGCACCGGCCTGCAATATCTGGACTATCTGGGCCGAACGGTTCCATGGTAACCGGTCCACGAGACGCGGCGCCTTCATCGATGTCCGCAGGTGCATCCTTCCGGGTTAGGGCGGCAGTCCTGACTTTGCGGCCGCCGCATGTTCATGGACTTCAATCGGAATCTACTGGTGGTGCCAAGCGACCTTCCGTTCGATCTGGAACGGCTCGACGAGGATATGAAGCGATATCTTGGTAATGCCGGGGTCGGATAGGAACCGTCGATCTAGCGGCTGCGCCACTTGAACCCGCTCGCGATAGAGCTTAATCGCCGCTCCAAGGTCGATATCGCCGCGCAACCGCTGGAGTTCGCAATCACCAACCAGCATATAAACGGTGGCCTCCTGGCCGACAGCGGGGCGCGAAGCGACCTCGCAGGGGGGCTATGTCGTCGGAGAGGCGTTGAATGCGGGGCAAATGTTCGGAACCAGGGTTGCGGCGCACATCGCGGCGAGCGGTAGGGCAAAGCCGTCCCAGGCGAAGACTATTGCGGCCGGAGCGCACAAGGGCGCTTCCGAATTGCTTGCACTTCTGAGACCCGACGTCCCCTGACCGCAAAGTCGATCCGGTCGGAAGTCCAGGCAATAATGAGCGACAAGGCCGGCCTGATCTACTACCCGGATGGCGAACTCCTTCCGGCGGCCGGGGCCGGTCCGCTCGAGGAGTTTCGCTTCCGGAAGGAGCTTGACGCCCAGAGTCAGGAGCAGATCGTCGTGCGACTGGATGAAAACGTCATGAAGTTCCCGACCCGTCCAAACAGGACCTTCGCCGAGAGCGCCAAGTTCTTCTTCGAGCGCGATTGGCCGGCTGGCTGACGGGCCATGTCTACGGCCGCGACCTCGTCAGGACAATCTCTCCGGACGGCCGCATGTCCCTTTTTATGCTTGGCGTTGTTGTCGTAGCTCGCTGCTGTTTACTTGGTCTCAGGCAAGGTGGAGTGGCAGATCAGGTTGCCGGATGTGTCAAACACCTGCAATTCTGCAGCCCATTTACCAGGAGCGCCGTTGACGACAACCTTTGAGAGATCTTCTTGATGCCCTCCTTTGATCGAGAACTCGCCGCCTTGAGAGTTGGAGGACATTCCGCCTTCCGACATTGAGCGCACTCTGAACTGGTACGTACCCTCGCGGGCGGCCACTGGAATCAAGACCGCGGAAAGATGTGCCATGCCACCAGCCTCATGATATTCGATCTTGCAAATGTCCGCAGGGGGTAAGGTGGTAACCATCTTCTATCAAGCTCCTGATGTTTTGGAGGGTCGATATGGTGGATCGACCCTCCCGATCCGTTCAGTGTTGGACTGTCACGGACGTATTGTTCTTGCCGGATTGTGTTGTTTCCGAATAGTTGCCATGGCTGAACTGCACGGTTGCCGACAGGTTGTCCCTACCTGCCTGGGTCGTGTAGCTTTGGTTGTTCTTGCCGAACTGTGCGGTCGCCGAGATATTGTCTCGTCCGGTCTGAATCGATTGACCGTAATTGCCCTTGCCGACCTGCCCGATGCCGGCAAAATTCCCGTGGCCGACCTGTCCGATAGCCGAGACGTTGCCGTTGCCCGACTGCGAGGTGACCGAGACGTTTCCGCCCGCGAAAGCAGCCGTTGAGACCAGCGCGAAGGCGGCGGAAAAAAGAAGGGTTCTTGTGGACATATATTTCTCCTCCAGGTTGCCGTCCTTATTGACGGTCGTCGGAGAGTAGCGTTTTCCGTACCTGCTCGCAGTTACTCAACCTCACCACGTATCTAGTCAGTTTCGAGCCATTGAATGGACCGTCATTCACCCGTGACCATGCCGAACGTCTATTCGGGACCCCAAATCAGCCCTGCCTTTTAGTCTAAATGGACTATCCAACGAAGAATGCGAGCGTCGACAAGAGAGTGAGCAGCTGTCCTTGTCTGTGAAAGCCGCTGCGCGCCATAATTGATGTTAGTTGATTGTGAACTGTGTTCTTGGCGACGCCTCGAGCCTGGGCGATTTCTGCCGGCGCTCTTCCTACGGCAAGGGCACAGGCAAGGTTCGCTTCAGCGGTCGTCAAGCCCAGCACAGAACTGACCAGGGCCGGCGTCAGCCCGTTGTGATCTCCGATCTTGTAAAAGCTCAACATGAATTTCAGCTCGCCATCGAGGTAGAGATTCACGAATGGCGTCGTGGACAGCGATTTCAGCCCGACGAGATCGGCTTTCAACAGCCAGCCCAAGGACTGCGCGGGATCTTTGACCCAGGCGACATGCGCGATATCCTGGCCACTGGCCGCTTGCTCCAAAAGCCGGTCGATCTCCTTCCGCAGGGTAGGATTGCCGACGATCAGCGACCCTTCCGAGATTTTGAGAAGCGAGCCGCTTTTCTCCGTCAAACGCTCAAACGCCCGGTTGCCGTCAATAATCCTGAGGTCGCTGCGAACAATGGCGCGAGGCGTGATCGAAAGCGAGAACAGCCGGTCCAGTTGCACGGCTTTTTCCCGGTCTCTCCACATCTGCCGGTGAATGCCAACGGCGATTTGGAGATGAGGCGTTATTGCCAAAAGCAGCTGATTGGCCAGCTTCATGTCGGTTTGATCGTCGCGGCTGAAAATCAGGCCGAGATTGAAGCGTCGATACCCTTCCTTGGAAATGACCGCGATAAACAATTGCCCTTCGAAGCTAAACATATCCGCCAGGCGAGACTGCCACGGCAGTCCGTCTCGCCGCACGTCAAGCATGAGGCTGCTTCCCGGGCCGAGGCTCGCAGTCATAGCGTGCACAATGTCGACAACATCCGGTTGGACGAGCAGCGCCTTGTCCACGCACTTGCAAACGACACTGGCGCTCCGCTCGGTGCCGGAGCATAAACCCATGAAGAAAGCGCTCGTTGCGCCGGTCATCTTTCTTATTTCGACCAGAACTTCGCTCCAACCTTCAGGGTTGTTGATAACCTGATAGATCGTCTGGACGACGTAAGATTGCATTTCCTGATCGAAATCAGTCGGCATTTTTCCCTCCCCTATCCTATTTTCGCGCAAGGTTCCGGAGCGAGCCACTCGTGGCAGGACGGATTACTATGCGAAGTTGGTGTATTTTTGGATCTGATGGAGGGCCGACGGACAGGCTGGGGCTGAGACGCGAAAGGACGCATACCCCCTTTTTGGTGATGAGCATTTGCATGCAGCTCTGCTTGAGCCACCGCACGTAACATATTCAAACCCGGCCATTTGTTCCTCCCCACTGTTCATGATGATCCCCTGGAATGGATGGCAGATAAGACTGATAGAATTCGCAGCCATTGGGCGACATGCAAAATTTCATCAAGGGACACACAAATATAAAATCTTAATAATTTTCAGATTTTCTGAGTAGTCTTCGGTCAAAGGCATGATTTTTCTGGGAAAAATAATATCTATATTCAACGGTTGAATCAATAAAGAACATTTTTCAACCCCTCATAACTTGATTCAATTGGTGTTACCTCTAATTGTATTTTGAATTTATTTTAAGTATTTTTATCGATGTAAAAGTATTAATAATGTATATTATCGCGGATCTGCTTTTCCTTCGGTGATGAAACGGAGTTTGCGAAAGCCGGGAGCAAGCTTTATCGCCAGTATTGTTCTGACGAAGCAAAGGTTTTGCTGCGCGCCCGCAATCGCCGCTGCCGGCTGCGAAACCGCAGAACCATGGCTGGAGGATGACGGCTGCTGATCGCTGCCGCCCGCATCTCAGAAATGGGCCGCCAAAGAGAGACCGAGGTCATATTGGCTCGAGGTCGTCCGGCCAATTCCCGTGGCAGTCGGGCGCGGTCCCCACAGCGTGGCATCGACACCGCCCGATACGCGCAGTTCGATCTGCTCTTGCAAGGGGAAGACAAGGCTGAGCTGGAGGCCTGCCAACCCCATCGCGCCGTTGGCATGATGGGTGCTTCCCGCCTCTTCGATGCTGCCCGCCACCGGCAGGACGATCTCCTGGCTCGTTCGCGATCGCGCCCCGAACATAGCAACGCCGGCCGTTCCCGTCAGCTCGACACTGAAAGGAGCATGCGGCCGGAAGTGCGCTTCAAAGCCGAGCATCGGGCCACCTGACTCGACGCGAAAGCTGCCGGTTTCGCTCAGGCTGACAGGCGGTATTCCGGCGCCGACAGCCTCGTCTGCTAGATCGAAGGTCAGGCCGTTTCCGAAGTGTTCGCGACCGCTACGGTAGGTAGCTCCCACTTTGAACGCGAGGTCGGTTTCCGAGATCAAGGGCTTCGCCAGCCAGACGGTCTGGGTATAGCCGGTGGCGTGAACGAAACTCCATGCGTGCACTGTGCCCGGGCTAGACTCATTTACCCCTGAAAAAAGCAAGCCGTTGCTGTCCGCATAGGCACCGTAAGCCGCCGCGCCCGGTATCGAGCCGTTCGTCGCAAGGGCTGTAAAAGCAGCGCCAGCGGCCGTTTGGCTGACCGCATATTGAGTCACCGAATTCGGACCTGTCGGAGAAGACGCCGATGCGAAGATTGCCGCAGAGCTGCCCGCCCTGTCCGTGAAGCTCACATTGGCCAAGGCGGCCGCCCCGGATGTGTCGGTCAGGGCCTCGAGATCGATCTCTCCGGGACTTGGAGAGCCGACCGCGATGTTGAATGGATTGTTGGCAAGGGAGGCAGTCGAGGCGGAATGTCCCGAAAGATCGTAACGCGTTCCACTCAAGGTAAATGTGAAGGCGTCCGGCTGTTGCGATAGAGGCATGGTTGCGGAAATGCCCACTTCCGCGCCAGAGGCGGTCAAGCTCTGTTGCCTGATCGACGGCGTTGCCATCGTCACTGTCGGGAACGAGAACTGCTGCCAGTCAAAATCGATTTGACCGGTTATACTCGCTGGCTCCTGGGCAACCGCCTGGCTTGCGCAAAATGCCGCGAGCATCGACAGACAAGGTAAGAAAACTGTCCACCTCAAGGTAGGAATAGGCTTATGTCCCCGCCCTTCATTCGAAGAACACAAATTCTTCGAATCGCATTCTAACATGATCGCGAGACAGGTCATAATATTTCCAGGCAGATAGGTTAAATCCCTGACAATTGCGGGCGCTTCCTATGACAAGGACTGTGTGTCGATCCTGCGATCGGTTGCTTTCATCTGTCCGGCCTATGCCGTGGCACTTGCATCGTCAGGAAGCACATCGACTCATGCAAGCCCTGTATGATTTCCTGCCGGCGCCGAAGCTGGGGGAGGGGAGACATCATCAACCACAATGCATCAGCAGGTTGATCTGCCGATGGCGCCGTCGTTACGGCTATACTGCGAACCTGGCTGGCTTTCCCAAGAGATGTCGGAACGAGCGCCATGACCGTACATGACCGCGATCCGCTCGACCTGAACGAGGTTGCAGCTATGCCAGCAGCACCAAGCACTGGTTGGCATGCCTTAAATATTCCATCCGCCTATCTGACGAGGGGAGAGAAGCATGAAGTGCATTGCCAAATGTCGACAACTTCTGCACAAACCATGCGACCATGGCAGCACATAGTGCATCTTCAAACTACTCATGCAGCCTTTGCCAGCGCCAGATAAGGTGGACAAAGATGCGATGGCAGGCTGCCAAGCCGGTCGAATATCGCGACATTCACGTCGACAGACCGCTCCAAATGCGCTTCCAGCGCCGATGCTGCAAGCGCAACATCCTGATTGAGAAGCGCTTCGTAGACCTGTGCATGTTCCGATGCCATGAATGCAATATCATCCAGCTGGCGGTATTCGGCAAACGTCGAATGCGTGGCAATGAGCAACCGCTGACTGCGGCGCAAAGTATTCAACAAGATGGTGTTGGTACAGGATTGAAGCGTGTGGATATGCAGATCCGCTTCCAGCTCCTCGAGTTTGGCGGGGACTACGGCATCGCGCTCGGCCGCCTGTATTCGCCGCAAGCGCATCTGCACCTCGTTCCTTTTCAGATGCGGAAAAGCCTGGCGAAGCGCTTGCGGCTCCAGAAGGATGCGCATTTCGAAATGATATTTGAATTCGGTCGCCGTCAGCGGCCCGGCATACCACCTGTTGTTGTTGTCCTGCTCGATGACGCCGGCGCGCTCCAGTTGCGTCAGGACCTCATGCGCAATCGTTCGGCTGACGTCGTAATGCGCCGCGAGCGCCGTTTCGTTGAGCACGAACCGCCCATAGGCCAGGCAGACCGCAACCGCATGCTCGACCTCCGGATAGATCTGCTCGCGGCGGTTTGCGGCCGGCGCTGCGGCATCGGCGGGAATATTCAGGCCACCGTCCGTCAGATCGATACGCAACGGCTCGCCACCGGGTACGATATAGCCGCGGCCTTGGAACGTTTCGATCAGGCCTTCCTGCAGAAGTTGGTTGAGCGCGATACCGGCCGGCACGCGGCTGACATTGAAAGCACGGCCGATATTGGCCTGGCCGAGAACAAGGCCGGCACGAAGCGCGTTGCGATCGAGATGATCCCGAAGCACCGAATAGATCGTCGAATAAGCAGGCTGGGTGCGGCCGCCGGAACCAGGTGAAACATTCCCGCTGATTGCCCCGCCCAAGTTCATTCTATCGTCGGCTCCAAATCTGGTTGACCCAGCTTCCTATGCGCGCGCTCAGCAAGCGCGCCTGCGGCGTGTTTCGGTCCATGTTGAAGAAGCCATGCGTAACGCCCCGCCACTCCTCGTAACAGACGTCATTGCCAGCGGCAATCAAGCGCTGCGCATAGGCACGCCCTTCGTCACGAAGCGGGTCGTGATCGGCTGTGACGAGGAGAGCCGGCGCGAGGCCGGACAGGTCGGCTGAATGCAAAGGCGACACGCCGGGGTCATTCGGGTTCGCCCCTCCGGACAGATAGTGCCCGACATACCAATCCATGGTCTTCTGGTCGAGGAAGAAGCCGCTTGCGAACAGTGCGCGGCTTTCACTCCATCCCCCGAGATCTGTCGCCGGATAGATGAGCACCTGACCCGCAAGGCTTATCTGCTTTTCACGGGCGCGAAGAGCAAGGACCGCGGATATGGTCGCGCCCGCACTGTCGCCGGCAACGATGATCCGATCCACCGACAGGCCCTTGGATGGACCGATCGCGCAAAGCCATCGAAGCGCCGCCTCCGCGTCGTCGATAGCGGCCGGGTAGGGGGCTTCGGGAGCCTTGCGATATTCCACCGACAACACGTTTGCTGCCGCCGAACGCGCCAGTGCCCGCACGGCACCGTCATGCGTCTCGACGCTTCCCAGGACCCAGCCGCCGCCATGAAAGAAGAGAATGATATCGGCGCTGTCCCGCCAGCGGTAAAGCCGCGCCTTGATGTCGCCGGCAGCAACCGGGATCGCTAGATCCTCGGTGGCCTGCACCTCATCGCTGTCGCCCCATAGCGCGGGTATCTGTATCTCGGCTTGCCGTCGGGCCTCGGACGCGGAGAGTTCGTGCATTGGCGCCGCCTTTTCAGCGTCCGCCGCCTCCAGCATCGATCGCAATTCCGGCAATAGCCGCGAGCGGTCCGCTGGGCGCCGCTCAGATATGTCCACCATTGATGCTTCCTCCCCGAGGCCCGCTTATCCCTTCATGCCGGCCAGTCACTAGATGCGCCGCTCCCCCGCGAAAGTCAATAATCGAATATTGCATGCGTTATACGCTTGTGTTACCGATGACCGTGGCGCGGCGCGTTGAAGAGGAAGCAGCCGGCCCTTAACGGGAGGTAATTCAATGACTATTCGCGTCGGGCGCGGCATGTTTGCTGCCGCTTTCGCCTGTTCGGTCGCCTTTTCGCCGGTCGTGGCATCAGCCTCGAGCAACAAGATCGCGCTGGTGCCCGGCGGCCCCCACCCGTACTTTGCCAGCTGGGAGCAGGCGGGAAATGACGCTGCAAAGGATTTCGGCATCGGCTCGGCACAGTATAACGTTCCGGCGGAGTGGAAGCTCGAGGCTCAGACGGAGTTGCTGGAGAGCCTGGCCGCGCAGGGCGTCAACGCCTTCGGCATTTTCCCCGGTGATCCCGTCGGCATCAATTCGACGCTTTCTGAGTTCAAGGGCAGCAACATTCCCGCGGTTGCGATCGGCGGCTGTGCTCAGGATCCGACGGATGCCAATTTTTGCCTCGCAACCGACGTCTATCAGGCCGCTTATCTCGGCACGAAAGCGTTGATCAAGGCAATCGGCGGCAAGGGCGCGATCGTGCATCTCGCCGGGCTGCTGATCGATCCGAACACGACGCTGCGCGAACAGGCGGTCGAAAAGGCCGTTGCGGAGACGAACGGCGCGGTGACACTGCTGCAGACGGTCGGCGATACCGACGATCAGGAGAAAGGCGACCAGAAGATCAACGCGCTGCTCGCTTCGCAGAAGGACCAGATCAGCGGAATCATAGCGACGGCTTATATTTCTTCCGTCGTCACCGCCAAAGCCCTTCGAAATCTCGGCGACAAACGCATCAAGATGATCGGCATTGACGATGACAAGATCGTCCTGGACGGTATCCGCGACGGTTTCGTCGCCGGGACCATCGGGCAAAATCCCTATGGTCAAGCCTATATCGGCACCTACGCTCTCGATCTTCTCGCAAGCGGCTGCACCGCCAAGCCCGACGCGCCGTGGACGAAGACACCACAGACCGCGCATTTCATCGATTCCGGCACGGTGTTGATCTCCTCATCGAACATCGACAGCTACAAGGACGATCTGAAGGCGCTGAGTCACAAGATACAGGCGACGTTCAAGGATACCTATCTGTCCTGCAAGTAGCGGACGCCGCGTGCGCTGACCGAAAAACATGCGCACGCGACCTCCGAAGCCAAGTGTTTCAAGAACAGGCGCGAAGATGCCCACCCAACAAGCCGTTCCAACCCAGCCGCCCGGCATCCGTCCGGTCAGCCTCCTGATACGCGGCTCGACGCAACTCGGCCTGCTTCTGATACTCATCGCGATGTGGGTGGTGTTTTCCAGCCTCGCACCTGGCTTCCTTTCCCGCTTCAATCTCAACTCACTTGGTCGCTCCGTTGCCGTCGATGTCGTCGTGGGCTTTGCGCAGATGGTGGTTCTCGCCACCGGCGGGATGAACCTTGCGGTCGGCGCGATTGGCGTCTGTGCGGTCATGACTGCCGGTTATCTTCTGCAGGTGCTCGGCCTGCCGGTGCCCGTGGCGCTGGTCGCGACCCTGGCGATGGGGGGGCTGCTCGGATGGCTGAACGGATTTGCCATCACCAGAACGGGCGTCAGCAGTTTCGTAGTCACGCTTGCCAGCGCCAGCCTGTTTTCCGGCGGCATGCTGATCCTGACGAAGGGAGTGCCGCTGAATGCGCTGCCGCCAGCCTTCAGCGCCTTCGGCCGCGTCAGTTTCGGTCCTGTTCCCGGTCTTGCATTCGTGGCGATCGCCATTGGCATCGTGCTCTATATTCTCTTCGTCCATACCGTACTTGGCCGACAAATTCTTGCCGTGGGGGCCAATGCCCGGGCGGCGGAGATGTCGGGCATTCCCGTCGATCGCGTCATCGTCTTCGTCCACGGACTGTCGGGCGTGCTGGCGGCCGCGGCCGCCTTGATGCTGACCGCGCGGCTTGGAGCGGCCATGCCCGCCGTGGCCGGCGACGACTGGCTTCTGCCGTCTTTCCTGGCGCCGGTCATCGGCGGAACCGCGCTTTCGGGCGGCATGGTATCGGTCATTGGCACGATCCTCGGCGCTTTGCTCGTGGCCACCATTCGCAGCGGTCTTTTGGTGCTGCAGATCGGCAATTTCTGGCTTCAGCTCTTCCTGGGCATCTTTCTCCTGGGGGCGATCCTCATAGAACGCTATCGGGCGCTGCTTGCCCTGCGCCACCAGACGAGGCGAGCATGAAGCGGATCGTTTCCTTTGCCGCGCGGACTCAATGGTCCGGCATCCTGGCGGCCGTGATCCTCGGGGGCACCGCATTGAGCTTTGCCGCGCCGGCGTTCCTGACGGAATTCAATTGGTTCGTCATGCTGCGCAGCATCTGCGTCTCACTGCTGGTCGCCTTCAGCCAGATGGTGATGCTGGCGGTCGGACAGATGAATTTGTCCGTGGGCGCGCTCGGCGGCCTGGTCGCAATCATCGTCGGCGGCCTGATGGAAGCCTGGGGATGGCCGACGATTCCGGCGGTGCTGGCCGCGCTGGTCGTCGGCGGAGCGGCCGGGCTCATGAATGGCTGGCTGACGGTGCGCACCGGTATCAATGGTTTCATCGTCACGCTTGCCACCGCCTCCGCCTTCTCGGGCATCAATCTCGGCATTACCAAGGCGGTGCCGTTCTACAATCTTCCCGCATCATTCGTCGCCTTCGGTAACGGTCGGTTCGGCCTGTTTCCGTCTCTGCTCATCGTGCCGCTGGTCGTGACCGTTTTGTTGGCGGTTTTCTTTTCGAGGACGGTGCAGGGGCGCTATCTGTTGGCCGTCGGCGGCAATAGCCATGCCGCTGAACTGTCCGGCGTCTCGGCGGGGCGAGCAATCCTCGTCGCGCATGTTCTTTCCGGTGTTCTTGCAGCGGCCGCGGGCGTGCTTGCCGTGGCGCAGCTGGGCTCGGCCCAGCCGACGATCGGCGCGGATTGGCTGGTGATTTCGTTCGCAGCCCCTATTATCGGCGGCGCCAGCCTTCTTGGCGGCTCCATCTCGATCGTCGGCACGTTGATCGCGGTGCTGCTCGTCGGCCTCATTCAGAATGCAATGGTGCTGCTGGCCGTCGATCCCTACTGGGTCACGTTCCTGCTCGGTGGACTGATCCTGATTGCTGTCTGGATCAATCGTTTCCGCGCCGTGCGCGTCGGGGAGGACTGACATGACCCTCGTGCTCGACCATGTGGAGAAATCCTTCCCTGGCGTGCGTGCCCTCAAGGACGCTTCGCTGACGCTCGCGGCCGGCGAAATTCACGCCCTCATGGGTGAAAACGGCGCGGGCAAATCGACCCTCATCAAGATCATGACCGGCGTCCATCGACCCGATGCCGGTCTGGTGACCTTCGATGGCCAGGCGCTCTCCCTTTCCTCGCCTCGCGACGCCATCAAGCTTGGAATTTCCGCCGTTCATCAGGAACGCAATCTCATTCCGCGATTTTCCGTCGCCGAGAACATCCTCCTCGAGACGCTTCCGGTTAAGAACGGCCTCATTGACTTCGAACGGACCAACACCGAAGCACGCCGTCATCTACGCATGGTCGGGCTTGATATCGATCCATCCACGGAGGTGCGGCGTTTGAGCGTCGCGCAGATGCAGATGGTCGAAATCGCCAAGGCTCTCAGCCACGAAGCGAAGGTTCTGTTGCTCGACGAGCCCACGGCATCGATCACCGATGCGGAAAGCGAGATCCTGTTTCGTCTCGTGAGGCAGCTGCGCGACCGGGGCACGGCCATTCTCTTCGTCAGTCACAAGCTTGAGGAGGTGCTGTCGCTTTGTGATCGCGTAACCGTGCTGCGCGACGGAGAAACGACACTCGCCGGAGCGGCCATGACCGGCATGACCCGGCACACGCTGATCGAAGCCATGATCGGCCGCGCGGAACGGCCGGTGATGGTCCGTGCTGGCGGCCCGCGACAGGGGACGCCGAAGCTGGAGGCTCGGCAATTGGCGACGGCTTCAGGCCATCGCAATATCAATTTTGCGTTGCAACGCGGCGAAATCCTCGGTCTCTACGGTCTTGTCGGAGCCGGTCGCACGGAGCTTGCGCGCGCCCTTCTCGGTAAGGATAGGATTACTGATGGCGATCTGCTGATCGATGGCAAGACGGCAAGAATTCGTTCGGTGCAAGAAGCGATCAGGCGCTTTCGCATGGGCTATGTCAGCGAGGACAGAAAACACGAGGGCGTCATCCTCACTCATTCGATCCGATCCAACATCGCGATGACGGTCTGGTCGCGTATCGCAAAAGGCCTTGGCCTGCTGACTGCGGCAAAGGAGCGGGCCATCGGCGAGCCGCTTGCCCGTCGCCTGGAGATTCGTACACCTGATTTGGAGCAGCTCGTCGGCAATCTGTCGGGAGGCAACCAGCAAAAGGTCTCGCTCGCCAAATGGCTTGCCGCCGACGTCGACATTCTTATCGTTGACGAACCGACGGTGGGTATCGATATCAAGGCAAAGGCCAGCATTCACGAGCTTCTAAACGGCTTGGCCGATAAAGGCATGGCGATCCTGCTGATTTCCAGCGATATGCCGGAGATGATCGCGCTCGCGGATCGCATACTCGTCATGCATGATTTCGCGATAGTCCACGAATTCGAAAACGACCGCCGCTACGATACCGCCAGCAGGGCCATCATGTCGGCGATACACGCGGCTGAACTGACCGTCAAATAATGCGGATCGGCAGGAGAACTTCCTTGTGGCGTAGGCTTCGCGAAAAATAGCGTCGTTCCTACAAAGCCGCCGCAACGGTGCTTGCAGTCGTGATGCCTCTCGTCGACTGCTGAGAAGGGCGTGAAGCGTATCTGCCCGCCATGCTTATCGCTATAGTCAACAGTCATTAACAGACCGGATGCTGCTGCGGCCATGCAACCGTCTGATCGCACAAGGCGGATTTCACCCGTAGCCGCAGTCGTCCCTTCGGTGACATGGTAATTGGCGCCGAACGTTTCGGTTCAGGACGAACCGTTCTCGTCGTCCACGGAGTATTATCCTTGCTTGCTGGAATCTCAGGCTGCGCCTTCCATTAGTTGCTTTGTATTCAACCCAATGTCGTGTATCGTCACGGCCGCGGGCTGTAATCGCGACCATTGAGGGGGATGTGCGATGAAGTGCAGCGAAGGTCGTCGAGCAGCGCGGAGCATTCGCCGCGATATTGTCGGGAAATGGCTTTGGGGTGTCGCAGCTCTCTTACTGGTGTCCACATCAGCGCGGGCCGCCGATGTCATGCCGGTCATAGCGGCACAGCCGGGCGAACAACAGCCCGATCATCTAACCTTTTCATTCTCGCCGTATTTGTGGGCCGCGGGTATCAGTGGCGACACCGCTGTCTTCGGCCTTCCCGAAGTGCATAGCCAGGAGAGTTTCGCTGACCTTTTAAAGGATGTCGATTTCGGCTTTACGGGCGCCGGCGAAATTAGATACGGCAAGTTCTCCGTTCTCACGGATCTTTCCTACGCGCGTGTCACCAGCGATTCTGCAACGCCAAGAGGCGTGTTTGCAGACAGCGTGGCGCTGAAGCAGGAGACCTTTACCGGGATGCTCGGCTTTGGCTATACCATCCTCGGAGATGAACAAAGCCACCTCGATGCCGTCGCTGGAGCGAAGCTCTGGTGGACCGAGACCACGATCTCCTTCCGGGGCGGTCCGCTTGGCGGTGCTTCGGGGCGTGAAGAGGCAACCTGGGTCGACGGATTGGCGGGCTTCAGGGGCGTCTATTCGATCACGCCAAACGTCTATCTTACGGGCTGGGGCCTTGTCGGTGCAGGTGGTGCCGACATCGACTGGGATGTCATGGGTGGCATCGGCTACAAGTTCAAGGAATCCGTCTCCGCCGTCATCGGCTACCGCGCCCTTGGCGTGAACTATTCGAATGGTCGCTTGACCAACGACATTGTCGAACAAGGTCCGATTCTGGGGCTCGTCGTCCATTTCTGATCACGAAGAGGAAGCATGACATGAAGTCGGTTGCTTTGTTGGGCGCTGGTTTGATCTCGCTCCTTGCCGTCAGCGACAGCCTTGCCCTCGACGATATCGTAAGGCAACAGATCGAGCGCAGGGCAACCGAGGCGGTCATCTGGGGCATGCCTGCCGTCAATACGGACCTTATGTTCCAAGCCTTTCGCAAGGCGGGCGGTGAGGCCAACCAGATAGCGCTCTGGTCGCGCTTGCCATCCTGGAAAAACCAGACGCTCACACCCAATCCGGACACCGTTTACCTGATCCCCTTCTTCGATACGAAATCGACCGGGCCGATGGTGCTCGAATTTCCACCGGCGGATACCGGTTCGATTACCGCCAATATCGACAATATATGGCAGGTTGCCCTTGAGGATGCCGGGCCGGCCGGAGCTGATAAGGGCGCCGGCGGTAAATACCTCATCCTTCCGCCGGGATACTCGAAGAAGGTTCCAGCCGGATACATACCCCTGCGATCGGATACTTTTACCGGCTATGCGCTGATACGGTCGACGCCCAAGACCGGAAGCGAGGAGGACGTGGCCAAGGCCGTCGCCTACGGCAAACGGATGAAGCTCTATCCGCTTTCAACGGCGTCGAAGCCGCAGAAGACGATCTTCGTCGATGTCGTCGACGACCTGTTCGACGCGACCATTCCGTATGACGCGGCATATTTCGTTTCGCTGGACACGGTCGTGCAGAGCGAACCTTGGCTTCAGCGCGATCGCGCGATGATCGATCCGCTGAAGTCGCTTGGCATCGAAAAAGGCAAAGCCTTCAAACCGGATGGCGATGTCAATGAAGCGCTCTCAGCGGGTGCGCGAGCGGCGCAAGTCTGGCTGGAATACCAGCGCCAGCATATCTTCGCGCCTTATTTCGAAAACAGCAGATGGTTCGTTCCGGCGTTGCCGGAAGGTATTCAGGCCCAGTCCGATAACTTCGCGAAAGCCGACAGCTACACCACGGACTCACGGGCGATCACCTATTCAATGGGCTATGTCGGGATCAAGCATCTCGGTGCCGGACAATTCTACATAATGTCGGTACGAGACAAGGCGGGAGATCTGCTTGACGGCACTCAACGATACCGCCTGACGGTCCCTGCCAACGCCCCCGCCCGACAATACTGGTCGGCGACCGTTTACGACGCAAATACGCACGGTTTTATTCGAAATCTGGAACGCTTCAGCCGCGCCTCCAACACACCGGGTCTGAAGCGCAATGGCGATGGGTCCGTCGATATCAGCTTCGGCCCGGTCGCCCCGCCGGACGGCGAGACCAACTGGATTCCGACGATGACCGGTCAGCGTTTCGAGGTGCTTTTCCGGCTCTACGGACCGGAGAAACCTCTGTTCGACAAGAGCTGGGTTCTGCCCGATATCGAGGCGGTTCAATAGGAGAAGCACACATGCGGTTTTTATATCTTGCCTCTGTTGTTACTCTCTGTGCCGGTGCGGGAATGCAAGCAGCGCAGGCTGCGGACACGCCCGTGACCGCCGACAATTTCGTGCGCGCCGAGACCGATCTTTATTTCAACAACGCATTGAAGGATGCGGGCGGCGCGACCGGCAAATTCGGCCACCATCGCGAGCCGATGTCGATCGATCATCAGACAGTTGTCCGACCCAACCGTGATACGCTGTATTCGGTCGCCCTTATCGATCTCGACGCCGGACCCGTTACCGTCACTCTTCCTGACGCCGGTAAGCGCTTTCGCTCGCTGCAGGTCATCAACGAAGACCACTATCTGGTGGGCGACGAAAAATACGACGCCGGCAGCTACACCTATAACCGCGACCAGGCCGGAACGCGCTACGTCCTGATCGGACTGCGTACGCTGGTCGATCCCAACAGCCCGGATGATATTGCGCAGGTTCACAGCCTGCAGGATGCCTCGAAGGTCAGCCAGGCCAGCGCCGGGAAATTCGAGGCCCCGCACTGGAACGAGGCGAGCCAGAAGAAGGTGCGCGACGCCCTGCTGGTGCTCGGCTCGACCATACCGGACTTCAAAGGTGCGTTCGGCGCTAAAGACAAGGTCGATCCGATCCGCCATCTGATCGGCACTGCCGCAGCATGGGGTGGCAATCCCGAACGGGACGCAACCTATCTGAATGTAACTCCGGCCAGGAACGACGGCAAGACGGTCTATAAACTCTCCGTCAAGGACGTGCCGGTCGACGGCTTCTGGTCGGTCAGCGTCTATAACGCCAAGGGCTATTTCGAGAAGAACAAGTTGAACGCCTATACGCTGAACGACGTTACGGCTGTCAAGGCTGCGGACGGCTCCATTAACGTGCAATTCGGCGGCTGCGACAAGAAGACGGCCGAGAACTGCATTCCGACCATGGCAGGCTGGAATTACACGGTGCGCCTCTACCGGCCTCGCGATCAGGTGCTCGATGGAAGCTGGACATTTCCCAAGGCTGAGCCACTAGCACAATGACCGCTTCGCAGCGGCAATTTTACACTGCCTGACAAGGTCGCACCCGAAGATACCTATCGGGTCAGCAGTCCGGCTTTCAACGTCTGGAAAGCGGCGGCTGCGGCGGTTGCGTGGTCGAGCCGGGACCGAGCGAACGCTGCACCATCACAGTATCGGCCCAGCGGCCGTAACGGTAGGCAACTGCCGGCAAGAGGCCGACTCGAACGAAGCCGAAGCGTTCGTGCAGCGCAAGCGAAGCAGCGTTATCGGCGTCGATATAGCCGATCATCTGCCGGAAGCCGGCGGCCGCACAGGCATCGATCAGCCCGCGCATGAGCAAGCTCCCGACGCCCTGACCGACATGGTCGTGATGCACATAGATCGAGTGTTTGACGGTATAGCGATAGGCCGGGCGTTTGCGGAACAGTACCGCATAGGCGTAGCCGACGACTTTGTCGCCTTCGATCGCAACAACGTGCGGGAAGCGGCGGTCCTTTAAATTCTTGCGCCGTTCCCGCAGATCGTCAGGCTGTGGTGTGTCGCCATCGTCCACTCCATCCTCGATGCCGTGGCGAATATGGCGACGATAGATCGTCAACATGGCATCAACGTCCGTTTCCCGGGAGGGGCGGATGACGATCGTTTTGTCCTGCTTCATGCCTGAACCTGCGTTTCCAACCTATTCCGCGACAACGTATGTATGAAGCCGGATGCGACCGGACGCATCCGTCTCGCGATAGAGCCCCTGGATCTCCACCTCGAAACCGGGGAACATGTTGAAGCAGGTCTCAAACATCTTGAGATAGTCGATCATCGGCTTTGCCTCATCCGTCAGCCGCTCGCCTGGCACGATGGTCGCGATCCCCGGAGGATAGACCACGAACGGTGTCGTGGCGATGCGGCCTGCGATGGCATCGATCGGCAGATACTCCACGTCGTTGCGAACCAGGCAGCGCGCGGCATCATGCGGCGACAGGGCGATCGGTGGCAGATGGTCGGCGGAAAACTGCATCGTCTGAAGCGCACTGACATTGGCCTGCCGGAAGAAGTCGTGCATTTGCGTGCAGAGATCGCGCAGTCGCACGCCCGCGTAGCGTGCCGGACGGCGGCGATAGAATTCCGGGATAGCCTCTTCCAGCAGCGCATTGTCGTCATAGAGCTTTTTGAAGGCGACGAGGCCGCTGATCAAGGTGCCGGCTTTGCTCGCCTCCACGCCCGGGGTGAGGAGGAACAGCAGCGAATTAAGGTCGTTCTTTTCTGCGACGATGCGATTTTCGCGCAGGTATTGGGCAACCACGGGCGCCGGTATGCCATGTTCGGTGTATTTGCCGCTCGCCCGGTCAAATCCGGGGGTGAGCAGGGTCAGCTTGTTCGGGTCGGTCATGGCAAAACCCGGTTCCATGTCCGAAAAGCCGTGCCATGACGCGCCGGGTGTCAGGTGCCAAAAGGCGGGATTGGTGGCGAGCTGGTCGGTGGCGACGCTTTCCCACGGCACGTCATGCACCGCGCCGGGGCTGGACACGTCCGGGATCGCCACCCGGTCGGGCACGAAGGGCTCGAAGAACCAGCGGCGTTCCGGGCGATGCTCCTTCTCCTCGAATTCGCGGCGCACGGCGCGGATCTTCTTGCGCAGCTCGATGCCGAGACGGATCGTGTCGTCCCAAAGCACTTCGCCCGAGCGGCCCTTCATCATCTGCGCTCCAACGTCGAGGGAGGCAAACAGCGGATAGAAAGGCGAGGTGGAGGCGTGCTGCATGAAGCTTTCGTTGAAGCGCCGATGTTCCACGCGGCGTTTCTGGCCGGTGATGTGCCGGTCCTTCATGTGGATCTGCGAGGCCTGCGAAAAGCTCGCGAGCTGCTTGTGGGTGGATTGCGTGGCGATGATGCCCGGCGCATCGGGGCCTAGGTCGGAAAGACCCATGGCAAAACGGCCGGCATAGAGCGGATGAAATTTCATGAAGCCCGCCCAGGCCTCGTCGAAAAGGATGTAGTCGCACAGGTGCCCGATGCGCTTCAGGATCATCTCGGCATTGTGGATCGTGCCGTCATAGGTGCACTGCTCCACCACTGCGACGCGGAAGGGGCGGGGCTTCTTGTAGGCCTCCGGGTCTTTCACCAGGGGATGAGTGCGGATGCGCTCGCGCAGTGCTTCCTCGTCCATGGCCGAAAAATCGATGGGACCGATCAGGCCATAAGGGTTGCGTATAGTGGGCAAGTAGACCGGAATGCCGCCGGAAATCATCAAGGCGCCGTGATGGGCGGCCTTATGGTTGTTGCGGTCGAACAGCACGAGATCGCCGTCGGTAACGAGCGCGGAGAGCGCGACCTTGTTGGAAGTGGAGGTGCCGTTCAGGACGAAATAGGTTTTCTCGGCGCCGAAGATCTTGGCCGCTTCCTTCTGTGCGGCAAGCGCAGGCCCCTCGTGGGTCAGAAGGTCGCCGAGGTCGAGCACGGAGTTGTCGAGATCGTCACGGAACACCGCTTCGCCCAGATGCTCCATGAAGACGCGGCCGATCGGGCTGCGGCTGTAGAAGATGCCGCCATTGTGGCCCGGGCAGGTCCAGAGGTGGTTGCCTTCTTCGGCGTAGTCGACCAGCGCGCCGAAAAATGGTGTCTTCAGCGTCTCGGCATATTGCTTGAGCCGGCTGATAAGGCTCTTGGCAATGAAGGCGGGCGTTTCTTCGGACAGGAAGACATAGCCGTCGATAAAATCGAGGACCTCCACCGGCACATCCTCGAAGCGCTTGCGGCGGATCAGCAGGATGATCGGAAATTCGAGGCCGCGCCGGCGCATCAGATTGATGAGGGAGGCCGTCTTGCCCTCGAGACCCTTTTTACCCCAGTCGACCAGCATGCAGCCGATGGCTGCGTCCGTCTGTACGGCAATTTCCGCGTCTTCGAGATTGCGGGCTCGTACCACTTCAAAGCCCGAACGTTCGATTTCCTCGACGATCTGGTTGTAGCGGGCGCCTTCCAGATCCTCGCTGTCGAAGGCCGGCGTTGCGAACAGAAAGTTGAAACGTCTGAAATAGTCCATCTGGGTACCCGCTCTTGATCTGGTACGAGGTGTCGACGCATTTCATGACATGGATGTGACAACGTCCATTCGTGGGATCGCTCCGGCCTATCAGCCAGCTACGCGCTGATTATCTTGCCGACCCTTTCTTACGATATTTTCGGGGGCAGTCTCACCGCGCGGCGGACAACTTTGCCGGCGAGGCAAAATCAAATGAGGGTGATAGGCCGAGGTTCTTGCGCATGAGGGCGCCTCAGGCAGCTCTCGCGATACGGACAGCATCGCGAAACGAAACCAGCTTCCCGCCATGCTCATCCCAGAGCACCAGCTTTACGCAGCGAAGGCTCTGCCACAGTGTCAGCCGGCCTATTTTGCCAAGCTCCGGATGATTTCGTAGGACCTCCGGCAGCCGGTAATAGGGAATGCGGCTGGAGAGATGATGCACATGGTGAATGCCGATATTTCCGGTTATCCAACGCAAGACAAGTGGCAGGTCGTAGTGCGAGGCGCCATGTAGGGCCGCCTTTGGGAATTGCCATTCCGGCTCCTTCGACCAGTGCGTCTCCTCGAATTGATGCTGTACGTAAAAAAGCCAGATGCCGCCGGCTCCGGCCAGGAGAACGATGGGCAGATGGATGATGAGAAAGGCCGGAAAACCGACTGCCCAGATCAGAAGCCCCGCGATCAGCGCGACCGCCAGGTTGGTTGCCATCGTCGACAGCCAAGGAAGGGTGCCGCCACGCATCATGCCAACTGGCAGGCGCTGCTTGAACAGGAAGAGCCATGCCGGCCCGATCCCGAACATCACGAGCGGATGCCGATAGAGACGATATCTGATCTGTCCCCATCGGGATCGGGAATAATATTCGCGTACCGTAAGAGTGGTTATGTCGCCGACGCCGCGCTCATCGAGATTGCCGGCGGAAGCATGATGCGCCGCATGAGCGCGGCGCCAGTAATCATAAGGGGTCAGCGTCAGGACGCCAAGAATGCGTCCTGTCCAATCGTCGGAGCGACGATGTGCGAAAAACGAGCCGTGGCCGCAATCATGTTGGATCATGAACAAGCGCAGTAGAAAGGCCGCAGCAGGAACAACAAGAATGAGGCCCCACCAGAAACCGTAATGCACCGCCAGCCAGGTCAGGACCCAGAAGGCGGCAAAGGGAATGGCGCTTACCGCGAGTTCGAAGATGCTGCGGCCCGTATTGGGCGTGCGGTATTTCGAGAGGATCTTTAGCCAGTTTCCTTCATCCGGGCTGTCGGGAGATTGAGAGACACCCTTTGCGATCATTGTGGTTGGCCTACTTTCCGCATGGCGGCGCTGCGGTAATAATGCTCGGCGTGCTGATAGAGGTTTTCCGCCTCGATGCGGTCTCCGGCCTGAGCGCTTTCGCGCGCCAGCAGTATATAGTGTTCATATCGACGCCTCAGGCTCTCGAACGTCTGCCCTGATGCGGCGGTGTCGAAGGTGGCCTTGTTGGTCGATAGCTGGGGTCGTCGTGGTGAAACCAACTGACAATTCAAGCCTTATACGGCTTGCTCCTTATCGGTAATATGGGGAATGACTGACGCGGCTGGGATTGCTTGTGTCAAATGTGCTGACGCTTGTGGCGCGGCATTGCAGCCTGATACAACCTCTATACTCCCATTGCGGCCGTTTCATGTTGGGCAAGAAGGCTCCGCTACCTCGAAGGCCTGAATGTCGATGTGCAACGCCTAGGCAGCGTCGAGAATCTCCTCGGTCACCACCTGGAAACGTTTCAAGATCGCCGGCCCGAACGCCGTCGACATGGCGACATCGGTGGCGTCGCGGCCGGTCGCCATGAGAATGCGTCCGATGCGCGGCGTATTATGACGAGCGTCGACCGTATACCAGCGGCCACTCAGATAGACTTCGAACCAGGCGCTGAAATCCATGGGATTGGGGCTTTTTGGCACGCCGATATCGCCGAGATAGCCCGTGCAGTAACGTGCGGGAACGTTCATGCAGCGGCAGAGCGTGATGGCGAGGTGGGCGAAATCGCGGCACACGCCCGTGCGCTCCATGAAACCGCCGAAGGCGGTTCTGAGCGGGTCGGCTTTGCTATAGTCGAAAGCGATATGGTTGTGCGTGAAATCGAGAATGGCCTGGACACGCGGCCAGCCGGGCTGTGTAGCGAAGAAGGTCTTCCAGGCGAAGTCCGCCAGCCGGTCAGTGTCGCAATACCGGCTGCCGAGCAGGTAGACGAGCACGTCGTCGGGCAGGTGGTTGATGTCGTGCTGGACGGCGTCGCCGGGCACAGGGTCGGGCAAACCGCCGTCATAGACCTCGAATCCACTGGAAATCGTCGTCAGGCCAGGCGGAGCGACGATGCGACTGCAGGCATTGCCGAAGCTATCGGTGTAGCCCCAGGCCTCGATCGGCCGGTCAAAACTGAGCACCTGTTCGGTCAACAGATCCACGCGTCGGGAAGGGTGGATGTTGAGGACCAACAGCATGGGTGTTTCGTATTCGCATTCATAGCCAATGTGAAAGCCTGCGCGTATTTTCATGGATCTTGATCCTTTGAATTCAGTGATGATCGTGCAAGCGAACGCATGGACGCGTGGGTCGTTCCGTTTATCCCCTGTTTGCGGTATCCAATTCCGGCTCCGATGTAACGTTGACCTGCACCTGCAAGCTGTCAAAGTCGCGCGATCCGCCGGCATAGCTGCCGGAAAGCGGCACCACCTGATGCGGATCGCGGCCGACGCCGACGCGGATCAGATCTCGATTTCCGACAATGCCGTTCGTGGGATCGAACTCCACCCAACCGGCGCCCGGCAGATAGACCTGGCACCACGCATGGGTCGAGCCGCCGCCGAGCGTGGTCGATCCGTCACGATCGGGAACATAGACATAACCGGTAACGAAGCGGGAGGCGAAGCCGAGCGAGCGGGTCGCTTCCATCATCAACAATGCGAAATCGCGGCAGGTGCCGCTGCGCAGTCGAAGCGTATCACAGGGCACCTGCGTACCGTGTTCGGTGCGCCTGACATAACTGAAGCTCTCGCGAACCGCGTAGCAAAGCGTCATGAGAACATGGCCGGTGCGCGCCACTTTACCTTTGGGCACGAACTGTCTTGCCCATTTCCCCACGTCGTCATCGGGGTCGGGATAGTGCCGCAATATGGTTTGCTCGAGATCCGGTGATTCATCGGGATCGTAAGCGAACGGGAAATCGAATGCTTGCCTGTCCATTTCGAGGTCGAGGGGTATTTGCGCATTATGGTCGAGGCGGATGGCCGTTTCGAAACGCAATTCGCGCGATGCTGTGGGTATGTCGATCAGCGCGATGCAGTTGCCGAAGACGTCATGAATCCAGCGGACTGTATGCGTCTTGGGGAAGACATCCAACGAGCAGCCCAAAAGTGTCTGATCGAAACTGTCGCGTGGCCGGAACAGTAGCCTGTGCCGGCCGAATTTGACCGGCCGCACGTAGCGGTAGGTGGTTTTGTGCCGAACCGAAAAAATCGTCATTCGCCCTCACTGGATGGAAGACACAGGCGACGTTTGCGATTGACACGAGCGCCCCTTCGTCATTTGGCCTCGCGGGGGAGAGGGTAGTCGTGCGCTTCATAAAGTGTTCGGATCTGTTTATGGTCGAAGCGCACCTCGTCGACTTCCAGTATGGATCCCTGTTGCTGTGAGCGCGGCACGGTCTCCATTGCAAAGCGCAGGGCCTCAGCGACCGTTTCGAAGCGCCTGTAGCGAAGGCCGCTGCTCCCCCGTAGCTTCTTGCCGGCGTAAAGCCCGGCTTCGCTCGTATAGTCGAATTTGGTCACGCGATTATCTTTCGGTTTCCTGAACGATCAGTCGCCCGCGCGAGGAGAGGGGACGGCGGGCCGAGAAGCGCCCTTGCGGAACTCGCTTCTTGCGCCGGACTTTCCGCTCCGTTGGTCGGAGGCCACGCCTGTTCGCCTGCAACTGCTTCTGCAAATGCAGGCATTTTTGATATCTGAGCCTGTTTCCTCGCCAACTTTGCGAGGGAGGCTTTCTGCAGCAATGCTGGTGATATCAAGCAATCATGACGGTATTCATAGGCGATGGGTAAGATGTTTGCCCATCGCTCTGCTAGGGATCGGGGCAATCCGGGGTCTATCCCTTTTTGCCGAAACTTGCCGCGCCGTTGTCCAATCGCTTGACCTGTGAACCTGCCAACGGCGGCGGTGTCACTGCGGTCTTGTCTTTCTTCGGTTTGCGGACTTCGCGGTTGCCGCGTACTTGGCCTTTGGCCATGGGACCCTCCAGGATGTGTCTTGATGAAGTGTGAAGCCTGACGCCGGCGCTGTCGGATGGTGCGACCGAAATCAGTATGTCAAACGCTGGTCGAATTCTTCGCGGCTACGTCGTCATGCGGACAAGGATGCCGTTTCAGAAGACGCGCGCTTTTTCCCTTTGCGTTCATGCCGAAATCGGGAAAGACGGTGAAATTCACCATCGACGGATTGATCCGGGCACCAGCAGGAATTGCAGTGTCTACGGCGAGGCGAAGGGTTGTATTTTCCCGATATCCGAACGAGCCCGTCTGGACCAGATTTCGTGAAACGCATGGTGGGTAAATGTTGGAAGACATCGCGCCCTCCTTTCGTTGTGGTCGGGGTGTCGCCACCCTCCTGCAGCAATGCCCTTGAAAGAGTTGCTGATGCGAGAAGTGTGCGCCTATATCGCCTTCCCGACAAGTGCTTGGCGTCATTTCCTCTTTCTAATCATCATGGCGGCTTCCTTTCGGGGCGGTGCAATGAGCCGATTGAGGTGAGGTGGATAGCACTTTACGAGCGTCCGGGATGGGGCCTTCTATCCGTTCTGGTTGCTCGCGGAGGAGGAGGCCGTATCGATATCGTCCCCGCCGATGCTGCGGTCGAAATTCTCGTTGAGAAGGCGCACCCTGTAGCGCGCCGACCGTTGAATATCCGGCAGAACGGCGATGATCTGCCCGGAGCCTTTTGGCTGGATGCTTCCCGCCTCACGCTTTTTCAGCACGATTGTATCCCCGGGAAAATATCGGATTTCGGACACCGGACCCTCCTCAGCTCCCAGAGAACAAAAGGCCGGGCGCTAACCCGACCTCTCACAGTCACTCAACTCTGCTGCCAGTACATCCGTGGTCAGCCGAGCGAACGACAAATTCAAGCCGCCTGAAGATTGTCGGCGGAGTTCTTGCCGGTCTTGCGGTCTTGGATGATGTCGAAAGTGATCTTCTGGCCGTCATTGAGCGACCGAAGGCCAGCCCGCTCTACTGCGGAGATGTGCACGAACACATCCGTGCTGCCGTTATCGGGTTGAATGAAGCCGAAGCCCTTGCTCGCGTTGAACCACTTTACAGTGCCAGTATTCATAACGATTTCCTTTCAAAGCAATCGTTGTTGCTCCTGCAATACATTGCGGGATTTGATCGATTATTTGAGAGGAAATCCGTGGGGAGCCGTCAGGCTCTGGCCGACATCACAAGCAATGGTCGATATGTGTAACTTATGCTCAATTTCTGATTTTGCAAGGGCGCTGTTCGAAATATAGCAATTCAGAGGGCGAATTCAGAAATGGAGCACGCGGGGGCAGGGACCCGATGATCCAACGCAGGTCACCGCACCCAGCCTGTACTTCTCACCTGCATATCAGTGGCCCATCCGCTTTCGGTAGAAATGCCTGTCTTACCCGGAACCGAAACCGTTCACGATCGTTTCTGACAAGAGCTTTGGCAATCCGCTAGGAGAGATATTATGGCTGACACGACGCTGGATAAAGACATCAATGCTCAAATCGAGGAGCTTAGAAGTCAGATCGGCGATCTTTCAGCACAACTGTCCGGCAGGATTGAAGCTGCTTCGCAAGGCGCCAACGAGATGCTTTCGTCTGCGAAGGCCAAGGCTTCTCATGTTTCGGACCAGGCGCGCACGGAAGGCAGAAATCTCGTTCGAGCCGCCAAAGAAAACCCCGCCGCAACGAGCTCCATATTTGTCGGCGGCGTTCTTCTCGGTCTGTTTGCCGGATTTTTGATCGGCCGGCTTTCAGAATAGACAGTCCAAGGTCGTCACCGCTATTCGGACCGATCGAGCCTCGATGCATATGTATCTGCGGGCTTACGAATTGCGGCGCCTCCCTGTGCCATTTCGCATGGTGGCTGGCTTGTGCCAATCTTGAGATAGGGGCGGTCCTTCGATAAGTGGGACGATAAGGGGCCGCCTTCGAGTTCACGTCTCATATTCGAAATCATATGCTATCCTCATGAAATAACGTTGAATTCTGCGGGTCGCGCTGTGCTGAGGACGTCGTTAGGCCGGAATTGCGACAATGCTCCGGCCGCTTGACAGTCATGACCTCGGCGAACGCAGCCGGTTGGAAAACATGGCAAACCCGAAGGGTAGGGGCCGCGTGAAAGAAGCCGTCTTTGCAATGTCGGAAAACAAAAATCCGCCTCGGCCGATTTTCCATTGAAGTTGACGGGCGCGCGCGCCATTTAACATTCACCGGCGGCATCTGAAACGGGCGCAGCCGAGTGCGGGCGCATAACGTGCCTCAGCCCCAAAGAAGGAGGACAGCATGTCTTCCGTTCAAGGCATCTACTCCTGGGAAAGTCTGCTGCAATCCGCTCGTCGGTTCCGGTACGTTGAATTTCTGCTCAAATCGACCCCAGTCATCAGCATCGCGTTTATCGTCTACGTGCTTCTGAAGGGTATCCTTTGGTGACACCGGGCGGTTGATGCTCGTGTCACGCAATTGCCCTGTCTTTCGTTGCGCTGACGGTAACAGATAGAATTTCTCACCGCATTCGAGGTTATCCACCATGGAACGCACGATTGAAACAGAGATCACCTTCATCCATCCCTTCGTGCTGAGCTCGTTCAAGATGCCGCTCGAAGCCGGAACTTATCGGCTGATTGTCGATGAGGAGGAAATCGAAGGGCTGTCTTTCTCGGCATTCAAAAGAACGTCCACCCAGCTCGAGATACCGTCGATAGCAACGGCCATCGGCACCCGGCAGCGCCTGCAAGTGTCTTCGCAAGAGATTGAAACCGCCTTGGCCAAGGACGCGAGAGCCGGAGATTGACGCGACGAGCAACTCACCGGCCGTCCCGCGATCAAGGCGGCATGTTCGAGATCTAGTTTTTCCGTGCCTGAGAAAATAGGTGGTGGCACCGCTTGGGAATGGCCGGGCAAGAGCCGCGCACCCTGGGGCCGATCACCACAGAAAGCCTATAGATCGTCCAAGGAGAACCAGAATGGAGTCCCGCTTTGCTAGACGAGTGATGATGGCAGCCATGGTTGTCGGCCTGGCTCTTTCCGTACTCTACGCATCAAGTAGCTCACCTAACCATCATGACCCGGCAGATCGCCACGCGGCCGATATTGCGAAGTAACCTCCCGCATAGCGGCTACTCGTTGCCCATTGCGGCAGCAATGCTGTGGAGCGGAACAAGGTTCGGAGACCTCCATAGCCTAAACGGCCAGCGATAATTTCGCGGATCTGATGAAATCGGGAGGGGCAACCAGCCCGCCTCCCTGAATGAAGCCGGAAAACACTATCCTCTGCCAGCCCAGAGTTTGGGAACGGTCCAACTTGCTCCCAGCCGAGCGGGCTTCACAAGCAAAGGTTCATCTCGAAACGATGCTGGCACATCAGAATATTGATTTTAGACATCAATAGGCACATCATAAGTGTCAATTATCAGAGTTCGTGCAAGACAAGCGATGTTTCAATCGTGATCACTGCCGCTCAGATGCGGGCCGCCCGGGCCCTTCTCGGTATCGACCAGCGCCAACTGGCCGAACTGGCGGGAGTTTCTGTCCCGACAATTCAGCGTATGGAAGCGAGCGTCGATGTGGTGCGCGGCAATGTCGACACCTTGATGCGTTTGCTGGCGGCATTGGAAAGCGCCGGTATCGAGGTGATCAACGAGGGCGCCGTCAGCTCGGACGGTGGGCGGGGCGTCAGGCTCCGGGCAAAGCTGAAGCCATCCGAGAGCATGGCGGCGGAACCGTCAAAGCCCCTCCCTGCCGAGAGGGATGATTCATGACATCGGTTTCAATCCTGTTGTCATGTGTGGCCGCGCTGCTGGCTACGGCTGTGCTCGCCGTGGCGATCGCCCGTTCGTCCTCGTCCACGCCTGTCGTCTACGTTGCCAGCCTGGTCTTCTCCTCCGTCGCTTTTGTTATTGCGCTTGCCTATCTCGTCATGGCTCCGCCTGCCGCCGAGGCGCCGACGCTTGTTCTTCCTCTGGGGCTGCCATGGCTCGGGAGCCATTTCCGGATCGATGCGCTTGCGGCCCTGTTCCTCGTGGTCGTCAATCTCGGTGGCGCGCTCTCCAGCCTCTACGGCCTCGGCTACGGCCGTCACGAACACGCACCGCATCGGGTATTGCCGTTCTTCCCGGCGTTTCTCGCCGGCATGAATCTTGTGATCATGGCCGATGATGCCTTCACCTGCCTCATTTCCTGGGAGTTCATGTCGCTCGCATCCTGGGCGATGGTGATGGCCCATCATCGCGACACCGGCAACCGCAAGGCCGGCTATCTCTATATCGTCATGGCAAGTTTCGGCACGCTCGCGCTGCTGCTTGCTTTCGGGCTGCTTGCCGGAGCTGCCGGAAATTATGGTTTCGCCGCGATGCGGGTATCCGGGCAAACGCCGTTCACGGCCGGTCTCGTGCTTGTCCTGCTGCTGCTGGGCGCAGGGTCCAAGGCCGGTCTCGTACCGTTGCATGTCTGGCTGCCATTGGCACATCCGGCTGCGCCGAGCCATGTTTCAGCCCTGATGAGCGGCGTCATGACCAAGGTCGCGGTCTACGCGTTCGTCCGCGTGGTGTTCGACCTGATCGGCGCGCCGGCATGGTGGTCGGGCGTCATCGTTCTCGTGCTCGGCGGCGGCACGGCTGTACTGGGCATCCTGCATGCGATGATGGAAAGCGATCTCAAGCGCCTGCTTGCCTATAGCACGATCGAGAATATCGGCGTGATCTTCGTGGGCCTCGGTCTGGCGCTCGCCTTCAAGGCGAACGGCATGGCTCCGGCGGCGACGCTGGCGCTGACCGCCGCGCTGCTCCACGTTGTCAATCATTCCTTCTTCAAGAGCCTGCTTTTCTTCGGTGCCGGCGCCGTGCTGACGGCAACGGGTGAGCGGGATATGGACAAGCTCGGCGGGCTCATCCACCGAATGCCGGTCACCAGCTTTCTGTTCCTCATCGGTTGCGTCGCGATTTCCGCCCTGCCGCCGCTCAACGGCTTCGTTTCCGAGTGGCTGGCGTTTCAGGCAATCCTGCAAAGCCCCGCTCTGCCGCAATGGGGCCTGAAGATCCTGGTGCCGGCGGTGGGCGGGCTGCTGGCCTTGTCGGCGGCGCTGGCTGCGGCCTGCTTCGTCAAGGCATTCGGCGTCACCTTTCTCGGCCGTCCTCGCACCGCCGTTGCCGAGCAGGCGCGTGAGGTCGACCGCTTCTCGCATGCGGCCATGTCCGTATTGGCAATGCTCTGCCTCCTCGTCGGCATCCTTCCGGGGATCGCGATCGACGGCCTTGCGCCGGTGACGCTATCGCTGATCGGTGAGCGGATGCCGCTGCAGGCCGATATTCCGTGGCTGTCGATCATGCCGATCGCAGAAAGCCGCAGTTCCTATAACGGCCTGCTGGTCTTCCTGTTCACCCTCTTCTCGGCATCGCTCACGGCCTATCTCATCCATCGCTTCGCTTCGCAGCGGCTCCGCCGGGCGCCGGCCTGGGATTGCGGCTTTCCCGAGGTTGGCCCGACGACGCAATACGGCGGAAGCAGCTTCGCCCAGCCCGTCCGGCGTGTCTTCGGCACGCTGATCTTCCGGGGACGCGAACGGGTCGACATGCCGGCGCCCGGCGATCCCCGTCCGGCGCATTTTTCCGTTGAGACGCATGATCTGATCTGGGAAGGGCTGTACCTGCCGATCGCAGGGGCGGTCGGCTTCGTGGCGGAAAAGCTCAATTACCTGCAGTTTCTGACGATCCGGCGCTATCTCAGCCTCGTGTTTCTCGCGCTCGTCTTCCTGCTTCTGGTGCTGGCGCTATGGTCCTGATAACGGCTCTTCTCGTCCAGGCATTGCAAATGACGCTCGTCGTACTGCTTGCGCCGATGCTGACGGGCTTCATACGCCTGGTCAAGGCGCGGTTGTTGCGCCGGCGGGGACCTTCCGTGATCCAGCCATACCGCGACCTTTTGCGGCTTTTGCGCAAGGAGGTGGTGCTGGCTGAAAACGCCTCCTGGCTGTTCAGGGTGACGCCTTATCTGATCTTCGCCGTCACATGGGTCGCAGCCGCCATCATCCCCACCTTCGCCACCGGTCTCATCTTCAGCTGGACCGCGGACCTGATCGCCATCGTCGCGTTGCTGGGCAGCGCACGCTTCTTTCTGACGCTTGCCGGCATGGATGTGGGCACCAGCTTCGGCGGCATCGGATCGAGCCGCGAGGCGATGATCGCGACGCTCGCCGAGCCTTCGATGCTGCTGATCATCTTCGTCCTTGCCCTTATCGCCGGCTCCACCCAGCTTTCGTCCATCGCCGCTTTCATGACCTCTTCGCAGGTGGGGCTTCGTGTTTCCCTGGCGATCGCTCTGATAGCCCTGGTCATGGTCGCGGTCGCCGAAAATGCCCGTATTCCGATCGACAACCCGGCGACACATCTGGAGCTCACCATGGTTCATGAAGCCATGGTGCTCGAATATTCCGGACGCCATCTTGCGATGATCGAGCTTGCGGCGTCACTCAAGCTATTGCTGTACATCTCGTTGATCGCCTGCATCTTCGTGCCGTGGAAACTGGCCGGTCCAGGGGCCGGCGCCACCGCCTATCTGGCCGGCCTGCTTGCCTATCTCGTCAAGCTTGCGGCCGGCGGCGCGCTGCTTGCATTGTTCGAAACCGCAACCGCCAAGATGCGGGTGTTCCGCGTGCCGGAATTCCTCGGCGCGGCACTCATGCTCGCGCTGCTCGCCACTCTTCTGCGGTTCGTCTCGAGGAGCCTTTGATGAACGGGCCGGTCTTCGATATTGCCCATATGCTCGCAGGCGGCCTGGTGCTCGTCAGCATGATGATGCTCTATCAGGATCGTCTTTATGCGCTCCTCAACGTCTTTGCCCTGCACTCGCTGATCCTGACGCTGTCGGTCGCCTGGCAGGCCTTCATCCAGGATGCGCCGCATCTTTACGTAACGGCGGCAATCGCTCTCGTCTTCAAGGCCATCGTCATTCCCGTGGTGCTCCACCGCATGATCCGCCAGCTCGGCATCCATCGGGAGATCGAAACGGTCGTCGGGATCGGCCCGACCATGCTCGCCGGGATCGGACTGGTCGCTCTGGCGACGGTGGTGATGCTGCGGGTGACGCCGGAGGCGGATCCGCTGGCGCGGGAGGATCTCGCCTTTGCCTTGTCGGTGCTGTTGCTCGGGCTTCTGATCATGGTCACCCGCCGCAACGCCGTCAGTCAGGTTGTCGGATTCATGTCGCTCGAAAACGGGCTGGTGCTTGCCGCAACCGGCGCCAAGGGCATGCCGCTGGTGGTCGAGATCAGCGTGGCCTTCTCGATCCTCATCGCCTTCATCGTCATCGGCGTCTTCCTGTTCCGCATCCGCGAGCGGTTCGACACCGTCGATATCCGCGCGCTGGACGACTTCAAGGGGAGGCGGCGAAAATGAGCGTTTTCTCCCCGGTCCTGGCCTTCGACGCGGTCACGGCCGTTCTCGCGATACCGATTGCCGCGGCGGCCCTGCTGGCGCTTCTGCCCGGCTACCGGATGACGGCCCGGCTGAACGTCCTCGCGAGCCTGCTGACCCTGCTTGCCGCCCTTTGCCTGTTCGTGACCGATCGCCCGGCGCCCGGACAATATCTGCTCGTGGACGATCTCAACATCGTCTTCATTGTCCTCAACACTTTCGTCGGCTTCACCACCAGCGTCTTCAGCGCCAGCTACATCGCCCACGAGCTGGAGACAGGGCGGCTGATACCAGCCAATATCCGCTTCTACCACGCAATGTATCAGATCATGATGTTCGGCATGAATCTCGCATTCGTGTCGAACAATATCGGCCTGATGTGGGTTGCGGTCGAACTTGCGACGCTGACGACCGTGCTTATGGTCGGCCTCTACCGCACGCATGAAGCGCTCGAGGCCGCCTGGAAATATTTCATTCTGGGAAGCGTCGGCATCGCCTTCGCGCTCTTCGGCACCATTCTGGTCTATCTGGCGGCGCAGCCGGTGGTGGGCGAAGGTTACGACGCCATGGTCTGGACCATCCTGATCAACCACGCAGCCGCCTTCGATCCCGCGCTTCTCAACGTCGCCTTCATCTTTCTGCTGCTCGGCTATGGCACCAAGGTCGGCCTTGCTCCGCTGCACGCATGGTTGCCGGACGCCCATGCCGAGGGGCCGACGCCGATCTCGGCGGTGCTTTCCGGCCTGCTCCTGAATGTCGCGCTCTATGCAGTGCTGCGTTTCAAGATGCTGCTGTCCGCCAGTCCCGAGGCGCTCGCGCCCGGGCCGCTGATGATGACGATGGGTCTCACCTCGCTGATCTTCGCAGCCTTCATGCTCTACCGTCGCCGCGACATCAAGCGCCTGTTCGCCTATTCCTCGATCGAGCACATGGGCATCATCGTCTTTGCCTTCGGTCTGGGCGGGCCGCTCGCCAATTTCGCCGGATTGCTGCATATGGTGATGCATTCGCTGACCAAGTCGGCGATCTTCTTCGCCGTCGGCCATATAGCCCAGGTCAAGGGAACGCAGAGGCTCTCGGCCATTCGCGGCCTGAGCGAAACGCATCCGGGGCTTGGCTGGGGTCTGCTCACCGGCGTCATCGCCATCGCCGGCCTGCCGCCGGCGGGCGTATTCATGAGCGAGTTCCTGATCGTCAGCTCGACCTTCGCCAAGCAGCCGCTGCTCGCCATCCCGCTGGTCTTCGGATTGCTGATCGCTTTCGGCGCTCTGATGCTGAGGCTGACGGGCGCGGTCTTCGGCCAGCCACGCGGCAGCACGGCGCCGGCCCAAGCGTCGTACCTGCCGATGTACGCCCATCTCGCGCTGGTGCTCGCCGCCGGCATCTACCTGCCGCCGCCGCTGGTCGCCTGGTTCCAGCATATCGCCAACCTTCTTCGATGATGCGAGGGAAAGATGTCGGCGCTGAGCGATCTGATTGAAAAGGGGGCGTCGGTTCCACATCATGCGCCGTGGCCGCGTGCTGTCGTCGATCCGGCGGTATGGACGTCGGCTGCCCTGGAGCTTGCGCAAGGGCGCTTGACCTTGCTCGGACTTTGGGGAGAGGCACGCGCGGTTCATATGGCTCTCCTCGATGAAGCCGCCGATGCGATCGCGGTCATCAGTCTTGAGGGGGTGGCGGATGGCTATCCCTCCGTTGCGCGGCATCATCCGCCCGCGCTGCGGCTGGAGCGGGCAATCCGCGACCTTACCGGGTTGGAGCCGCAGGGTCCGCCGGACATCCGTCCATGGCTCGATCATGGACGCTGGGATCTGCGCCATCCACTTGGCCAGCGGGCGGCTCCCCAGACCGAGCCCCATCCCTACACTTTCCTGCGTGCGGAGGGCGAGGGGCTGCATCAGATCCCGGTCGGCCCCGTGCATGCCGGCATCATCGAACCGGGACATTTTCGTTTCACGGCCAACGGCGAAACGGTCGTCCGTCTCGAAGAACGTCTCGGCTATGTCCACAAGGGCATCGAAGCGCTGATGGCCGGCGCGGACCTGTTGCGCGGAATGCAGCTCGCCGGGCGCACATCCGGCGACAGCACGGTTGCCTATGCCTATGCCTTTGCGCAGGCGGCGGAGGCAGCGGTCGGGCTTGATATTCCGCCCCGTGCCGTGTGGTTGCGAGCCCTGATGGCCGAGCTGGAACGGCTCGCCAACCATCTCGGCGATATCGGCGCCATCTGCAACGACGCCGCGTTCCCGCTGATGCTGGCCCATTGCGGCGTGCTGCGCGAACGTGTGCTTCGCGCCGCCGACACCGCCTTCGGCCACCGGTTGCTGCGCGACCGTATCCTTCCCGGCGGCGTTGCCACCGACCTCGGAGAAGAGGGGCGTGCCGGCTTGAAGATCCTGCTGGATGAAATTCACAGGAAATTGCCGGCCTTGGTGGAACTTTACGACAACACGGCCTCGCTTCAGGACCGGACGGTCGGAACCGGCAGGCTGCGAGGCGAATTGGCCAGGCAATATGGAGCCGGCGGCTATGTCGGGCGGGCCTCCGGGCGCGGCTTCGATGCGCGGCATATCCGGCGCTACCCGCCCTATGACCAGCTTTCCTTCGAGGTTCCCGTGCTGAACGAGGGCGATGTCAACGCTCGCGTCTGGATCCGCATTCGCGAGGTCGAGCAAAGCCTCTCGCTGCTGGGCCAGATCCTCGACAGATTGCCGGACGGTCCGATCCTGAAGGATATTCCCGTCATCGATGAGAACCGGGAGGGCATGGCGCTCGTCGAAGGCTTTCGTGGCGATGTGCTGGTCTGGCTGCGGCTGGCACGAAATGGCGGGATCGAACGCTGCCATTTACGCGATCCATCCTGGTTTCAATGGCCGCTGCTGGAGGCCGTGATCGAAGGCAATATCGTCGCGGACTTTCCACTCTGCAACAAGTCTTTCAATTGCTCCTATTCCGGTCACGATCTCTGAAGGCGACCCGTCATGCGCAAGCTTCTCTTCGAAAGTCTCATCCGGCCGCCACTGACCGAAGCTAGGCCGGCGGTTTCCGACGCTGCGATGACAGAGCTTGCCGCCGCCATCGAAAGGAGCGCGCGACGATGGCTCGGGCGCAGCCTGTCGATCCGTGCCATCGACGCCGGGTCATGCAACGGCTGCGAGCTCGAAATGCACGCCCTCAGCAACGCTTTCTACGATATCGAGCGCTTCGGGCTTCGTTTCGTCGCTTCGCCGCGCCATGCCGATGTTCTGCTGGTGACCGGCCCCGTGACGAGAAACATGGCACAGGCGCTCGAACGGACCTACAATGCCACACCTGACCCCAAATGGGTCGTAGCCCTCGGCGATTGTGGTCGTGATGGAGGTTGCTTCGCGGGCAGCTATGCCGTCCTCGGCGGGGTTTCGAAAGTCGTGCCGGTCGATCTGCATATTCCCGGATGCCCGCCTTCACCGATGGAAATCCTCAAGGGTTTGCTCGGGCTGCTAGAAAATGTGAGCAGGGAGGGCCGCGTTTCGTGACGGGCAGGTTCGATCGTTCAACTTCCGCAGGCTGGAATCATAGCCATTGCCATGCTGACCAGGGCGGCGGCGAGGCTGCTTGCGGCCATTCGGCACCGGATTGCACCATCGAGACCACCGCCACGCCGGAGGCGTGACATTGCGCTGGGCGGCAAGAGGAGTGAATGCATCGCCGGCGACCGGCTCGATGAAGGCGAGGCGCCCAATCTCCGAGGTCGAGCCGGCACGACAAAGCAATCGGCGCCGTGCCGGCTCAGCATGGGGTCGTTACGACCATATGCTCATTGCGCCGCCTGTTCGGCATCATCGAAAGCGGCGCTGAGCGTCTTGTAGAGAGCCGGATTGCGCGTGCGGATACGCAGCCCCATGGCAACCGCCCCAGCGGCAAGCAAGATGACGAGCGCCGGAAGCCCGTATACGAGCGGGTTCGTGCTCCCGGTCATCAGGTCGACATTGACGGATACCAGCAGGAACGCCCCTGCGAGCGCTATTCCGGAAAGTAACGGCGCCACACGCACCCGGAATATCGACTTGCCCTGGCGGCCGTTGCTGAACAGGCCGAAGATCGCAACGGCCACGAGCACCTGCACAAGAAGAATGCTCAATCCGCAGACGGTAACCATTCCTGAAAACACCGTCGTATAGGGGTCGGCCTTGATCAAAGCGAAAATGGCAATCACCGAAGTCACGATGATGACTTGAACCGCCCCGGCGACATAGGGCGACTTGTGCTTCTCGTGCACCTTTGCCAGGCCTTTCCAAACCAGTCCGTCGCGGCCGAAGGCGAAGAAATACCGGTTCAACGTGTTATGAAACGAAAGCAGCGCGGCAAAATAACTGGTGAGAAGAAGGATATTCATCGCATACCCGGCCCAGTTTCCGAGAATGTCCTGCAAGGCCGTCATGTAGAATGTATCGAGATTGGCTCCCGCAATGGACATGATCTTCTCTGCGCCGTAATACTGCACGATAGCCCAGCTGCAAAACGCGTAGAATACGGTGATAATGCCGACTGCCAGATAGGTTGCGCGGGGAATGGTTCTTGCGGGATCTTTGGCTTCCTCGCCGAAAATTGCCGTCGCTTCGAAACCGATGAAGGCCCCGACGACGAAGACGATCACGACGCCAATGCCCGGTGCCAGGAAATCCGTTGGCCGCAGACCCGCGCTCGTCAAGCCGTCAGGCCCTCCGCCCCTGATTAGAACGCCAATCGCGAAGAGCATCAGCAATGTGATTTCGCCGATCATGCACAGGCCGAGCAGACGTCCCGAAAAGACCACATGCTGTCTTCCGCAAAGGAAAACCACCACAAGCAGCGCCAAGGACCAGACCCACCACGGCAAAGAATAGCCCAGCGGTCCGACGGTTGCGTTCACGAACACACCGAAGATCGCGTATATGCCGATCTGGATGGTGAAATAGGCAAGAAAGGCCAGCATTGCCGCAGCCATCCCCCAAGGCCCGCCCAGCCCCTTGGTGACATAGGAGTAAAAGCCGCCTGCGCTTTTCACGAACGGTGTCATCGCCGTGAAACCTATCGCAAAGAGCAGATAGACGATCCCCAGCGTGACGAAGGCGGCCGGCACTCCGATATTGCCGAAGGCAAAGGCAGGTGGCGTTGCGCCGACAAGAGCCGACATTGGCGCAGCAGCTGCAACGACGAAAAAGACGATATGGGTAACGCCTATGGAATTCTTGTCCAATCTTCCACTTGGCGCTTCTTTCAATCCGACATTGCTCATCGAATATTCCCCTCTTGTTTTTGAGCTTATGGTAGGAAAGCAACGGCGTCTTCGTCTGGGGAAGGCGCCATTTGGCGAGAAGATGGAGATGCCTGCAACCGTTCATTTCATCGCGGTTCCACCGGCTTCCCCGATCATCCGGGTTTAGCGCGCCTTGAAGGCGCGGGCGGTCGCATCCAAGGCATCGCGCGTCATTGCGAAAACCTCGTCGATCTGACCGCGTGTGATGATCAGCGGCGGCATCAAGGTCATGGTATCGCCAATGGCGCGCAACGCCAGACCGCGGTGAAGAGCCTCCGTGCTGCAATGATCGCCCACGCGCAGCGCCTCGTCGAAAAGGACGCGCTTATCCTTGTCTGCAACGAGCTGGATGCCTGCGAACAGGCCGCAGCTGCGGACATTGCCGACAAGCGGATGGTCGGCAAGGCTTGCGACATGCTCGCCGAAGTGTTTTCCGAGCTCGGCGGCGTTTTCAACGACCTGTTCGCGCTCCATGATGCGGATGTTTTCCAGAGCAACCGCGGCGCCGACCGGATGACCGGAGTTGGTGAAGCCGTGGTAGAATTCGCCGCCCTTTTCAATCAGCAGCGATGCGATGCGGTCGCTCACCATCGTTGCCGACATCGGGAAATACGAGGATGTGATGCCCTTTGCTATTGCCATGAGGTCCGGGGCTTCGATGCCGAAGGTTTCGCAACCGAACCACTTGCCGGTTCGCCCGAAGCCGGAGACAACTTCGTCGATGACCAGGAGAACATCGTATTTCCTGCAGATTCGCTGGATTTCCGGCCAATAGGTATCCGGCGGCAAGATGGCGCCGCCGGCGCCCTGGAACGGCTCGGCGAAAAAGGCCGCGACATTCTCGGCGCCCAGCTCCAGTATCTTGTCTTCAAGCCAGCGCGCCGCCGTCAAGCCAAACTCTTCCGGAGTTTCGCCCGCTCCGTTCAAATACCAGTAAGGTGCTTCGATACGCTCTATCCCGGAGATCGGCATTCCGCCTCCGGACGTATAGAAGACCGGGTTGCCGGAAAGGCTGGTGGTTGCGATCGTGCTTCCATGGTAGGCCTGCGCCCGCGCGATGATTACCCGCTTGTCCGGCTTGCCGGCGAGGTTCCAGTAGCGATGAACCAATTTAAGGCAGGTTTCGTTGGCTTCCGAGCCCGAATTCGTAAAGAATACGTGGTTGAGCCCTTTTGGGGTCAGTTCCACCAGCTTTTCAGCCAGCTGGATCGCGGGTTCATTTGACGTCTTGAAGAAAGATTGGCTGTAGGACAGCTTTTGCATTTGCCTGGCTGCAACCTCGGCCAGCTCTTTGCGGCCATATCCCAGGGTGACACATCCCAGCCCCGCCAGTCCGTCAATTATGCGGCGGCCGTCGGTATCCCAGATGTAGACTCCCTCCGCATGATCCTGAATGCGCGAGCCTTCGGCGTGCAACTCGGCGTAATCGGTGAAAGGGTGCAGATAGTGTGAATTGTCACGGAGCTGCAGCGCGGTTATCGGCGACTTTATGGTCGAAATTTCGTTCATATGCGGGATCTCCTGCCTGGCCAGTCTTGGCATGGGAGGATGATATGAAGTCGCCGGGAAGATCTCCTGCCTGTCCGTGCAGGGTTTCTTGCCTATCCGTGCAATTCTCCGGCATTGCCTTGCGAGTTTGGCTACGTCCGACGCACCGCTCGACATTCCCGTGGCGTCAATCCGAACCGGCTGCGGAAGGCACGGCTGAAATGCGCGGAATCTTTAAAGCCCCAGGCTAGTGCAATATCGCTGATCGATCGCCCGAACATGCGGGTATCCTCGATTTCCTTCCGGCACTGATCCAGCCGGGTATCCTGGATGAAGCGCCACACGGTCGTCCCCTCGCTTTCAAACAGGTAGTAAAGATTGCGCAGCGACAATCCCTGGGCTTTCGCCGTGGTGGCAGGTGACAGCGTCGCATCGGAAAGGTGGGCCCTGATATGGGCCTTGACCCGCGACAGTGTACTCGCTTTCGTGTCGGAATCCTGAAGCGGGCCGGTCTGACTGAGCGAAAAGAGGGCGATGCCCAGCAGTTCCATCAGGTTATCCTGCAGATAATTGGCAATCAGCAGGTCATCATCGTTCTTTTCCATGACAAGCGACTGGACGTAGGAATACAGGAACCGTCCTGGCCCGCTCGTTCCGGAAAAGCCGCGGGCAGTCACACGCTCGCTGCATTTCAACCGATCCTGCAGCATCGCGCGCGGAAAATCGACGGACAGCTGTCGAAAAGGCCCATCGAACCGCATCTCATAGGGACGAGCGCTATCGTACATCGTCACTTCGCCGGGTCGCGTCACGGCCTCCCGGCCGTCTTGCAGAACCGTTCCCGTGCCCTCGAGCTGGAAATTGATTTGGATGGGGTTGTCTCCGCTGGGCCGGATATGCCTGCTTTCACGAGCGACAACCGAGCAGGTGGAACGAATGTCCGACAGAACGACATCTCCGATCTTGTGCCAATTGATCCGCCCATAGAACTGGACCGGATTTTCAATCGCCACCGTCGTTTTGGTATAGAGGTCGGAGATCGCTTCCTCCCAGAAGCGGCCTCGGCGGCCGATATGAATCTGATCTGTGGAGATGGTTCCCATCTTGGCTCTCGCCGATTTGTTCAAAGCAACCCATGAACTATCGTACACTGGCCGGCTCTTGTCGAGTTCCGTGCTCTCGATCGCAGAGAACATCCCCGAATGCTGCGTTCGAACGCCTCGCGGCCGCCGTCTTGCGCCGGATGTCGCCGGACCCGGACGGCGATTTTTGAGATTTGCACGGATAGGCAAGAAATCCTGCACGGACAGGCAGGAGATCTTCCCGGCGTCTTCATATCATCCTCCCATGCCGGCAACTGGTTTGGGAGGAGAAGAGGACCATGAACATAAGCAGCGGGACCACCGTTCAATCGATCGACCATTGGATCGGGGGCGAGCGTATCGCACCATCGAGTGGTCGCTATTTCACCGACAACAATCCGGAGGACGACACGCCCTATGCGCGGGTTGCCGAAGGCGACACGAAAGACATCGACCGCGCGGTCCAAAGCGCCCACGACGCGTTCAAGACCTACGGAAAGAGCATGACGCTGGAGCGCGAGGCGTGGCTGTCGAAGGCGGCGGCATTGGTCGAAAAATACCGTGACGACTTTCTTGACATTCTCGTCAAGGAGGTGGGCTCGCCCATCGGCAAGGCGCATTTCGAAGTCGGGTATGCGGCCGGCTGCCTACGCTCTGCGGCCGGTGTGGCGCGTCGTATCGCGGGCCAGACGATCCCTTCGGACACCCCAGGCCGGTTCGCCATGACCATCCGCCAGCCGCTCGGCGTCGTGGCGACCATCTCGCCATTCAACGTGCCGCTTTTGAAGGCGTCGAAGCTCAGCGCCTCACCGCTCGCGACGGGCAACACGGTGGTAATGCTGCCCTCCGAGGAAGCCTCGATGGTCACGAGTCGTCTCGTCGATATCTACAAGGAGGCGGGGATACCGGCCGGAGCGGTCAATATGGTGACCGGGCTCGGCGCCGATATCGGCGATGCGCTGACGACCCATCCGCTGGTCAAGGCCGTCATGTTCACCGGGTCGAGCCGCGTCGGCAAGCATATTAGTGCGCTTTGCGGATCGATGATGCGGCGCGTGCTGCTTGAACTCGGAGGCAAGAACCCGCTGGTCGTACTGGCCGATGCCGATCTCGATGCCGCGGTCGAGGGAGCCTGTATCGGGCAATTCTTCTATCAGGGTCAGGCCTGCATGGCTTCAAGCCGGATCTACGTGGAAAAGAGCATCGAGGAAGAGTTCACGCGCCGTTTCATTGCCAGAGCCGAGACCCTGGGCATGGGAGACCTCCGCGACCTGGACACATGGCTGGGGCCGATCATCTCTGGCCGTCAGCGCGAGCGTGTGCGCACACATATCGAGGACGCCCGTGCCAAAGGCGCCAAGGTGCTGACCGGTGGCGAATGGGTCGGCAACCGCTGCCGCCCGACCATCCTTTCAGGAGTGGATGAAACGATGACGGTTTGCCGTGAAGAAACCTTCGGCCCCGTTACATCGATCTATCCTGTCGCAGACCTGGACGAGGCGATCGAGCGTGCGAACGACACCAATTACGGGCTGAGCGCCGCGATCTATACGAAGGACCTCAACAAGGCCTTCCGCTATATGCAGGAAGTCAACGCGGGCATGGTTCATATCAATGCGCCCACGATCGCCGACGAGCCGCATGTGCCGTTCGGCGGCGTCGGCGACAGCGGTTTCGGCCGCGAGGGAACCGATGTCGATGTCGATACTCTCACCGAATGGAAGTGGGTCACCTTTCCAAACGGAAGCAATTGAACCCAGCGCATAAGCAGGGGCTGGTGAACGGTGGCGACCGGACAGCGCGTCGCCACCGCGCCATCGGCGTCGGCCATGCCGCCGCTATCGCGCTGTTTTTGACGAAGTACCAGACTTTCCTTCATTCGGGTCGGTTGCGACGGATACAGCGCAGAGGCCGTATCGAATGAAAGCGATGAACGTAACGAAGATGGCGGATCATGCTGAAACTCATAGTCAAGGATCGAGCGGGACAGGAACATGAAATCGCAAGAGAAAATTTCGCGAACCGCAGCCTGATGGAGATCGTGAGGGATAGTGGCGTCGAGGAAATACTCGCTGTTTGCGGCGGCTGCTGTTCCTGTTCGACCTGTCACATCTATGTCGATGATGCGGATTGGGGACGCTTGCCCGCGATGGGTGTCGATGAAGACGCTTTGCTCGATGCCTCCGATCATCGAACCCTGTCTTCCCGGTTGGCGTGCCAGATACGCTTCAGCGACGAACTGAACGGCCTGAAGATCGCCGTGGCGCCGGAGGACTAGACCATGCCGGACGACACTTTTGGCTATGTAAAGACGCGCTATGACGTTCTGATCGTGGGCGGCGGCCATGCCGGGGCACAGGCGGCGATTTCTCTGCGGCAGCTCAAGTTCCACGGATCGATCGCGATTATCGGTGACGAGCCGGAATTGCCCTACGAACGGCCGCCCCTTTCCAAGGATTATCTTTCGCGGGAAAAGACCTTCGACCGTATCCTGCTGCGCCCGGCGAGCTTCTGGGAGGAGCGGAATATCACGCTGCTGACGGGCCGCGAGGTCGACATGGTCGATCCATCGGACATGAAGATCATTGCCGACGACGGCAGCGTGATCGTCTACGGCACGTTGATATGGGCGGCCGGCGGCCGGCCCCGCCGCCTCAGATGTGCCGGCGGCGACCTTGAAGGCGTACACAACGTGCGCACGCGTGCCGATGTCGACAGGATCCAGGCGGAACTTGGCGATGTCGAAGATGTGGCCATTGTCGGCGGCGGTTATATCGGCCTGGAAACTGCCGCGGTCCTAACCGGACTCGGCAAGAAAGTGACGGTTCTCGAGGCGCAGGACAGGGTTCTGGCCCGTGTCGCCGGTCCCGCGATTTCGCGCTTCTACGAAGCACAGCACCGCGCTCATGGTGTGGATATCCGTTTCGGCGCAACGGTGGACGCGATCGAGGAAAGCGGCGGCAGGGCGTGTGGCGTACGGCTCGGTACGGGAGAAACAATCCCGTGCCAGATGGTGATCGTCGGCATCGGCATCGCCCCATCCATCGACGCATTGATTTCCGCCGGTGCGAGCTACGCCTATGGCAATGGCGTTGTCGTCGATGAGTTCTGTCGGACTACCATGCCGGACATCTATGCTGTCGGCGACTGCGCCCTTCACAACAATCCGTTTGCCGACGGTGCGCAGATCCGCCTTGAATCGGTTCAAAACGCCAGTGACATGGCTACGACCGCTGCCAAGGCGATCGTCGGTTTGCCCGAGGCTTACCGTTCCGTGCCGTGGTTCTGGTCGAACCAATACGATCTTCGGCTTCAGACGGTCGGCTTGTCGCGGGGCTACGACGAGGAGGTCGTGCGCGGCGATGTCTCGTCCCGTTCCTTCTCCGTGGCATACCTGAAACAGGGAAGGATCATCGCCTTGGACTGCGTCAATGCAGCGAAGGATTACGTGCAGGGCAAACGGCTGATCGAAGCGGGTGTCCGTGTAAGCGCGCGGGCAGTGTCGGATCCCGCCAATGCCTTGCGGGATATCGCCTAGAGCAATTCCCGCAAAAGCGTGAGCCGATCTTGCGTTTGCGACGGCATGAATCGGCATCCGCAGCAATCCAGTTCCGGGGAGGGGAGTTCCACGGTCGCCTCTTCCCGTCTGTCCTACAAAGGAGGATTCCATGCATACAGAGCCATTCGAAACACGATTGAATGACCTGGTCCATCCAGACCACGTTCATCAGGACGTCTATACCGATCCGGAGATTTTCGAGCTCGAAATGGATCGGATTTTCGGGCAGGCATGGGTCTATGTCGGCCATGAAAGCCAGGTTCCGAACGCAGGCGACTACTGGACCACGCTGATCGGCCGGGATCCGGTCCTCATGGTCCGTGACAAGTCGGGCGCGGTCAATGTCCTGCACAACCGCTGCCCGCATAAAGGCGCCAAAGTCGTTTCCGAAGGCTGCGGCAACGCCGGGCCGCTCTTCCGCTGCCCCTATCATGCCTGGACCTTCAAGCTGGATGGTTCGCTGCTGGGCGTCCCGCACCGCAGCTGGTACGAGGGCACCGGTTTCGATCCGAAGGGCGAAAGCTTCTCGATGTCTTCGGTTGCTCGCGTCGCATCTCATCGCGGTTTCGTCTTTGCCAGCCTGAGCAGGGAAGGGCCGGACCTGAGGACCTTCCTCGGCGGCGCGATCAGCACGCTCGACAACTTTGCCGACCGCGCTCCGGAGGGAAAGGTCCAGGTTGCGGGCGGGGTTCAGCGCGTCTGGCAGGAAAACAACTGGAAACTGTTTCTGGAAAACATGAATGACACCGCGCACGCTCCCGCAACGCACGAGTCGTCATGGGCCGCCGCCAAGCAGACGGCGCAGAGCCGTTTCGGCGGAAAGTCGCCGTTCCAGCTGCACATCATCGAGGGCAACGGCGAACCGAATGCCTTCTGGGAATCGCTCGATTTCCGCTGCTATGACTATGGCCACAGCTACTTCGACGCGATCTTCAATGCGCCGGGCGACCGCATTTCGCTTGAGTATCGCCAGCAACTGGACACTGCCTATGGCAAGGAACGCGCGGAAGAAATCCTCAAGCTGAACCGTCACAATACGGTGTTCTATCCAAGCTGTTCGCCTCATGTCGGCTTTCAGCAGATGCGCGTCATTCGCCCGATCTCGGTCGGTCGCACAATGATCGAGTTCTTCACATTCCGCCTGATGGGCACCAATGACGAGTTCTTCCAGAGAACTATCAGCTACACCAATATCGTCAACTCGCCCTCCTCATTGGTCATGGTGGACGACGTCGATCTCTATCGCCGCTGCCAGGAAGGGATGCATTCCGATGGCGGCAAGTGGATCAGCCACCACCGCAACTACGGCAGAGACATTAAAGGCGATCACGAGATCATCGGTAAAGGCGTGACCGAGCTTCCGATGCGCAACCAGTTCCGCGCATGGCGCGAATACATGCAAGCACCGGGCGGCGGTGATGGCCGCGCCGCAACCGCAGCAGAATAGGGGAGCCGAGGATGACAACGTCCAATACCCAGAAAACCGGAGTGGCGGTGGACATGGCCACCACGCCGGACTTCCATCACGAGATCGAGCAGTATCTCTATCACGAGGCCGCACTTCTGGACGATCGCGAATGGGACAGGTGGGAAGCCCTCTTTGCCGATGGCGGCACCTATTGGGTGCCACTCGCTCATGGCCAGACGGATGCGCTCAACCACGCCTCGCTCTTCTACGAGGATGCCGTGATGCGTGAAGTCAGGCGCCGGCGGCTGAACCATGTGCGCGCGTGGTCGCAATCGCCCGTGACCCGGACCGCCCGCATCGTCGGAAACGTGATGATCGTCCGTGGATCGCGCATCGCCGGCGAACTGATCGTCCGCTCGACCTTCCAGCTGACGGAATGGTGCGCGCGGCGTGATCAGCGCCAGCTTGCCGGGCACTACACACATTCGCTCGTTCTCATCGAAGACGAATGGCGCATCAAGCAGAAGCGTGTGGACCTCATCAATTGCGACGGCGTTCACAACGCCCTGGAGGTTTTCATTTGATCGACCGGACACCAACCCTTCAGGCCACGGTACTGGTCGTTCTTCACTATCAAAACGATGTCCTTCATCCCGATGGCAGGATAAGGCTTGGCTTTGGCGAAGGCGGGACCAACAGAGAGAAGGTGCTGATGGCCGCGGAGCGGTTGCTCGGTGGCGCGCGGGCGGCATCCATTCCCGTCGTTCACGTCCGCACCGCCCGTCCACCCACCTCGAAATCCTTCTTCGAGAACGCGCCCATATTCCGCAATGTGGTCGCCAACGGCGCTGTCATAGAGGGTGAATGGGGCTCCGAATTTTTCAAGGGCCTCGGCCCCGTCGGCCGCGAGGCCGTCGTGGTCCATAACCGCGTCAACGGCTTTTATGATTCTGCGCTTGAGATGCGCCTTCGCGAGCTTGGCGCGACGCATCTCGTCCTGGCGGGCGTGGCAACCAACTCATGTGTCGAGCACACCGCCCGGCACGCAGCCGACATGGGATATGTCGTGACGGTTGCCCAGGATGCCTGTTCGGCCGCCAGCGCCGACGTGCATGAAGCGGCTCTGTTCAATATCGGGCTGATCGGCGCGGTGGCCGATGTCGACGATCTGATCAAGGCTGGTTTCCGATGATCCGGCTCGATGGACGCAGTTTCATAGTAACGGGTGCCACGCAAGGGCTGGGTGCGGATATTGCCGAATGCCTGCTGGAAGCGGGAGCGAAAGTGGCTCTGGTGGGGCGGGAGCGGCCAAAGGGCGAGGAACTCGCGCGCCGCCTGGGGCCGGACGCGCATTTTATCGAGGCCGACCTGTCGGACGACGACGCGATCGACCGATGCGTAAGCGAGGTAGTCCGGCTGTTCGGCAGGATCGATGGCCTGGTCAACAACGCCTGCATGTATGACGATCCGGGCCTGAAGGCGACGCGGCAGGACTGGATCCGGCTCCTCAACGTGAACCTGATCGGGGCCGCGATCATCAGCGCCAAAGTTTCCGATTGCATGCCGGACGAAGGAGGGGTGATCGTCAATATCGGCAGCATCGGAGGCAAGTCGGGCGCGGTCGACCGGATGCTCTATCCGGCCTCGAAAGCAGCCTTGCTGCAGATTACGAAGAACCTGGCCGTGACGCTGGCCGGGCGGAAGATCCGCGTCCTGTCGGTTTCGCCGGCCGTAACCTGGTCGCCCAGCGTCGAATCCTCGACCGGCTCGATAGAGGTCGCGGATCGGCGGGCGGCCGTTCTGCATCCACTCGGCCGCGTCGGGCGAGGGCGGGAGGTCGCCAACGCCGTCGTCTTTGCATGCTCCGACCTTGCAAGCTTCATCACCGGTTGCGACATTGCCGTCGATGGCGGCTATACGAGTCTTGGGCCCGATCAGGGTCTCGGGCCCCGCCCTTGGATGAGTGGAACGGCCGGTCGTGAATAGGGGCGGGCTGTCAGGCGGCTTCCGGAAGTCATGGAATGTCATCCGACGACGGGAGAGTGTGACGCTGTGCTGCGCATCGTCACGGCCGACCATCTGACCGGTATCGCGAGCGTGTTGAACGTGAAGATCGAGGTGCCGATGGAGACACCGACGCGAAGCTTTGAGTTATCCTTGGCGTCTTAGTTTCCGGGGTACCCAAGCCAACCGCGCACCGAGGCGATGATGCTTTGTCTCATCTCGGAGACCCAGTTTCGCACAATCTCAACGCGATCCATGATCCATTTGAGCCAGCCGTAAGTGAGCAGCTTCTCGCGGCCTGCGTGGAAGAGGCGTTCAACCAAGAGGAAGCTCATCAGATATGCCAATGCGATTATCACGAGCCCGGAGATCACATGCCCCCTGGCGATAACGAACAAGGCATAAATCTTCAGCGGCTCGGCAATCGCAAGCGGCACGACGAACAATATGAGGATGACAGCTCGTGGCAACGAACCAACAAACTCGCCGAAGTGCTGCACGATGGAGAGTGAGGAGAACCACGTCACGAATGGCCGGTACAGCGGCCGGGCGACCTCGCTGATAATCACGAACACGGCTATGACGAGCTGCAAGGGTAGCAGAAGGATTTGCCAGCCAGACCGGCTTCGGTGTTCGATGACCATCTCTCAATGCCTCAAATTGCTATCACATGACCGACTGTTGCCGGGATGTCATGGGTCTGGAATCGAATGCAATCGTTGCCCCACGGGCACCGTTGACGGCGCCCAAGGCCTTCATACGGTATCGAGGAGATCTTTCGCGGGCTTACACCTCGGTTTGAACGGGCTTTCGAAGATCACCATGCGCCGACGAGGGAATTGCCGACAAGCGGCACAACGTTGGTTTTGCCGCCCTGGTCCCGAACGGTAATTGATGCCTGCATTTTCTTGGGAGACTTGCGAAACCAGTTCGTGGCGACGGTGGCGAGATCTCCGATCATCGGATGCTTGCGCCAGTCTGCGAAGCGACGGTTCGTTGCCTCAGGCTCGGAGCGATAGAAGAAATCTCCGGATTGGCCGAGATCGTTGATGGACGGGGCCATGGACGAAAGCGGACGCTGAAACATCCTTGAAGGTATCACCAAATCCGGCGCGCTCTCCGGGAAGGCGGGGGTCATGAAGTCGATTGCCCAACCGTCCGCTTCGACCCAGCAGTGGAAATTCTCACCGGCACCGGAGACGTAGCCATCGTCGCGCTGGTCTGCGAAAAGGATGTGCTTTCCTTCAAGATTATAGGCGGCGAGACCGCCTTTCGGCTTTGCATTCACCTTGAAATGATGTTCGAGGATGAAGGCACCAAAGGTGCTAAAATACATCGACGCCGTAGCGGGATTGGCGTTTTCGTTGATCAGCAGGCTGTTGATGACCCGGTAGATTCGATGGTAGTCGCTTTGCGTGATCAACATGATCCTTCGCCCCTGAACCCACAATATCGACATTCCCGTAAGCGACTGCGGCGGCCATGTAAACCGCACATGTGACTATTTGCGGCCGCTTACGAGGGGAGGTGCGTTTCGCAAATCGATTGCGACGTTGTTCCGAACCGCTTTGCCAAGAAATATACGAGATCCCTGGCTTCATCCCGATAGACATCGGCAAGAGCGCTGCTCTGATCCGATGCCATCGCCACGAATTCAGCAAACTCGACCAGGCACACGCCCGCCACTTCCGCGCTGTCGACCGCCACATCCGAAAGCGCGAAATCTCCCCATGCCGCATACACATCGTTAAACTGTCGATCAATGTATTCTTCGCTCAGGACCGCGTCGCGTCGGTACGAGAATAAGAAGCGGGTCGACACTCTCTCGCGCGAAAGACCAAGCTCCTCTTCCAGCTCTCTTTCGACCGTGTCCATGCTGGTTTCTCCCGCATCCACATGGCCCAGCACGGAAATTGTTAGTGCACCCGGAAAGTGATCGACCGTCGATGCGCGGCGCTGGAGAAGTAACCGACCTTTCGTGTCGAATAAATATAGGTGCACAACCCTATGTAACTTCCCCAGCCGATGGGTGTCCGATCGAGAAAGCACCTCACCGGTCCTCAACCCCGACTCGTCCAATACATCAATCGCATTCTTCATGATGCTTAAGCCTCTCCCGTTTCATCACTGCTTTCGTCATCTAAGCCATTGGTATCATTCTTAAGTCGCACTTCAAACTTGAACCCACCCCGGCTACAAGACAAAATCAGATAAGGTATATTATGGAACGCTTGCGTCGAAACGATTAGGTGCTGAGAGATGTTGATCCATTCTATGGCCGTGAGAAACTTTGTCAGAAGATGATCGACAGACGCTTTTCCCGGCCCCCAGGCCATAAGCGAAAGCGCCATCGCCGCCCATGTGATATGGATTGGCCAGCCAGGGAAGACGCCGCTACACTGCTTGAAGACGCGCGCCCCGAAAGCCAGGGAATCGACAGGTATGCGCTCATCGACCGCATGAAATAGGCCCCAATAGTCGAAATCCGCCGGGACCCGCATCGGCACGAAGCCATAGCCGTGGATACCGATCTTCGATTCGAAAGCGCCTATCTATTCCATATACGGCGTCAGCACATCTTCGATCCATTTCATGAATGCCCGGACACGGCGCGACAGATTGCTCCGATGTGCTACGACGAGGGATACGGCGACCGCCCGGCGACGAAAACTGGGGAGAACTTCCACTAGCGCTCCACTCTCCAAGTATTGGCCAATTCCCAAGAGCGGCGCCTGAATCAGGCCAAGGCCAGCGAGGGCAGCGGCATCGTAGGTTTGCGCGCTGTTAACGTGTAGCGCACCCGGCAACTGAAGCGTCGCATAGCGGTCGTCGTCCGGATATTCCCATCCGTAGGGTCTTGCACCCAGCGCCGTCGAAAAATGAATTGTCCTATGCTTCTGACGTTGGAGATCTTCCAGCGATCGAGGGACGCCATAGCACGCCAGATAGGCGGGACTGGCAGCGTTGACCATGCGTAAGAGACCCAGTGGGCGGGCAATCAGCGTCTCGTCCCTGATGGGGCCAAGCCGCAATACACAGTCGAACCCCTCTTGGACCAGATCAACTTGCCGATCCGTACTCGATACCTCCAGCTCCAACTCGGGGTGAGCCGCCATGAAATCCGGCAATGCCGGCACGATCGTTGTGCGCGCCACCTCGGTCGGAAGATCGACTCGTAGACGTCCGCGAAGTGCCACGCGGTCGTCTGCGAACATCGTGTGCAGGTCATCAACTTCAGCAAGAAGATCGCGGGCACGGGCGTGAAATGCGCGTCCGTCCTCCGTCAACTGCACACTTCGCGTCGTCCGATGCAGGAGCCTGACACCGACATCTTCTTCCAGTTTCCGGACCGCCATCGAGGCCCTCCCTTTTTGTATGCCGAGGCTATCGGCTGCGCGGGTGAAGCTCCCCATTTCCGCTACCGTCACGAATATAAGGACGGGCTCGAGATTCTGCATTTTCGTGCCTCTATATTGTTATCACCTAGGAGAACAATGAGTTCTTTTCTTTGATATTTATCACACATGAGAGGCACAGTAAGTTCCAAATATTGGGATCCACCCTTCGGAGAACAGCAAGTGTCCGAAACTATGAATCTAAATCAGGTGCCTGCAACCATTCCCTTGCGTCGCGCCCTGTGGACCGGCCGGATAATGAGTGCATTCGTCGTTATCGCTCTGGTGGCAGACGGCGCTATTCAGCTTCTCGCGCCGGAACAGATCGCCAGCATATTGCAGGAAGCCGGATTCGCGATGGGCCTGACCCGTGTCGTTGGTCCAATCATACTCGCCTGTGCCATACTTTACGCCATTCCGGCGACCGCCGTCCTCGGGGCGATCCTGGTGACGGGCTTTCTGGGAGGCGCGATCTGCGCCCATATTCGCATCGGTGAGCTGGGGTCGCCGCCCGAACTTATTTCCCTGCTTCTAGGCGCGACGACATGGGGCGGCCTCTATCTGCGCGATCCTCGTATCCGGGCCATTTTGCCGCTCGTCCATTGAACCAACAGCGGCATTGTTCTGTCCCTCAAAATCAGGAGAAAACGCATGTTTTTAGTAATGGGAATTACCGGAAAAGTCGGTGGTGCAACGGCACAACATCTGTTGGCACAAGGCAATAAAGTCCGCGCATTGGTCCGTAGTCGCGAAAAGGCGGTTATCTGGGCGGACCAGGGCGTGGAATTGGTGGACGGCGATTGGAATGACGCGGCAGCCATCGAGCAGGCGCTCAAAGGCGTTGAAGGTGCGTTTGTCATGTTGCCTTCTGTATGGGCACCTTCGCCTGACTATAAAGAAGCGAAGGGCGTGATTGCGAACTATGTCGCAGCGCTCACCGAGGCAGCGCCGCCGCGCGTGATAGCGCTCTCGTCGATGGGTGCGAACAGAACCAGCGGGCTCGGGATGATCACGGCGCTCTCGCTTCTGGAGCAAGGTTTTCGCAATCTGACATCTCCGGTCACCTTTCTGCGCGCGGGCGGTTTCTTCGAAAACTTCCTATACGGCTTGCAGGTCGCTCAAGGTGGGATGCTACCGGTCTACTATAATCCGACAAACCGGAAATCGACCATGGTCGCGACGAGCGACATCGGCGCGGAGGTGGCAACGCTTTTGACCGGGGCAGCCTGGTCAGGACAGCGCGTCATCGAGCTTGGTTCGATGATCAGCGCGGATGAAGTCGCCGAGCAATTGGGCGAAGTCCTGAAGCTCGACGTGAAAGCCTTTGCAGTCCCGCGTGCGGGGTGGGCGGAAGCGTTCGAGCAGCTCGGTATCCCCAAAGGCCACACGGGACCTGCGGAAGAAATGTATGAGGCCGTAAATGCGGGATGGATGGATCTCGGAGCCGAGAAAACGGAGCACATCGCGGGTACGACGTCCGCACGCGAAGTCTTCGAGGCGGCGCAGAAAGCCGCCAAGGGATAAGCCCTGGACGGATCAGGCACGACAGAGACTATCTGCTTCTGCGTCGGACGCGTTCTGGCAAACACTCAACAGTTCATGTCAATCCGACTCACGTCTGCTCTGGCCCAATCTTCTGAATCTTAGAATGGCGGACTTTCTGGCTTGATGAAAGTCCGCTATTTGCGTCTTATCATAAGGGTCTGATCGCTCTGGGCCGACGGCACTATACTTGGCCCGAAGGTCATCAAGATCGACCGCTCGTGCGTCGTTAAGGATCGTCTGCGATGCCGCAACCTTGTCGTCTGCCACTTTGGCAATGACGACGGAGCCACCACGACGCAAGGCTTCAGCATATAAGTGGGCGTCCTTTTCAGGAACGCCGGATGAGATCATTGCGCCGACGATCCCGCCTGCAGCGCCACCAGCGACAACACCAATTTCAGCGCCTGTTCCCGCACCTTCGGCGGCATTGTTGCCCTGCCCTTCGACCTTTTCCTTACCGTCCTTGCGCGAGACGATACTGATCTGATCGGGAGGCATGCCTGCAGCACCTCGGCAGGTCAAAACAAGGCTACCAGCGCAGACTGAATTTGCCGACCAGGCTTCCGACCAGCCCGCTCAGCAAGATGCCGAGCGTGTACCATATCGCGATGAATGGAATACCGTTTTCGACGCAGGCCCAGGAGTAGACCCAGCCGCCGATGCCGCCGGCGCAAGCGCCCGCAACGAAACCGGCAAGGACGGGGCGCGTGGGGGCTGCACGCCTGAGAAACCACATGTTGGCGCAGAAGGCGGGAATGCCGAAAGCCACGATCAGGAAGGGGCAAAAAGACGCCGAATATCCGACGATTAAACCCGGATAGGATGAAGCCGGCGACAGTCCGAGTTGAGCGATGGCCAGAAGCACGACGACGCTGAATGTCACGACCAGAACCCTAACCATACTCCCAATCGAACCCTCTGGGCGCGCAACCCGTTCAAGGGCTACGATCGTCGCGCTCATTAGTACGGCGGTATATAAAAATTTCACCCAAAACGCCGCCACCGTTACGTGGTGCAGATGCGGGCGAAAGCTGAGCGACATCAGCAGCGCGATGGCCGCACCGATCACGCCGACAATGATTGTCAGCGCAAGCCTTACTCGCAGCGCATGATGGCGAACCGGAGTGAGATCGCTTACCAGAGCCTCGATGAATTCATCATTTTTCGTCATTGGCAAAACCCAGCTTGCGTCCAATCGCGCGCATCCCGCGGTGAATGCTGACACGAACCATTGCTTCAGACTGCCCGCTCTCGGTGGCGGCTTCAGCAGTGGTCTTTCCGGCAATCTTTACCTGGCGCAGAAGTTCTCTCTGTTTGGCAGGCAATTGATCGAGAAGACGGTCGATGTCGAGGTGGGCAAAGAGTGCCTCCTCTCGAAATTCAGCCGCGATCTCGTCTCCCAAAGCAATTTCGACGCCTCTTTTGCTACCATTCACCCTGAAGTGGTCGATCAGCTTGTACTTCGCGATTTGGAAAAACCACGCGGTGAACGGCCGTTCCCGATCATAGGTAATGCGCCGGCTATGCACCGCCAAAAGCACCTCCTGGACCAGATCCTCGGCGTCACGGTCTGCATTCGATCCAAGCCTCCTTCGATAAAATGCCAAAAGCAGATCTCGCAAAATGACGAGCAAGCGTCTGTACGCAGCCTCATCGCCGTCAAGCGAGAGAAGCATCAAGCCTTTCAGGACCTGTTCCGATACCGATTTCGTCATCCGCGTGCAGTCATTCGTTGATCGGCGCTATTTGTTACATCCTGAACCGGATTTTTTGTCGCCTTTATTGCGATCACAACGGCGTGATCACTGTAACGCATTCTCAAAAGCGCCGAATGAGGGGACGGAATTGAGGGACAATCGGTTGTCTCCGGTAGGATGCCATAGCCACCTTGTCTCATTTCCAAAGCGATCGCCCTACCCGCTCCAGATTGCCGGATGGGCATCATATCGAAAAGATGAAAGATATGGAGAGCAGAATGGCGCTCACGAAGTTGAAGATCATGGGTGTGGTGCTGGCGCTTGGAGCCGTGACCACACTATCCGCACAGGCTGCCGACAAGGCACGCGTCCGCGGCGTCGTGGAAAGCCTCAGCGGCGATACGTTGATGGTCAAATCGCGCGAAGGCAAGGACGTGACGATCAAGCTGAAATCCGGCTGGGCCGTCAACGGCATCGTCAACGCCTCCGTGACAGACATCAAGCCTGGGGATTTCGTCGGCATCGCGTCCGTTCCGACCGACAGCGGCATCAACGGGGCGCTGGAAGTGCTGATCTTCCCGGCCGCGATGAAAGGCACCGGCGAGGGCGATTACGGCTGGGATCTGAAGCCGAAGAGCTCGATGACCAATGCGACGGTTGCCAGTGCCGTCACCTCGGTCAATGGTCCCACTCTGTCGCTCACCTACAAGGGCGGCGAGAAGAAGATCTCGATCCCTCCGGGCACGCCGGTCGTCACCTTCGGCAAGGCGACGAAGGACGACATCAAACCCGGTGCAGGGGTCATCATCAACGGCACGACCAATGGAGACAACACGGTTGAATCCGACAGTATCGTGGTCGGCATAAACGGCGTCATCCCGCCAATGTGACGCATCCATGCCGACAACACGGGGCTGCCCGGTTGCCGAGCGCATCCGGGCAGCTCAATGAGCGGCGATAGCGTCGCAGCATATGATTTCGGACACCGCCTTCCGGCGGCACGTCAGGAGAATTATCCATGGCAAGCATCGAGCAGATCGGCACCGCGCCGCCATCTCCCCCGGCCAAGATCTTCATTCGCCGTCATTCGGCCCTTACGCGAATAACGCACTGGATCAATGTGTTGTGTCTGACCTTGCTGCTGATGAGTGGCATGCAGATCTTCAATGCCGATCCACAATTACATTGGGGAAATTACGGAGCGGTGGAAGATCCGTCGTGGTTCGAAATCGCCAGCAATCAGGATGGCGACAACATCGTCGGAATAGTGCGCATCGGCCGTCTCTCGATCACCACCACCGGCATACTCGGTGCTTCCACGGCCGACGGCGAAATGATGCCGCGCGCATTCCCGGCCTGGGCGACGATACCGAGCTACCAGGATCTTGCAGCTGGCCGACGTTGGCATTTCTTCTTTGCGTGGCTGTTCGTCATCAACGGGCTCGTCTACCTCGCTTACGGTCTGGCCGACGGTCATTTCCGCCGCGATCTCGCGCCGACGGCTCAAGATATCTCACCCACAAATATATGGCATGAAATTAAGGACCACGCCCGGCTGCGCTTCCCGCAAGGAGAAAAGGCGCGGCGCTACAATGCGCTACAGAAGCTGACCTATCTCATCGTTATCTTCATCCTCCTGCCGCTGATGATCGGTTCGGGATTGACCATGTCGCCCGCGATAGACGCTGGTTACCCCTTCCTGCTCGATATTTTCGGTGGTCGCCAATCGGCCCGCTCCATTCATTTCATCACCGCCTGGAGCTTGGTGGCCTTCGTCGTCGTGCATATCGCGATGGTCATTCTCTCCGGCCTTTGGAACAACATACGTTCGATGGTGACCGGCCGCTACGCTATCATCAACGAGGAGACCGACCGATGAGCTCCATCTTCACTCGCCGCCGTTTTCTCGTCAGCTCGGCCGCCAGTCTGGGCGCCGTGGGCCTGACCGGATGCGATGACCTTTCTCAGAACCAGCACGTGCAGAAGGTGCTCGCTCTGGCTGAGCGGCTGACCATGGGCACACAGCGGCTCATCGTTTCGCCGCAAACGCTTGCCCGAGAATATACCGACGCGGACATTTCACCGAGCTTTCATCCGAATGGATCAGTTCAGCCAAACAGCGCCGAATATGTCCAGATGGTCGAAACCAAGTTCGCCAACTGGCGGCTCAAGATCGACGGCATGGTCAACAGGCCGATGGAATTTTCGTTGGCTGATCTGAAGAAGCTACCTTCTCGCACCCAGATCACCCGCCACGACTGTGTCGAAGGCTGGAGCGCCATCGGTAAATGGCAGGGTGTTCCTCTCGGGTTGATCCTGCAGACTGCGGGGTTGAAGCCAGGCGCTCGCTACGCCGTCTTCTATTGTGCGGATGAACTGGAACAGACGCTCGATGGCAGCGGCCGCTATTATGAAAGTATTGACCTGATCGACGCCTTTCATCCGCAGTCAATCCTCGCCTATTCGCTTAACGGCAAGGATCTGGAAGTCGAACACGGTGCCCCCTTGCGCCTGCGCGTCGAGCGTCATCTTGGCTACAAACACGCCAAATACGTCATGCGCATCGAAATCCGTGACCGGTTCGATGATCTCTGGGGTGGTAACGGCGGCTTCTGGGAAGATCGTGGCTACGAATGGTATGCCGGCATTTGAGATGTCGTATCAGACGTCAATAATGGGGCGCGGCGACCGTAGACGATAACCGTGGCATAGGCGTACCTCAAGCGCGCAATATTTAGCCTCGCCTTGAGTCGATCTGAACCCTCGAACTGCTCTCATCGAAGTTTGCGGAGAGTTTTTGTATCTGAACCAAGCGGACACGCTAATAGAATTCCATTTGGGCGACCTGCGAGTGTTTGATAGCTGCAGCTTAGGCCGCAGCCAATCGGTCGACAGCCTAAGTCGACCGCTTCAACACAATTCGGTTTCTAACTTGTCGATCGATTGTCTTTTCCGCTAATGCTTGAAGCAATTTTCGCGATGCCACCGAATAAAATGCGGATGCGGCCGCGCAGACGGTCGCAAGGGCACGATCGCTCTGCCAGTCTTGTTGATCAGACCCCTTATGCTCTCCGGATCATTCGCCTGCCGCGAAACCAGGATATCCAGGTCATCCGAAAGACTGATGAGGCCGCGATCGAACATCCAATGTGCCGTACCCGATAAGGCAACGCCGTTACCGAGGGTGTCAGGTCCATTCGCCTCCACAGGTCGGATATGAGCCGCGTCCACTTCAGCCCGTCCACCACCATTGATAAGTTTCAAGCCGGTGATCGCGCAGCGCTTGTCGTAGGCTTGTAGAACGAGCCGCCGAAACAGCCGATTGCGAATAGCGCGGGAGGTAAGCTGCATGACGCGGTCACGCTCTTGCTCAAAGATGAATGGCGCTTGAGCGGCGTCCTCAAATCCGTTTGTAAGATCAGCCGTTCCCGCTCCACCCAGCCGCGGCAATTCGGGTTCAGTCTCATTGAGACCGACCGATAGGATGTGGTTGAAATCTGCAGCGGAAATGGGCCGCACCGCCGATTGCGCCCTCCCTGAAATCCGTCCGTCGTCGTTCAATACGCCACGCTCAATGACCCCATCAGGGCCATTGAACGGAACAGGATTGACAAAATCAAGATAACTGCCAGGTTCGATCAGCGCCAGATACATGCCAGCCATCTTCGGGTCCGGGATGACTTGGGCGATCCTGGCCACGGCGAAATAGCCGCGCGTGGCGGCAACCTTGCGCGGTTCATAATAGATGATCCAATCCCCTACGCAGCCTTGAACACGACCGAGGTACTGGCTTGGAAACTGATACTGTTCAGCCGGACTGTCGTCATAGATCGAGTCCGAGCGATGAATGAAAACTCCGAATCCCATGCTCGATGCTTAGCACGACAAGATCGGTTTCGGATATGATGTCTATTTTTCGTTCGAAGACAAATTGTTCGGAGTGGAAGGTTTTAAGGGGAACACTTTATGAAGCTCCGGAACAGCAGCGGTGCCTTGGATTGCCAATCATATCGGGCCTTTGCGGGGTCGCTGTCGATCCGGTCCATGATTTGACCGGAATTCCCCGCCACGTCCCAAAGCACCCGATTTTAACCCTTCGCTAACATTCATTCCTTAGCAGGCCATGCCTCGGGGCTGGAATCTCATCTGTAAGGGAAACCAGAACGATCATGAATCCGACGGCGAAAGCCTTTCAGCTTTCGAGCCGATATCTGAATACTCAACCAGCTTTCTTGAAACTTCCCCGCCGATGCGCTCTTGCGCTTCTTCGGTCGAGCCTCCGATATGCGGCGTCAGAATGACATTGCTCAAACCCTGCAGCGGTGTCTCGAAGCGTTCGTTGTTCGACGCTGGCTCCTTGGGGAACACGTCGACGGCGGCGCCTGCCAGATGTCCTTCCCTCAGGACTTTCGCAAGCGCGTCGAGATCGGCCACCGTGCCGCGGGAGTTGTTGATGAAGATGGCGCCCCTCTTCATCCGCCGCAGTTCGATTCCCTGATGCTCCGGTTCTGCTTATCTGCAGGCTAGCCGGCGTCTGCCATTTCGTAGCGGCGTCGATATTCGGTGGGCGTGATACCGACCTGGCGACGGAAGGCGCGACGAAAAGTATCGATGTCGCTAAGGCCGCAAGCGGCAGCAGCCTGCTTGGGCCGCTCGCCGGCTTCAAGTAGCTGACGAGCCACATCGATCCGGACCGTTTCGACCCAGGTTGATGGGGTCATCCCGATTTCCTGCCTGAACAATCGCGCAAGATGGCGCGGGCTGAGACCGGCGCGTTCGGCAAGCGCCGCCATACTGGCGTCGGCGGTCGGATTGGCCACCACCCAGCGCTGGATTTCCTGCAGGGCCGACCGGCCAGCGGGATTGGCCTCGCCTCGCCGACTGAACTGGAGCTGGCCGCCCGGACGCTTGAAGAACATTACGAGCTGAGAAGCGACCTTCTTGGCGACCTCGCGGCCAAGATCCTCTTCGACAAGCGCGAGCGCCAGATCGAGGCCCGCCGTCACGCCCGCCGCCGTACGGATCTGTCCGTCGCGAACGTGCAGCGCATCGATCTCGATGTCGACTTCCGGGAAGAGCCGTCCAAGCGGCTCGGCAACAGCCCAATGTGTGGTGATGCGCCGCCCGTCGAGCAATCCGGTCGCGGCCAGCACCATGGCGCCGCTGCAAACAGAGCCAAACCGGCGGCTCTGCGGCGCCTCCCGACGCAGCCAGTCCACCAGCTTCGGATCTGCAGGGACATCGCCAAGATGCGGGGCACCGGCGACAAGCAGCGTGTCGAAGATGGTGGATACGTGAAGACCGAGGATCATGTCTGGAACAACGCGCAGCCCGGATGAACTGACAATGGGGCCTTCGACAGTGGAAATCACGCATGGTGCATAGGCCTGGTGGCCGGATTGCACATTGGCTTCGGCAAAAACGTCGAGAGGACCCGCGACGTCGAGCATCTGCACGCCTGGCAGTGCGAGGATGCCAATCATCCTTGAATCAGCTTGGTGTCTCATATTTGGGTCAAATGTCCGTATTCGTCGTAATACGACTATAGGGGACACAGACAGGGATATCTAGGGTTGGAAGAGCCACGAAAGGAGGCACATGATGACCACTGCAAATCACGCCCTTAAAATCCCCGATAGCAGGCTTGCGCGAGAGGTGACTGAGATTGTCCGCGATACGGAGTCCGAGCTGCTCTTCAATCATTCGAGCCGGGTCTATCTATTCGGCGCGTTGGCCGGCGAACATCGCGGCCTGAAGTTCGATCCGGAACTGCTTTATACAGGAGCCATGTTCCACGATATGGGCTTGATGAAAGCCTACAGCAGCGCTGATGAACGCTTCGAGGTCGACGGCGCCAACGCGGCGCGGGATTTCCTGAAACGGCACGGTATCAAGCAGGCCGACATCGATACAGTCTGGGCGGCAATCGCGCTGCACACCACGCCCGGCATCCCCAAGCATATGCATCCGGTCGTCGCGCTGGTGACGGCCGGCGTCGAGATGGATGTCCTTGGCCTGACCTATGGGGAATATTCGGAGGCCGAACGGGAGGCAGTCGTGCGGGCGTTCCCGAGGACGCCGCATTTCAAGGAAGATATCCTCCAAGCCTTCTACGACGGTATCAAGCACAAACCGGACACCACATTCGGGAACGTCAAGGCCGACGTGCTCGCGGATAAGGACCCGCATTTCCATCGCGGGAACTTCTGCAGCGTCATCCGCGGATCGCACTGGCACGGCTGATATTGCCACTTCCGGCCTGGATCGACGGACCCGACGTCTCAACGAGCGCTGGGTCTTTCGTTGCTTCAGTTTTGCCTGTCTACCGATAGATAGAACTTCGAAGGAGACGGGTATGATCGACACCAACCCAATCTATTATCAGCATGCGATAGCTCTCGCGGCGCTCATTCGCGCGAAGCAACTATCGTGGCGCGAGGTCGTGCCGGCGCATCTGGACCACACCGATGTCGTGAACCACCAGATCAACGCGGTCGTGACGCTCAAGGTCGAAGCTGCGATAATGGGCACGGACTTTGCTGACCATGCGGGCGCGGATGGCACCGCTCTGGGTCTGCTGCATGGGTTCCTTTCTCGATCAGGGGTTCGTTGGATACCGCAGGCTTCTTCACCCAGCGCAGTTCGAAGCTGTTCGTGGGCAACATTCCGGACAAGGAAGCAACGCCGCTGGTCGCACGTTTCAAGGCGACCAGCGGCGTTCCGCTCATGAAGGCTAACCAGCCCGAATTCTCCTTCTGGGCAGAGAGCGACGATCTCGTGACCGGCCGCACCATTACTCCCTGGAATCTCAAGCGCACGCCTGGCGGTTCGTCCGGTGGAGAATCGGCTGCACTCGCCGCCGGCATGTCACCGATCGGCCTTGCGACATGGGATTCAGTGATCCTCCCCATGCAAGGCACAATCCGGAAACAGGTTTTTCAGTGACTATTGGCTCGGCGCCAGGACCTATTCGGGACCTGGAAGCGGCTCATCCTTCCGCCATCGCAGAAGCTTCGGGGTATGACCGATCCCCGGATTGAAGCAGTTGCAGGGATCAAGTGTCCGATAGTGGTCAACCAGCGAGGCTTTGGCGTTGTAGAGATGCCCGACATTGTGCTCAGCCGGATATTCGGCACCCCTCGTATCAAGGATCGTCCACATCGCATGTTCGACCTCCATGGGATCGAAGCCTTTTTTGACGATGTAATCCTGATGGAGAACCTGGCAAAAGAAGTGACCGTAGTAAAGCTTTTGCTCAAGCCGATTGGAGATATCGGGCGGCAGACGCTCGAACCAGTCTGTGCCATTGCGAGGAAGAGCGATATCGAGAGCGACCATGTCCTCAACGTGTTTGCGATGGATGGCGCGGTAACGGATCGCCGCGCCGGCCGCCGCAAATCTATGCAGGAACGCCTTAACCCCTTCGTCAAGCGTACACTCAAAGAAAGCCCCCTGGGCAGAGGGAAAGCGCTTGGCGAGATAATCGCGCGCTTCTGCGATCCCGTCGTCCGCCATCCGCAGCATCAGGTGATGTTCGAACCGATTGCGATATTCGTACAGTCGCTTTGGCAGGTGTCTCGGAAAGAAGCTGCTGGCAGCCTGCATAAATCGATCCGAGAAATCGTGCGGGACAAACTTGACGCGCGCGCAAAGCGCGTCAAACCATCCCTTCACCGCAAATAATGTCGGGAGACGGTCGGTCCCGAGATATTGTATCGCCAAAAAGGTGTCCTTGCCGTATTTCTCGGCGATATCGAAAGCGTCCCTGTGCAGATATTCGCCTTGGACGGGAAGAGATTTGAAGTGCGCGAGGATGTGCCGCCTTATCTGCGTAAGCTCACCTGGATCATTGGTGCCGATGTAGAAGTCACCGGTCTTCTGTTCTTTGGGAAAAGTATCAAGGCGAACGGCAAAAAGCATGACCTTTCCGGCGCTGCCGGCGGCCTCGAACAGGCGCTTCGGATCCGCATTGAAACGCGCAGGCGTCGGCGCCTCGATATCGCGCACATGCTGCTGATAGTCGTGGTCCGAGCAGAAGCGATCAGGATAATATTCAACATCCTCGGCTTTGAAGCTTCCATTCTCGGCATTGGTGAGAATGGCCTCCGGATCGGTCCCTAACCGGACACCTAGGTGGTTCACAAGGATGACATCCCCGCTCTCGGTCACTTGCGCATATAGTGTCATTTGCGTGAATGCAGGCCCGCGATGGATCAGCGCGCCTCCGGAATTGTTGCAGATCCCGCCAAAAACCGAGGCGCCTATGCATGAGGAGCCGATCACCGAATGTGGATTGCGACCGAGTGGCTGCAGCATCTTTTCGAGTTCGAAAAGAGTGGCGCCCGGCAGGCAAATGACCTGTTGGCCATTTCCGATAAGATGGATCCTGTTCATGCGCAAGGTGTTGATGATGACGATATCGCGATCATATGTATCGCCGTCGGGCGTGGATCCTCCGGTCAGGCCGGTGTTGGCAGCCTGCATGATGACGGCTTTGTTCGCCTTGATGCAGGCGTTAAGGACGCGCCATTGTTCGAGCAAGCTGCCCGGCTGTATCACGGCTAGGGCCGGCCCGTTCCCAAACCGGAAGCCTTTCCGGAATCTCTGAGTTGCCGAAGGGCTCGTCAGAACATATCTTCTTCCAACGATTGCTTTCAGCTCATCGACGAGTTGGGAATTGTTTGCCGCCCTTGTCGAACTCGTTGCGAGCGGCGCTTGCGTTGCAGCAAAAGTCATCCTGCCTCCACTGTGCTCAGACGATCGCCGCCGCGACAGACTCCTCGACGCAAGTACACAACAATCAAGCAATGCTGTCCATTTTGCGGACATCGATACGCTAGCCCACTGTCCATCGAGTCTTAACCGAGCGATCGGCGTTCAAAAACGTTATGCGTCGTGACAAGGGGCAGCCTGCTCCCACAACAGGCCCAAGGCAAGTTGGATGTTGTGCATTTTATTTAGCGGGCAGGCAACCGGGCGGCCCACACAGCAACGCTGTCCCCATGCGAATGCGTCAGCGTGGATCGCTTGAGGGTTTCGCTATCAGTCTATTGGCCTTGCGCCGGCTTCCATGAGATCGAGTTCACGCACCAGCCTACACCGTCAGAGAGATCATGGACTTGACGGAGGCGTTATAGTTCCGCGCGCTCGGCTCCTATCGCAACTAACCACAGTCTGCGTTCTATTCCGCCAGCTCTTTTGCGCGCTCGGCCTCGCTGCCGGTCATCGCTCCCCAGTCTATGACAAACGGTGTCGCCCGATAGTCGGAGTCAGCTCGCCCAGACGATCTCACTGCGTGGCAGGTCCGCCGCACATTGGTATTGATCGATGCGGACATTACCACGAAAATGCCTATTTCGCGTCTTGCCGAAGCCTGCAGTTTCTCGTCGGGGCCATTTTCTCAAGCCTTCAGGCAGACAACGGGAACGCCCCTTTCGATGGAAGATCCGGTACCACCATTCAGAAAGGGCGATGAAATTGATGTGGCACATCGACGCCGCTAAATGACATCGCCTTCACCTACCAGAACCACCTCATATGCGTACTCTCCGTGGCGTTTGGAATTCCGCCCACTTGGGCGCTATAGCGGTACCCGGCACAGTCTGCTGACCGCCTTGCGTATCTCGACATTGACAGGGGAACTTTACTTTAGTCACACTGTGATGAATCCGGCGTCCGCTGGATTTGGCACGCCCCGAAAGAAGGTCATCATGGTCGAGAAAATCGCTGCGACATCCCCCACCTCTTCCTCGTCGGCGACGCAGATAAACCACAGCATGTCGATAGCCTCGGAACCCGACCGGGCGTGGGTTGCGGAGCGCCAGGCCCAGATCACGGCAGATCTCGAGATCATGAACGAAGAGCGTGCTGTGCTCCGGGATGAAGATCATGACGACGCTAGCGTCGATGAAGATGAGCAAGCCTCCGAACGACACCTCGATCATCACCCTGGGCAGGCTCATCATCCCGAAGGAATCGCTGAGGATGAGAGGCTGTCAGGGGAGAGCGTCCGTATCGGAACAGGTAACCTTGAGGAAGAGGTACCCTTTGGAGAGCATGTTGGATTCGTCTGAGGATTTGAGCTCGGCCATGCCTGCACTGCGCCTCATGGGAATACCTCCTGTATCGACAGGCTGTGTATGTCAGATCCAATGAGATCCGTTAATGACAATCAACAGCCAGACGTCGATTGTCGCACCCGGCAACTTGACGTGAGCAAGGATGGCCATCGTTGCCAGCAGGCGCGAAAATGTTCGGCCAGATAAAATACGAAGCGTGTCTCTCCGCAGCAGGCTCGGAAATCATGTTGGGCGATCGGATGTCCGATACGAACACGTCTCGGCAATCCTGAGAGCCGTCGCAAAGGTGTTCGATCGTCGTTGTAGGACGGCTTAACACCTCAGCAAAACTGAAAGGGTTAACCTGCAGAATTATAAGGCAAGGAGGCCCCTGACATCATACGAAATCCGATCCGCCGAGGGTGTTCCGTCAGGAAAACGGCTACAGAATTTCCAATGGCTCACGCGCTGATATTGAGTGGCGCTGTGTCATCCAACCGAGTGGCGCAGATCCATCGCTCGATATCGCAAGCCTCCATGGGTCTGGCGAAATAATAGCCTTGGGCGACGGTGCAGTTGAGCCGCCGCAGAAGCCTTGCCTGGTTCTCGTTTTCCACGCCCTCGGAAACGACTGTCATCCCGAGGCTCAGGCCGATACCGACAACCGTCGCCGCGACCGCCTGTACACTGGGATCGGTTTCGAAATTGCGCATGAAACTGCGGTCGAGCTTGAGTTCGGTAATCGGCATTCGCGTAAGACTCGACAGGGAGGAAAAGCCGGTGCCAAAGTCGTCCATCGACAGACCGACCCCAGTTTCATGCAATTTAGCCAACGTTCGAAGTGTTTCCACGCCGGCATCCATCATCACGCTCTCAGTGATCTCGATCGTGAGGCACGCAGCGGGGAGATTGAATTCTTCGAGCAGACCGGCCACGTAACCGGGCAAGCCGCTGTCGTTGAAATGCAGCGGCGACAGATTGACCGAGACAGTGGGAATTGGGATGCCTTCGCTGCGCCACGCGGCTATTTGGCGGCAGGATTCGCGAAGGGACCATTTGCCGATGGTATCGATCAGACCGATTTCCTCGGCCAGGGGAATGAAGCGGTCTGGAGGGATATTGCCCAGTTCCGGGTCATGCCAGCGGGCAAGCGCTTCGACACCGTGAAGCGTGTTCGAGTTGAGATTGATCTGGGGCTGGTAATGGAGGTTCAGGCTGTTCGTCGACAGGGCGTTGCGCAGGGCAGCGCCGAGCACGAGGCGATCCTGGGCAAGCCGGTTCATCTCCGGGCTGAAGAAGCGATACACACCACGGCCCGCCGACTTCGCCTGAAACATCGCGGTTTCCGCGTGCTTGAGAAGACTCTCGGGATCGGTGCCTTTGTCACCGGAGATGCTGATGCCGATACTGGCGGACAGGGTCAGATTGAAGCCTTTTATCTCCGTCGGTTCGGAAATTGCGCGGAGGATCTTATCCGCCCTGACCGCAGCCCGAGCGGTATCGCAATCAGACAGCACGACGACGAAAGAGTCGCTACCCGCGCGCGCGACGATTGCGGCAAAGTCGCTGACAAGTCGTTGCAGCCGATAGGCCGCCTCGATTAGCACCTTATCGCCGATAGCGTGGCCGAGACTGCTGTTGATGTCCTTGAAGTGATCGAGATTGACCGTGAAGATTGCGACCTTCAGGCCCTCATCCTCGGCTTTGCGAAGGATGCTTTCGGTTTCCTCCAGAAGCCGCGACCGGTTCGGCAAGCCGGTCAGAGAATCGAAATGGGAGAGCACCGCGATCTGACGGCGCGCCTCTTGGTGTTCAATGGCGAGTTTGCATAGATATAGGCAGGCCTTGACGATCTGCCGATGGAATGCGCTCGGTCCCCGTGGCTCGCGATAATAGAACGCGAAGGTGCCCGCGATACGGCCGTCGCCCAGCCTGATCGGTGAAGACCAGCAGGCCCTGAGCCCATGCGGCAGCGCCAGATGCTTGTAATTGGTCCACAAAGGATCCGTCGCGATATCGGTGACATAAACAGGTTCGCCACGCCAGACGGCCGTTCCGCAAGAACCGGTGTTCTCGCCCGCTGGGACCCCGGCTATTGCATCGTTATAAGCGGTGGGAAGACTTGGCCCCGCCAGCGACCACAATTTCTGTTCGGTGTCGACAAGCAGGATGGACGAAACGATCTCCGGTGCAATGGCTTCCACCCGCCGACACAAGAAATCCATGACCTCCGCGAGCGAGATATTGCTGGCGAGCGCCTCAAGGACGTCATCCTGCAAGGACTGAACCCGCTTGAGCGCGGCAATATCGGTCAACTCCACGACGACGTTGGTGACGTCGCCCTGAGCGTCGCGGATCGGATTCACCGCTGCAGAGACCCAGACGGGATTGCCACTACGATCATAGCAAAGGATGTCCTCGGTGAAGCCCTGATCTTGCCAGGCCTTCCGTTGCAGCCGGGCAAGAGTATCCACATCCGTACCTTCACCGACGAGAAAATCCGTTGGCAATTTCCCGAGGGCATCGGGGATGCTATAGCCGAACTGGTCGCTGAAGGCGCGATTGACGTAAATGATGCGACGGTTTTGGTCGAGCACCATGACGGTGCGGTCGGTTTCGTTCACCACCAAGGACAGAAGGCGGAGTTCCTCTCGGCGCTGAACCTCCTCCGTCACATCACGGATGAAGACCAGGTGGCGAATCTTGTCGCCGATATCGACCTCGGAAAGGGAAAAAGAGCCCCAGACTTCCTTGCCGTCCTCCCTCTCAATGCGGCCCTCCCGGCTGGTGCGGACGATCTTGTTTGCGTAGCCATCCCGGTTGGCATCGACATAAACGTCACGGGCCGGACAGATGCCGCAAGGAACGAAGTCCTTGATATCCTTACCGAGCACATCACCGCGATGGCAACCCCAGAGACGCTCTGCAGCCGCATTGAAGAACGTGATGCGATTAACGTCGTCAGCCAGGACGACGGCATCGATGGCCTCCTCGAGCGCGGTTTCTAGTATGAGGTGGCGATCGAAGCTCATGCTACCATCCTCCAATAGTGGAGACAAAGAGCCTGATGGGGACTCATTGGACGCAATTTACCCCCCTTGTCAACGCCGGAATCGCCGTCTGCAGAGCGACTTCCACACAGTTGCGGCCTCTTGCCTTTGCCGAATAGAGAGCCATGTCTGCGCGTCGAAGCATGTCTTCAAAGGCTCCGTCCTCAGAAGAGTAAACAGCGATGCCGGCGGAGACGGTGACAGGGATCCTCGACATCCCGTCGCCGATTTGTGCTTGTTCAACTGCGAAGCGCATTCGCTCAATCGCGTCCGCCGCCATGATGTGATCGAGACCGCTTAAAAGGACCGTAAACTCCTCACCACCAGTGCGCGCCACCATACCGAAGGTGCCTATCCGCTCCCGCAAACGACCCGCCACCTCAACAAGCACTTCGTCTCCCACGTCGTGACCATAGGCGTCGTTGATGGCTTTGAAATTGTCGATGTCCAGGATTGCAACAGCGAAATCGGCGCCATGCTTTTGGGCCGAAACAAATTTGTTTATGCCATGCGTCGCGAGGACCCGGCGATTGGGTAGCCCGGTAAGATAGTCGGTTGATGCCGCAATCTCAAACTGTCGCCTTAGCTTGTCGGAGCACATGAGGAGGAAAGCCGTCGTCCCGACAACGGGCAGGAGGGTCATGAAAATGGGCGACAACAGGTTCAACCAGTTCGCGCCGGTTTCCACGGCGAAGTCGCTGCTGAGATCCATCGCCAGATAAGCGACGCCCCTGCCGAGCGTATACGCCAGCACCAAGGCGAAATTGCCGATAAGAATCTTGCGGCTGAGCGAGGAATCCCCATGCGAACTGGCAAGCAGCGTCCACAGGCAGGCGGACATCAGCCATATCCAGATGGTTGAAACGACTGCGATCCGTACGCGGAAGTCAGGGTTGACTGCGGAAAACCAGAAAACACAGGCACTGGCGAGGATGGCCGGGATTAGCTGCCATGCTCTGGGGTGAATACCGTCAAATTGCTGAACTGCAGCATGATAGGCTGTAAGCCCGAATACGATCAGGCCGTTGGCTGCCAGAAGCATGATCGGCCTTGGCAGCGTTTCGCCAAACGCGAAGAATGCGCAACCAACCGCAATGAGCAAAGTCCCCAGCTGCCAATATGTCGCCGCCGGTCGCAGAGTCGATGGCAGATCACGAGAAACGACAGCAAGAACGCCACCGTTTGCAAGCATCATCAGCGATACGGTTGTAAATACGGTTCCCGCCTCCATCATGTTCGATAAATCTCTGGCATCATCCTTCCCATGGAGAACTCTTCCATGAGATCCTACGCGAATACTCCTAATCCGCGGTTCTGATTGATGCTAAACAGGTCGTTACGCAAATCGCTCTAAAACAACGAAGTCATTTACCGCTGGCTTCCGTCTCGGCGCCCATGCCGGCAGTTCGAAAGTGGCGCGAGGAATTGGCCCCAAAAGATCGCCTTGAATGTCGCAAGGATGATCTTCCGGAGTGACTAACCGTCCGCCGAGCGAGATGTGAAGTAACCGACAGGGATCTTTAGATACGATCGGCCGTTACTCTCCGCCTCCGGCAAGCGACCACCACGAAGATTCACCTGCAGAGCCGCCAGCATGAGCTTCGGCAGAGGCAGCGTGGCGTCACGTTCGTCGCGCATCTTCACAAAGTCGTCCTCCTCCGGCGATCCGGCAAAGTGCTTGTTTGAAGCCAGATGGCTTTCGACGGACGCCTCACATAGGGGCGCCCGCCCGTTTGGCGCATAGTCATGGCCGATGAAGAGACGAGTTTGGGCGGGAAGCGCAAGTATTCGGCGAATACTTCGGTACAAATCATGTGAACACCCTCCAGGAAAATCGGCGCGGCTTGAACCGCTGTCGGGCATCATCAGGGTATCGTGGACGAATGCGGCGTCGCCCGCAACGTAAGTCACCGACGCCATGGTATGGCCGGGGGAGAAGAAGACGGTAACCGGTACATTGCCGACCTGAAACGTCTCGCCGTCCTTGAACAGCCGGTCCCATTGAGACCCATCGACACGAAAATCGTCGCCGAGATTGTAGATGCCTTTCCAAAGGACTTGGACCTTTGTCACGAACTCGCCGATCGCCGTTGGCGCCCCCAGCCGCCCCTTCAGGTAGAAAGCGGCCGAGAAATGGTCGGCATGGGGGTGAGTATCCAAGATCCAAACAATCTCGATTCCCGTTTGCTCCACATAGGCAACGATGTCCTTGGCCTGCGTCGTATCGATGGCGCCTGCGATCAGATCGTATCCGAGAACCGGGTCGACAATCGCTCCCTTCATGGTCTCGGGATCATGGAAGACATATTGCCAGCTCCCCGTTGCCTTGTCCCAAAATGGCTTCACGAGAGGATTTACCATCTCGAACTCCTGACGATTGCGAGGGAAGCGGAAGCGCGGCCGGTCTCTTCCCAAATGATCACCGTATTCACCCTGGAGTATAGATCGGTATGGGATTATGGCACCGATCAGCACAATAAGCCATTGTTTTCGCTTAGACAACCGGGATCGGCGTACGATGTTTATTCACAGTCTGGTGAAATTACGAGCGTTTTCGTCTGGTACGAACAAGCGCCAACGGCGCGCCGGCCTTTGCCGGCTACCTGGGCGGGTCGGAAGGTATCCGTCAATCCACTCGATATCTCCCGCAAGCAGGTCGACGCGCGCGGCATTCCCGTCGGCTCGCGCGAATCCTTCGAAGCGATGAACCGCGCCATCGAAGGCCTCGATCCGAAGCCGGTGATGGACCGGGTATTTCCCTGGGCAGATGTTGAGGAGGCGATGCGCTATTTTGCTGTCAGCTCAAACTTCGGCAAGTGGTTCCGGAACTCTGACGAATCCGTTTGCCGTCGCCGGCAGGCTGTTACCTCTTCCGCATGACATTGACGAGAATGACGCCAAGGATTGCCATGATACCTCCGGCTGCGCCGACCACGGAAGGCGTTTCACCCAGCCACAAGAAGCCGATCAACGTCGCCGTCGGCGGGACGCCATAGAGGAAATTCGCCGCGCGCGCGGCCGAAAGCCGCTTCAGGGCGATCGCCCAGGTTACATAACCGACCACGGTCGGGAAAACCACCAGATAGGCAACGCTCCAATTGACGATTGGCGGGGCGGCAAGGAGAGCCGTAACGGTTGCCGGAACCGCAGGCAGAAGCGGAACGGAACCTATGAGCAAAACCCATGCGGTCACCGTCAATGCCGGCATGCGGCCGAGAACGGGTTTCTGAAGAACGCTGGCAATCGCCGAGCATAGAGCTGCGCCGAGGATGAGAATGGCATTGGGATCGAGGCTGAGGGCTCCGCCCGCGCCGACGGCAATCAGCGCAACACCGAGAAACGAAAGGGCTGTGCCGGCCCATCCCCAGATCCCGAAACGCTCTCCAAGGGCGAAGGTGGCGATCAACGCCGTGAAGACGGGCATCGTATTGATGATGAAGCTCGCGGGACCGGCCGGTACCGTCTGCTCTCCGGTATTGAGCAGAACCGCATAAACCGCGATAAAAAGGACGGCTGCGATCGAAATCCGGACGAGATCTTTCCTGCTCGGCACCGTCCAGCGAAATGCCAGGTAGCCAAGAGCAATAATGCCGGCGGTCACGTACCGCGCGCTCGCAAGTTCGACGGGTGTCAAAGGACCAAGACAAACGCGGATGACAACGAACGAGGAAGCCCAGAAGACAATCGTGACAATGATTGCCAGAAAGGCCGGAAGATCAAATTTCGACTTGGTTTCCATATTGCCGGCTATTGCGCTCATTGCTCACCCCTTTGCACACGCCGCAGATAAACCTCTCACCCCCAGCTTGAAAAGCACGGCAATCGATGCTCTCATGTGTCTATGGTTCACAGCTCGCAAACCCTTCCGCCGCTCGATACGCTCGAGACCTTCTCGGTGGCTGCGCGTCTCGGATCGTTCTCCGCCGCCGCGGAAGAAGCGGGAATCACCCATGGGGCCGTATCCCGACAGATTGCGCGCCTGGAACGGTGGCTTGGCGTGCGACTTTTCGTCCGTCAGGCCAGGGGTGTAGCGCTGACCCCGGAGGGCATACGATTTTTTGCTCGGGCTCAGGAGGCGCTTTCCCTTCTTAGCGGAACTGACGAGCGGTGGATCCCGCGGCGGCATAAGACGACAGTGCGCCTTTCCGTGACACCGTCTGTCGCCTCGTTGTGGCTATTCGCACGTTTGGCAAAGCTGGAACGCGACGACCTCCATATCGATCTGTCCCTGGAGCACCGACTGGCAGATCTCGGTGAAGGGACGGATCTCGCCATTCGGTGCGGAAAAGGCCCCTGGGCCGGCGTTCGCGCGACACCACTCTGGCAGGAGAGATCCTTTCCGATCGCCGCGCCATCGCTCGCGGAGCAGCTTGGCCGGAACTGCGACGCTCAATCGATCCTGACCCTGCCGATCCTGCATGACTCTAACATCGAGGGCTGGCGACGCTGGCTGGCTGTCGAGGATGTCCAGTATCTGCCCCGCGGCCAGGACCGCCGCTTCGAGGATTATAATCTGATCATCGACGCCTGTGCGCAGGGCATCGGCGTCGCATTGGCCCGACCGCCTCTGTCGGACGCAGCGATGGCATCCGGGCGCCTGGTCCGGGTCTGTGACAGGGAGCTGAACAATCATGTGTCATTCCATCTCGTGCGACCGGACGGACGGCTAAGCGGACCGGCCTGCGAATTGGCTCGGCGACTTCTTGACGAGGCAGGGCACAACGAGGCGGCGATAGCGGCTTTCGCCTCACCGGGTTAGGGCGAAAACGCAATCACAGATAGCTGCGCACCCGCGTGCTACAGGCGCTCGAGCGTGAGTTTTCCGCCTTTTCGCATGTCCCCATTGAAACCATAGATCATTGCCCGGCTCGCTGGTGCAAGCGAACAGCTCGGCAATACAACTTGCTTGTCGACACCTGTGTGCGGACGACCACAATCAAGGCCTTTTATTTTTGCTTCTCAACCTTACTATGCGCTGTTTGTAACGGCACGACAAACTCGCAGGCCGCGGTTGACACCCCAGCTCGCGAAACAGTCAACATCATTCATATTGCCAACTGGTCGGCAGCGCGTCCTGAGGCGAGTTTCGTGGGAGTTCCTCAATGGCGACTGTTTCAGGCAATGCGGTTGGAACGGAAGGCAGATCAAGCGATCGCGCCTATGGAGAGCATCTCGCCGAGTGCTTTGATATGCCCAAACCTGGCTTGAACGTGCAACGCACGCTACAGCGTGGCAAGGTCGCTGTATCGGAATTGAGAGTCGATGTTCCGGCGGCAGAGCCAAGCGCTTCGCTTGGCTACGACGAAGCTTTCCTGGTGGGAATTCAGCTTTGCAATATTGTCGGGCATGAATACTGGCTGGACGGCCGATCGATACCCGTTGCACCCGCTATTGCCGGCATGACCTATATCCATGATCTGCGGCTCGACCCCAGGGCGCTGGTGCGCGAACCAACGCATGCGCTCCACTTCTACCTACCGCTTGCAACGCTCAACGCATTCGCCGATCAGAACGATATCGCGTCGATCTCGGAGTTGACCCACCGGCCGATGGCTGGTCAAGACGATCCTGTGACGCGATATCTGGGTCAGGCGGCCTTGGCCGCGCTTCGGGAGCAACACATTGCAAGCGGATTGCTGCTTGACGAAATTCTGGGTGCTGCGTGCGCGCACACGTTGGGACGGTACGGCAACAGACCTATCCCGGTCAGCCGTTCCGCGCCTGGCCTGGCACGATGGCAGGAGCTGCGCGTGAAGGAAATGATGAATGAGCATATGGACATCGGGCTGCCAGAACTGGCACGGGAATGCCGCTTGTCCATAACGCATTTCGTTCGGGGTTTCCGGCGGTCGACCGGAATGTCGCCGCATCAATGGTTGCTTGCCCGGCGTATCAGCAAAGCGAAATTTCTGCTCACGGAAACGAGCGATACGCTGGCTGATATCGCCTTGGCATGCGGGTTCTCCAACCAGTCTCATTTCAACGCGACATTCAAGAGCGACACAAATATGAGCCCCGGGCGTTGGCGCCGCTCGTTCGCGATGAGGAACGATAGATTCGCAGAATGACGCACGTCTCTGCGCCGCTCCAGCGTTGCCTTTTTGGGCTGTTTTCGAAATTCAAAGCCATTTCTTGAAAGAGCGGCCGCATCGACCGTGCTTTACTCCCATTGGATCTCCCATTCGGGACCGTCCCTTACCAACCGGCTAGCTACATTCAAACCATGAATTCTGAAGTCGAGGCCTATGGAGCGGCTGTTGCGCGTCGCTTCCGGACCAACGTCGCGACGACGTTTTTTGCGAAGACTATCTCCAAGGATCCGATCGCGATTTCCATGCTAAACCTGGCTGCTCCCACCGGCCGCTGGACAGAAACGCCGGATCCCGAGGCTGCCTTTTCAGTCCATGTGGTCATGGCGCCTCTACCCAGACTTCAGACCTGGATAGAAGGGCGTCACGCCAAGTTGGATCCGCTGAAGGCCGGCGATATCTGCTTGTTCGATCTCAGCACCTCTCCCATCTCGCTGATCCAGGACCCGCTCGATACCGTTCGCCTTCATTTCTCCCAGCGGACGCTCGATGACCTGGCGTATGATCGCGGGCAGCGCTCGAGCAGCCTCAGAGCGACCTTCGGTGCTCACGATCCGGCATTGCATGGCCTCAGTTCTGCGCTGCTGAGCCGATTGCGGCTTTATGGCGGGAGCGACCCGTTATTCCTGGACCATGTGGCGCTCGCTTTTCATATCCATCTTGCCCAGACATATGGCGAACTTCGCAGCGAGCAGCCTCTGCGAGGTGGACTGGCCCCGTGGCAGCTCCGGCGCGCTCGTGAGTTGATGCTCGCAAAGCTGTCGGAAGGGGTAGGGCTTGCTGAACTGGCTGGAGAGTGCGGACTCTCTGCAAGCTATTTTGCGCGTGCATTCCGGCATTCGGTCGGGGTCACCGCGCACCGATGGTTGATGAACGAACGGGTCGAGCGCGCCAAAGACCTGCTTAGATACAGCGCCCTGCCCGTCGCCGAAATAGCGGTCGCCTGCGGATTTACAGACCAGAGCCACTTCACTCGGGCGTTCGCATTCCGCGAGGGACATCCGCCGGCGCGATGGCGGCGCCTTCATCTCGACTGACGCGGTCGTCGGTGACATCCCTGCCCGCCTGGTTCGCCATTGGTTTGCACCGGTTTTTTACAAATGCCGTCAGTTCCATACATGCGCCGAGCGCCATCCCCGGTGGATAAAAGCATCGCCCCGGTTTTGTTCCGGCTCTAACCCCATGGAGTAGTATATGATTACCGTTCCCGCTTTCCTTCGCCGGCCATACCTCGCGGTCGCCTTGCTCGGTCTGGTTAGCCTTCCCGCGGCCGTCCATGCGCAACCCGCGAAAAACGTGATCCTAGTGCATGGCGCATGGGCCGATGGCTCCAGCTGGTCCAAGATCATCCCCTTGTTGACGGCCAAGGGCCTGAATGTCACCGCTGTACAGTTGCCCCTGACGTCGCTCGCCGATGACGCGGCCGTGGTAAAGCGAGCGCTGGCGTTGGAGACCGGACCGGTCGTGCTGGTCGGCCATTCCTATGGCGGCGCGGTGATCACCGAAGCCGGCAACGATCCGAAAGTGTCTGGTTTGGTCTATGTCGCCGCCTTTGCTCCCGACACCGGCCAGTCGGCGGGTTCTTTGAGCGCCTCCGTCCCTCCCCCGCCCATGGGCGCCGAGGTCAGACCCGATTCCCAGGGCTTCCTGAAGCTGACCAAGACAGGCGTCTATGAGGATTTTGCCCAGGATGTCACCTCTGCCGAGAAGTTGGAGCTCTACGTTGCGCAAGCGTCTACGAACACCAATTCTCTAGGCGGGAACATCAGCGCGGCAGCCTGGCACAGCAAGCCTTCATGGTACATCGTCGCCGCCGAGGATCGAGCCATACCTCCGACCCTCGAAGCCACCATGGCCAAGACGATCCATGCAAAGACGACAACGGTGAAGGGCAGCCATCTGATCATGCTGTCCAAACCCTCGGCAGTGGCTGCGGTGATCGAAGACGCAGTGGCCCACTGAACGTATGCGACGCGCTCCGGGCGCGGCTTGATCGCTGATCAGGCGCGACCAGGGCGCGTCCCTTCAACTCCGGCTGCAATCGCTGCGGCTTTGACGTCTAATATGGAGACACACATGATAGCCAAATCTGTAGTTCTGGTTCACGGCGCTTGGGCGGATGGATCGAGCTGGGCGCGCGTCATTCCGCAATTGACCGCGCAAGGCCTAACGGTGACTGCCGTCCAGATGCCTCTGGCAAGTTTCGCTGACGACGTTGCCGCTTTACGCCGCGCGCTGACCCTGGCCGAGCCGCCGGTCGTGCTCGTCGGGCATTCCTATGGCGGCGCCGTCATCACCGAGGCGGGACGCGATGAAAAAGTATCGGCGCTTGTCTATATCGCCGCCTTTGCACCGGCGGCGGGGGAGTCGGCTGCCTCATTGGGTGAAACCGTCGAGCCGGCGCCGATGAACGCCGAGCTGAGACCGGATGCATCCAATTTTCTCAAGATTACGGAAACTGGAATTCATCAGCATTTTGCGCAGGATCTTTCCGATGATGAAAAGACGGTCTTGTTTGCAACGCAGGGCCCCACCGCCATCGCCTCGCTGACGGGAACGATCTCGGAACCTGCGTGGCAATCGAAGCCGAGCTGGTATCTGCTCGCCAGCGAGGATCACGCGATCCAACCCAAACTCCAGCGCATCATGGCTGGGCGCATGCATGCCACCATCGTGGAGGTTGCCTCCAGCCACCTGGCAATGCTGTCGCACCCCGATATTGCAGCTCAACTTATTTTCGAGGCAGCCCGGACGGTGAAGGAAAGATAGCGTCCGTCCTAGTGCCGGGTTAAGGCCCGTTCCAGAGCGGCCGTCCGGAGGTCACCAGCGCCAGGCGCGGGTTGATCTCCGGACACTCGCCATGTGTGGTCATCTACGGGTGCTCTCGTTGCATGCCTATGGGCATCAGCTTTTAAAGCTAACGTCCATTGGCGCGTCCAGGTGCCGGATCAGTTCCACTATTAATCTTGGCCGCAACGCTCGGACACTCTGGAACCTTCGGTACAGTTAACGGTTATGACTCGGAGGAGTATTCCGATGAGCAACAACATCAACAAACCGAGGCCAGATCTCAGAACGACGCCCGCGCCTCAGCAGCCTTGGATGTCATGGATCGCTGTCCTTGTGATTATCGTGGTCGCGGCTCTCACCTGGGGCTTCTGGCCCCATTCCAACACCATATCTTCTAACGCCCCGGCCCAGACGACCACACAGCAGCCTGCCACCGCAACGCCGCCGGCCACTGCCCCCGCTCAGCAATAGCGAAGGTCTACCGGGATAAGGAGGAACCTATGACAAAGCATGACAAATCGCCTGTATCGAGCGCATCGGATGGAAAGCATGCCTCGAAGAGCAATGCCGGCGCATACGAGCGTGGCGCAAATGCCGGGAAACAAAAGGACACGGGTGATGGGAACCCATATCCCGAAGGAAGCAGCGCCGCCAAATCGTTCGAGCACGGACAACTAGACGCCCAAAAGGTCAGAAGCAGCGACAAACCGCCCGGGCGATAAGATGGCAAGAAGCATTCAACAACCTCATCGAGAAATTCGACAGCGGTCAGTTGCGCGATCTAGCCAATTTCATCCCCGATATAGACCCTCCGCCCGGCGGACTGTAGCATTGGTTCCTGCATCTTTCGGCTCGGCCAATTCGAGAAACACGCTTCCGATATCGAAGATCTACACATACGGCCCGTTCATCAGATCGATCCCTGCGGCTGAACAGCACGGAAGCGGAGAACGCGGGCTCGACTTCCATCAGTTTCTTGCTTTCTGAATGTTCACGCCCTTTCTTGGCGCTGGATTGGGACGTGCGCCACTTTGCTTGCCCCGCCGTCTCGCAGGCGGGGCTTTTTTGATCTCCGCCTTCCTGTGATTTCCCGCTTCAACGATCTCTGTCCCCTCGCCGTCAAAACTCGTGCGCGGCTTTCCAGTTATTGGACCAAGCGCCGAGGAGAGACCAGTTGGTTAAACCGTCGGTTTCCTTTCCGTTAAAATCGATGTGGTGAAACGGCATCGGGGCCACGATGCCGATCGGTACAATAAGTCATTGTTTTCGCTGAGACGAGCGGGGTCATCACACGATACTTATGCATACGCGCCAGGCGCATACTGTCCCTTGTTGACGACAACATACGCGATGTGGCAGCGTTCCAACGACTACTGCGGATAGGCCTTGTGTGCCGCGGTACGGTTTCTGAAACAATCGCGTGAGTGTTGATGCATCCCCGAGTCCTCAAGACATTCCTGGCGGTCGCTCGCAGCAAAAGCTTCACACGGGCTGCCGAGAAGGTTCACCTCGTGCAATCCAGCGTCAGCGACCAGATGCAGGCGCTGGAGGCCGAGTTGGGCGTTGTGCTTTTCACTCGCTCCAGGCAGGGCCTCGCGCTAACGGAGGCGGGGGAGACGCTCGTTTCCTATGCCGACGAGATACTGGCGCTGAACGAAGAGGCGCGCGCCGCAGTCACGACGGCGGGCGGACAGGCGCCTGGATCGATCGCCGTCGGCGCGCTGGAGACGATCGCTGCCGTCAGGCTGCCCGCGTGGCTATCCGGCTTCCAAGGTGATCACCCCGAGATCGCATTGCAGTTGAAGGTTGCGGGTAGCGGCGAACTCTTGCGGAAGCTTGAGAACGGCGAGATCGATGTCGCCTTTTGCTTCGATCAGGGCGATCTCGATCAGCGTTTCGTCAAGCGCTTGATAGCAAGGGAGCCGCTGGTTCTCGTGACATCCACCGCTAATGCCTTTGGCACATGGAAGCCGGATCTGGCTGAGCTCGGCGCGATGGATTTCTTGGGAACCGAGCCCGGTTGCGTCTATCGGACCATGCTCGATGCCGCGTTTTCCGAAGCGGGCATGAGAGCACCAAGGCTTGCCGTTGAAGTGGGCAGCATCGGCGCGATTGCGCGATTGGCGGCGGCCGGCTCCGGTATCGGTCTTGTGCCGCGTCTGGCGGTTGCCGATGCTCTTGAAAGGGGTGAGATCAGGGAAGTGGCTTGGCCAGGATCCGACCAGTTTGCGTCGCTCGTCATGGTGTGGCGGCGCCGGCGGGTTCAGCCGCCGGCTTTGAGATTGTTGCTGGCGGCTGCGAGCGAGGGTTTCGCGTCGCCTAGATCAGCCGATGTCCGCCCTCGACATGCAGTACCGATCCTGTCGTGAAACCGTTGCCCATCAGGTAGCCGATAGCATCGGCGATGTCCTCGGGGCGACCGACCCGGCCGACCGGCAAGCGCTTTGCCATGGCATCCAGCGTCTCGTCCTTCCTGTCGCCGGCGACAAAGGTCCAGATGGGCGTATCGACCCAGCCGGGCGAGACGGCATTGACACGAATGGGGGCCAGCTCGATGGCAAGAGCACGGACGAGCCCCTCGAGCGCGGCATTGATGGCGGCGACGACCGATCCGCGCATGGCCGGCCGATACGCCGCGATACCGGAGGTAAAGGTGATGGAGCCGCCGGCGGAAAGGGTCTGGGCGCCATATTTCGCCAGGAACAGCGGCCCGTAGACCTTGCTTGCCATGGCCCGTTGCACGGCTTCCAGTTTCAGCGCGGGCAGCAGCTCATATGCGCCTTCAATATCGGCAGCGGTACTGACGATGTGATCGAGCCGTCCGATTCCGTCGAAAAGAGCTGCAACGTCTTCTTCTCGGGCAATGTCGGCTACTGCCGTTGAAATTGCCGGACTTCCCAGCTTTTCATAAGCGTGCCTGAGCTTATCTTCGTTGCGCCCGACGATAATCACCTCGGCGCCGGCCTCCAGAGATTGTTTTGCCAGCGCCAGTCCCATTCCGGAGCTGCCACCGACGATCAGGATTCTTGTATTTGCGATATTTCCGATTGCCATTGTTTCCATTCCTGCATGTGCTGTCCGCAGCACAGATTTCGCAGGAAGCCCCAAGGCATGGAAACGGATAAGACCGATGGCGTCATCGGGAGTTCCGATTGCTCTTTTGCCGAGTTGTGCCCGTTGAAAGCGGCGGGCTGCGCGGTGGCGGCGACCTGGCAGTGAGCACATGATATTGATCGGAACCTGCTCCAATCCCCAAACTCATCGCGGCGGCGAGACCCGCTTGGCAAATGGCACACACAGCACCGCACAGCCGGTTAGGATGGCGACAACCAGCCAGGCTTCGTTGATGGCTTGGACGCTGGCAGCCGTCTGAACCAGCGGATCCAGCATTGCCGTGGTGTCGACGTCGAAAGCTCCGGTGTGGCCGGCGATCGTCCGAACCGGAGCCCCGACGAAGGCGGCGGTGTCGGCGTGGCCGGACTGGAGGCGGTCCCACAGGCTCTGCGCGAGCGGACCGGAGCGCGTGTAGACGATCGTATCGATCAGCGCGATGCCGATTGCGCCGCCGAGGTTCCGCATCAGGTTGAATAGACCGCTCGCGTCCGGAACACGTTCGGGCAGCAGATTGCCGAGTGCCAGCCGCGTGGGCGGCAGCAGGCAGAACATAATGGCGACGCCGCGGACGATCTGCGGCCAGAACATCGCATCGTAATCGGAGCGCGGATCCTCAAAGGCGCTCATGGCGAGCCCGACCGCAAAGACGCCGAAGCCCAGCGCCGAAAGCAGACGGGGATCCGTGCGCTTTTCCAGCGCCACGGCGATCGGCGCCGTAACCAGCTGGGCAATCCCGGTAACGAGCATCGTCGTGCCGATTTGGAGTGCGTTGTGCCCGCGGACGAAGGCAAGAAAGACCGGCATCAGATAGACCGATCCGAACAGGCCGATCCCGAGGATGAAGCTGAGGATCGCTCCGACAAGAAAGTTCCGGTCGCCGAAGTTGCTAAGATCCACCACCGGCCGGCTACGGCGCAGCGAACGCCAGACGAAAATACAGCCTGATGCGAGGAACACGGCAAGCAGGCTCGACACATAGACCGAGGACCAGCCGCTGGTAGGCGCATCCGTCAGGCTCAGTTCGAGCGTCGTCAGCGCGGTCGCCATCAGGACGAGCGACAGGCCGTCGAGGTGAACGATCTCTGAGCGGTCGACTGTTCCGCGCGGCAGCGTTCGCCACGCGACGATGGCCGAAACGATGCCGGGGATGACATTGATCAGAAACAGCCAGTGCCAGGAATAGGTCTGCGTCAGCCAGCCGCCGATTATCGGCCCGACCGTCGGCGCAAGAACGGCAAGCACGCCGGCGATCGTCGTCGCCACCGCTTGCCGCTCGTTCGGAAAGAGGATGAAGACGGCGGAGAATACCGACGGGATCAGGGTGCCGCCCGAAAAACCCTGAAGGACACGCCAGGCCACCAGTTCGCCGAAGCTGCCGCTCAAGGCACAGCCGATGGAAGCGATGACGAACAGACAGATAACGGTGAAGAACAGCCACCGCATCGTCAGCGACCGCGTCAGAAAACCTGTCAGCGGGATGGCGACCACTTCGGCGATGAGATAGGCCGTCTGGATCCAGCTCATCCGGTCCGGGTCGATCTCGAGCGCGGACTGGATGGTTGGCAGGGATGTCGCGACGACCTGGACGTCGAGGATCGCCATGAACATGCCAACGCACATGGCAACGAAGCCAATCCAGACCACGACAGACCCCGGAGTTGCATCAGCCGCTTGGTGCTGTTTCGACATTGGCGTTCCTGCGCGAGTGTGTTTCCAATTTTCTGGGCTCGGTGAACTATCGTTTATTGGCCGGGATCGGAAGCATGCGTCCGAGCACGCGATCCTTCAGAACATAGTGATGAAGCAGCGCAGCGCATGCATGAAAACCAGCCAAAATGATAACCGACCAGGCAACCCAATAATGCATGAGCGCAAAGGTGCCGCGCATATCGACTGGAAATCCGTCAGGCTGCGGCAGCGCAAAAAGCCCGAAGAACGAGAGCGGTTGATTTTGCGACCAACGAAACAAAAATCCGAGCGCCACCTGGAGGAGGAGGAGAAGGTAAAGAAGGCCATGAACGGCCTTTGCCAGCAGGTGCTGAAGGCCGCCGGTCGCAGGCGGCAAATCGCCCCGGTGCGCCAACCGCCAGACGATTCGAATTGCGATGACCGCCGCAAGCGTCATTCCGAGCGAAATATGAAGTGACTGCAAGCCGAGACGCAAAGGCGTTCCCTTTTGAAGGATGTCCCACACCTGGGCAAGCGCGAAAAGTGAGACGACGAGCAGAGCAGTAAGCCAATGAAGGGTAATCGTGAGTCGGTCGTAACGGGCAACGTTTTTGGGTGTTGCATCGAGAACGGTACTTTGAATTGTCATGCAAGGAACTCCTTAAACCACACGGCAAATCGCGGGCGTGCGGTGGTGAACACGTCTCATGGAGGTTTTATTCGGCACTCGAGTAGGGTGATGTCGAAAACGGCCCCGTGCAGCCTATTGGCGTCTCACAAATTGGGATTGCCTCTATTGGCAATCGCTTGTCCAATCTCCGTATTGTTCCGTCCTTCGAGAGCTCGGAACCATGGACGGAAGCATTCTGGATACGGGGCTTTTCGATAAATTGCTGCTGTTCCCGATGAAACTCAGTCTTTCGGCCGCACGAACATCAACGGTCATGATTGTCAGTCCGACGCTGATGTCAGAGAAAGTTTTGCGATGGACTACACACGCCATTCCAACAATCTGAAAGCCATCATTGTGCGAACTCAAGCCTCACGCCTTTGCGTCGCCTGGGCCCAAAGACGCTAGCCGGGTCCGGCAAACACGATGCTGGCGTCGCTGACGGTGGCGACGTGCGCATAGGCGGCCTGCATCGCTGCCTTGGCATCCGCGCGCATGATCGCGGTCACGATGACATCGTGCTCGTCAAAGGATTTGGCAAGGCGTCCGGGAAGGCGGAACTGGGCGCGGCGGAAGGGGGAAAGTCGAGCGCGGGTCTGCGTTACCAGTTCGAAAACATGGTCGTTATGCGCGCCGCGATAGAGTTGATTGTGAAACTCGACATTGTATGTCGCATAATCCTCCTCGGCGCCGGCGCGCACAAGCCGGGCGGAATTGCGGTGTTCGAGCTCCAAGGTACGACGTTCGTCGATCGTCATTCGTTCCGCCGACAGGCGGGCGCAAATAGCCTCAAGCTCCGCCATGGCCTCGAACATCGAATGTAGATAGGCGCCACTGACATTCGTCACAACAGCACTGCGGTTCGGTTCGCGGCCGACAAGCCCCATGGCGCCAAGCTCGCGCAACGCTTCGCGAACCGGGGTCCGCGACACTTCGAAGCGGGCCGCGAGCGTTACCTCGTCAAGCTTCTCGCCGGGCAGGAGCGCACCCGTTACGATCATGTCCGCAACGGCCCGGACCATCTGTTCGACGGTCGTCCCAGCCCTGACAATTTCCTTGCGCTTGATCTGCTTCACGGGAATACGCGAATCCTTAGATTGTGCATACAGATGTATGCCCGCGACGAGCAAAGTCAATTGTCGATTTAATCACTTGTTTTCAAATGGTATTTCCCAACAGAAAACTTCACCCCGCAGCACACGCGCTTCTTCTCATAAAATTTAAGATTAAAAAAAGGGCAATGCCTATTATCAGGCAAAACAGAGGGTAAATCTGCATACACTTTTTGCCTTCAAATATTGGCTGAATATTTTATATAGCAATATCATATAGTTAATATCTGGCATGGCGATTGCATACACTTTCATGCAACCATTTTTCCGAACCGGGCTCCCGCCCTCAAGGAGCATTCCATGACCAGACTCCTTCACATGAATCGCCGCAATTTTCTCCAGGCTTCGGCCGCAGGTGCGCTCGTCAGCGTCGCGCCGGGTCTTCTGGCCTCTCGCGCCTACGCACAGACCGCGCTCACCGTTGGCTTCATCTATGTCGGCCCGAAGGATGACTACGGCTATAACCAGTCGCATGCCGAGGGCGCAGCCGTGGTGAAGGCGATCCCCGGCGTCACCGTCGTCGAAGAGGAAAACGTGCCCGAGACCGTCGATGTCCAGAAGACCATGGAATCAATGATCAACCTGGACGGCGCCAGCCTGATCTTCCCGACCTCCTTCGGCTATTTCGATCCCCACATGCTGGCGATGGCGGCAAAATACCCCAATGTCCAGTTCCGCCATTGCGGCGGCCTCTGGCAGGAGGGCAAGCACCCGATGAACACCGGTTCCTACTTCGGTTATATCGGCGAAGGCCAATATCTGAACGGCATCACCGCAGGCTATGCGACCAAAAGCAAGAAGATCGGTTTCGTTGCCGCCAAGCCGATCCCGCAGGTTCTTGAAAACATCAACTCCTTCCTTCTCGGCGCCCGCTCGGTCGATCCGGCCATCACCTGCCAGGTGATCTTCACCGGCGAATGGTCGCTGGCCGTCAAGGAAGCCGAAGCGACGAACGCGCTGGTCGACCAGGGCGCCGATGTCATCACCTGCCATGTCGACAGCCCGAAGGTCGTCGTGGAAACCGCCGCCGGCCGCGGCGCCTTCGTCTGCGGCTACCATGCCAACCAGAGCCCGCTGGCACCGCAGAAATATCTGACCGGCGCCGAATGGGCCTGGGGCAACGTCTACTCCGATTTCGTCAAGAAGGCCCAGGCCGGCGAAAAGCTCGGCAATTTCGTGCGCGGCGGCCTCAAGGACGGCTTCGTCAAGATGAGCGCGCTCGGCCCCGGCGTGTCCGACGAATCCCGCAACAAGTTCGAAGCCACCAAGGCGGAGATGATGAAGGGCGGATTCTCGGTCTTCAAGGGGCCGATGAAGGACAACAAGGGCAACGTGGTCGTTCCGGACGGCAAGAGCTACGCCGAGGACGCGATCGAACTCGAAAGCATGAGCTATCTGGTCGAGGGCGTGGTTGGTTCCACCGCCTGATTTGCCAAGGGGAGAAAGCGTCATGACGGTCGAAGTCAACGAGCCGGCAATAACCATCGCTCCGCAACGGCAAGCCTTGCTGCGTCCAGCTCTCGAATGGCTGGCGCGGCGAGCGGAGCCGATGGCGATCACCCTCGGCGCCATCCTGATCGGCCTGGCGCTTTTCTCTCTCTTCATCGTGGCGGTCGGCAAATCGCCGACAGACCTCTACCGGCTGATGTACACAGGCGGCTTCGGAAGCTGGTTCTCGATCCAGAACAGCCTCAGCCGGGCGGCCCCGCTGCTGCTCACCGCACTTTGCGTTGCGCTTCCCGCCCGTCTCGGCCTCGTCATCATCGGCGGCGAAGGCGCCGTGGTTCTCGGCGGCGTCGCGGCTGCCGCGATCGCGCTGCCTGTCGTCGGCGTCCTCCCGCCGCTGCTCGTGCTGCTTCTGATGGCGATTGCCGCCATGGTCGTCGGCGGCATCTGGATCGGCATTTCCGGCTTCCTGCGCCACTATCGCGGCGTCAACGAAACCATCTCCTCGCTCCTGCTCGCCTATATCGCCATCGCCTTGATGAACCAGTTCGTCGAAGGCGTGCTTCGCGATCCGGCAAGCCTCAACAAGCCATCGACCAAACCGTTGCCGCCCGAATACATGCTCGGCAACATTCCCGGCATGGACGTCCATTGGGGGCTGGCGATCGGCATCGTCGCCTGCATCATCTCCTGGATCCTGATCGAAGTGACGAGCTACGGCTTTGCCGCCCGCATCGCCGGCGGCAATGTTCGCGCCGCGCAGATTCAGGGCCTGCCGGTCGGTCGGCTGATCGTCGGATTTACCGCGATTGCCGGCAGCCTGGCCGGCCTGGCCGGCATGATAGAGGTCGCCGCCGTGCAAGGCAGCGCCAATGCCTCGCTTGCCGCGGGCTACGGCTATACCGGCATCCTCGTCGCCTTCCTCGCCCGCCACAATCCGCTGGCGATCATCCCGGTCGCGATCCTGCTCGGCGGCATTGATGCCTCCGGCGGCCTGATACAGCGCCGCATGGGCCTGCCCGATGCCACCGTGCTGGTGCTTCAGGGCACGCTCTTCATCGTCATTCTCTTCTGCGAGACCTTCTACGGCCGCTTCAAGATCTTCAATCCCGACCTTTGGAAAAGGAGCGCATGATGGACGATACCGGCATCGGTCTATGGGGCGTTCCACTCGCCATTCTCGCCGGCGCGATCCGCGTATCGACGCCCTTCATCTTCGTCAGCCTCGGCGAAACCATTACCGAGCGTTCCGGCCGCATCAATCTCGGCCTCGAAGGCACGCTGGTCTTCGGCGCCATGACGGCCTATGCCGTCGCGGTCATGAGCGGATCGCCCTGGCTCGGCGTACTCGCCGCCATGGCGGCAGGTGCGGTCTTCGGGACCGTGCACGGCTGGATCTGCAAATGGCCGAAGGTCAACGACATCGCCATCGGCATCGCCATGATGCAGTTCGGCCTCGGCCTCGCTTTCTTCCTGGGCAAGCCCTTCATCCAGCCGGTTGCGCCGCACTTGCCGTCGATCCCGTTCGGACTGTGGTCCAGCATGCCGCAGGTGCAGGCGGCGCTGAACATCAACGTGCTCTTCCTGCTGGGTATTGCGCTCGCGGTCTTCCTGTGGTGGGCGTTTCGCAACACCAAGCTCGGCCTGATCCTGCGCGTCGTCGGCGACAGTACGGATGCGGCGCGCGCCATGGGCATCGATCCGGACCGCGTGCGCCTGCTGGCCACCGCCCTCGGCGGCTCGCTGGCGGCGGTCGGGGGCGCCTATCTCTCGCTCTACTATCCCGGCTCGTGGAACGAACGGATTTCGTCCGGGCAAGGGTTGATGGCGGTGGCTCTGGTCATCTTCGCCCGCTGGAACCCGATCGGCTGCTTCCTCGCAGCCTTGCTCTTCGGCGGTGCCGGCGCACTCGGGCCGGCGCTGCAGTCGGTCGGCGTCACCCAGGGATACTATCTGTTCTACGCGGCACCCTATGTGCTCACCCTCATCATCATGATTGCCACATCCTCCCCCACCCGTTCGCTCGCCGGCGCGCCGGGAGCCCTGTCGTTGACGAAATAGGAGATCAGCCATGAACAATCTCGCGGCCCCCGCGCTGACCGGTGAAAAGCTCACCTATCTCGACGCCGATCCCTATCCCTACCCCTATAATGGCAATCTGCGGCCCGACAACACGGCTTTGGTCATCATCGACATGCAGACCGATTTCTGCGGCCCCGGCGGTTATGTCGATCACATGGGCTACGACCTGTCGCTGGTGCGCGCGCCGATCGAGCCGATCAAGAAGGTGCTGGCCGCCATGCGCGCCAAGGGCTACCACATCATCCACACCCGCGAAGGCCATCGCCCCGATCTCGCCGACCTGCCGGCCAACAAGCGCTGGCGCTCGCAGCGCATCAACGCCGGCATAGGCGATCCCGGGCCGTGCGGCCGCATTCTCGTGCGCGGCGAACCGGGCTGGGACATTATCGACGAACTCCATCCGATCGAAGGCGAAACCATCATCGACAAGCCCGGCAAGGGTTCGTTCTGCGCCACGGACTTCGAGCTGATCCTCAATCAGAAGCGCATCGAAAACATCATCCTCACCGGCATCACCACCGACGTCTGCGTCCACACCACCATGCGCGAAGCGAACGACCGGGGCTTCGAATGCCTGTTGCTCGAAGACTGCTGCGGCGCGACCGACTACGGCAATCACCTCGCCGCGATCAAGATGGTCAAAATGCAGGGCGGGGTGTTCGGCTCCGTCTCGAATTCGGAAACGCTCGTGAGCCAGCTGCCATGAGCACGATCCGCGACACGCCCCTTCCCAGAGCCGGCAAGGCAGTCGGCATCCAGACCCTGGACATGACGATGCGCTTCGGCAGCTTTACCGCGCTCGATCATGTTTCGATCAACATCCCCGCCGGCACGTTCCATGCGTTGCTCGGTGAAAACGGCGCCGGCAAATCGACGCTCGTCAAATGCATCATGGGCTTCTACCACCAGACCTCGGGCTCGCTGTCGGTGGATGGGCGGGAGGTGACCGTTGCCTCCCCGAAGGACGCGGCGACCTACGGCCTCGGCATGGTCTACCAGCACTTTACCCTGGTCCCGTCCCTGACCGGTGCGGAGAACCTGGTCATCAGCCGCGCCGAAGTGCCCGCCGTCATCAACTGGGCCAGAGAACGCAGGGATCTCGCGGCCTTCATGGAGCGGATGCCCTTTAAGATTCCGCTGGAACGGCCGGTAAGCGAACTTGCCGCCGGCGAAAAGCAGAAGCTGGAGATCGTCAAGCAGCTCTATCTCGGCCGCAGCTTTCTCATCCTCGATGAACCGACCTCGGTGTTGACGCCAGCCGAAGCTGCCGAAATGCTCGGCCTCGTTCGCGGCATGACAGAGCACGGCGAACTCACCGTGCTGATGATTTCGCACAAATTCCATGAGGTCACGAAATTCGCCGATGCCGTCTCTATCCTCAGGCGCGGCAAGCTGATGGGCGGCGGCAAGGTCGGCGAACTCTCGACCAACGACATGGCGGCGATGATGATCGGCGACGTCAAGCTTGCCGAACTCGATACGCGCATACCTGTGCCGGAAACCGCAAAGGCGGTGCTGAAGGTCGAGCAGGTCAAGGCGCCGGATCGCTCCGGCCTGAAGACAATCGAGATCGAAAGCCTGACGGTGCGCTCCGGCGAAATCGTGGGCATCGCCGGCATTTCCGGCAATGGGCAGAAGGAGTTGAGCGAAATCCTCGCCGGCCAGCGCCCGACGGATACTGGTACGGTCAGCGTCAACGGCGCAGCCTACGGAGCGACCCGGCAGGAAACACGGAAAAACAACGTGCGCTTCATCCCCGAGGAGCCGTTGCAGAACGCCTGCGCACCGAAAATGACCGTCAGCGAAAACCTCGCCTTCCGCACCTTCGATCTCAAGGCCGACGGCACGGATGCGATCTGGCTGAACAAGGGGAAGATGAAGAAACGCGCGATCGATCTGATCTCCGACTTCAAGGTCAAGACCGCCTCCTCCTCGTCCCCCATCGCCGCCCTGTCGGGCGGCAACGTCCAGCGCGCGGTACTGGCCCGCGAGCTGACCGGCGAGGTTGACCTGTTGATCGTTTCAAACCCCTGCTTCGGGCTCGATTTTTCGGCTGTCGCCGAAATCCGGGCAAGAATCATGCGCGCCCGCAATGCAGGGGCCGCGGTTCTGCTGCTGTCCGAAGACCTCGACGAATTGCTGGAAATGTCCGATCGCATCATGGTGATTTCTGAAGGCAGGCTTGTCTACGAGACGGCAGCACGCGCCGCCGATATTTCCTTGATCGGTTCGCACATGGCTGGGCACCACTGATGGCGGAGATCAAGGCTGAACCCTTCGCATTCCCACTGAAACGCGACCAGCTGGCGCTGATCGTTATCGACATGCAGCGCGACTTCGCCGAGCCGGGCGGATTCGGCGCCAGTCTCGGCAACGATGTCAGCCGCATCACCAGGATCGTCCCTGACGTGAAGCGGCTGATCGAGGGATTTCGCGATGCCGGCCTGCCGGTTGTTCATACGATGGAATGCCACAAGCCGGATTTCTCCGATCTTCCAGCCGCCAAGCGCGATCGCGGCAATCCCGCGCTCCGGATCGGCGATGAGGGTCCCATGGGCCGCATTCTCATTGCCGGCGAACCCGGTACGTCAATCCTGCCCGAACTCGCGCCGGTCGACGGCGAGATCGTCATCGAAAAGCCGGGCAAGGGCGCCTTCTACGCTACCGAGCTCGGCAATATCCTGAAAAGCAAGGATATCAGGCAGCTTGTCTTTGCCGGGGTCACCACGGAAGTCTGCGTGCAGACCACCATGCGCGAGGCCAACGACCGCGGCTATGAGTGCCTGCTCGCCGAAGACGCAACCGAAAGCTATTTTCCCGAGTTCAAGGCCGCCACTATCGCGATGATCCGTGCGCAGGGCGCCATCGTCGGCTGGACGGCACATGTCGACGATATCCTGGAAGCGATCAATCATGCCTGAAACGACACGCGAACTGCTGACGCTGGGAGGCTGGAGGGAGCTGACATTCGGCCCGTTTCGGGACGGTGTCACGATCCATTGGATTAAGCCTTTCGAGCGCGACCAACCAGGCGTCGCCCTGCTGAAATATGACGTCGGCGCTTCTGTGCCCCGCCACCGCCACGAGGGTCTGGAAACGATTCTCGTGCTCGAGGGCATACAATCGGATGAAGCTGGGGACTATGCCAAGGGCTGCTATATCGTCAATGTTGCCGGGACCGAGCATTCGGTCTGGAGCGACACAGGCTGCGTCGTGCTGATCCAATGGGATCGACCAGTCAGAATATTGGAAGAGGAAACGCCATGAGCAGCCCCGCCTTCGACATTTCGTCCCTGCACGCCTTCTATGCAAGCGGCGGCACCATTTCCGCCGTTATAGAGGCCGTCTTCGCACGCATCGCCGAGGTCGGAGATCCCGGCATTTTCCTGCACCTTGCCGACAAGGAGAGCGTGCTTGAACAGGCAATCGCTCTCGAAACCTTCGATCCGACGGTAAGACCGCTCTGGGGCATACCCTTTGCCGTCAAGGACAATATCGACGTTGCGGGCATGCCGACGACCGCCGCTTGCCCCGACTATGCCTACATGCCGGAAACGGATGCCACCGTCGTTCGCTTGCTGAAAGAGGCCGGCGCCCTGGTGATCGGCAAGACCAATCTCGATCAGTTCGCAACCGGCCTTGTCGGCGTCCGCACGCCCCATCCTGTTCCGCGCAATGCCATCGATGCCGATTTGGTGCCGGGGGGATCGAGCTCCGGCTCGGCCGTGGCGACGGCGCAGGGTATCGTCAGCTTCGCGCTCGGCACCGATACCGCCGGCTCAGGTCGCATTCCAGCCGGTCTCAACAACATTGTTGGCATGAAACCCAGCCTCGGCGCATTGTCGACCAGTGGTGTCATTCCCGCCTGCCGCACCCTGGATTGCGTCTCGATCTTCGCACTGACGGTCGATGATGCCTGGCGCGTCTTCAAGGTAGCCGCACGCCGTGATGCCGCGGACGCCTACTCGAGAGCCGTTCCAACCGATGGCTTCGGCCGAACGCCATCGGGCCTAACGATCGGGGTGCCGGCAAAGGCGGAACGGCTCTTTTTCGGCGACGCCGTCATGGAAGCAGCCTATGACCACGCCTTGCGCATGTTGAAAGAGCTGGGCCATCGCCTCGTGGAGGTTCCCTTCGGCGACTTTTACCGGGTGGCGGAGCTGCTTTACGAAGGCGCCTGGGTCGCGGAACGCTATGCGGCAGTGAAGGATTTCTTCGACACCAGCGCGGCAAGCTTTCACCCTGTCACGCGCAAGATCTATGGCGGCGCCAAACAGCTTTCGGCCGTGGACGCCTTCCGTGGCCTCTATGCGCTGCAAGACTTGAAACAGAAGGTTGCTCCGCTGATCGCTTCGGTCGATGTCCTCTGCGTGCCAACCGCCCCGACACACTATACGCGCGCGGACCTTGAAGCCGAACCGATCCGCGAGAACTCGCGTCTCGGCACCTACACCAATTTCGTCAATCTGCTCGATCTATGCGGCATAGCAGTGCCGGCGGGTACGCGCAGCGATGGCCGCCCAGCCAGCGTTACCCTCTTGGCCCCTTGGGGACGCGACGGTCTCACGGCATCGCTCGCCCGTGACATTCACAAAAACAGTGGCTTGGCGCTGGGCGCGACTGGGTGGCCGCAGCCCGCGACGAAAGACACGACCTTTGCTGACGACCTCGGGCTGGTCGATATCGCGGTCGTCGGCGCCCATCTTTCCGGCATGCCTCTGAACGCACAATTGCTTGCCCTTGACGGCCGTCTTCTCGGAAAAGCACGAACTTCGGACTGCTACCGGCTTTATGCCCTGCCGGGCCAGATACCGGCCAAGCCGGGGCTGATCCGCGTCGCACAAGGAACCGGCGGTCAAATCGATGTCGAGATTTGGCAAATGGCGCCGGCCGCTTTCGGTCAATTTGTTGCGGCCATCCCATCCCCCCTCAGCATCGGCACCCTCTTCTTGTCTGATGGCACTTCGGCCAAGGGATTTCTGGTCGAAGCCACCGCCATCGCTGACGCGACCGACATCACCCATTATGGCGGATGGCGCGACTATGTCGCCGCAACGACATAGGGCCGCGCTTCCATGGACACCTTGTTTTCCGGAACCGAGACAGGGAAACAGTTATGGACAAATCAAATTTCAGCGGCGAATTCGGGCATGATGCGGAGCGATGTATCATCGATACGCGGTTATCCGGTCGCGGAGACCCCGCAACGGCTCGGTATGAGCCGCACTCGCTTTACCAATGAAAGAGGAAGTTTCCAGCCCTTACGTATTCGGCCGGATTTCGATGCCGGCGATCATGATGTCGACCAGGCGCTTGGCGGCGTCTTTCCATTCTGGTCCGTTGTTGTTCGCTAGACCGCTGATGGCCCGTAGAAGGTCAAGGGGCGAAATGCCGAGCCGGATATCGCCGTTTTCCACTGCGCGCGCCGTCAGCATTTCAATCGATCCGCTGATCAGTGGGCCGGAGGCGGCGTAAAGCGTCGATGTGCCGCCTACCAGCGAATTCAGCACCGGATACATCCCATACTTGGTCGCCATATAGTCTATGAATACCAGCATCCATTGACGTAGCGCCTCCTTCGGCGGAAGGCTCTCGGCAAGTTCGGCCGCCGCTTTGGCAAGCTGTTCCGTCTCGTTGCGATAGACATCGCCGATCAGCGCATCGCGGGTCGGGAAATGACGATAGAGCGTGCCGATGCCGACACCGGCGATGCGCGCGATCTCCTCCAGGCTGGCATCGGCACCTTTTTCCGCAAAGGCTTTCTTGGCCGCCTCCATGAGACGGGCACGATTTCGCTCGGCATCGGCGCGCGGTCTGCGCGCGGTGGGCTGATCACCTTTTTTCGTCACGTCCGCGAAATGCCTCTTGATAAACGGAGGGTGCCTCCGTATTTAATCCGGAGGCACCCTCCTCTTAATTCATTCGAGGGCGGCGGGCAATGGCCCGCCGTCGTGGCGTGCCTATGGGTCCACGGTTGAAGGAGATTTTCATGACCGGACTTTTTGGAGCGACTTCCACGACAGACGAGGTGCTTGCCGGCATCGACCTCAGCGGCAAACGCGTGCTCGTCACCGGTGTTTCGGCCGGCCTCGGCGTCGAAACCGCCCGCACCCTCGCCGCGCATGGCGCACAGGTGGTTGGAGCCGCCCGTGATCTCGCGAAGGCGGAGACTGCAACTGCACCGGTTCGCAGCGATGCCAGAAACGGCGGCGGTCTCGAGCTTATTGAACTCGATCTCGCCTCACTTGCCAGTGTCCGCAAGGCTGCAGACGGGCTGGTTGCGGATGGACGGCGCTTCGATCTGGTGATCGCCAATGCCGGCGTCATGGCGGCCCCCTTCGGCCATACCGCCGACGGCTTCGAGACGCAGTTCGGCACCAACCACCTCGGCCACTTCGTCTTCGTCAACCGTATCGCGTCGTTGATTGCACCCGGTGGGCGGCTCGTGAATGTTTCGTCTTCGGGCCATCGCTTCGCCGATGTCGATCTCGAAGATCCCAATTTCGAGCGCAAGGAATACGACCCCTGGGTGGCCTATGGCCGCTCCAAGACCGCCAATATCCTCTTTGCGGTCGAATTCGACCGGCGTCATCGGGCGCGCGGCGTGCGGGCGACGGCGATCCATCCGGGAGGCATCCAGACCGAACTCGGCCGTCATCTTCCCTCAAATGCGTTGGAGGAGATGCTGACGAGGATCAACGCCGAGCTGGCCGCAGATGGCAAGCCCCCCTTCCAGTTCAAGACGATACCGCAGGGTGCCGCCACATCCGTCTGGGCCGGTGTCGTTGCCGAAGCAGGCGAAGTCGGCGGCAAATATTGTGAGAATTGCCATGTATCCGTGGTGACGGAAGGGCTGATCAATCCGATCAGCGAGGGCGTGCGCTCTTACGCGCTTGATCCCGAGCACGCAAAGGCGCTCTGGGCCAAAAGCGAGGAAATGGTCGGCGAGAGCTTCGCCATCTGACAAGAACGACTGCGCCGGCCAGGGAAAAACCGGCCGGCGCTCATCTTGGCGTGTCGCCGGACTTGACGACAAGAGAACGGGATCAGTTTTTGACGTGCCGGCGCGGATGTCACTGCTCCCCTCGCAACCGGCGCGGCGTGTAGCCCAGCACAAGGCGCATCCATCGCGCCATATGCGACTGATGCGAGAAGCCGGCGGCCAACGCCACCTCGCCCGCGCTCAACCTTTCCTGCAGGAGCAGGAATCGCGCCCTTTCGACGCGCCGCTGCAAGACATAGCGATGAACGGTTGTGCCGGTGGCCTGTTTGAACCAATGGCGCAAGTGCGAGCTGCTTGCACCAGCCTCGCGAGCGAGCACCTCGATCGTCAAGGACTGATCGATATGAGCTTCGACGAAATCGAACAACCGCCTCAGTTGCTCGGACGAAAGCCCGCCCCTCCGATCGATCGTCGTCTTCGACAGGCTCACGAGTTGCGTCGCGAGCGCGATGCCGATGGTGTCGGCATAGAGGGAGCCGCTGGGCGCGCCGGCCTGCTGCTCGCTGTCCAGTGCCCGCGCCAGATGGACGATGCTTTCGTTTCTCAAAATGTGCCGCGTTTCGAACCTCGATTGCCTGTCGCCGCGGCCCATCTCGTGGGCGACGCGCTGGAGGACGGCAGGCGCAAGCCGGATTTCCAACGCCTCGCAGGCCGTTTCGGCTTCGTAACCACCCTCCTCACCGGCCGGAACGAGATCGATGTCGCCTTCCTGACGCAGGTGACGCGTGCCTGCCGCTAGGCAGATGGACCAGGTCTTTCGGCTGGTATGGACGACAATACGGTGATGGTCGATCGGCCGCAAAAGGATCGGCCCGGCCTCGTTGCGCCGCGGCGAGACGCTGACGCCGATCGGCGGCCATGTTGAGCCAGTCAAATCATGCATGAAGATTGCCCCGGACTTAAAGCAGAACATGCTCAAAGATCGGCGTTTCCTGCGCGACTTTCAACGCTTGGGGGAAAATATTACCTCCGGTTCAATATCCACGGAGATTTCAGATGGCTTTGTTTGTGGTGGTCGGCGCCGGCCCTGTCGGACGCGCGACGGCGCGTCTTCTCGCAGCCGAGGGACATGAGGTGCGGCTGGTCAGCAGAGGCGGCGCCGCGCCCGAGGGCACCGGCATCGACGGTGTGGCACTCGATGCCCGGAACGGGCAGGAACTCGCCCGGATCAGTGCCGGTGCGGAAACGATCTTCATGTGCGCCATGGCGCTTTACACCCGATGGCCGACGGATTTTCCGCCGATCATGGATGGGGTCGCGACAGCGGCGGAAATTGCCGGGGCTCGCCTGGTCGTGCTTGGAAATGTCTACGGATATGGCAAAGGAGCGGCATCGCCACTCGTCCCCACCGCGCCATTGGCGCCGACAAGCATCAAGGGCCAGGTCAGGACCGCGATGTGGGAGCGTGCCCTGACCTCCAATGTTCCGGCCCTTGAGGTGCGCGCGAGCGACTATCTGGGTGATGGCGCAGGCTCGCTGTTCACGCTCATGACGCTTCCACCCCTGCTCGCCGGAAAGCCGGCTTTCATGCCCGGCGATCTCGACGCCCTGCATGCGTGGTCCTTTACCAAGGATGTCGCTCGAACCCTCGTTGCAGCGTCGCGCTATTCAGGCAATTGGGGACGGGCTTTCCATGTCCCGTCACAGCATGCTTCGGTTCGAGACCTTGCGGTTCGCTTCACCGAATTCGCCGGCGCTCCGCTTCCCGATTTGCAGGCACTGACGGGCGACGACCTGGAGGCGCTGGGGCGCGATGACGAGCTCATGCGCGAAATTCCGGAAATGGCCTACCTCTTCGAGCGACCCTGCATCATCGACGCATCGGACACCGAGCAGCTACTCGGCGTTTACGCCAGCAGCCTCGAGGCGATGGTCGAGGATACGCTGCGATCCCGGTAGCGGACGGCGAGTGCCGTTCCCCAATCCTGAGGGCGCGGCGGCTCGACGTCATCCCTTCTCTCCGATGCGCGTCAAGACGACAGGGACGAGCCTCGGAGAGAGGCGATACAGGGTTTGACCGGACAGTCCCCGTTGCGGAGCCTAAATCACCCGGCCCTGCTTCGCTTTCGAGCCCGTGGGTGCGCAGCCATGTCGCTCATGCGATCAGCGCCTTTATGTAATCGGCCGAACGTTTCGCCAACACCTTCCAGTCGGTCGGGTTGTCGTGCTCCACGACGAGAACATCGGCACGGGTCTTGGAAAACAACGGATACAGGCCTTTCCAGTCGATTACTCCATCACCGGTCGGCACCCAGCCCTCGTCGAGCGTGACCCCGGCAGGGGCTGTGTCCTTCAGCTGTATTGTCGTGATCCGATCGGCATATTTCTGCAGTTCCTGCGCCGGATCCGCCCATCCCCGGGTAACCCAGCCGATGTCGATTTCGAAATCGACGCCGGGACCGGCTGCCTCCAGTAGAATGTCGATGGGCCGGCTGCGGTCTTCCAGCCGATGATATTCGAAATCGTGGTTATGCCAGGCGACCTTGAGACCTTCCTTGCTGGCGGCTTCGGCTCCGACCCGTAAACTCTCTCCTACCCTGCGCCATCCGTCGGCCGTCGCGCTTCGTTCGGCGGCAGGAATGTAGGGTGGGATCAAGGTCTGGGTTCCCAGCTTATGGGCATAGTCAAAGAACCTGTTCGGCTCGTTGATCAGTCCCGTCAGCGGCATATGGATTCCCGAGCAGACAAGGCCGGCGTCATCCATGCGTCGACGGAAGTCCGTCGTGTTCGTCTCGTAGGCCGGAAGCCAGAGCTCGACAGCGTCGTAGCCGACCTCGGCAAGATACGGAAGATGCGCTTCGATCGGCGGGGAAAGACGGGAGGAATAGAGCTGGAACGAGATGGAATAGTGCGTCATCGGGGAACCTCTTCTAGGCCATGAAAGTGGATGGAGCGTCGACGGCTTTCAGAAGCGCCGCGTCTTTTTCACTGAGGGGAGCCGGCGGTTCGACCGTACTTTCGATCACGACGAAATCGTTGACCTCCGCCGATTTGACAATACCGAGCAAGACTTCAAGAACGTGGCGGGAGAGTTCGCCGGAAGCTCTTGGCTGGCGGCCGCTCTCGGCTGCCGAGAGAAGATCCGCCAGCCCCAAGCCTCTGTAGTTGCTTATGGTCGCGCCTGCCGGTTCCTGCCAGTTGAGATTCCCGAAAACGGTTGCCGCGGTTTCGACCGGATGACGCCCTTCCGCATCGATGATCGTCAGAGCGCCGCCGAAATAGTTGGGATCCGGCACCATGAGGGAGGCGCGGGTTCCATGCAATTCGATCGGATTGGTGTGTCCATGGCCCCAGTTGTCGTAGCTCACCGAGAAGTGGATCTGAGCGCCGGATCGAAACTCTATCAAGGCCTGGCTCGTGGTGGGCGTGGTCACCGGCACCACGGTATTTTTCGCCGGGCCGTCCGCGGTCACTTGGCGCTCCTCGAAGAACTTCGATGCCAGCGCCACGACCCGCCGCACCGGTCCGAGCAGCGCGACAAGGGCCGTCACATAGTAGGGGCCCATGTCGAGGACCGGCCCCGCGCCAACCTGGAAATAAGGGAAGGGATTGGGATGCCAATGTTCCATTCCATGGTTCATGAAGTGAGCGCTGCCGCTCTTCACCACGCCGAGCCTTCCTTCATCGACCAGGCGTCTCGCCGCCTGATGCGCGCCTCCAAGGAAAGTGTCCGGCGCAGAACCGATGAGCCGTCCCTGCGCCTTTGCTGTGGCAAGCAACCGATTTGCGTCCGGCATCGCAAGGGCAAGCGGTTTCTCGGTATATGCGTGCTTGCCCGCATTCAGGATCGCCTCGGTGACGAGCGCATGGCTGCTGGGGTTCGTCAGGTTGATGACGACTTCGATATCCGGCCGAGCCAGAAGCTCGTCGACGGTCAGTGCCTGCAGACCGTATTGGCCGGCCCGCCGCTGGCCGATCGATATGTCCACGTCCGAGCATGCGACAAGATTGATCGGCTTAAAGACGCGCGAAAGGCGCGCATAGGCATCGAATATGTGACCGCATCCGATGATGCCAACGTTCCAACGCTTTTCCGCCATGTGCTCTTCCGCTCGATTTTATTGACGCCAATGTTCGGTCGCGTCGATCAGCGACCGGAGAGAAGAACTATTCGGCGTTCGCCGTCACGACCATGCCGTTTCCCCCCGACGAGTCCGCCATTTGAGAAATGGGACATTCCAGGCGCGCTGTCCGATTTCCCGTGGCTTGAGACCCCTGCCCGCCCGCACCCCGTCACCAGACGAAAGCCCTGCCCGAGTCCGAAGTTTGCGACAATGGGCTCGAAGGGGTCTGTCGGCGCTTTGACATCCATCCCCGTTTCTGGTGCCACTTAAGCGTCACGAACGTCAGCCGGTCATCGATGCGCAGCAGGCCTGCCATCCCATAAGTTCGGCATCGGAGGAGGAACAAATAATGACAGACATTGGAAAGCGGCTCCTGCATGGCGCGCTGGGGCGGCGCGATTTTCTGCAAGCCACAGGCCTTGGATTGGCAGCCCCCATGCTGATGGGGCTGCCGGACTTTGCAAACGCGCAGGAGAAAGTCGAGCTTACCATGTGGGCCTGGACGCCCGACACGCAGGTCCAGGCTGACATGTTTACGAAGAAGTTCCCGAACATCACGGTAAAGGTCGAGAACGTCGGTCAGGGCGCGCCCCATTATGTGAAGCTTCGCAATGCCCTGGAGGCCGGAAGCGGCCTTCCCGATCTCGCCCAGATGGAATTCAACTCGCTGCTGAGCTTTAGGCAGCTCGGCGCCCTTACCGATATTGGGACGGACGTCAGCTCGACCAGGGACAAGTTCATCGACTGGACGTGGAAGGCGGTGAGCGATGGCGACAAGGTCTATGGCGTTCCATGGGACAGCGGCCCGATGGGCGTTCTCTATCGGGAAGACGTCTTCGACGCGCACAAGATCACGCCGCCCGATACCTGGGACGCCTTTGCGGAATCGGCGGTAAAATTGGCCAAGGACGCGCCTGGCACCTACCTCACCGATTTCGGCGCCGCGGATCCCGGCTGGGTCGTCGCGCTGCTCTGGCAGGCCGGATGGCGACCTTTCCATACCGAAGGAACGAACATCAAGATCAAGCTCAATGACGACGTCGCGAAGAAGTGGGCCGCCTATTGGCAAAAGCTTCTCGATGCGAAGGCCATCGACACGAAACCCGTCTGGACGACGGAATGGTTCGCTGGGCTGGACAACGGCACCTATGCGACCTGGGTCACCGCCGCCTGGGCTCCGATCCTCATGCAACAGTCGATGAAGAAGAGTTTCGGGAAATGGAGAGCCGCCTCGCTTCCGCAATGGAAGGCGGGCGACAAGATCACCGCAAATCTCGGCGGCTCGACGATCGTCGTGATGAACTCATGCAAGCACCCCAAGGAAGCGGCGATGTTCGCGGCCTTCATGGGGAGCGATCCGGACGCCGCGCGGCTGTGGAACACCAAGCAATTCCTGTTCCCGGTGCTGAAGGAACTCATCGACGACAAGGAACTGATGGGCCACAAGTATGATTTCTACGGCGGCCAGGCGGTCAACGAGATCTTCGCGGCATCCGAAAACCAGGTCGATCCGTCCTTCGAATTTGCGCCGTTCCAGGATTACGTGAACCAGCAGATACAGGACGAATTCTCCGCAGCCATCGCAGGAAGCGGAACTCTGGCGGATGCCTTCGACAGACTTCAGGACAAAGTGGTGAGTTATGCTCAGGATCAGGGCTTTACTGTCTCCTGATCCCGACCGGGGAGTCGGGCCATCCTCCCGGCCCCTCCCCGCCTCCCGATCAAGCTCATCCAGGAAAAACTCCATGCCCAATGTCCATGGAGCAAAGCGGCGTGCTCGAATTTTCGTAAGCAAGTCCGTTGCGCCCTACCTCTTTCTTTTCCCGTTCATGCTGCTGTTCACGGCGTTTCTCATCGCACCGCTCGCCTATGCCTTCTGGCTCAGCCTGTTCCGCCAGACCTTGGCCGCCGGCAATCGCTTCGTGGGAGTCGAGAACTATGTCCGCGCTTTAACGGATAGATCCTTCTGGGAGGGTGTTCTTCTTCTCTTCAAGTTCGGCGCGATGCAAATTCCGGTGATGCTGGGTCTGGCGCTCCTCTATGCCCTCATCCTCGACAGCGGCAGGGTCTATGCGCGCAACTTCTTCCGCGTCAGTTTCTTCGTCCCCTATGCGGTGCCGGCGGTGATCGCGGCGCTGCTGTGGGGATATCTCTATGGGCCTGCCTTCGGTCCGTTCGCGCAGCTGGCCGCATTCCTAAAAATGCCCGCACCGAACTTTCTGTCCGAATCCACGATCCTGCCGTCGATCGCCAATATCGCCGTGTGGGAATACATGGGCTACAACATGATCATCTACTATTCCGCTCTCCAGGCGGTTCCACAGGATCTCGAAGAGGCGTCCGCCGTCGACGGTGCCGGCGGCCTGAGGCACGCATTGAGCATCAAGCTGCCATTGATCCTGCCCACGGTCATCGTCACGATCATGTTCTCCATCATCGGCACGCTTCAGCTTTTCACCGAGCCCTATCTGATCCGAACTCTCGCGCCGGGGCTGATCAACAGCCACTATACGCCCAACTACTATGCCTACACTCTCGCCTTCACCAACCAGCAATACAATTACTCCGCCGCGATCTCGTTCGTGCTTGGCGGTATCGTGGCTATCACCTCCTACACCTTCATGCTTCTTGCCAACCGGAGGGCTTCACGGTGACGATCGTTTCAAAGACCGCCAATTCGCCTTCGTTTCGCCGCAGCCGCCGGTTGCTCACCGCAGCCCTGGTTCTCTATTTCATCTATACTTTCATCCCGCTGCTCTATGTCATCGTCTCCGCAACGAAGACCAACGCCGACCTCTTCGGGACGTTCGGTCTTTGGTTTTCGAGCGATTTCCATCTGGTGCAGAACATTCGCGATCTCTTCACGTTTCAGGATGGGATCTTCTCGCGATGGCTGCTGAACACCATCCTCTACGCCGTGATATCCGGGGCTGGAGCAGCCTTCTTCGCGACCTTTGCCGGCTACGCCTTCGCCAAATACGAGTTTGCCGGCAAGCGTCTCATGTTCGCACTCGTGCTCGGCGCGGTGATGATCCCGCAAACGGCGCTCGTCATCCCGATCTTCCTGCTTCTGTCAAAGGTGGGCCTTGTCAACACACCGCTGGCAATGATCCTGCCTTCGCTGGTATTCCCGCCAGGTGTCTTTCTGATGCGCGTCTACGCGCAGGACGCGCTCTCCAACGAACTGATCGAAGCAGGTCGCGTCGATGGCGCCGGCGAGTTCCATATTTTCTCCAGTGTCGCATTTCGCCTGCTGATGCCCGGCTTCGCGACCGTGCTGATCCTGGCGTTCGTCTCGACATGGAACAACTACTTCCTGCCGCTGGTCATGCTGAGCTCCTCCGACAATTTCCCGGTCACGGTCGGCCTGTCGCAATGGTATCAGCTTGCCACGGCGGGCAGCGGCGGATCCGTTCTCTTTTCCGTCGTGATGACAGGTGCGCTCGTCAGCATCCTCCCGGTCGTTGCGGCTTTTCTCTTCATGCAACGCTATTGGCAAGGCGGCCTCAGTTCGGGCGGCGTCAAGGCATAGCGGACCTACCAGGCAATTCGGAGCAGTTTCCATGGCAGTCATCGAGCTCAAGTCCGTCCGCAAATCGTTCGGGGCGCTCAATATCATTCCCGGTGTCGATCTGACGATCGGGCACGGGGAGTTCGTGGTGTTCGTCGGCCCGTCGGGCAGCGGCAAGTCGACGCTCCTGCGCCTTGTCGCCGGCCTTGAGGAGACGACCGGCGGGTCGATCATGATCGATGGCCGGGACGTGACGGCTCTGGGGCCGGCCGAACGCGAACTGGCGATGGTCTTCCAATCCTACGCGCTCTATCCGCACAAGACCGTGCGCGCGAACATGTCCTTCGCGCTGGAAGTTGCCAAGGTGCCGCGCGAGGAGATTCGGCTTCAGGTCGAAAAGGTTGCGGCGCTCCTGCAGCTTACCCATCTGCTGGAGAGGAAACCGAGGGAGCTGTCCGGCGGACAACGCCAGAGGGTTGCCATCGGGCGCGCGATCGTCCGCGAACCGGTCGCCTTCATGTTCGATGAGCCGTTGTCCAATCTGGATGCGGCGCTGCGGGTCGAGATGCGGCTTGAAATCGCAAAGCTTCACCAGAGACTCGGGGCGACGATGATCTACGTCACGCATGACCAGACGGAAGCGATGACGCTCGCGGATCGCATCGTGGTCCTCGACAAGGGCATTATCCAGCAGACGGGAAGCCCGCTTGACCTGTACGAGCGCCCGGCAAATCTTTTCGTGGCGCAATTCATCGGGTCGCCCAAAATGAACATTCTGCCGGCCCGGCTCGGTGGGATTTCGATGCCCGGTGCCTCAGGCGAGGCGACCCATATCGGAATCAGGCCGGAAGACATCTATATCGCCGAGGACGGCAAGGGTCACCTCGACGCGAAGGTCGAAGTCGTGGAACGGTTGGGATCGGACACGTTCGCCTACGTCGCTCTGAAGGACGGAGATCTCATAACGATACGGGCACCGCGCGACGCCGCTGCCGCCGTGGGCCAGCAAATTCGCATCGGCTTCCAGGAAAACCGGGTCCATGCCTTCGACGCGCATGGAATGGCGATCGGCAGATGACGATGACCTGTCAATCGGAGATCCGAGTCCGGCATTTGAGACAATCCCGTTGACTTGCATCGATTTTAAGCGACTCTTCTCCCTGGCAATGTCGTAGGGAGGAGACGATATGGCTGGTTTGCAACGGAATGGCGTCGATGCCGCGCTCGACATCATCTTGGCGCTCGCGCGCCGCGGCGGAAGCGGTCCCAGCTCGGCTCTGGCGGCGGAATTGGGAATCCCTCGCGCCAGCTTTCACCGCATGACCCGGATTCTCGCACAGCATGGCATCGTTATCTGTTCCAGAGGCAAGGTCGGCGTCGGACCGGTAGCCAACAAGCTGGTTTCGGCGTTCTGCCATGAAATGCAGGTCGCCGACCGAAAGCGGGATCATCTGTTGGGCGAGGCAGTCCGTCCGGTCGTCACTTCGACCGAAATCGCAGCGCCGAAGCCGCCGCCCTTGTCACGGCCGGCGATAGCGACGCGCCGCAAGCGGTTCCGCATCGGCTTTTCGAATGGCGCAATGGACAATCCATGGCAGGTCGCCCTCGTCCACAGCGTTGAATTTGCCGCCTCGAGACTAAGCGACATCTTGGAATGCGTTACCGTCGTGCACGCCGACGGCGATGCGGAAAAGCAGACGGAAGATATTCTCTCTCTCGAAAAAAGCGGTGTCGACGGACTTCTGGTCAGCGCCGTTTCCCCCCGTAAACTCGCGCCTGTGTCCGCACATCTCATGAGACACGGCGTCCCGGTCGTCTTCGTCGAGCGTGGCGGCACTCCGAACCTGCCGTGCGCCAGCTTCGTGACGTCCGACAACGTGACGATCGGAAAACTCACAGCCGAATGGCTTGCCCGGACGCTTGAGGGAAACGGGCTCGTGATGATGCTCTTCGGCCATGCGGATCCGGAACTCACGCAGAGCCGGCAGGCGGCGGCGGCGCAGGTGTTTGCGCGATATCCGAATATCCGCACGGTCGTCGCCAGTTCCACCGACTTCAACCGGCACAGAGCCTATGGAACGGCAATGGAGGTCATCGAACACCATGGCGAACGGATCGCCGGCGTGTGGTGCGACAGCGGTTTGAATTCCGCCGGTTCGATCCAGGCGTTTCTGGATGCTGGCTACAAGCCTGGCCACGTTCCGCCGCACACCGGAGGCGATCTCAACCTTTCGTACAAGCTTGCCCTGGGAGCGGGCGTACCGCTTGGATCGATCGACTATCCGCCGGTGATGGGGATCAGGGCGTTTGAAATCCTGCTATGCGCCCTGAGGGGAAGCTGGATTCCAAAATATCTCGACGTCGCCTCTCCCTTCATCACGACGAGGACGGGTGGAACAAGGCCGACGAAACCGCACCTCTGGGCGGAAGAACGCGTGCGGTGGGATATGCCGGACGAGCTTATCATGGGCGCAGGATTGGGCGCGGCCTATAACCCGGCGGCATTCAAGGTGAACTATCCGGGCAACCATCACAATCGCTCCTCCGCCGAACCGAGGCTCGGTCCATGAGCAAGGAATCGGCCGGCATCGCGGCATTCGCCCGGATCTTTTCACGGATCGCGGATGGCAACGTGGAGAATGTCGCCAGCCTCGTCGAGAGCGAGGGAATCGTGCGCTCGACCGCATTTGACGTCGTCAAGCGGATGGAAGCGGCGGGGTTGGTATCGAGGCACCCGAACGGACACCTTCTGCCGGGCAATGCCGCCGGAGAATTCGCCTATGCGGGAATGCGGGTCGGGCCCTTGTTCGGTCCAGCGCAGACACTCCTTCCCTGGCTTCGCGAAAGAACGAACGCTTCGATAGCGTTGCTCGCCTCCGACGGCGCCAAGTTCACGATGCTGCTGAACTATGCCGCCAGATGGGATCACGGCAAGCCGCGCAAGCCACCGATCATGATCTCCCTTAAATATCAATGCGCCGAAGTCGCGCTGCTGCGCGTCACGCCACACCCCGACACCGGAGCCGAGGACCTCGGACGATGCGAGGAGCTCGCGGCGACAACGGCCAGGGAACTGGAAAACTTTCTGCGCGCCTGAGCAATTCGCTCGTGAGCCCAACCGGACATGGCAGGGTTCCGTCGGCCGAAACCCTGCGGCCGGCCTCAATGCGAACGCCACGCCTGCGACGTGCGGGGATCGCGGTACATGGACCCGTCCTTCATGATCATGTCGAATTTCGAGGGACCGACCAGAACGGACTGATCCAGCAGCGGATTCCCGTCGACAAGCAGGATGTCCGCCAAGGCACCCTCGGAAATCACGCCGAGCTCGCCCTTGTGACCCATGAGGTCGCCGCCAACAGCCGTTGCACATTTCAACGCTTCGGCCGGGCTGTAGCCGAAAAACTTGACGAAATGGCCGATATCCCGGGCGTTCTGCCCCATGGGCGTAATGGTGAAACCATAGTCTCCGCCGACGACGACGCGCATGCCGCGTCTGCGCATTTCGTGATAGGTGGCAACCGTATGCTCAAGCTTTCTCGGCAGCCCCATTCTGTCGACCACGTCTTTCGTCAGCCCGACGACATCCCCCTCGAATACCGAATTATGCACAAGGCCGAAGGCCGGGCCAACGATCACGCGATCCTTGGCGGCCTCGAGCATGTCGAGCGCCTCCTCATCGGCAAAATCGCAATGATAGATGCAGTCGACGCCGGCCCGCACCGCCCGCTTTACCGACTCCGCCGCCCGGCTATGGCAGGCGACGCGCTTTCCCCAATCATGGGCGGTCTCCACTCCGATACGCAGCTCCTCTTCCGACAGAGACACGATTTCCGCTCTGGCATGCCCCACGAACTCGTCGCCGGAAACGTTGAACTTCACGTTGTCGACGTTTTCCCTGCAGCAAAGCCGAACAGCGCGCCGTATCTCGTCCGGCCCATCCGCGAGCATCCCGAAGCTTTCAGCATGCATGTGCGCCTTGCGTTCGTCGCCGAGACCTCCAGTCACGGTGATTTCGGGGCCGGCCGCCTTGTAGCGCGGGCCGGCAAGATAGCCATCCTCGATTTCCTGGCGGACGACGACGTCGATGCGCAGCTTCGCGGAGGCGGCGGAATAGCATGACGTGAAACCGTGGTTGAGGATCATCGTGGCGTTGCGGCAGGTTTTGAGCAGATGCTCCTCTGGCGGGATCTCGCCGAGGTCCTGGTTTCGCGTCGGTCCGACAAAGGAAAGATGGCAATGGCCCTCCACGAGGCCGGGCATCAGAAAGCGCTGACGGCCATCGATCACTTCGGCGGCGTTCTCGCTGCTGATCTGGTTCGAGCCCCGCGCGACGGTCCTGATCCGGTTGCCCTCGACGAGTACCTCGCCGTTGTAGGCTTCGTCATTGATGCCGTCCCAGACCGTGACGTTTCGAAATAGATAAGAGCCCATTCTTTTCCTCCACATGGTTCCGCCGGTCGTTCTGGCGGCAGGTGGCGAGAAGGATATGAGGGCGGTTTCGAACTCGCCACGCCGTTTCATGGTGGGGAGTCGTCCATTTGAGACACATCAATTGACGGAAGACGCTCTCTTGTCTTCTGTGCAGGCATACCTTGCCAATTCTGGATTGACCCATGTCTGAGACCGATCCGTTCCGTATCCGGGCGCATGTTCCCGAATTCGATCCCATCTCCGAGGAATATCGCCGGGCAAGCGATGCCGCACGATCACGATGGTCGGCGAGGACCGATATGGCCTATGGCCCCGGTCCTTCCGATCGTCTCGACCTGTTCTTCCCCGAGAATGCGGATGGCAGGTGCCCGATCCATATCTTCGTTCACGGCGGATATTGGCGGGCAAACGTCAAGGAAGACTATGCCTTCATCGCGAACACGGTTTGCGCCGCAGGCTCGATCGCCGCCATAGTGGAATACGGCCGGCTCCCCAAAATGAGGATGGCCGCGCTGGTCGAGCAGGTTCGCGGCGCGGTACGCTGGCTGGAACGCAACGCCTCGAGTTTCGGCGGAAATCCCGAGGCGATATCGGCAAGTGGTCATTCCGCCGGGGCGCATCTCGCCTTCTATCTCACCGCCCGCGGGCCGTCCGAGACCGGCTTTCAGCCGACACCGGTCAAATCGATCCTTCTGGTCAGCGGAATTTATGATCTACGACCGATCGTCTCCAGCTTCCTGCAGGCCGAAATATCGCTGCGGGATGACGAGACCGTGGAATGGTCTCCGCTCAATTCGAAGCCTCGCCCCGGCACGGGCATCACGATCGCGGTCGGCGGCAAGGAAACAAGGCCCTTCATCGAACAGGCGCAAGCCCTTGGAAACATGACATCATCCAGCCTTCAGCTTCATATCCGCGGCGCCGATCACATGTCGATCGTACGCGACATGGGCGACGCGAGCACGCAGATGGGATGTCATTTTCGAGAGTTTCTGGAGACCGAGGCGTCAATCCGGGGATATTGATGCGCCATCGGTCACACGTCCGTTGCCGTGTCCCGTCCCTCAGCCCGGCATTCGCGAACCCAGATCCTGGTCTTGCGCCGAACCCTCGACAAGGTGTGTCAGCTCGTCCACCAGGCTGATGCGATTTCCGCAAAACTGATAGTAGGCGACCACTTTGAGGCGAATGCGCTCGCCGCCGGTCTTCACGGCTTCGGCAATGTGAACCGTCGCCGCGGAAACTCCGTCGGTAACGATGTGCTCGAACGTAACGCTGCTCGAAACAAGGCTGGCTTTGAGCGCCTCGCTGTGACGAAGGAAACCTTCATAGTCGAGCTGCTTGCCATCGACACGCTGGATGTAGTCGGGCGTCAGCAGCTCGGCGAATTGCTCCGCCTTGGTGGCCGGATTGGTGAAGGCGTCAAACATGCGGCGGAGCAGGTCGTGGACTTCCTCTTGTGTCATGGCGGTCTTGGTCATGGTTGGGTTCTCCGTGGTGCTTCATGAGTTGCGACGATCTCGTATCTAGCTCGAAGGATTTTGCGCTGCTAACGTATCCAGGCCATTCAATACGGGTTTGAGGCCATGCACGATTTCCTGATCGATCCCCTTCGTCTTGATTCAACGGCGGAACCGGTGATCCTTGCCACCCGCCGGCAACAGGGCGAAATGCGGCGCACCGATCGACATGGCCATGCGCGCGGTCAATTGCTTGGTACGATGCAGGGCCTGATCGCGCTGGGGACCGATGACGGTCGCTGGCTCATTCCGCCCATCAACGCGATATGGCTTCCCCCGCATGTCGAGCACGAGTTTGTTTCACACGGCGCCTTCCACGGCTGGAGCGTGTATGTGGCGGAAGCTGCCTGCCTCGCCCTGCCGGACAGGCCGCGCGTCATCCGCCTTTCGGGCCTGTTGAACGAGGCGGTAGCCCGTGCGGCGAATTGGCCGGGCGGATCGCTTACTCCGGCGCAGGAACGCATCGCCGGCGTCATTCTGGATGAGATCGCCACAACGCCGGAAGAGGCATTTGAATTGCCGATGCCGACCGATCCGCGACTGCAGAAAATTGCGCGATCTCTTGCCGATGATCCGGCAACACGGCAGCACATGGCGGATTGGGCCGCTTTTGCGGGTATTGCACCGCGTACCTTGAGCCGGCGATTCGTGTTGGAAACCGGCCTGACATTCAGCGCCTGGCGACAGCGCGCGCTGCTATTGCGATCCCTGGAAATGCTGGCGGCCGGAAACTCGGTCACCACCATTGCTTTCGATCTGGGTTACGAAACGGTGAGTGCCTTCATCGAATTGTTCCGCGGCCATTTCGGCACGACACCCGCGCGCTACTTCAAGCGCGGGCACACCTGAACGAAGATACCAGCGGAGGGAGTCCGGATCGCCATCGGACGCGCCGGTGTCGGCGTGAATATTGCGCGCGAATGAATGTAGTGGTCGCGCAATTTCAATCTCAGGAAAGCAATGGCTGCTTCTCATGGAAATCCGAGAATAGCTCGAGGGGCGCATGGGAATCGAAGCCTCCATGCACTTGAGCAAGGGATAAACTCCTAGGTTGCAGATCGTTCGCCAGCAATCGAAATCATCATCAGGCGCTGCAACCTAGGTTCGAATTGCAAATTGACAGCTTTCGTCTCGTGGGCACTCGAAAACATAAAAGCGCAACAAGAACGCGAACGTTACATGGAATTCTACATACGCGCTAAACTAAACTACCCGCCTCAGGTATTGCAATCCGGTTCACGAAGTAAAGAAAGCGTAAAACCACATGCTAAAGTCTTTGTTAAGTATTATAGATTAATAAAATTGAGAATACTAATTTTACGAATTCGAACGAATTAGCCCCCCGCGTTGAATAAATCAGTGGTTGAATAGCCGGAAGGATATGACGGTGATGTTAGGACTCCATGGTGCTGCTGGAACGATGAAAACCGGTGCGCTCGATGCGATGAGCGCCAATATCAT
>NZ_JBNWDS010000017.1:0-112891 GCF_053521765.1 Rhizobium sp. A37_96 | reverse complement strand
GCCGAAGAAGACCGAGCGGCTGCGCATCACGCCGACACCGCTGCATTCGGATGGCGATATCGAGCAGCTCGTCGGTGCGCTGCACGCCCTCTGGTCGCGCTGCGCGCTCGCTAGGGCCGTCGCTTAGGAAATCGCAAAGGCTGCAACACGATCCCTCAGACAAGAAAGGAACAATCATCATGGATCAGACTGCCGTCACTGCCCAAACCGGCACACCGGATGCCCTTCGGCCTCTTGGTTCCGTGGAACGCTATTTCTGGCTGAGCGATCAGAACAGCCCCAAGCATTTTTGCATGGCCCTGCAGGTGTCGGGAGAGACGACGCCGGCACGCTGGAAGGCAGCGCTCGGACATCTGCGTGCGCGCCATCCGTTACTTCGGGTCAGCATAGGGTCGAGCTCCGATGGACGGCCGACCTTCCTGGAAGCCGGTGACCGGGACCTTCCGCTTCGGGTCATCCCCTGCGAGCAGCCGCACGACTGGGAAGGAACGATTTCGAAGCAGCTCATGGAACCTTTCCCCGATGACGCGCCCTCTCTCGTGCGCGCCGTCCTGCTCCACTCTTGGAGCTTCAGCACCTTGATCTTCACGGCCCATCATTCGGTGGCGGACGGCATCTCGGTCGCCTATCTCATGCGCGACCTTCTCCTTGCCATGGAGGAGCAGCCGCTTTCTCTCCTCGCGCTGCCACCGGCCCAAGAGACCATCGCCGCGCGATGGGGGATCGTCGCGGAACCGCTCTCGGCCGGAGGCAGGAAAGCGGCCAAGCTCGACCGCAGCAGGGGTGTCCCGCACGTATCGTCGCTTCGCCTGTCAAGCAAGCTCACCAGCGATCTCAGGGCGTCGGCCCGCTCGAACGGCACGACCGTCCACGGAGCGCTGGTCGCCGCCCTGGTGCTGGCGGGACGCCGGCTTCACAAGGCATGGCAGCAGGGTCCGGTGCGGACCGTCTCGCCGGTAAACCTGCGACCGACGCTCGAAATCGCCGACGATTGCGTCGTCTCGATCGTCTTCCCCTCCGGCGCCTACGCACCGGAGCCGGATGGAGATCTGTGGGAACTGGCGCGAGCCGTCAAAGCGGATCTTGCGGATGCGAAATCCCGTTCCTCGATCGTCAACGCCTTCGCGGCCTTCGATGCGATCATGGCGACCTCGCCCGGTGTGCCGGAGATCGCGGAAATCGAGCTCACGGTCTGCGCCTGCGAGATGATGTTGTCGAATGTCGGCGTCGCCCCGCTTCCCGAAACAGCGGGATCGCTGAAAGTGGAGGCGTTGTGGGGACCTTCGGTCTTCGTCGGCATAGAAGGCGAGCAGATGATCGGCTGCGCAACCTTCGCGGGGCGCATCCACCTTCTGCATACGAGCTTCAGCCCGATACCCTCTCTGCTTTCCCTGACGCGGGCCATGCTCGAACAGGCGGCATCGGATTAGCCGATTCCGTCCGCTTTATACAAAAGCTGTCCGGATCGTTCATGGCAGTTCCGTACCGTTGTCTATGATCGGCCCTCATCGATGGAGGCGCACAATGAACCATGATGCCCAAGACCTGCCGGGCGCCTTGCCCCTGGAGAAGGCTTCTCCCAGCCTGATCGTCGAAGCTCTCAAGGCCGTGGCGGGGCATCCGCCGGGCGTCCGCGCGAGCTTCGCGAAAGGGCATTGTGTTCGTGGCCGCTACGAACCGTCCGCGGAAGCGAGATCCGTGACGCGTTCGAAGAGCCTGACTAGACCCGCCCAGGTTCTGGGACGGTTTTCGGTCGGCGGCGGCAATCCCCATGTCGCGGACACGAACGGCCTGGTCCTGCGTGGTTTCAGCGTCAGACTTTCGAATGAAGCATCGTCGAACTTCCTGTTCGAGAATGCGCCGGTTCATTTTGCGCGAACGCTGGATCAGATGCTGGCATTCCTGCGCGCGAGGATCCCAGGTCCCGACGGCAAACCCGACGCGGAACGGGTCAAGGCATTTTCGGAAGCAAACCCCGAGACCCTGAACCAGGCGCGCTTCGTCGCCGCACGCGCTCTTCCCGCAAGCTTCGCGTTGACGACGTACTGGGGCGTCCATTCGTTTCCGGCGACAAGCGAGACAGGCGCGACGCGCTTCATCAAGTTCAAGATCGTGCCGGCCGGCGGCAACGCCACATTCTCGCAGGCCGAAATCCCCGGTCTGGGTGCGGATTTTCTCCGCGACGATCTGGAGGCACGCATCCAGGCCGGCAACGTCCGGTTCGACGTAATCGCCATTCTCGACCGCCCCGGGGACGACTGTTCCGATGTCACGAAACGCTGGAGCGACGAGGACGAGCGCCCTGGCGTGGTGTTGGGGCGCATAACGATTGACGCGCTCGAACCGAATGGAACGTGCGACGCCTCGGTATTCGATCCCGCCGGCTTGGCCGAGGGCATAGGTCATCCTCCGGACGAGATTTTCGCGGCCCGGTCGCCGGCCTATCGGATCTCGCTTTCGAAACGTTCGTAACATCGTCCCGGCCGACCAGATCCGCAGAGGAGCTTGGCAACGTGGAGGGCTTGGCATGAACAGCAGGGGAGTTTACGGCCAAAAGCTGGGCGATCACTTCCAACTGGAAGATGCTCCCGCCATCGTGACGCGAAGCCTGAAACGCTCCGAAATCGGCGTAACGCATATTCGATGTCGGAAGCCAAGCCTTACCTCCTCGATACCGGCCGAGGACGCCTATCTCGTCGCGTTTCAAATCGAGGACTGCATCGAGCACGAGCTCTGGATCAATGGCCGCGGAAGCGGCAAGCTGCCGCTTTTTGCGGGCCAGACCTCCATCTACGATCTTCGCGTCGATCCGATCGCCTTCGTTCGCGAGACGTCGAACTGCGTCATGTACTATCTGCCGAAAACCGCCTTCGACACGCTCGCGGAAGAAAACCATGCCTCCCGTTTCAGCGAGCTGGATGCCCGCGAGGGACGCCCCAACGACGATCCGGTCATGGCGGCGCTCAGTGCGGCGCTTATTCCAGCGTTCCAGAACCCCGACTATGCCAGCCAGCTGTTCCTCGACCACACGACACTGGCGGTGGCATCCCATGTTGCGGGCCATTATGGAGACCTGCGGCTTCCACGGCGAACCGTCGTCGGCGGACTGACCGAGCGCATGGAGAGGCGGGCAAAGGACATAATCGACGCCAATCTCACAGGGGAAATTTCGCTTGCGCTGCTCGCGCGGGAATGCGGCCTGTCCTCCAGGCATTTTGCCCGCGCCTTCAAGCAATCGGTCGGTGTCGCGCCTCACCAGTGGATGGTGCTCAGGCGCTGCGAACTGGCCAAGGAACTGCTGCGTTCGTCGCCGCTCTCGCTGGCGGAGATCGCGCTTGCCTGCGGCTTCGCCGATCAGAGCCATTTCACGAGAGCTTTCGCGCGTCTGGTTGGAATGACGCCCGGTGCCTGGCGCAGGGCGTCCTAAAGGGTTTCGAACAATGGAAGAAAAAGGCGCATACGGGGAAACCCTCCGGCGAACTTTCAAAACGGATGTTGCACCGTCCTTCGTTGCAAGGACGCTCAGGCATTCCAAGGTCGCGGTGACCGAAATCCGCTGCGACAATGAGAATACCGGAATGACGTTGCCCATTCCGAGAGAGGACGCCTTCCTGGTTACGGTGCAACTCAAGGATGTCCCTTTGCATGGGCTGTTTCTCGACGAGCGCCGAATCCAGACAAGTTTTCTTCCGGCGGGCACGGCCAATATCTACGATCTTAGAACCTCGCCCGTTGCCGATAGCATCAGCGCCTTTCATCATGTGAGCTTCTATCTTCCTCGTATCGCGCTACGGGAAGTCACGGAGCGCGAGGCGATCCCGGACACCGACGGCTTCGACCATAATCCGGGCGTCGGCGTTAAGGACCCGGTTCTGCACAGTCTTGCAAGGGCGATGCTCGCCTGCTTTCGAAAGCCCGATCTCGCAAACCGCCTCTTCGTCGACCATGTCACGATTGCCGCAACGGCTCATGCGGTAAAGAGCTATGCGTGCGGGCACCCTCCAGCCGGTCCATGCGCTCACGCGCTTTCGCCGCTTGAGGCCAAGCGCGCGAGGGAGCAGATCGCGGAACATCTGGATGGCGAGATAACGCTGGAGACCCTTTCCGACGAGACGGGTATGCCGCCCCTCGATTTCGCGGCCTCGTTCGAACTCGGCGCGGGTGTCAGCATCCATCGCTGGCGAAGCGATCTGAGGATCGAGCGCGCAAGGCGAATGCTGCAGAGGGGTTATGATCTCGAGACGATCGCCAGGCTTCTGAATTATGCCAGCGGCGCTCGCTTTGCCGCCGACTTCAAGCGGCGTACCGGCGTGGATCCGAGCAGCGACACTCCAAGAAACAAGCTCTGATGCTTCTCGCAGGTCTGCTTCGCATCGCCGCGATACGCCGCGCTGCAGCGGTTCCGCGTTTCATGGCCCTTTCGTGAAAAAGGCGCCCGCCTTGCAAAAGAACGAGTGAAGCATCCATCCGATTATTGTCCTGCGACAACACCGAGAGGAGCAGCAGATGTTCGAAGACTTCACTTTGAAACGCTTTGCCGGCCGGCTGCTGGGGACGGCCCTGTGCCTTGCGACCTCAAGCCTGGCCGCTGCGGGCATCGAGCAGAAGGAATCGCCACAGGATCTCGTGAACGCGCTCCACGGCACGTTCGGAGCGCATCATGCGAGAGCCGTTCACACCAAGGGCGTGATGGTTGTGGGAACATTCGTCCCCGCAAAGGATGCCAGATCCATCACCAAGGCGTCCGTATTCGAAATGGGCAAGCTGCCGGTGGTCGCCCGCTTTTCGCTCTTCGCCGGCGTTCCGGATATCCCGGACACAGCGAATGGCGCGGCACCGACCGGCCTCGCGATCAAGATCAAGGCCAAGGACGGGACCGAGTATGACTTTGCCACCGACCAGCACAACGGCTTCGTCGTCGCGACGAGCGATGAGTTTGCGAACTTCCTTCGCCTCGTCGGCGAAAGCGGACCTGGCGTCGCCCACCCGACCCCTCTCGAGACCTTCCTCAATACCCATCCGGTATCGAAACACTTCGTCGAGACGCTGACCTCGCCGGCGTCCTACGCGACCGCGACTTTCTTCGGCATCAACTCCTTCAAGTGGACCAATGCCGCGGGCAAATCGGCGTTCGTGCGGTATCGCTTCGTTCCCAGGGCCGGCGAGCGCTACCTGCGGCCGGAAGAGCTGAAAACCATGGGCCCGAACTATCTGCAGGACGAGATCGTCGCCCGCATCGCCAAGGCGCCTGTGGAATTCGACTGGTACGCGCAGATCGGGGAGGATGGCGACAAGATCGAAGACCCTTCGATCGCATGGCCGGAAAGCCGCAAGCTCGTCAAGCTCGGGACCTTCACCTTCGATCGCCTGCCGGCCGACAAGGATGTCGCCGACAAGCAAACCCTGTTCCTGCCGGGCACCTCGCATCCCGGCATCGACCCAGCCGATCCGATGCTGACGTTCCGTAACCACACCTACCCCATTTCTTTCGGGGAGCGTCAGTAGCGGTTCATTTCGATTGACGAGGCGATCCTCCGTGGAGGATCGCCTCGACGCAGACCAAACGTCGCAAGCTCCCTAAGCGACGGCCTGGGCACCGGTGATCTCGACCAGCGACCCGCACATGAACGCGGCTTCGTCCGAGGCCAGGAATGCGACAAGCGCGGCGACCTCTTCGGGTTTGCCGATGCGCCCGAAGGGCACGAGCCTGTCCAGATCCGCGATCGTGCGGCCGGACCGCTTCACCCCGGCCTCCAGCATAGGCGTATGGATCTCGCCCGGGCAGACTGCGTTGACCCGGATCTTGTCCGGCGCATAGTCGCGGGCCAGGTTCTGCGTGAATGCCGCAACAGCCGCCTTCGTGGTGTTGTAGGCGATATGATTGGGCGCGGGATGAAGCCCCCATTGCGAGGCGGTGTTCACGATCGCGCCGCCGCCCGCCGCAACCATGTGCGGAAGAACTGCACGGCACAGATGGAACATCGAGTGGAGATTGACCGCGAAGCTGATGTCCCAATCCTCGTCCGACAATGACAGCAGATTACCACGACGATTGATACCCGCATTGTTCACGAGGATATCCAAGCGGTTCCGCCAGCCGAATGCCTGCCCAACCAGATTGAAGCATGAATCCCTGCTTGAGATGTCTGCCGCGATCACCCGCGCCTTGCCGCCGGCAGCCTCGATATCGCTTGCGACGTGCGCGGCCGCCTCGGCGTTCACATCCGTGACGACGACGAAAGCCCCCTCGCTCGAAAGGCGCCTGGCGATGGCCGAGCCGATCCCGCCGCCCGCTCCCGTGACGATCGCAACTTTTTCCTCAAAACGCTTCATGAGAACCATCTCCATATTATCGAATGTAGCTTCCGCCATTGACATCGAGCGTCGCTCCGTTCAGCGACGCCTGGCTGGGCCGCAGGACGAATGCGACAAGTTCAGCCACCTCGGATGGCGTCGCCATGTCGCCGATCGGAATCTCCGCGACGGCGGCGGCCTTTCCATGCGCGGCGATAAAATCCTCCGCCATGTCCGTGCGCACCCAGCCAGGAGCGATCGCCACCGCCGTCACACCCTCGGCCCCGAAGCTGCGGGCGATGGACTTGGTCAGGTTGATGAGGGCCGCCTTGCTCGCGCCATAAGGCATCGCCTCGGCCGCATAACCGCGCTGACCGGCGCGGCTGGCGATGCTGACGATGCGGCCGCTGCCATGTGCCTTGAAATGGACGATCGCTTCCTTGGAAAGATCGGCGGCGGCGAAGAAGTTGATCTGGAATTCCCTCTGCCAGGCGGCCTTCCAGTCTTCCGGAGATGCCTCGACGGAAATCTCGGCGCGAATGCCGGCATTGTTCACCAGGCCATGAACCCTTCCTGCAGCCGCGACGGCATCTCGCCAAAGGCCGAAAGGGCCTTGCTCGGTCGACAGATCTGCTGGGACAATCCAGCCGTGACCGCCAATGCGGGCAAGCAAGGCTTCGGCCCCTTCCCTGTCCCGACCGTAGTGGATGATCGGCCTTGCGCCTTCCGCAGCAAGCCGCTCGACAATAGCGGCACCTATTCCCCCGGACGCCCCGGTGACCAGTATGGCGTATCCTTCAAGTGACTTGCTCATTTCAGTCTCCTATTTCAGCAGGCCCACCTGCGGACCCCACGTATCCGAGAGAGCGAAGCCCGCAGCAAACGGATCGTCATCGGACATACGGAGTTCCGAGCGTCCGTAGATGTAAGCCTGCCCGGTAATGCGGGGCAGCACGGCCTTGCGGCCGCCGATTTCCGTTTCACCGATCGCCTCGGCGAGAAACTCTCCGCCTATGATGGAACGAGACGTCCGGACATCGCCGACGCCGACCGCGCCGCGTGCATGGAGCGTCGCGAGATTGGCAGAGCTGCCGGTTCCGCAGGGTGAGCGGTCGACACGGCCAGGCTGCAGTGTCGTGCAGGTGCGAACCGCGCCGTCCGGCTCCGCGTCGCGGAACATCACGTATGCAATCTCATCGATCCCGGGAAGCGTCGGATGAACGACCGCCACCTGCTCGGCGAGAAGACGCTTGAGCTCAATGCCTGCTTCGGCGAGCGCCCGTGCGTTGTCGGGCCGGATGGTAAGCCCAAGCTGACCTACGTCGACCAGAGCATAGTAGACGCCGCCGAATGCGATATCGACCTTGACGCGACCCCAGAGCGGCGTGTCGATCTGGTGATCGAGCCGTTCCGCGAAGCTCGGCACGTTGTCGAGGCTGACGCTGAGGCAACGGCCGTTCTCACAGCGGGCGCGGGCGACGACAAGGCCGGCCGGCGTATCAAGCCGGACCACCGTCTCCGGCTCGTGCATGGGAACACGGCCGCTTTCGACAAGCGCCGTGGCAACGCAGATGCAATTGCTGCCCGACATGGGATGGGCACGGTCCGCCTGCAGCACGATGAAACCGGCATCGGCGTCGGCGCGCGTGGGCGCCACCAGCAGATTGACGGACATGGCGACATTGGCGCGCGGCTCGAAGGTGACGAAGCGCCTGAGACTATCGTCGACCGTATTGATGTGGTTCATCTTGTCGAGCATCGTCGCGCCGGGAATGTCCGGAGCGCCGGCGACGAGGACGTGGCCGAGCTCGCCCTGGCAGTGAACGAGCAGCAGTTCGAGAGATCGTTCGAAACGCATCCGGTGAGACCCCTATTTGATGTACCAGCCCCAGGGCTTGTCGGTGACGTATTTGGTGATCTGCTTGGTCTCGAGATAGTTTTCGAGACCCCAGCGGCCGAGCTCCCGTCCGATTCCGGATTCCTTGTATCCGCCCCATGGGGCCTCGGTGAACGTCGGCTGCGAGCAATTGATCCAGACGATACCTGCCCGGAACGCTGCGGCGACGCGTTCGGCACGAGAATCGTCTTTCGACATGACGGCTGCGGCAAGGCCGAAACGGGAGTCGTTGGCAAGCTCGATCGCCTCCTCCTCGCTCCCGAAGGGCCTGATGCACACGACCGGGCCGAATATCTCCTCGACCCAGGCGGCGCTGTCGAGCGGAACGTCCGTCAGCACGGTCGGGCGCAGATAGTAGCCTTTGTCGAACCCTTCCGGGCGCGTTCCACCGCAGGCGATCGTCGCCCCGGCCTTGCGGGCGCCTTCGATCGCTGCGACCACCTGATCGTAATGCCGCTTCGACACCAACGGCCCCAGAAGGACGCCTTCTTCCAGACCGTTGCCGATCCTGATCTTGCCCGTCTCCTCGACGAGGCGCGACAGCAGGCGCTGGTAGATTTTTTGATGCACGAGCACGCGGGACGTTGCCGAGCAGACCTGGCCCTGGTTCCAGAAGATGCCGAACATGATCCATTCCACCGCCTCGTCGATATCGGCATCGTCGAACACGACGAAGGGCGACTTGCCCCCAAGCTCGAGACTGATGCGCTTGATGTCGCGGGCCGCAGCCGCCATGATCTTCGATCCCACCGGACCGGAGCCCGTGAACGCCAGCTTGTCGACGCCCTTGTGATCGATGATGGCCTGTCCCGCGACCGAACCCGAACCGGTGACGATGTTCAGCACGCCCGGCGGAAGTCCGGCTTCATCGGCGACGGCGGCGAGCTCCAATGCGGTGAGCGACGTCAGCTCGGCCGGCTTGAGAACGACCGTGCAGCCGGCGGCCAGAGCGGGCGCAACCTTCCAGGCGGCCATCAACAGCGGATAATTCCAGGGAATGATGGCGCCGGCGACGCCGATCGGCTCCCTGACCGCCTTCGATGTGAAGCGATCATCCGCGAGAGCTATCGTTTCCACCGGATTGTTGTCGAGCTGCTCGGCAAGCCCGGCATAAAAATCGAAGCAGCCGGCGGCGTCGGCGATATCCCAGTCTGCCTCCGGCAACGGCTTGCCGTTGTCGATCACCTCCAGACGAGCGATCTCCGCTTGCCGGGCGCGAATACCCTTGGCGATCGCGCGCAGGTATTTCGCCCGTTGTGTGCCTGAAAGCTTCGGCCAGCCGTCCTTGTCGAAAGCTCGCCTGGCCGCCCTGACGGCGACATCGACATCTTCGGCCGTTGCGGCTGCGATCGTCTGTACGACGTCTTCGGTCGCCGGATCGATCACCTCGCAGACGCCCCCCTTGAGAGGCTTCACCCAATTGCCGTCGATGTAGAGTTCGCTTCGCATCTTCATATCCTTACTGACATCGGTCGCCGCGGCGCTAGAACCGGTCGACGCTATAGGGTTTCATGTCCACGGGCGGCTTGACACCAGTAATGATGTCCGCCATCAGCCGGGCGGTGGTCGCCGCATAGGTCAGGCCGAGATGACCGTGGCCTGTCGCGTACCAGAGGTTTCTTCGCTTGGCTGACGGCCCCATCACGGGCACCGTGTCGGGAAGAGCCGGACGGTGCCCCATCCACTCCGTTGCCTGGCGCGGCTGCAGATCGGGAAGCGCCTCCCTGGCTCGCTTCACCAGCACTTTTGCCCGGCGATAATCCGGCGCCGCATCAAGGCCCGCCATCTCGACCGTCCCGCCGACCCGGATGCCGCCGGCCGTCGGCGTGACCATGAAGGTACGCGCCGGCCATATGATCGAATGACGCATCGAAACGCCGGGATCCATGATCTGCGTGTGGTAGCCCCGCTCGGTCTCAAGCGGGATGTACTCTCTCAGCATGTCCGAGAGCCGTGCCGTGAAGGCGCCTGCCGCAAGGACAAACTTGTCTGCAGCAAGCAATCGTCCGTCGTTCAGCCTGACGGCGGATAGGCCCTCCTCGCGATGCTCGAAGCCGATCACCCCGCCTTGTTCGATAATGCCCCCCAGGGCTCTGAACCTGTCGGCTATGGCAAGGACGAACCCATAGGGATCGGCAATCGAACGATTGTCCGGGAACAGGACGGCCTTTGTGATCTTCGTCGTCAGCGCCGGTTCGAGATCGCGGATGGCATTGCCGCCGAGGATCTCGTGCCGGAACCCAAAGCGTTCGAGAATTTCGATATGCTCGCGATCGGCCCGGAACTCGGCCTCGTCGGCGTAAAGACTGAGGCATCCTTCGGCGCTCAGCATATGCTCGAGACCAGTCGTCTTGAGGAAGGCTCCAAGATCCTCGTGGACGCGTGCGCACAGCGCCGCGCCGGCTTCTTCAAGCTGTCTCAGCCTGGATGGACGGCTTGCGGCTATGAAACGCAGAAACCAGGGGATCAGCCGCGGCACATAGGAGGGCCGGATGCGAACGGGCCCTTCGGGATCGAGAAGCCATTTGGGCATCTGCGCCCAGATACCGGGGCGCGAGGCAGGCATGAACTCGGTCACCGCGATGCTGGCCATGTTGCCATAGGAGGCGCCCTGCCCCGGCGCGCTCTTGTCGACGAGCACGACGGACTGGCCGCGGCGCTGCAACTCATAAGCAAGGCTGGTTCCAATTATACCGGCGCCGACGACAACGATTGAAGCCACTTCACGTCCTCAAAAATGGGTATCGAGGCGCCACCGCACCGCGATACCCGATCCGCTCACCAGTTCAGGATAGGTTGCATCGCGGCCTTGAATTCAGCCTTCTCATCGGCCGTCAGCTCGCCGAGCGGCGCGCGGCAATTGCCGACGGGCAGACCCTGAAGATCGCAGCCATACTTGACCTTCTGCACGAACTTTCCACTCTCGAGAATGTTCATCGCACGATAGAGCACGATCATCTTCTCGCGCGCGGCGGCAAGATCACCCGAGCGGAAGGTTCGATCGAGATCGACGCAGGCCTTCGCCATGCAATTGGCGGGTCCGCAGATCCAGGCGTCCGCGCCCCAGAACATGAAGTCGAGGGCGATATCGTCCGACCCGGAGATCAGATCAATGCGGCCCTTGTACCGGGAATGAATGTCGATCGCGCGCTGGAGCGAGCCGGAGCTTTCCTTGATGCCGAGAACGCGGGGATCGTCCGCGAGCGCATCGAGAATATCGAAGCCGATCTCGACACCATCCTTGTACGGATAGCTGTAGAGCACGAGGTTGATATCGGTTGCGTCGAGCACCCTGCGAAAATGGGCGAGGAGTTCGTCCTGCGTCGGGCGTGTATAGAAAGGCGTCGCCAGCAAAACGGTATCGTAGCCGATTTCCTTCGCGCGAAGCGTGTTTTCAATGACCTCTCGGCTAGCAGGCGCGTTCGTGCCGGCAATCAGCGCTTCGCCTTCCCTTGCGAAGTCCTTGACGAACTTCAACACGTCGTCGCGCTCTGCATTCGACAGCGCGGAATACTCGCCCGTCGACCCCATGGGCACCCAGCCGGTCACGCCGGCGGCGCGCAGCGCGGTTAGATGTCGTTCGAAGGCCTTGAAATCGACCTTGCCGTTCGCATCGAAGGGGGTGATGAGCGCGGGCATGACGCCGGACAGTTTCATGAAAATCTCCTGTACGTGAAGCGATTGCGTTTAGATGGCGAGTTTCTTGAGTATGCGCGCCTCGATGAGGGAGACGGCTCGCGTCAACGGAAATGCGATGACGAAATAGATCAGGGCGACGACGGTCAGAACTTCGACGGGACGCGCGGTATTGTTCGAGATGTTCTGGCCGACGAACATCAGGTCGGCCATGCCGACCGCCGAAACCAGGGCGCTCTCCTTGAACAGGCTGACGCAATTCGACAGCAATGTCGGGACCGCGCGCAAGACGGCCTGCGGAAGCACGACGTTGACGATCTGGACATTTCGGGGAAGTCCGAGAGCAACGCAGGCATCCAGTTGCTCCGGTCCGATCGACTTCAGGCTCGCCCGGAAGGTTTCGCTGGTGATCGCCCCCATGTAGAGGGTCAATGCGATGACACCCGATGCGAGGTTTGACAGCTCGACGCCAAGCAGCAGAGGCAGGCAAAAGAAGATCCAGAAGAGCTGGATGAGGACCGGCGTGCCGCGAAAGAACTCGACATAGATGCTGGAGACGGCTTTCAGCACGAGATTGCGGGATGTTCTGGCAAGGCCGACCAGAAAGCCGAGGGAACATCCGAGCACGATGCAGGTCACGGTCAGTTTTACGGTCATCCAAAGACCGAGCAAAAGCGCGTGCTCGAAGCGCGGAAGGATCGAGAAATCGAGTGTCATCCTTGGCCTCCTAGCTGACGAGAAGCTGTCGGCGGCGTTCCAGGAAGCCGACGATCTGCGTGATCGGAAAGGACACGGCGAAATAGATCAGCGCCACGACGGTGAATGTTTCGATCGGTCTGTACGTTTCGGTCGCAAGCGTCTTTCCCTGGTACATCAGGTCCTGGATTGCGACGATCGCAACGAGCGCGCTCTGCTGGAAGATGACGATGCCGTTCGTCAGCAAAACGGGGATGGAGGCACGGAATGCCGTCGGGAAGACGATGTAGAGCACGCGCTGCAGCGGCGAGAGGCCAAGCGCAATCCCCGCGTCGATCTGCTCCTTCGGAACCGCCTGGATTGCCGCCCGATAGGCCTCGGCGTTGAACGCCATGAGGTTCAGCCCGAGCGCCAGCACGCCCATGGTGATCGGATCCAGGAAGACGTCGAAGATCATCGGAACGCAGTAGAATATCCAGACGATCTGAACGATGGCGGGCGTGCAGCGGAAAAATTCGACGAAGAGCACGAAAGGCAAGCGGACCAGCCTGTAGGGGCTCATGATCAGAAGGGCCAATCCAAAGCCCAGAACGATGCCGATGACATTGGCCGCCGCGGTCAGCTCCAGGGAAACCCACAACCCCTGCAGCAGCGGCGCGATCGATACAGCGTTGAAGTCGAACGTGTAGTTCACGCGACCGCCCCCTGCTGCTTGATATGGAAGACGCGGTCGATGAATTCCTTCGTCCGCTCCTCCCTGGGAGAGCCGAGCACCTGTTCGGGAGGGCCATCCTCCACAACGACGCCGCCGGCACAGAAAATCACGCGCGAGGCGATGTTCTTCGCAAACCACATGTCGTGGGTGACGATCATCATCGGCATGTTCTGCGATGCCAGTTGCAGGATCACCTGCTCGACCTCGCTGACAAGCTCCGGGTCGAGCGCCGACGTGACCTCGTCGAACAGCATCAGCTTGGGATCCAGCATCAGGGCGCGGGCGATGGCGACGCGCTGCTTCTGACCGCCGGAGAGCTGGGCCGGATAGGCCCTGGCCTTCGCTGCCAGGCCGAACCGTTCCAGGAGAGCCTCCGCGCGCGCCATCGCATGTGCCTTGGCTTCCCCGCGCACCTTGCAAGGCGCAAGAAAGAGGTTCTGCATCACGTTCAAATGCGGAAAGAGCGTGTAGTGCTGAAAGACCATGCCGATCGACCGGCGGACTTCCGTATCGATGAGGGTCTTCTTGCCGGCACCTCCGGACGAAATATAGGCTTTGCCGTCAAAGCTGATCGACCCGCTGTCTATCTGCTCCAGGCCCATCATCACCCGGAGCAGCGTGCTCTTGCCGCCGCCGCTCGGGCCGATGACAACGACGCGCTCGCCAGGTTTCATTTCGATGTCGATGCCTTTCAGCACCTGAATGGCTCCGTTGCCGTAGCTCTTGTGAAGGGCCTGCATTTTGACGAGGGGAAGGCTGAAGGACATGGTCATGGCCGATCTCGGTTTGTCTGAAAAGCGAGAGAGTGCGCCGGCGACGAAGCGCCGACGCCGGGCGGGACTTAGTTTGCCCCCTTGAGGACTTCCTCGACGGCCCTGCGGATCAGCTCGTCGACATGACCGGTAGCTACCTTCTCCTCGAGAAAGATGTTCGCGACTTCGACGTCCGCCGCGGACATGTTGTGCGGCAGACCGAAAGATACGCCTTGCTTGGCAAGCGCGGGCTGCGGGTTCAGGGCGACGGCCCAGTCGGGATTTGCCTGGGTCAGAAGCTGGTTGGTGTCGGAGGCGTCGACCAGAATGTCGGCGCGCTTCGAGGTAAGGGCCAGGCGCGTCTCGTCATTGCCGGGAAGACGCATGATGGTGGCATTCTTAACGGCTGCCGAGATTGCCTTGTCCTGGGCTGTTCCGGACATGACGGCGATCGTCACACCGGCCTTGTCGATATCCGCCACCGAGACCGCCGTCGCCGGAATCTTCGGATTGTTCTTATTGTAGGCGAGCGAGATCTGATACTCCATCGCCGGGATGGAGAACTGAACGGCCATCGCGCGGGTGGGCGTCCGGTTCAGGGCCAGCGAGACGTCCCATTTTCCGGCCTGAAGACCGGCAACGATATTGTCCCATGTCGTATCGACAAATTGCGGCTTCACCTTGAGAACATCGGCAAATTCCTTGCAGAGATCGGCAAAGAAGCCCGAATACTCGCCCGTTGCCGGATCGCGCATGACGTAGGGCGGCGCTACGGCTGCTCCACACCTCAGGACACCGGCCTTCTGCACGCCCTGCCAGTAGCCATCGGCGGTTTGGGCATGTGCTGTGGTGACGGAAAGACCTCCCATGAGGGCGAGCGCAGGCAACGCCCGCAAGGCGGACGTGATCAACTTCGAAAGCATCGGCATTCCTCTTTTGCTGTGCGCGAAGCGCGGTTCCACTCGTCGGCTTTGGCCGTTTCTTTTCAATTTTTCTGTCGGCTGCGTGTCGACTGACAAATTTATGTCAACAGCGTGTCGACAAAGTCAAGCGGAAAAATTACATTGCCGACACGCTGCTTTTCTGACCCAATGCAGCATGCGCCGATGAAAGGGACCTAAGTGTCTGACGAAACCGAAGTGAAACGCGTCCGCGGAACCGGTTGGAAAAGCGTCTATGAAACGCTGCGAAACGAAATTCTCGCTCTCGCCCTGCCGCCGGGCCAGCTCCTCGACGAGATGAGCCTGGCCGAGCGTTTCGACATGTCGCGATCGCCGGTGCGCGAAGCCCTGATCCGCCTGGGCGCCGACGAGCTCGTCGTCACGCTCTCCAACCGCAGCACGATCGTCGCGCCGATCGAGGTGGCGACCTTTCCGAAATACGTGGAAGCACTCGACATCGCCCAGAGAATGAACACGCGGCTGGCGGCGGCGCTGCGAACGGATACCGATCTGAAGCTGATCGCCAAGCGGGAAAAGGCCTTCGCGACCGCGGTCAGAACCGGAAACCATCTGGCGATGTCGGAGGCCAACAAGGAATTCCATATGGCGATCGCCTATGCCGGCAAGAACCAGTATCTGGCGACCTTCTACGACAAGCTCCTGTCTCAGGGCCAGCGTATGCTGCATCTGCATTTCGAGTATCTGGAGCGCACCCACGAGGGGTATCTTCTCACGGACGAGCATAGTCTGATGCTGGAGGCGATCCGCGACAAGAACGTCGATCTGGCGGATGAACTCGCTCATGCTCACACCCGGCAGTTCCAGGATAACTTCATCAACTTCATGCGCGAGAACTACACCACCGACGTCCCGCTCGGGTCGGCGCGAGCGGCACAGTAGGTGGCCGGGATGAAAACAATCGGCTTTGTCGGAACCGGCGCGATCACGGAAGCCATGGTGCAGGGTCTCCTGACCGGGCCTAAGCACGTATCCGCCATCCATCTCTCGCCTCGCAATGCGGACATCGCGGCAAGGCTTGCCGCCAGATTCGACGATGTGACCGTTGCCGCCGATAACCAGGCAGTCGTCGATCGCAGCGACATCGTCGTGCTGGCCATACGCCCGCAGATTGCCGAAGACGTGATACGCGGGCTCCGCTTCAGAGATGGACAAAGCATCGTCAGCGTTGTCGCGACGATGGAGCGCCAAAGCTTGCTCGACTGGATCCAGGCGGACATAAGTCTGGTTCAGGCGATCCCGTTGCCTTTTGTCGCGAATCGTCGCGGCGCAACCGCCGTCTATCCGCCCGATCCCGAGATAGCCGCCCTTTTCGATGCCCTTGGCACCGCCGTTCAATGCGAATCCCGAAAGGAATATGATCTTCTTGCCGCTGCCAGCGCCATGATGTCGACCTTCTTCGGCGTCATGGAGTTCACGACAGACTGGCTGGAAAAGAACGGGCTCGATCGCTCGAAGGGACGAGCCTATATTGCGCCGCTATTTGAAAGCCTCGCGCAGCGGGCCAACGAAGGCAGCGGACATTCGTTTCACGCGCTCAGCGAAGAATTCGCAACGAAGGGCGGGGTGAATGAGCAGGTTCTGTCGGATTTCGAAGAGAGAGGCGGCCGTGCCGCAATAGTCTCGGCATTGGACCGGGTTTTCGCTCGCATTGAAGGACGGAGCGGCAACGCCGAACGAGATGGGTCGCCTTGAAGGGATCCGAACGACCGGCCACGTCGCTGGCACCGCACTCCTCCCGGGACATTCGACTTGCAGATCCGCAACAATTCCCGACTTGTTTGATGACGCCGTAACTTGCGCTGAGCGACGCGAATCAGCGGCGACGCATCGTGTGGAATGGTCACCTTCTGGATCCCGCACACCGAATTTCGCAGCTGAGAATTCGAAGGATACCGCGCATTGTTCGCCGCTGCCGAGCCGCACCGGTACGGATAGTCTGCGGCTGCCGATATCAACAATGATGGCGAATTGCCGATCTGCGCGCCTTGGGGCGTAGCCAAGGGTTGAGTTCGGCTACGCGCCGACTACCTCGAGGCTACGTATTACCAACGCAGGCGTTCAAGTATTGACTGGAGACGACTTAAGATAAGCACTCGCTCTCGAAATGCAATTTGCGGGAAACGATGCAACTTCCTGCAAGCTCCAGAGTAGATTTGATTAAATTTACGTAATATTCATAAATGTCAGTTGTCTTTGCCAGTCTTATCTGACCTCCTAGGCGGCACAGCGTCAAAAGCGGCGAGCAGGAAGCTCCTTGTCTGTAATGTTTCCGATTTATAGAGCAGGCAACCGCCGCCATGCATTGTTCCACGTCGCATAGGCAGACACCGGCTCACCGCGATTCATGAGCCCGCAATGTCCTTCCTCCGAAATTCGATATTCGGAAATAGAATCCTTCCCATCGTCACCCCGATCCGCCCGGCCGGCGTTGTCCGCACCATTGCGGCGACGCCACAACATGGCGGCAGCAGTGCTCGCTGCGTTCGGATGCGCCGGGAGAGCTGGGGCTACCGCCTCCCGGGAAGAGCCGCTTTTTCGCAATCGACGTTCCCACTCTCCTTAACTGAAAGCAGACGCGGATGATCTTGCCGTCAGGTGTCACCCCACCGGACCCGGCCGCACTCGCCGGAATCTTGCATCACGTTTCCGAGCTGATGGCATCGGGAAACAGCCAGGACGCCATCAATAGCCTGCTGGCTGTTCAGGATCTTATCCGATCGCAGCCTTTGGCCTGCTGCACGCTCGGCTACCTGCTGCTGCACAATGATAGATCGCCGGAAGCCATTTCCTGGTTCGAGGCCGCCCTTGCCGTCAACCCCGGCGACGCTCAAGCGCTCTCGGGCCTCGGCATGGCCTGCCAGGCCACCGGGGATCTTGCGCGCGCATTGCAGTGTTACGAAGCCGCGCTCGTGCCCCGTTGGAACCACGCCTCTGCCTGGTACCATCATGGTGCCTTGCTCACGCAGCTGGGACGTTTGCGCGAGGCGCTTTCGAGCCTCGACAAGGCAATAGAGCTTCAGGATGACTACGTCGCAGCGTTCACCAAGCGCTGCCAGGTTCTATCGGCGCTTGGCGACGTTTCGGGAGCGGCCCTGTCGGCCATGCGTTGTTGTCAGCTGGCGCCGAACGACGCATCGTCCTGGCTGCTCTTCGGCGATCTCTGCATGAAGCACGATGACCTCGGACGCGCGATATCGGCCTACGACAAAGGGCTGGAAGTCTCGCCGGCAAACTTTCAATGTCTCTACAACAAGGGATTTGCGCTCAAGCGGACGGGGCAGAGGGAGGCTGCCCTTGCTCATGCACAAGCTGCATTGCATATCGAACCGGACAACAAGGATGCACTGCTGTTCTGCGCCGGCATCGAGCAGGAACTCGGCAATACCGGGCAGGCGTATGACTGTTTTCGCCGTGTCGCGGCCAAGGGCGTCGCTCGCAGCTACCGAGCGAAATGCCAGCCGGCACGCTTCCAGGCGCTACTGCTCTTTTCGCCGTTTTCCGGTAACACGCCCTATGAAGATCTGATCAGCGACAGCTGCTACGACGCCGATGTCGTCCTTATTCTGCCCGGACATTCCGACGATCCGCGCGCAGTGAATGCGGACGTCGTCGTCAATCTGGTTTCAGAGGCCGATCTCGGGCGAGATATCGTCGCCCAGGCTGGGGATTTCGTCGATTCCATCGGAAAGCCCGTGATCAATCATCCGCAATTGATCCTCGGCACGGATCGCCAGAGCATCGCACAACGGCTTGCGGCCATTGCCGGCGCGGTCGTGCCGGCCACCATTCGGGTAGAGGCAACCGCTTTATACCGGTTCCTGTGCACAAACACTCTCCCGGGCATCAACCTCATCGCCCGCCACGCAGGCACTCATGGAGGCGACAAGATGGAGTTGCTCTCCACCTCTCGGGAATTGAGTGCCTTTGCCGAGCAGGCGGGAGATCAACCTCTCTATCTCACCGATTTCTTCGACTACAGGTCGGCCGACGGCTTTTATCGCAAATACCGCTTCATCTTCGTCGGGGACGAAATTCTCCCTTATCACCTGGCAATCGGGGATGTCTGGAAGGTCCATCACATGTCAACCCGCATGGCGGATGTCGAATGGATGCGCAAGGAAGAGCAGGCATTCCTGGAACGACCCCACGACGTCTTCGGAACCGGGGCCATGGCGGCGCTGGATGCGATCCGAAGAGAGGTGGGACTGGACTATTTCGGGATCGATTGTTCGCTGGATTCCGAGGGCCGGGTCGTGGTGTTCGAAGTCAACGCCTCCATGTTGATCCATCTTCACAACACGGGCTTCGAATATAAAACCAAGCATGTGATGAGGATCAAACAGGCATTCGAACAGCTGCTGGAACGGCGGGCGCAGAGCGCACGACGTATCTTCCAGCCGACGCAAACGCATTTCTCGAACCCGTCCATGACAAGGCAGTATCTGGTCCACTCCCGACCCAGCGAGACGGCGGATGCCGAATTGACGGCACATCGCATGAGATAGAGGGCGCGCGCTTGCAAAGACAGGTCAGCGGCGACGTCTCGCGAGTTCCGCTGTCCGGATCGTCACCGAAAGGATGGGCGACCCATAGCTGTGTCATCACAAAACAAAAAGGAAGGGCTCTCGGCATAGCCGGAGCCCTTTAAGGTTTGAAGGTAAAACCTCCAGAGGGAACAGCCAACGCAGCGCAACAGGGAGGAACGAAACGCCGAACGCGTTGACTATGGAGATAGTGCATCCGACGGGCGTCAAAGGCGACAGATAGAGTGTTCGAATTTTCGCCGGTATCCGACATATATGCCTAATATCCGGCGCAAGCTTGAAACATATCGCCACAACACGGCCACCGCTCGAGCGAGCTTTCGAATTCGCGGGGGCAACGCCTGAGCGAACACGCATATCAGGGCGCTCCTATCGGAACGTTTCAATTCGCGGGCAATTTCCAGAAGAGAAACTTCGGGCAAGATCTTGGAATTCTTTTCTACGATTGTCGGGTCCATTTGGTATCAACCGGAATAGCCATCCCTGTTGGCACATCATATAGTCTATTAAAATTATGGACTAATAACCTCCCTTCCCGCTCGGCAAGCGTAGCTGAAGGACAGATTGTGTGGGGTGACGGCAATGGCAAAACAGGTGATCGAATATGCCGGCGTGCCGGTTGGCATTGTCGTACCGGACCGGGACTTGCTCAAGTTCATTACCGTGAAATTTCATGTGCATGAGCTCGATGGCCAGCACTTTGCGTCGTCATCGGAGGTGTTGCGCGCGATCCATAAACTGATGCTCGTATCGAGCGCCGGCGCCCATCGCGCCGCCTGACGGGGAGAGAAATCATGGCCAGGCTACGCCACTTCTTCCGTCTCTCCGCGCAGCGCGACGATATCGAAACGAAGCTTCTTCTTCGAGAATTCAGCGCGCTGTTCCTCGAAGACCCTTTCGAGGACGGCACTGACAAGGAGCTGCGAGCGAAATGCGCGGAACTCTCCGCGGCAATCTCCTCGCGCCGCTTCAGGCACCGTCATTGATGGAACAGGCCGAAGTTTTCATGAACGCGGCAACCTCTCCCTTGCGGCGAAGAGCCGTGCGAATCCATGGTCTCGGCCGCCGCTGAAGATCGACCTCCTCCATCGCCATCGCCAAGGAACGCTGCGGCGCTCAATCAGGACATCATACATGCATAGCGGACTATTCTCCAAAAGAGCCTCGGTGTTGAAAGCGACATTGAGGATGGCGGCGCTGCTCGTCATCCTCCCGTTTTCGTTTCAGACGACGGCGGTGGCGGGTCAGAAGGTGCTTCTGTCCTATGAGGCAACGCCTTCTGCAGGCTTTCACCTGCCGCAGCTTGCCAAGGCCAGCTACGATGATCGGGCAGCCTTTTCGGTTGACGTGCTGAGGGAGATCGTACCGAGGATCGTAGCGGCCAACGGGATCGATCCTGCGACCTTGGAGACGGAGGTGACGCCGGGCGGTTATCTCCTGAAAACAAACGCGTCGCTTCAGACCGAGGGAGACCTTGATGACGTCGCGGCCGATCGGCTTGCCGGCTCTCTGGGATACGTCTTCCGTCAATACAGCGTCCTTGCCTCTCGCCTCGACGACACCACCGGCCGAACCGGCTTCGTCGTCGTGCGCTTTCCCAAGGACAGCCTCAACGCTGCCGTCGCCCAAAGGTTCTTCGAGGCGGCGGACGCTACGAGAAAGGGCCTGGGCGGTGGCTATACGGTGTTCGGAGACGAGCAGATTTTCCTTAATGTGACCAATTCCGAAGGAAAGCCCTATAGCGGCCTCGACGACACGGCTTTCCTTGAGGGCCTGAAACAAACGGCCGCATCGTTTCGCGATCCGGAACCGGAAGTGTCCGCCTCCGGCAGGGCGGCCGCGCGATTTATCGGGAATGATTGGGACAAATCCCAAAGAGGCGAGGATTATCTGAGCCTGCTCGGCGGATCCGGCTCTGAACTGGTAAACAAGCTGGACGAGATCGGCAAGGACTATGCATCCCTCGTCGAAAAGACGGCGGAGATCAAAGGCTGGAGCCGAGATGAGTGAGGATCCGTATGAGGCGCGCGGCATGAACTGCCCGGCCCTTTCTATCGTCTTTGCGCTCTCGCAAGGGCCTGAAGCACAGGGTCGGACCAGAGCCTGACCCAACGAGACCATCGCCATCGACCAGATCTAAATTTCGGAGATCCCATTCATGCCTGCCACGACCCAGCCCCTCGTCCTCGATCACGCGGTTATTGGCGTACTCGACCAGCTCGATGCCGCCGCAGCTCTTTATCGCAAGCTCGGATTCGCGCTGACGCCGCGAGGCTATCACACGCTCGGCTCGATCAACCATCTCGCCGTCTTTACCGACAACTATCTGGAGCTTCTGGGCTTTCCACCCGAGGGCGCCAAGGCCAGGAGTGATCTCTGGTCGTATCCGGCAGGCCTGAACGGTCTTGCCTTTCGCACCACCGATGCCGCCGCCCTGCAAGGCGAATTGGCGGCGGCCGGCAAACCGGTGACGGATTGGAAGGATTTCTCGCGCCCTGTCGACGTCGATGGCGTGCAAAAGCCGGCAAGCTTCCGTACCTTCCAGATCGGCGGAGATGCGATTTCCAATGGCCGCTTCTTCTTTTGCCAGCACAATACGCCGGAGCTGGTATGGCGGTCGGTCGATCAGAACCATCCGAATAGTGTCGTGAACATCAGCGATGTCTTCATCGTCAGCCGCGCCCCTCAGACGATCACGGGGCTGTTGGATGGATTTCCTGCAGCGTCGGCCCCTCAAGCCGGCAAGGACGGCATCTCCATTCAGGCCGGCATCGTCACGATCCACCTCCTATCGGAAGACAGCGCCGCCGCCCGCTTCGGGCAGGCCATTCCGCAGGGCTTCGACGGCAATGAGCGCAAGGTCGCGCTCGGACTCAAGGTTCGCTCGCTGAAGGCCGCCGCCGATGCTCTGGCGCTCGGCGGCGTTTCGCCTCGGCCGTTCGAAGACGGCCTGCTTGTTGACGCCGAGGCCGCCAATGGTGTCGCTCTCTGGTTCAAGGAATAGACCGGGACCATTCATTCCCACGACGATATCGATAACCCGATCGCCGATCGTCGGCGGAGACGACGATAAATCCGGTCGCAAACGCGCGGCCGCTCGCCTAAAGTTTCATTGTTAAAACAAATCAGAGCCAGGAAACATATGCATGGCCACCCAGCCCGTCACCACACGCATCGTGCTTGCGTCCCGCCCCACCGGAAAACCGGTCGCGGCCAATTTCCGGCTTGAACAAGAGACGGTTCGGGATATCGGCGAAGGCGAGGTTCTTCTCCAGATCCTCTATCTTTCTCTTGATCCCTACATGCGCGGCCGCATGGACGATGCAAAATCCTATGCCAAGTCAGTCGAGATCGACGGCGTCATGGAAGGGGGAACGGTCGCCCGGGTCATCAGCAGCCGCAACGCGGCGTTCAAGCCAGGGGATATCGTTCTCTCGCATTCCGGTTGGCAGAGCTATGCGATCTCGGACGGGTCCGCATTGCGCAAGCTTGATCCGGACGCAGCGCCGATCACGACGGCGCTCGGCATTCTCGGCATGACCGGCTTCACCGCCTATGCAGGGCTTCGCAATATCGGCAAACCCAAAGCCGGCGAAACCCTGGTGGTTGCGGCGGCAAGCGGTGCCGTCGGCTCCGCAGTCGGCCAGATAGCCAGGATTTTCGGAGCGCGGGTCGTCGGCATCGCCGGCGGCGCGGAGAAATGCGATTATGCGAGCCGGGAATTCGGCTTCGACGCCGTGATAGATCATCGTTCGAGCGATTTCGCCAGCCGGCTCGAGGCCGCCTGCCCGAATGGCATCGACGTCTATTTCGAGAATGTCGGTGGTCACGTCTGGAACGCGGTGTTTCCGTTGCTCAACGACTTCGCGCGCGTCCCGGTCTGCGGACTGATCGCCCATTACAACGAAGAGCCTTCGATCTCGGAGGGGCACAATCAGCTTCCGACGGTGATGCGAGGCATCCTGCGCCGAAGCCTGACGATACGAGGCTTCATACAGCGCGAATTCGTCGACCAGCGCCCCGATTTCTATCGCGAGGCGGCGCAGTGGATCGCAGAAGGACGCCTCAAGTACAGGGAAGATATCGTGGACGGACTTGAGAACGCACCGGAAGCGTTCATGGGCCTTCTCGAAGGAAAGAATTTCGGCAAGCTGATCGTCCGGATAGCCCAATAGCGGTGATATCGCCTCGACAGCTCCGGCGAACGCGGAAGCATCGCCGCCTGCCGAATAGCGCAAAGAGGCCCGTTCCCGGCAGAGGTGCCTTGCGAATGCGTTGCTGCCAACTGCATTGAACTCCCGCTGCGTGGCGGGAGCATTTGGCATGTTGTTGTCTATACCCCGCCCAATTCCGCCACTTCGCTTGTCGTGCTGAAGGGCGTGATGATCTTTCGGTAACCGACCGCGACGGGCTTCTTGCCGGAGACGGCAAATTCGCCGACGACGCGGTCGTGATAGATGCGCGGATTGTGCGATGTAATCGTGCGGGCATTGCGCCAATGACGATCCAGGGCCGTTGCTCGTTTGGCCGCCGATGCCCCGAGAGCGTCGAAGAGCACGGTCGTCGCCTCCAGGATCAGCTTCGAGATGACCGTCACCGACTGGCTCGTTTCGATCTCTGCCAGCAGATGAATATCCGTTTCGGTCGGGTCAACTCCGGCGAGGTTAGCTTCATAGGATCGCTGAAGGGCGGCGGCGACGTTCAGCACGATGGCGCCCGCGGCATATGCCGGACCCCTCACCCGGCCGACGACTTCAAGGACCTGAGGATCCTCTGCGCTCGCCGCGCCGTTCCCGCGCGGGTATATGCGTGCCCGCGCGCCCACATGTCGCGATAGCTCGCCGGCGGCGGCTCGGCCGATCCCGGCGAGGCTTGCGAGATGCACAAGCTGAAAGAACGCCGTCGTATAGGGGAAACGCGCCGAATTCGGCTTGATATGGAAGCTTTCCAGCCGGACATCCTTGAACCGTGCCGTGCCGCTGCCGCTCAGCGCCTGCCCGAAGCCATCCCAATCGTCCAGAATTTCGACGCCTGCTGCCGAGGTCGGGACGAGGGCGGCGATCGGCTCTCCCGATCCGTCAATCGCGCCGAGATTGATCCAGTCCGCGTAGATCGAGCCTGTCGTGTAGAATTTTTCGCCGTTCAGGCGATAGCCGTCACCATCCGTGACAATCGTCGTCGCATAGTCGCCCACCTTCGCCCCGGCGAGCTCGGAGAACCCGCTGCCGATCATCTCGCCGCCGCCCAGGCGGGACAGCCACTCGTCGCGCCATTGATCATGGGGCGCGTTGAGCAGATCCTCCGTAAAGCCTTGATGACTGCGGAAGATATTCGTGATGTTGGGATCCGCCGCCGATAGCTCGATCAGAAGAGCAAACAATTCCGGCAAGGTCAGTTCGCTCCCTCCATAGGCTTTCGGAATGCGAAGACCGCCAAATCCCGCCTCGCGCAGCCATTCGACCTCCCTGAAGGGGAGGCGCCGCTCCTGATCTCTCTCGATCGCGGTTTGAGCGATCCGCTCGAAAATCGGGCGGAAATGGGCGGCGATCTCATCATATCGGGCGCTGGGACCGCTGCCCCAGCCGTCACTGATCCTGGTCATGCAATGCTCCTTGAATTGCGGCCTGCCCGAATTGAACCTGCGTCATGAGCTTTCCTCCCGCCGGCTTACCCGTGCCCATGTCGAATTTGCCGGCTGCCGGGCCGGCGACCCCCAGCCATGCCAGAAGCTGCGATCGCAGCCGGTCGAATTCCGCGCCGCCCGCCGAACGGGGGCGCGGCAGATCAACCGGCGCCTCATGGGCCACGATGCCGTCCCGCATGACCAGCACACGGTCGGCAAGCAGCAGGGCCTCTTCCACATCGTGGGTGACGAGAAGAACAGCCTGACGATGTTTCTGCCAGAGATCGGCGACGAGTGCCTGTGCCTTGATGCGCGTCAGAGCATCGAGCGCTCCGAAAGGCTCGTCCAGCAACAGGAGATCGGGATTGCGCACAAGCGCCCGCGCGAGCGAAGCGCGCTGGGCCTCGCCACCGGACAAATCCTTGGGCCAGGCATCGCGGCGGTGGGCAAGACCAACCTCGGCAAGGGCATTTTCGGCTCGCGCCTTGTTGCGCCCGGCGGGCAGCCCCGCAACGACATTGCTCCAGACCTTTTTCCATGGAAAGAGCCGTGGCGACTGGAACGCAACGCCACGCCGGCGCGAGACAAAGACCTCGCCTTCGATTTCGCGATCGAGACCCGCCAGGATGCGAAGCAGCGTACTTTTTCCGCAGCCACTTGTGCCCAGCAGGGCGACGAACTCCCCTCGCCTGATATCGAGGCTCAGCCGGTCTATGATCGTTCTGTCTCCGAAGCGGCGAACGACACCCTGAACGCTCACGGCAAGGCCGGCAGCAGGATTGGGAGCTGAACTGTCCATCCTCACGCCCCGTCGAAGTTCTGGCGCCAGCGGAGCAGTATCCGCTCCAACAGCCGCACGACCAGATCGGCACTGAGCCCGAGAAGGGCATAAATGACGAGGCAGAGAATGATGATATCGACGCGATAGACCTCGCGTGCATGCATGATGAGATAGCCAAGCCCGCCTTGAGCATTGACGGTCTCGGCAAAAACGAGCGCCAGCCATGCGGAGCCCAGCGAATAGCGCAGGCCGACCAGGAGGTTGGGCAAGGCACCGGGCAGGATGACCTGAAAGATCAGGGCGGCTCGCCCGAAGGACAGGGTCTGCGCTGCCTCGACCAGCGCCTTGTCGACATTGCGGATGCCGGCAAAGGTGTTGATGTAGAGCGGGAACGTCACCGCGAATGCGACGAGCGCGATCTTCGGCGTCTCGTCTATGCCAAGCCAGATAATCAGAAGCGGCACGAGGCCTGCCCATGGAAGGGTGCGTGCCATCTGCATCGGAGCGTCGATCAAATCCTCTCCCAGGCGGAAAAGTCCCGAAACGAGCGCAAGACCGACACCGATGACGAAGCCGAAGCAAAAGCCAGCCGCGACCCGCTGCAGCGACAAGGTCAGGGCGTCGGAGAGATCGCCGCTGGTAATGAGATCGATCAGCGTCGCCCAAAGCGTCTGAGGCGTCGGCAGAAGGTCCGGCGATATCCAGCCGTAACTCGTGCCGACGGACCACAGCAGCACCAGCGCTGCGGGGCCGAGCCCCTTGCCGATGACGCCGCCCGGAATAAATCGCCGACGCTGACGGCCAACCGGCACAATACGCTCGAGATCCGCAAGCTCCGACCGCGAAACGGTTCTTCGAGGTGTCGATAGAGGCGACGTATCGTCCGAAAGGCTTGCTAGCGTCGCCATCAATTTGTCTTTGCGAGCTTCTTGTTTTCGCTGTTGATCACATCGTCAAAATCCTTGGCGACGTAATTCTCCACCTGAAACTCGTTCTTGAATTGTCCGCTCTGGTGAAAATAAGCCACTTCCTGTTGCCAGCCCTTCAAGGCATTCGCATCCGTTGCCGGAGCGTATTCCTGGAAAGAACGGCTGGTCTGGAGATTGGCGGCGTCCGGTGAGATCTGGGACAGCTTGGCGACCTGCGCCGACCATTCCTGCGGGTGGGCGTTGACCCAGGCCTGCGCACGGATGATCCGGCGCGTGAGATCTTCAAGAGCAGCCTTGCGAGCCGGATCGGCAAGCGAGGAGGTCGGCGCGTAGAGCACGCCGGCCGTATCGATGACCTTGCTCAGGGACTGGAGGATGCGGGCGCCGTGCTGCTGCTGGGCGATCGCGGTATTCGGGTCCCAGACGACAAAGGCGTCGACCTGGCCATTGACCAAAGCGGACAGGCCGTCCGTCGTGTTGAGGTTGAGGATCAGCTTTGGATCCCACGGCACGCCGGCCTGTTCCAATGCCTTGGCGAATTGATAGTGCTGCTTGGTGAAGTAAGGGAGCGCCACCTTGCGACCCTTGAGATCGGCCACCTTGCCGAGATCGGAATCCCCACGCACCAGAATGGCGCTGCCGCTTTCCTTGCGCTCCCAGGTCGCGGCCAGGATCGTCACCTTCACGCCGTTTGCAATCGCCGAAAGCACGCCGGTATCGCCTCCCGCGGCGATATCCACATGTCCGGCCCTTAACGCCTCGACAAGCGGCGGCGTCGAATCGAAATCGGCCCACTTGATCTTATAGGGAACATTCTCGACCTCGCCGGCGGCAATCAGCTGACGATGGAGGCCGGTCTTGTTCGGCGTCCCGATTGTGACCGTCACCGTTGAAAGATCCGCTGCGGACTGGGCCGATGCGGACATGGAGAACGAGGCCGCCAGAGCGATTGGCAGGACGACTCTCTGAAAAAGGCGCGACAAACAGGTCATTCCGATAATGCCTTTCCTTGGCGACGGACGAGAACAGCGCATCGAACCTGCACGGTCGAACGCGTCGCTGTTCGATGACCGAGACAGTAGGAAAGCATCGGCCTCATCGTAAGAAAATTTTATCTATAGATTTTATAGACTATAAAAATGCTTTCCCATTTGCCGGGCGATTGCGCCTGGCTCCACCGTCGTCACCGGCGAACTCCGGCGCTAGGTTTGAAGGAGGAAACGGCATCGCACGGGAGCGAAATCATGAGCCAGAAGACGATTTCCAAGGACACCTTTCGCAATTGGCTGGAGGATGGCAAGGAGCTTGCCGTGCTCGACATTCGCGATCCCGCCATTGTCGGCTATGCTTCGCCTTTATTTGCCACCAACCTGCCGGCAGACCGGGTTGTGAACGAACTCGGCCGGTTCGTGCCGCGCAAAGCCGTTCGTATCGTGCTTGTCGATGCGGGCGACGGGATTGCGTCGCGCCTGGCCGACGAGCTGGGGGCGGCCGGCTGGCCGAATATCTTTACGCTCGAGGGCGGCATACCAGCCTGGACCGCAGCCGATGACGGCGCTCCGCTGCCGACATTCGACATACCCGGCGTGGACTTCTCCAAGGCCGTCGAAAAGGAAAGGAAGACGCCAGCCATTTCGGCGCTGGAGCTGAAAAAGCTGCAGGACGCAGGCGAAGACGTGATCGTCATCGATACGCGCACGGTGGCGGAATTCGCCCGCGATCACGTCCCGGGCGCAGTCAGCGTTCCCGGGGCGGAATTGGTTTTGCGCTATAGGGATATTGTCCCCTCGGAAACGACAAGGGTCGTGGTTTCCTGTGCCGGACTGCCGCGCGCCATCCTCGGCGCCCAGACGCTCATCGACGCGAACGTTCCAAACCGGGTTGCCTATCTCGACGACGGAACAAAAGCCTGGAGCGCTGCGGGCCTTCAACTGGAAAGCGGCAGGACACGCGTCTATCGCGACCCGACGGACGAGGCGCGCGACTTCGCGCGCCAGCATATCGCAACATTGAGCGAGCCTGATCAATTCCCGGAAATCGATCTCGATACGGCAAGAAAGTGGGCCGGCGACCCCAATCGGACCACCTACCTGCTCGACGTGCGGACACCCGAAGAATTCGAGACGGTCCATCTTGAGGGAACCTTGTCGTCCGAAGGAGGGCAATTGCTGGGCGTCGCCTACCGCACCATCTCGGTGAGAGGCGCAAGAGTGGTCCTGATCGACGATCTTCTTGGCGTTCGGGCCCGTACCGTTGCCCATTGGCTGCAACGGCGCGGCTACGAAATCGCGTTGCTGCTGGTCGATTTTCACGCATCCGATCGGCAGGTTTCAGCGGGGGCAGTTGAGCTGGCGGCGCAATGAAATTGCGCCGGGCGGCTTCATATCGCCAAGAGAACGGCCCCATTGCCTCCTTGCTTTGACGCAGCGGCTTTCTGAACCGATCCAAGGCGCCTGCCGATCGCTGGGCGTGGATGCCTGCGGCATGATCGCGCCTCTGTCGCTTCTGCCCGTTTCGCCAGCGATATTGAACCGCCCAGCACAGGCCCATTGCGCCTACTTGCCGCTGATGACGCCGGCAGCTCCCTGCCTGCGGACGGGTATACCCATGACAATACCGTGACAATTACGCAACAGAATACGCTGTTCTATAATCTATAAATTTTATAGAAATACATTACTAAACATCGCCTCCAAGTCCCGTCATGTATCATGTCGGAATCGAGACTGAATGTCTTGGTTCTCCCAGATCAGGGGTCAACGTTTGAAAACCAGGTGGGGTAGGGCGCGTCGATTTTCTCGGCGTGGATAGTCATACCTAATCGATATTGGAACTGGAGTTACTATGAACATCAAGAGCCTTCTTCTCGGCTCCGCTGCTGCGCTGGCAGCAGTATCGGGTGCTCACGCGGCTGACGCGATCGTCGCTGCCGAGCCGGAGCCGCTGGAATACGTCCGCATCTGCGACGCCTATGGTGCTGGCTACTTCTTCATCCCGGGCACCGAAACCTGCCTCAAGGTCGGCGGCATGGTCCGTACCGAAGGCGGCTGGTACAACGCCTACAATCCGGGCCCTGGCGGCAACCGCGGCACCTACTGGCACACCCGCGCCCAGCTGAGCGTCGACACCGCGACCGACACCGAATACGGTCCGCTGAAGACCAACACCGTCTATCGTTTCGACTGGAACGACGGCGGCTCCACCACCACCAAGCTGCTCTGGGCCAACATCAGCCTCGGCGGTTTCCTGGTCGGTAAGCAGGACTCGCAGTACAACCTGTACACCGGCTACGCCGGCGACGTCATCAACGACGACGTGATCTGGGACGGCCCGTACGAACTCAACCAGCTGACCTACAACTACGATGCCGGCAACGGCTTCACGGCTGTGGTTTCGCTCGAAGACTCCAACTCCGGTTCGGACTCGTCGTCCTTCGGCGGCGCCTGGGTTCAGTCGAAGGCTGACCACTACGCTCCGAACGTGGTTGCCGGTGCCGGCTACAAGACCGGCGGCTTCGGCGTCAAGGTCGTCGGCGGCTATGACTCGATCGTCGAGGAAGGGGCCGTTAAGGCTCGTATCGACGCCGACTTCGGCGCCTTCACGGCCTTCCTGATGGGCGGCTACAACACCGACGGCAAGAAGCTGAACCAGTATGCCGGCTCGAACCTGAACGCATCAGCTTGCCCGGCTGGCCGCGGCGATCTGTGCGGCTGGGGCGACTGGGCCGTCTGGGGCGGCGTCGGCGTTCCGATCAACAGCAAGCTGAAGTGGAACCTGCAGCTCGCCTACACCGACTCGAAGATCTTCGAAGCGACCACGAACCTCAAGTTCAACCCGGTCAAGAACCTGCTCATCGAGCCGGAAGTCACCTATACCAACTTCGATTCCGTCAACCAGGACCAGTGGGCCGGTATCCTCCGCTTCCAGCGCAGCTTCTAAGCCGCGCAGCTGAACCAAGTTCGACACATCTCCCGCTCAGACCTCCGAGCAGGAGAGGAAAGGCCCGGTATCCCAACCGGGCCTTTTTGCAATGGATTGAGGCGCCATCCGTTTCCGGCCTGATTTCGTTTATGGCTGCGCCTCTTGGCAACGGGTGCGACGAACCCGGAAGAAGGCGATCGCAGCGTCGTAACCCATTTTCACCGGGGGCATCGCCGCTCGGTTCCACTTTGAAAGGATAGAGGCCGAGTAATTATGAAACGTCGAGACGGACTCAGCTTCCGGGGGAGAAACGGTCAAAGCACAAATATTCTACAAATTTTGTAGAAAAAGAATGACCTGTCTTTCTGAGGCACAGGGGCCGCGTTAGCTTTTCGGCACACGATCAGGTGAAGCAAACCACAGGGATATAGATATGCCGACCGAATTCATCAGCATCACCTTTCCGAACGCCTCGACCGAGCTTAATCCTCTCGAGAATCCGGCAATCGACCCGCAGTTCCTGGAGCGTTACGCCCGCTCGCTCGACGATTACGGTTTCAACTATACCCTCATTCCCTATGATACCGCATCCTTCGATCCCTTCACCATCGGCGCGACGGTCGCGGCCCATACGAAGAATATCAAGATCATCATCGCTCTCCGCCCGAATACGATCTATCCGACGGTCGCGGCGAAATCGCTCGCGACGCTCGATCAGCTGAGCGGCGGCCGCGTGGTCGTCCACTTCATTGCCGGCGGAAGCGATGAAGAGCAGGCCAAGGAAGGCGACTTCCTCGACAAACGTCAGCGTTATGAGCGGCAGGAGGAGTATATCCGCATCCTGCGTCGCGTCTGGCAGTCGGGCGAACCTTTCGACTTCGACGGCCGGTACTATCAATTCAAGCAGTTCCATAGCCGGGTGCGTCCGGTCAACGGCACCATCCCGGTATCGGTCGGCGGGTCGTCGGACGACGCCTATCGCATCGGTGGCGAACTTGCCGATATCTTCGGGCTGTGGGGCGAGCCGCTGGCGGAAACCAGGCAGCAGATCGATCGCGTCTATGCCGAAGCGGCCCGCGCCGGACGCAAGGATCGCCCGCGGATCTGGGTCACCTTCCGTCCGATTGTTGCGGAAACCGACGAGCTTGCCTGGGCCAAGGCGCATCGCACCCTCGACCTGCTCAAGGAAAATCGCGCCAAGGGGCTTGGCAAGGTTCCGCCGGCCGCCCCCTCTCCGCAGAATGTCGGCTCGCAGCGCCTGCTTGAAATCGCCTCCCGCGGCGATGTGCACGACCGGGCTCTCTGGTATCCGACGGTGACGGCAACCAACGCACGCGGTGCGTCCACCGCGCTGGTTGGCTCGCCAAGAACGATCGCAGATTCCATTCTCGACTACGTCGATCTTGGCGCGGATCTGATCTCGATCCGCGGTTACGACAATCTGAACGATGCCATCGACTACGGCCGCTATATTCTGCCCCTCGTCAGGGCGGGTCTGGCGGAGCGTGAGGCGCCGCAACAAGCGGTCGCCTGATCCACCGTCTTGAGGCCCCGGCAAACACCATTCGGACTGTAGCCCGCAAGGATCGGTCATCGCACGGTGAGCGCCGCGCAATGCCATTCTTCGCCACTTCAAAGAGGCTGATGCAACGTGTCTTACAGCACAATCGATCTGGCGGAAGTCACCCGGAAGCTTGCCGCCGCGGCCCCTGCGGCGGACGCATCGGGCGCCTTTCCCTGGCCCGGCATAGAGGTCGTTCATGCCGCCGGTCTTCTTGAAAGCGCGGTGTCGGCCCGGTTCGGTGGCAAGGGCGCGGGCATTGCCGATGTCGGGCGTATCCTTGCGGCTCTGGGCCGCGGCGATCCTTCGGTGGCCCTGATCAGCGCCATGACCATCTTCACCCATCTCGGCCAGGCGGCGGCCAACCGCTGGCCGGAGCCGCTATACCTGCGTTTGCTCGACGACGCGCGGGATCGTCCGATCCTGCTGAACGCGGCGCGGGTCGAACCCGAGCTTGGCTCCCCGGCGCGGGGTGGACTTCCCGATACATTGGCGCGCCGGACGGCGAACGGCTGGGCAATTTCCGGCCGCAAGCGTTTCGTCACGGGCGCGCTTGGCCTGACCCATTTCCTCGTCTGGGCGCGCACCGATGAAACGCCGCAACGGGTCGGTACTTTCGTCGTGCCATCGGAACGTCCCGGCATCAAGGTCATCGAGAACTGGAAGAGCCTGGGAATGCGGGCCAGCGGCTCGCACGACGTGGAGTTCAAAGATGTCGAGGTGCCGCTCGAAGACGTCCTCGATCTGGTCGATACCTCCATCGGCACGCAGGACAATCGCGCCCATGCCGCCGCCTCCGTCGCGCTGACCGCCATATATCTCGGAGCCGCCGAAGCTGCGCAGGAGGCGTTCATCCGCTTCGGTCACGAACGGATACCCGCCAATCTCGGCGTTCCGATTGCAAGAACGGACAGGTTCATTTCGGCGGCCGGGGAGATCGACCTGCTCGTGGGGGGAGCAAGGCAAATCCTGTTCAATGCGCTCGACCATTCGCTGGACGAACCGGAAGCTCTGATCAGGGCGCGGCTGCTTGCGGCGCGCAATATACGCGACGCGGTTCAACTGGCCGTTCGCACGCTTGGCAATCCCGGCCTCAACGGCGATCTGGGAATCGAGCGGCACTTCCGCGACATCCAATCGGTTCTCGTCCACGCCCCCCAGGAAGACACCTCAATTTCGATTCTCGGGCGCTCGGCATGCGACCGGTGGAACCGGAAAGCCGAGGAAGAGCGGCAACTCCTCAGCGGGGAAAAAACGTCCGGTTCAATCTCCGGCTCCCGGCAGACGGAAGGCCCGCGAGAACTCCTGGACACGATTTCCGAAAGGCGAGCATGACGCGCTACATCATTATCGGAGCTGGTGCTGTCGGTGCCAGCCTTGCCGCCCAGTTCGAGCTTTCGGGCATCGACTATGCTCTTGTCGGACGCGGGGCGCAGATAAGGCACATCATCGATCACGGCCTCACCTACCGGCGGCCCGCCGGGACGCGGCAGATCCGGCTGAAAGCCTTCGATACCGCAGAGCCGCCGTCGCTGCGGCGGGACGATATCCTGTTGCTGACGGTGAAATCGCAGGATGTCGCGGAAGCTCTCTCCGTCTGGGCCTGGCGGCCGGTCGAGGATGCTCCGGAGCTGACGGCTTCCAGCCTGCCGATCGTCACGTTTCAAAACGGCCTGGCAACCGAGGCGGCGGCTCTTAGGCTTTTTGCGAACGTCTATGGCGCCAGCATACTGACCCCTGCCCGCTTCACCGAGACCGGTCACGTCGTGGTCGGCGGTGATCCGCAAGTGGCGATCGTCACCATCGGCCGTTATCCGCGCGGCACGGACGAGACGGCTGCCAAGCTCGTCGCCGATCTTGGCCGGTCCGATTACATCGCCGAGGCGACCGACGCTATTCAGCGGTGGAAGGCGGCGAAGCTTCTTCACAACGTGCGCAACGTGCTGGAACTCTTCGACGGACCCGAAAGCGAGCGAGCCGCCTTCAGCGCCGCCCTTGTTCAGGAGACCGAGACTGTTCTGACGGCGGCTGGCCATACGTTCGCGTCGCCCTCGGAACGCACGGTCAGCATGGCGCACTGGAAGATCGCCGAAAACTCCGGCATTCAGCCCGGCCAGCAGTCGACCTGGCAGAGTTTCACGCGCGGCGCCTCAAGCGAAGTCGACTATCTGAACGGAGAGGTCGTTTTTCTCGGGCGCCTGCACGCGATAGAGACGCCATTCAACAGGGCTGCCCAGGAAATTGCCGGGTCGGCGGTGCGACAAGGTGGCTTCACGGCGCTGCTTCCTTTCGCTAATCTGCGCCGGCTTGCCGAGAACTACCTGTCTTTCTCCACCCTTATCCATTCGAGGCCGAAAGCACATCAAACGGGCTTGTCCCGGGATGATGCATGCGAAGGCATCCGGACCGACACAATGAAAATATCCGAGCATATACTGAACACCGCCGGCACCCTCTTCTACAAGGAAGGCATTCGCGCCGTCGGCATCGACCGCATCGTCGACGAAGCCAATGTCGCCAAAGCCACCCTCTACCGGCACTTTCCGTCCAAGGATCATCTTGTCGCAGCCTATCTGACGGAGCGTCACGAGCGCGTGCTTCTCCAGCTGGGAGATGTCATATCGAACGTCGCGCTGCAACCGCGCGACCAGATCGCGCTGATTTTCGAGCGCCTGTTCGAAAAGGCCGACAGTCCCGAGTTTCGCGGCTGCGCCTTTGCATTGGCCGTCGCCGAACATGGCGATTCCGAGCGCGTGGTCTCGATCGCCCGCGAGCACAAAAAAGCCGTGGGCGACATCTTTCGCTCCATCATGGCGGCTGCCAGGTGTTCGACCGAACAGGCTGCCGCGCACATGTCTCTGCTTTACGAAGGAGCGCTCGCAACGGTCGCCGTCGGCCGTGATCCCCAGGCCGTCTTGATGGCACGCGACTGCGCGCTTTCCGTCTTCGATAGTGCAACCGGCCAATACATCCTGTCTGGAGGAAAGCCTTATGACCAAAACCATTGACTATTTCTTCGGGATCGGATCGCCGTGGGCCTATATAGGCTTCGACCCGTTCATCGAGCTGGCGGCGCAATCCGGCGCCGAAATTCGCCCCTATCTCATTCCGCTGATCGTCGAGAATGGCGCGATCTACTCGCGTGACCGCCCCGACGCTCGCCGCGCCTACGGGGTGAAGGATCTCCGGCGCTGGGCTTCTCTTCGCGGCAAAACGCTCGATTTCACCAATCGGTCCGCGCTCTCCGACCCGACTCCTGCCGGCTTTCTCATTTTGGCGGCCCAGCTCAAGGACCTGGACTGGGTGGGGCTGACCAGGGCGCTGCAGCGCGCCTTCTGGAGTGCCGGCGCAGACATCGGCAATGCCGATGTGCGAAAGGCGATTGCCGATGCGGCCGGATTTGACGGTGCAGCCCTCGAAGCACACGCGGCCCTTTCCGATGTCAGCGACCTCTGGAGCAGCAATCGCGAAATTGCAAAGGAGGCCGGCGTCTTCGGCCTTCCGACCTTCCGCTATGACGGCGAGCTCTATTGGGGCCAGGACAGCCTTCCCTTCCTGGAACGTCATCTGTCCGGCGAAAAGCTGGTGGCCTGACCAAAGCGTGGAGGACTTCAGGTCGAAGAGACCTGAAATCCTCCACCATCTGCCGATCAGAAAATCGGTATGCCGCGCGAAAATCGCGCACTGCTTTCTGCGTCCCCTTTGGCATCAAACCCTGCAAGACCGTGCAGCAACGGGCGCACGCCGGCAGCTTGAGAGGTGGAGGTTGAACGGTTCGTCGGCAAACTACGGCCATTGCGGATCCTCAAGCCGCCCAATTTCAAAAATCGATCCGGATACGATCAGTCCGCGAAGTTCGATCGCCAAGGAGGGTTTTAACCCTGCTACGTCTCTCGGCGACGGGCCTTGAAAAAAGCCGACCCCCGCACGCGCCAAAACCGGACAAAATAATCCATAAATTTAGTAGAAAAAGAACAACCAGTCTTTCTCCTTTGGTTCTGCCTGCATAGGCTTTGTTTCACGAACTCGCCGAAACCGAACCAGCAGGATCTCTCCATGACCGAACGCCTTTTCTCGCTGTCCCTTTCCCGGCGCCGTCTGTTGATCACCACTTCCGCAGTGGCAACCGGAGCCCTGGCGACGATGGCGGGCCTCACTCCGGCTTACAGTGCCGGCGAAGCCGTCAATGGCGGAGACATCACCTTCCTCATCGACTCGTTGGGCGATACCTGGATCCCGAACAACAGCGCGATTTCCAGCTTCCAGGGTCATATCTGGGGCCATGTGACCGACAAGCTTGTCTACGTCGACGCCGACGGCAAGGTCAGCCCCTGGATTGCCGAACGTTGGGAGCAGAATGACAAGGCCACCGAATTCACCCTTCACCTTAAAGGCGGCGCGACCTTCTCCGACGGCACGCCGCTCGACGCGGCCGCCGTCGTGGCCAATCTCGACATATGGTACGCCGGCCGCAAGAAAGAGGGCATCAACCCGATCGGGCTCTTCCCGAAGACCTACGACCATGCCGAGGCCGCTGACGCAGCGACCGTGAAGGTCTTCTTCAAGGCGCCGACACTCGGCTTCATACCGACGCTCGGCTATCACGGATCGATCCTCATCTCCCCGAAGACGATCGCTCAGCCGGCCGCCCAGCAGGCCGACTTGAGCAAGACCTCCGGCAGCGGCCCGTATCTGGTCGACTCCTGGAAGGAAGGAGACTTTGTCAAACTGGTGAAGAGAAAGGATTACAACTGGGGTCCGGCGGCAGTCGGCCACACGGGTCCGGCCTTCCTCGATACGATCACCTACAAGCTGGTATCCGAACCATCCTTGCGCGTCGCCGCTGTCCAGTCCGGGCAGGCCGACATCGCCTACAACGCCTCGCCACAGGAACTGACATCCCTCAAGCAGGACGGCTTCACGGTCGCGACGCCGCGTTATCTTGGTTTCGTGAATGGCTGGGCCATCAACACCAAGCTTGCACCTTACGACGACGTGAAAGTACGCCAAGCCCTGCAGGCGGGCATCAATCGCCAGGAAATCATCGATACCGTCTATACGCCCGACTGGAAGCTCGCGACCTCGTTCATCCAGAGCAACGTGCCCGGCGCGACTGATCATAGCGACCTGCTCGCCTACAATCCCGACAAGGCCGAGAAGCTGCTCGACGAGGCTGGATGGATCAAGGGCGCCGACGGCATACGCGCAAAAGACGGCAAGCAGCTGTCATTGACGCTCAACTCCAACCCCTACCTCGCGACCTCGAAATCGATCGACGAGCTCATCGCCCAGCAATTGGCCGCGATCGGCTGGAAGGTCGATATCCGGGCCTACGACGTCGTGACCTTCGGCCAGAAGGTCCAGTATGGCGGCCCGGCCGTGCCGGCCTATGAGGTCACGCGCAGCTTCATCGACGCCGGTACAGTCGCCAGCATCCTCACAGACGCCAACAATGGCGAGAATTGGTTCGCCCTCGGGGAGAGCGACGAGAAACTCAACGAGCTGCGCGATAAGATCGCCAGCGCCGGCTCCGCCGAAATCCGCAATCCGCTCCTCGACGAGCTGCAGAAATACGTCCTCGAACAAGGCTATTTCATCCCGCGAACGCAGATCGTCCAGCGCATCTATGTCCAGTCTCCGAAACTCAAGGGCGAGACATACAACGGCGTCGCCTACGCCAGCTATTACGTGGCCACGAAAAGCGCGTAGCCCGCACAGTTCAACCGAGCAACCGAGGAGGTGACCGGCATGAGCAATGCCTATCTAACCTACGCCGCAAAGCGCCTCGTGCAGGCCGTTGTCGTCATTCTGCTGGCCTATGTCTTCACCTTCGTCGTCGTCAGCATCCTGCCGGGCGACCCCGTGACGAACGTCCTGCGCAATCCGCAGAACGGGTTCACCGAGGAAGAGATCAAGGAAATCATCGCCGCTCAGGGCCTGGACAAACCGGTCCTGGTCCAACTGTCGACCTCCTTGTCCCACTTCCTGATCGGCGACCTGGGCCTGTCGATGCGAACCAACCGACCCGTGACGACCATGATTGCCGAGGTGCTTCCCTCGACGCTGGTCCTTGCCTTTGCGGCTCTCGCCGTCGCGCTGCTGCTGGCGATCGTGATTTCATACGGCACCCAATTCCTTCCCAAAAGGTTCGGCCAGGGCTTGCTACGGGGTTTTCCGTCCCTGTGCCTGTCGGTGCCGAATTTCGTGATTGGCCTGGTGCTGATTCATATCTTCGGCTTTCAGTTCGGTCTCTTCCGCGTCATTGAGCCCGACAGCTTCTGGGCGACCCTTTTTGCGGCGGTCGCGCTCGGTATCCCCATCTCGGCGCAAATCGCCGAGGTGCTCATCGCCAATCTCGACCACGAGTCGGGACAGGAATACGCCGCCGTCGCGCGGAGCCGCGGCCTCGGGCAGATGCGCCTCTTTGCCAAGCACCTGCTGAAGCCGTCTTCGCTTCCCGTCGTCACCGTCGTAGCGCTCACCGTCGGCGAGCTGCTCGGCGGCTCGCTCATAACCGAGGCGGTCTTCGGACGCACCGGCGTCGGCAGTCTCGTACAGCGCTCGGTGAGCACGCAGGATTTGCCCGTCCTGCAAGCGGTGGTGTCGCTGGCGGCGGTGGTCTTCGTGCTGGTCAATCTCATCGCCGACCTTGTCTATCCGCTGCTCGACCCGCGCATAAAGCTTGTCGGCAATGCGGAGGCCCGCCCGGCGGCCGTGGACGAAGGCTCCGCCGGCATTTCCAAGGCGGTGACGTCATGACCCTCGTCTCCGCCGCCACGTCCTCGCGCATCAAGGCGGCCGGTTTGCTGGCTGTTCCGCGATTGCCGCCGATCGTCGCGCTCTCGTTTCTGGTCGTTGCGATCGTGATCGCCTGGTCGCTCGCGCCGGGCCTGTTCACCAGCCACAACCCGGCCATCGGCGTTCCCGCTCAAAAGCTGCTCGGTCCCAGTGCCGGACACTGGTTCGGAACCGATCACCTGGGTCGCGATCTCTATACCCGCGTCGTCTATGGCTCGGCTTCCTCCGTCAGGAGCGCGCTTATCGCCGTCGTCATCGGCGTCGTGGCCGGTGGGCTCATCGGCCTCCTGGCGGGCTTCCTCGGCGGTCGTGTCGATACCGTGCTTGCCCGCCTCGTCGACGTGCTGCTTGCCATTCCGAAGTTCCTGCTTGCCGTCATCGTCGTCACCGCGATCGGCTTCGACACCACCAACGCCGCCATCGCCACCGGCGTCTCGTCGGTGGCCGTTTTCGCCCGGGTGATGCGCTCAGAGGTCATCAAGACCAGGCAGGCGACCTTCATCGAAGCCTCGTTTCTGCTGGGAGGCTCGCGCTGGCACATTCTATGGCGGCACGTCCTGCCGAACGCGTCGCGCTCCGTGCTGCCGCTTGCGGTGCTGCAGTTCGGCGATTCGATCCTGGTGATCGCCAGCCTCGCGTTCCTCGGCTATGGCGATCCGCCACCGGCCTCCGACTGGGGTTTGCTGATTTCAATCGGCAAGGACTACCTCAAATGGCCCTGGCTGGTTTACGCGCCCGCCTTCGTCACGATCGCGACCGTCCTCTCTGTGAATAGGATCAGCCGATGGCTTCGCAAGACAGACTGAATGCAGTTCTCGCCCGTCCCGACGGTACGGCGGTGTCGTCGCCTCGGCCAGCGCCCCTGCTCCAGGTAGACGGCCTGTCCGTCTCCTACGGGCCACATGAGGTCGTTTCCAATGTCGGATTCGAGCTGGGCCGCGGCAGGAGCCTTGCCCTCATCGGAGAGTCGGGCTCAGGCAAGTCGACCATTGCCCGCGCGGTCCTGCGGCTGCTCCCCGGCGGAGGACGCGCCGCCGGCCGCGTCGAGTTCGAGGGCCAGGACATGCTGGGGCTGCCCGAGCGGCGGTTCCGGCCGCTGCGGGGACGAGCCATCGGCTTCGTCCCGCAGGACCCCGCCAATGCGCTCAATCCGGTGCGGACGATCGGTGCCCAGGCGATGGAAGCGGCCGCGCTTGTCGACGAGCCCAACAAGATCGTCCGCAAGGCGCTCGTCCTGGAGACGTTCGCCGAGGTCGGGCTCGATAACCCCCAGCGTGTCTACGACTCCTATCCCCACCAATTGTCCGGCGGGATGCTTCAACGGGTGCTGATCGGTCTTGCGGTCCTGCCGCGGCCGCTGCTGCTGGTCGCGGATGAGCCGACCTCCGCGCTTGACGTCACGATCCAGAAGCGGATTCTCGATCTGCTTTCGCGCTTGCAGCACGAGCTGGATATCAGTCTGCTCCTCATTACCCACGATCTGGCGATCGCCGCCGAGCGGGCAGACTCGCTTGTCGTCCTCAAGGGCGGCGTTGTTCAGGAAGCCGGCAACACCGCGACCGTCTTTTCCGCGCCTGCGTCCGCCTACGCGAAGAAGCTGCATGCCGACGTCCCGGCCCTCAACCCCGACCGTTACCACAAGCTTCGCGATCCCGGCTTCCGTTTGCTTGACGCCGATGCCACTACCACGCCGAAGATCGAAGTTAGCGGCATCACGAAGAGCTTCACCGTCGATGGCAAGGTGCTGACCGCCGTTGACGACGTATCGTTCACCGTCCGGGCCGGCACCACCCACGCGCTCGTCGGCGAGTCGGGCTCGGGCAAGACGACGACAATCCGGCTGCTGCTTGGGCTCGATCAGCCGGATACCGGGCACATTTCGATCGCCGGGGAAAAGCTCACCGGTCGCTCGCAACAATCTTTGCGCACGGTATGGCGCCATCTTCAGCTCGTCTATCAAAACCCGTTCACCTCGCTCGACCCGACCTGGAAGGTCGAGCAGCTGGTTCGCGAGCCGCTCGACAGGTTCGACATCGGAACCCGCGACGAACGGGCGGCGCGCGTCCGCGAGGCGCTGGACGATGTCGGGCTTGGCGAACATCTGCTTTCGCGCAGGCCGCAAGCCTTGTCAGGCGGCCAGCGCCAGCGCGTCGCCATCGCCCGGGCGCTGGTCCTGAAGCCGGATGTAATCGTTCTCGACGAGCCTACCTCCGCGCTCGACGTCAGCGTTCAGGCCGACATCGTCGAGGTGTTGCTCTCGCTGCAAGCCAGCCTCGGCCTGACCTATGTCTTCGTCTCGCACGATCTGGCCCTCGTGCGCCAGCTCGCCCACACCGTCTCGGTCATGCAGCGCGGGCGTATCGTCGAACAGGGTAGAGTCAAGGACATATTCGACAGCCCCCGGCAGCCCTATACCGTGTCGTTGCTGGAATCGATCCCGACCGGCGTCGCCGGTATCGCCCGCGCACCGCACCCGCAACTTCGCCGGATCATCAACCAGGAAAAGATCGCATGACCATAGCCGCATCTGTCAGCCCCCTGCCCGCGATCTTTCGTCCGAAGCGACGGCTCGGTTTCAACACCCGGGTGGCATTCAACGACGAAGCAGGGCCGGCGCAGGGGCTGCGCGACGGGATCGAGCTGTTCAAGGCGGCAGAGCGGCTGGGTTATCAATCCGGCTGGGCCTACCAGCGGCATTTCGACCATTATCTGTCCTCGCCACTTCCGTTCTTCGCCGCGGCCGGCCAGCATACGCAGCATATCACGCTGGGCTCGGCGGTCATCCCGATGCGCTACCAGGATCCGATCCTGCTCGCCGAAGCAGCCGGGACCACCGATCTGTTGATCGGCGGCCGGCTGGAGCTGGCCATCTCGACCGGCGCCAATGCCGCATTCGACGCGGTTTTCGGCGCGGTCGACACAGATGCGCGGACAGAGGCCAAGCGCCGGCAGGCACGCTTCCTTGACGCGCTCTCGGGCACGGTCCTGCACGTCGTCGATGGGCCGGGTCAGGGTGCCCCGGAAGGCACGGAACTGCGCGTAACGCCGCACAGCCCGACCCTGCGCTCCCGGATCCGGCAGGGCTCGGCCAGCCTGGCCTCGGCTGTGCAAGCCGCCGAACTCGGGATCGGGCTGATCTCCGGAACCGTGCAGCACGATCATGCCGAAGGCGAGACGTTCGGGGAGTATCAGGCCCGCTCCATCGAGGCTTTCCGCACCAAATGGACCCATAAATGGGGTACCGAGCCGCCACCGGTCACCGTCGCGGCCTCGATTCTGGTGGGCACCACTACCGAACTCCGGGAAAAATACGCCGCTTACGATTTCGAGCGTCGCACCCACGGCATCGCCGCATCCCGCCCCAAGGGCGCCCTGGCGCCGGCCAATCAGCCAACCGGGATCCAGATATCCCCGGTCTTTCAGGGCACCCCGGACCAGGTGATCGAGGCGGTCCTCAGCGACCCGGGCCTTGCCGCCGCAGACGAGGTTGTGCTTTTCCTGCCGCCCGCCTTCAATCTTGCCGAGAACATACGGCTACTGACCGACCTTGCGCAGACGGTGGCGCCGAACTTCGGCTGGTCGCCTGGCGCATGACAGCGCGCGGCTACGCCGTTCAGGGTCCGTCGCCTTGACCTTTAGAAGGTGCTCTCGGCATCGGTGGGAGCATGGTGGCGTCCTTTGAGTGGCCGGCGATCCGGTACCAAATCTCAATCATGCGGCCGCGCGGCGGGCTGCCACTCCTTCAAAGGCTTCAATCCTTCGACACCCGTCTTTGAAGCCATCGCAACACGCGAACCTCCTCGATGTCCATCCACTGCAGGAGCCTCTCGCTGCGCGTTTGGATCTTGAGGACCTCTGGAAGGCATCCGGCCCTGAAATCCTCGAAAACCGCGGGATGGATGTAGGATGACCTGCAAACCGAACGCGTGTTGACGAGCATCGATGCGACAGTATCGATCACCTGATTGAGCTGGCGCGTGACCGCTCTCTCCGACAATTCCACGTCGAGGGGAGCCAGAGCCGAGACCGCCATGCAAGTCGCACCCCACGTTCTGAACTGACGCGAGCTGAAATCGCTTCCGGACGTCTCCCTGATATAGGCGTTCACGTCCTGCGACGAGATCTGCCGGTAGCCCCCGTCGTCGCAAACATACTTGAAAAGCTGCTGGCCCGGCAGCTCCTGCAACCTTCGCACGACGTTTGCGATGCGTCGGTCGCTGTGCACCAGATTCCATTCCTTGCCGGACTTGCCCCTGAAGCGGAATTTGACCGTTCCCCCCTCCACGCGCACATGGCGCCTTTTGAGCGTCGTCACTCCGTAAGACCGGTTCGCCTCGGCATAGGCGGCATTGCCGACGCGAATATAGAGGTTGTCCAGCATCCAGATCACGGTCGCCAAGGCCTTTTCCATGGTCAGACCTCGGGAACCGAGATCGGCATCGACCCGCTGACGGATTTCGGGAAGGCTGCTTGCAAAGTCGACGAGACGATCGAACTTCACGCGACCGCGTTCGGAATGCCAGTCCGGATGATAGCGATATTGCTTGCGGCCGCGAGCATCGATTCCGATCGCCTGAAGGTGGGAAAATGGGTTTGTCGAGATCACCACATCCGTATAGGCGGGAGGGATGGCCAGGGCGTCCAGACGGGCGATCTCCACTCTATCGGTGATCCGCATTCCGCTTGGCATGTAATAGAGAAATCCGTTCTTTCCATGCCTTCGGCGAATGCCGTCTTCAAGGCTGACAAGGTAGGTCAGTCCGGAATGGAGTTTCAGTTCGGCGGCCGCGGCGGCGGCATCCACTTTGGAGATGATCTGGTTCATGCCCCGATAACTCCCGCGCGATGCGCCGGTTCCCATACATTCGCCTGGATGTTTGATCCCGGATTTTGACGGCGCGACCGTCTTGCAAGCGCGGAGAAATCCGCTGTGGGGCAGGATCCGCATGAGAAGCGGCGCGATGACGGAAGCCATCGCGCCAGCGGGCGACCATGAGAAATCGACAGAGCGACATCGCCGATCCGGCGGACGCCGACTATCCGCCCTTCATCGTACTAGGCCCGGTCCCGCATGCGCTTCATCCAATGGACCAGCGCATCGTCTTTCAACGCGCCCAGAATGTGGCTGAAGGTTTCGTCGCTCTCGTCCTGGCCGAGCTTGAAGCGGGCTGAAATGGAAAGGATGCGGGCGCGGAAACCGATGACGCCGCTGCGGAGCTTCGCATAACGCGGACCGAGGCTGTCGATGGTCCAGGGCGTCTGTTCGTTCTGCTCCATATGGGCGACCGTTCGCACCAGAGCCTCGTCGGTCAGCTCGTCGCTGAACGCGATTTCCGCCGCAATCCGCACCACCACGAAATTCCATGTCGGCGCCCAATCGCTTTTTCCGGCCATGGCCGGTGAGATATAGGCGCTCGGGCCATGAAAGCTCAGGAGACAGCGGGAATCCTTGTTGAGAACCGGATAAATGGACGCATGCCGTGGCAGATGGCCGAGCAACGCCGTCGGCCGGCCATCGGCATTGCGCTCGAGCAGAACAGGCATATCGGTCATGTGGAAATCGCCGTCATGAGCCGCGATGGCCGCCATCGGATAGGCGTCGATCACGTCGCCGATGTCGCGATCGTTCCAGTTGTCGAATTTTCCTGTCATCTTGTCCTGCCCGTGACGTTGCGGCCGGGTCTCGTGCCCGGCTCTCGTTCGAAATATCAGAGAAACCAAACGACCTGGCGAATGGCCGCGCCATCGGCCAATCGATCGAAGCCGGTATTGATCTCTTCAAGGCTCAGGCGGCCGGTCAGCAGCTTGTCGACCGGCAGCTTGCCGCGCCTGTAGAGATTGAGGAAACGAGGGATATCCCGCGACGGCACGCTCGAGCCGATATAACTGCCTTTCAGCGTGCGCTCCTCCGCCGTCAGGGTCACGGCGGGCAGGCGCAGCATGGCGTTAGGATTGGGAAGGCCGCCGGTGATGGTTGTTCCGCCCCGGCGCGTGATCGCGTAGCCGAGTTCCAGCGCATGGACCGAGCCCGCAAATTCGAGCGCCACAGCAACGCCGCCGCCCGTGATCTCGCGGGCTTTCCCGACCACATCCGGATCATCGCCGCGCAGGGTATGAGTCGCGCCGAGCGAGCGAGCGAATTCGAGCTTCGACTCCAGCCGGTCGATGGCAAGGATGGTCTCGCAACCCGCGGCGACAGCGCCGAGCAGCGCGGCAAGCCCGACGCCGCCGAGACCGATGACGGCGACCGATCCGCCGGGTTTGATTTCGCCGGCGTTGAACACCGTGCCCACACCGGTGATGACGGCACAACCCATCAGCCCGGCGATATCGAGCGGCACCTCGGGGTCGATCTTCACCAGCGAACGGCGGGAAACCGTGGCATATTCCGCGAAAGACGATACGCCGCAATGATGGTGGATAGGCTTGCCGTGACGGAAAAGGCGCGTGGCGCCGGTGGTCAGGTCGCCCTTGGCGTTGTGCGCGGCACCCGGCTCGCAAAGCGCCGGGCGGCCCTCCGAACAGGGATTGCAATGGCCGCAACTCGGCACGAAGACGAACGCCACATGATCGCCGGGCTTCAGGTCTTCCACGAAAGGACCGACCTCCTCGACGATGCCGGCGGCTTCATGGCCCAGCACCATCGGCAAGGGGCGCGGCCGGTTTCCCTCCATAACGGACAGATCCGAATGACAGAGACCCGCGGCCGCCATGCGCACGAGGACCTCCCCCGGGCCTGGCCCTTCAAGGTCGATCATCTGCACCTTGAGAGGCAATGTTTCGCCATAGGGCCGGTCCAGCCCCATTTCCTCGAGCACGGCAGCTTTGATCCTCATCGTCGGCAACCCTTTCGGCTGATGTGGAGTGTACGCAGGAGACTATCATCCCGGCGGCGTGGCCCGCCTGCGACATCAGGTCAAAAACTATCGCGATAGGGCCGCATTGCGATGGCGAAAGACAGGCTCAGGATCAGGCCGCGTCGCCGAGCATGTTTTGCACGACACGCATGAAAACGCCGGCGCCGATGCCGATGAGGCCATCCGGGAAATCATAGTCGGGGCTGTGAAGCGCTGGACAATTCGGTCCTGCGCCGAGGAGGAACATCGCCGAGGGAGCGACGGCTCGGAAGCGCCCGAAATCTTCCGATCCGAGCATCGGCAAGTTGCCGCGACCGAAGACGATACCCTGTTGTTCCAGCGCTTCGGCAAGGCGGGCAACCGCCTCCGGACTGTTTTCGCAATGGGAGAAGATATCGCTGTAGTCGATGGAAAGACCGAGCCCTTCGGCCGTAGCGACCTGTTTCACCAAAGCCTCGACCTCGTTGCAGAGATGCTCCATGCGGTCGTCGATCAAGGTGCGCAACGTCGCCCAGACCTCGGCCGTGCCGGGAGCGACGCCGAAGGTGGGCTCGCCGAGCGACGCATGGGTGACGGTCACCATCGAGAGGCTCTCGTCGCGGGCGCCATCGACGGACATGGCCGCAAGCGCCGTCATCAGCGCCGCCACGGCACCCATGGGCGATTTGCCGGAGCGGGGCGTGGACGCATGCGCCGTCCGTCCTGTCAGCCGAATGCGGATGCCGCGGGAGGCGCAATTCACCGGCCCTTCGGCAAGCGCCACTTCGCCGAACGCCAGGCCCGGCGAATTATGCAGCGAAAAGGAAAAATCCGGGCGGATCTCGGCAAATCGCGGATCGTCGAGCACCGCTGCCGCGCCCGCGCCGGTTTCCTCGGCAGGCTGGAAGAGCAATACCACGCGGCCGCGCCGCAGCCGCTCCCGCGACAGGCCGTGGGCAAGCCCCGCCATGATCGCCATATGCCCGTCATGACCGCACATATGGCCTTTGCCCGCCACGAGCGACTTGTGGGCGATGTCGCGGGTTTCGGCGATCGGGAGGGCATCGAGCTCGCAGCGGAAGAGCAACGTCGGTCCCGACCCCTTCCCTTCGAAAACGGCGGCGACACCGGTGCCGCCCAATCCCGTCATGATCCGGTCCGGCTTCAGCGGCGTGAGGAAGGAGACGACGCGCCCGGCCGTTTCATGTTCCTCGCCGGAGATTTCCGGATGCCGGTGAAGATCGTGTCGAAACCGCACCAGATCCCCGATATCGCCTTCAGTCAGAAACATGAGCCCATCCTTTCTTGTCTTCCCTCGTTCAGGCGCCTGCTCTGCCAAGCACGCGGGATATGAACCGCGCGCCATCGGCAATCGCCTCCCGTGCCAGCCCGGACATGGACATCGCCTCCAGGAAGGAATGCGTGGCGCCCTTGTAGACCTTGCTGTCGGCGACGTTGCCAGCCCCTCGCAGCCTCTCCACCATCTCGAAGCTGTCGGCCGCAATGATATCCCGATCCGGAACGACAAGGAAAGCGGGCGGCAGGCCATGAAGCTCGGCCTTCAGCAGATAAATCTCGGGATTGGTCAGGTCTTCCGGCGTGCGCGTGTAGTTGCGGAAATAGAAGTTGACCTCCTCGCGATCCATGACGGAGCCCGGCCCGCCATGCAGCGCCTCGGCCTCGTCGGAGCATTCGGTTGCAAAACCCGCGTAGTTGAACAGCAGACCCTTGATCGCAGCGCCATCACCCTTGTCGCGCATGCGGATTGCCGTGGCGAGCGAAAGATTGCCGCCCGCCGAATCGCCGCCCAGAGCCAGCCGCGAGGGATCGATACCGATCGATGCGAGTTTCAGCCAGCCGAGCGCATCCTCCACCTGATCGATGGCGACGGGATATTTGTGCTCGGGAGAACGATAGTAGTCGAGACCCAGCACCTTGACCTTGGCCGCATGAGCATATTCGCGCATCAGCCTGTCGTGGGTGTCGATGCTGAACAGAACAAAGCCGCCGCCGTGAAGATAGACGAGGACCGGCGCATCATCCGGCAGTCCGGGATCGTAGAGCCTAGCGCGCATAGCCCCGTGGCGTGTCGGGATCGACAGATCCTGCGTCTTTGCCATGACGGGGCCGCCCTGCCGGAAGGGCTCGCGGACGATTTCCGCGATCCGGCGCGCTTCTTCGGGAGAAACGCTGGAGAGCGACGGATACTGTGCCCAGCCCTTGCGCATCCTGGTGAGGAACAGGGCGATTTCGTCATCGATTGGCGACAGGGTGGCGTGCTGCGGGGAGGAAGGAGATATGCTCACGGAACTGGCCTCATGGTCTTCGGGTCGAGGCAATCTTAGCAATCGTCCGTGCGCCGGCGCTCCCTTCGCCGGGTCTTTTCCTGTCTCGATCAGGCCGTTGTGCCCTGCGGCTTGAGGTTGTGCTCCGCCCGATAGTGGCTCGGCGGGGCGCCGAAGGAACGATGGAAGATCGACGTGAACGCCGAGACGCTCTCATAGCCTATGCCATAGGCAACAGAGGTCACCGAATGGCCCGCATGCAGGAGCGAGAGCGCGTGCATCAGGCGCACCTGCAGCCGCCATGTGGCCAGAGCCATGCCCGTCTGATTCTTGAAGATGCGCGTGAATGTCCGCCGCCCCATATTGGCGACGGAAGCCCAGTAATCGATATCGCTGTGGTCCCCCGGATTGTCGATGATCATGTTGCAAACCCGCAGGATGCGGCTGTCGCTCGGCATGGGTATCTGGATGTTCGCTGTCGGCATGCGTGGAATCTCGTCCAGCAGCAGCCGGACGATCTGCCCCTCGCGTCCTGCCTCGTCATAGGCGAAATTGAACGTCATGATCTCGCCGATCAGCGCGCGCACCAGATCGGAAACCTCAAAAACCCGGCACTCCTTCGGCAGGTTGTCGAGCATCGGGTCTATATAGACAGCGTAGAATTTGACGTTCTCGCGACACTGGGTCTGGTGGCGCACGCCGGGCGGAATCCAGATCGCCCGGTTGGGTGGCAGCACGTAGGTCGCTGCTTCCGTCGTAACGGCCTGGACGCCCGACAATGAAAAGCTGAGCTGGGCCCGCTCATGTGCATGGAAGGGGTCGACATATCCGGCCGGGTACTCGTCCGACAGCGTCACGACCGGCCTGATCGTGAGCGGGTAATCCTGACTGCGCTTCATCCTCGCCTCTCCAAAGCACATCTTCCTGGCGGAAAACTGTGGTCACGAGCCTTAGCCTGATTCAAGCAAATTTGCTTGCCACTGCATCAAATTGGCCAGTTCAAAACACTTTCAGTCCCGGCCGCGACAAACTTCCCCGTGGCTTGATGCTACTGTCTCAGGACGAAAAGCAACGCAGCGGCACCCCGCCGGGAGTGCTTTTCGAGTAACGAATAGAAAAGGGGAATCAATAACATGAAGAATAAAGGTGCCTCGGGCGCTTGTTTCGCCGCGCTTGCGCTATGCCTCTTGGCGGGGACCTCCGCCATGGCCAACGAAATCTCCAAATGCCCGCTTTCCGGTGAAAAGGGTTCCATTTCTATCACGCCCGCGAATCCGGGCGAAATAACCGTCGAGACGGCACTCCCCAACCCGGCCTGGTGGAATGGCGATACGCCTGACCAGATTGCGGACGGCTTCGAATATTGCCTCGCCGCCAACGTCGCCCATCGCGCCGGCTTCGACAAGGTCAAGATCGTCGTCTCGTCCTTCCCCGCGCTGATTGCGAACGCCAACCAGCACAAGGACCTGGCGATGGCGACAATCTCCATCACCGACGAGCGCAAGAAGGTCCTGTCTTTCTCGGCGCCCTACTTCTCCTCCGATATCGGCGTGCTCGTGAAAGCCGGCAAGCAGGTGGATTCCGCCGCACTCAAGACCTTCCGCATCGGCGTTCTGCAGGGCACCACCGGCGCCAATTTCGTGACCGATCGTATTAAGCCCGCAGAAGTGAAGGTCTATCCGGAAAACCCCGGCATGTTCGCCGCGCTCATGGCCGGTCAGATCGATGCAGCGATCACCGACACCGCGATCATCCTCGCCCAGGCATCGAAGTCGAACGGCGCACTGACCGTCGCCGGCCAGTTCGAGACGGGCGAGTATTACGGTGCGATCTATCCGAAGGACTCGCCGAACAAGGCCGCAATCGACAAGGTCATCCAGGACATGCGCGCCGACGGGACGTTGGCGAAGCTGGCCTCGACCTATCTCACTGGCATCTGGGGTGCCGATCCCACCAAGATCCCCTATCTGAAGCCTTGATCGGACGGCGGGAAAATACGCTATGACGACCACTTCTCGAAGCGCCGAGACCAAACTGATGGGTCTCGGCGAAGGACGATCTTTCGGCGCCGGTGCGGCGCCGAAAGATCCGCGCGGATGGACGACGACAGCCATGCTCTGCGCTCTGTTCATAACCGTTTCGACCTGGATCACCTTCGGCGCGGCTCGCGACCAAGCTGCCGCGCTGGGTATCGGCGCGGTGCTATCAGGTGCGCTGTTTGCAATTCCGGTCGTCCTCGCCTTGTTGCTGCTGTGGCCGGCATCGGCAAGCGTCCTTCGCGCCCAGAAGGCGCGGCAGGCGGTTGCGGCCGGGGATATGATCGCAGCGAGAATCGCGACCTCTGCATCGCTCGATTACGCCCACTACACGGCCGGCTTCTCCGCGCTCTTCGCGGTCATCATCGCTCTCGCGCAGTTCCTGATGGCAAACGACCTGGCGGTCAGCCGCACCTTCCTGGCGCTGCCGCTGATCGTGTCGTCGTTTCCGTTGGTTCTGAAGGCTTTCTGGGTCAACATCTATATCTTCGTCGTCGCCGAAATCTGCGTTCTCGTCTGGGGTCTGATCGTTGCGGTGGCGAGGCTCATTCCGGGCAAGACCGGCGCTCCGGTGCGGGCGATGGCCACGCTCTATACCGATATCTTCCGCGGCATGCCGGCGATCATCACGATCTACCTCATCGGCTTCGGCCTCCCCTTGAGCAACCTTCCGATCCTGAAGGATCTGTCTGTCGAGACCTACGCAATCCTGGCCTTGACGCTGACCTTCGGTGCCTATGTCGCCGAGGTCTATCGGGCGGGGATCGAAAGCATCCATTGGAGCCAGGTGGCGGCGGCGCGTTCGCTCGGCCTGTCCCACATGCAAACCATGCGCTACGTCATCGTTCCCCAGGCGGTGCGGCGCATCATTCCGCCGCTGCTCAACGACTTCATCGGCTTGCAGAAGGACACGGCGCTGGTCAACGTCATCGGCTCGATCGATGCCTTCAACCAGGCCAAGATCCTCTCGAGCAACTACTTCAACCTGTCGCCCGTCACCGTCGTCGCCTTCGTGTTCGTGCTGATCACGATACCGCAGGCCCGGTTTGTCGACCGGATCATCGAAAACGACCAGCGGCGCATGCGCGCAGGATAAGGCGAGGATGGCCATGCCGATCATCGAAGTCAGGAACATCTCCAAGAACTATGGCACCTTCAAGGTTTTCGACGGCCTGACGCTGGAGGTGGAAGAGCATCAGGTCGTTTGCCTGATCGGGGCCTCCGGCTGCGGCAAGTCCACGCTCTTGCGCTGCCTGAACGGGTTGGAGACGATCAACTCCGGCGAAATTCGAATCCATGACGACCGCATCACCGGCCCGGGCGTCGATGTCAACGCGCTGCGGCGCGACGTCGGCATCGTCTTCCAGAGCTACAACCTCTTTCCCCACATGACGGTGCTGGAAAACGTGATCCTGGCGCCGTGCAAGGTGCTCAGACAACCGAAAGACGACGCCGTGGCGCTGGCGATGCGGCTCCTGGAGCGCATCGGCCTTGCCCACAAGGCCCATGAATATCCCGACCGTCTCTCCGGCGGCCAGCAACAGCGCGTCGCGATCGTGCGGGCACTGGCGATGAGCCCGATGATCATGCTTCTCGACGAGATCACCTCGGCGCTCGATCCGGAACTCGTCTCCGAAGTCCTCAACATCGTACGCGACCTCGCCGCCGACGGCATGACCATGGTGCTTGCGACGCACGAAATGGGCTTTGCCCGCGAGGTTTCCAGCAAGGTCTGCTTCCTCGCCGACGGCAAGGTCTACGAGGAAGGTCCTCCCGAGCAGATCTTCAGCGCTCCGACGCGGGAGCGCACGGGATCCTTTCTGCAGAAGATCGTCGAGGCAGGCCGGCTGTAGTTTCGGCGTTCAATCAGCACGGGCGGTTGAGCATCCGGCGGTCGCCGTCAGCCGTGCGTGGACAGCTTCGCCGGATCGTCGATGCCGCACGCTTTGATACAAGTCGTCGGATGCCCGAAAGCGCCGTGACGACTCTGGCATTGGGACAGTTGACAGGAGGAAAGCGCGACTGGACTATGCCAGGATCGGAACGCGCTCAAGAGGCTTACCGTGATTACAGGCCCGCAATGCCACGCTGCTCGTGCCTTGGTGGAGTTCACCAGGGATCGTCTCTCCAAATCATCCGGGGTGGAAAAGGAGCGAATCGAACGGTTCGAACGAAAGCTTGAGGAGCCGGATGACCGGGTTGTCGGTCTGCTCCAGTCAACGCTCGAGGCGGCAGGCGCAGTCTTTCTGCAAGATGGAGACGCCGGCGGCATCGGCGTGCGGCTGAAGTTCAACCGATCCGAAACCCGTCGGATCGCCACCCTGGAAAGCGAAGGCGGCATCGTGGCACAAGACGACGTGCCTTGAAGGCTGCCGCAGACGGCGTTCTCGGCGGCTTGCTTCGTAAGGCGAAGCCGCCTCTTCCATCGCCGACCGGCAACATGGATATGACTGCTCGATCCCGGCCCCGCCTTGATATTTGAAAGGCAATAGCTCTTTTGCGAAGGGCGATGATCGGCAATTCGGCGAGAGCCCTAAGCATTTCGGTCTCGCCTTGAAGGGCGCCGAAATACCCCCCTTTTCAGATACCGCCGCAAAATAGCATGGCGCGGAACGATGCCGTCCAATGGCGGCGATAACGTATTGTTGAAGTTTACCAGGGGGCGATACCGGCGTACTGTCCGGCGAGCAGTTCCGTTGATGCATCGCTTTCGCTGTCACGCAGGGATGGAGACATGCTCACTCTGAATATCAATGCGCAATTGCGCGAAGTGGATGTCCCCGAGGATATGCCGCTTCTCTGGGCGTTGCGCGATCACCTCAATCTCGTCGGCACCAAATATGGCTGCGGCGTCGCCCAGTGCGGCGCTTGCACCGTGCATGTGGGCGGCAAGCCGGTACGCTCGTGCCAGCTGGCCGTTGGCGACGTCGGCACCCGCGCCATCGTCACCATCGAAGGAATTGGCAGGACGCCCAACGGCGCCAAGGTCCAGCAAGCCTGGATGGAAGCTGCGGTGCCGCAATGCGGCTATTGCCAGGCCGGTCAGATCATGTCGGCAACAGCCTTGCTGGACAGCAATCCTCAACCTGACGATTCCGACATCGACGCGGCCATGGCAGGCAATCTCTGTCGCTGCGGAACCTATATCCGCATCCGCCGCGCGATCAAGAACGCCGCCGCCAAACCGGCCTGACCATGAAGAAAATCATCGGTCTTGTCGTCGCGCTCATCGTTGTCATCGCGCTTGGTTTTGCGGGATGGCTGGTACTCGGCCGTGATCCGACGTCCTTTGCCGGTGGCTCGACCGTGGCACTGGAAGACTATCAGGTCGCCAATACGACCGGCGTTCCGGCACAGCTTGCCGGTGAAGATCTGGTGAAGCGCGGCGAATATCTCATCCATGCCGCAGACTGCCAGGCCTGCCACACCGCCCCCGGCGGCACGCCCTTTGCAGGCGGCTTCGCCTTCAACCTGCCGTTCGGCACCATCTATTCCACCAACATCACGCCGGACAAGGAAACAGGTATCGGCAACTACACCGACGCGCAGTTCCTGGCGGCCGTGCACCGGGGCATTCGGGCCGACGGCGAGAAGCTTTATCCCGCCATGCCCTATACCTCCTACAGCTACATGACGGACGCCGACGTGCTGGCCATCAAGGCCTATCTCTTCACGCTGGCGCCGGCACATGCTCCGGCCAAGCAAAACCGGCTTTCGTGGCCCTTCGACCAGCGCAGCCTTCTCACCTTCTGGAACGGGATGTTCAACACCGACGAACGCTTCCGTCCCAACACCGGCCAGAGCCCGCAATGGAACAGAGGCGCCTATCTTGCCGAGGCGCTCGGCCATTGCGGCGAGTGCCATACACCGCGCAACCTCGCCTTTGCGCTGGACAATCACCACAAATTCGCCGGCGCCATCACCGCCGGCTGGCACGCCTACAATATCACCGGCGACAGGGATTCCGGTATCGGCGGCTGGAGCGACGAGGATATCTATCTCTACCTCTCGACCGGCCATGCCAACGGGCATGGCGGCGCGGCGGGCCCGATGGGCGAAGCCACCGACGACAGCCTCAGCTATCTGGTGCCGGACGACGTGCATGCCCTGGTGGCCTATCTGCGCAGCATACCCGCCCATGCGAGCGATCTTCCGCGCACAGTCACGACGGCTGCACCGGCATCGCACAAGGAGGGTGTGGCAGCGGATGTCGATTCGCGCGGAGAAAAGATCTTCGCCGGCGCTTGCGCGAGCTGCCATGACTGGACCGGCGTGAGCCCGGTCACCGGCTACGCCACGCTCACCGGCGTGCGCGCGGTGAACGACCCGAGCGCCACCAACGTGGCGCAAACGGTCATCAATGGCGTCGATCGCACGACCGCCGAAGGCAGGATCTTCATGCCGGCCTTCGGCGAGGGTTATTCGGACGACGATATCGCGGCCGTCGCCAACTATGTGACGGCCCGGTTCGGCGCCAAAGGCGCGCATTTGACAGGCAAGGATGTGGTCAACCTGCGAAAGCAGGCGCCCCAGCAATCCAGTTCCCCGGAGGCACACAATGGCTGACACCAGCTCCAATTTTGCCGAATCCGATGCCTATCTGTCGGCTCTGATGCGCGAGGTTCGGTCCGTATCGGCAACCAATGCCGTGCTGTCCATGGGACGGCGCACCTTCTTCAAACTGGCCGGCGGGAGCGCCGCCGGCCTGATCCTGGGCTTCCACCTCGGAGACACGGCGTTCGCTGCCGAGACAGCCGACGACAAAGATCAGGTCATGAACGCGTTCATCCGTATCGCGCCGGACAACACGATCACCATCTACTCCAAGTGCCCGGAGATCGGCCAGGGCATCAAGACCTCGTTCGGCGTGATCATCGCCGACGAACTCGACGCCGACTGGAACCATGTCGTGATGGAGCAGGCCGATATCAATCCCAAGGTCTATGGCAGCCAGGGCGCGGGTGGTTCGACCTCCATCCCCCGCGCCTGGGACCAATTGCGCCAGGCCGGCGCCGGCGCCAAGGCGATGCTGATTGCCGCCGCCGCCCAAGCCTGGGACGTGGATCCCACACAGATCGCCGCTCAGGATTCGGTCTTGAGCCATGCCGCCAGCGGCAGATCCGCAACCTATGGGTCGCTTGCGGCGGCAGCCGCCAGAATGCCGGTGCCTGATCCCCGGAGCCTGAAGCTGAAGACCCGCGCCGACTATCGCCTCATAGGCAAGCGCTATCGCGGCGTCGACGATCCCAAGGTCGTCAGCGGCCAGCCGCTGTTCGGCATTGATGTCCAACTCCCCGGCATGGTCTATGCCAGCTTCACCAAATGTCCGGCGGCGGGCGGCAAGGTCCGATCCTTCAACGTGGACGAGATCAAGGCTCAGCGCGGCGTGCTCGACGCCTTCGCCCTGGACGGGACTGGCCTGCTGGTCGAAGTCATGCCGGGCGTCGCCATCATCGCCAGGGATACCTGGAGCGCCTTCCAGGCGAAGAGCAAGCTGCAAGTGGATTGGGATCTGAGCGAAGCCTCGACGGATTCCACCTCGAAATTCTCGGCCGAGGCCAGGAAGCTCGCAACCCGTTTCCCGGAAAAGCCCGATGACAACGTCGGCGACGTGGACAAGTCATTCGCGGGTGCCACCAAGACCGTGGAGGCCTATTACGAATATCCCTTCGCCGCCCATGTGCCGCTGGAGCCGATGAACACCACGGCGCACTGGCATGACGGCGTGATGGAAATGTGGGTGCCCACCCAGCAGCCCGATCGCGGCCTGCCGCTGGTGGCGAAGGTGGCCGGCATACCGCAGGAAAAGATCGTGATGCACCAGACCCGCGTCGGCGGCGGTTTCGGGCGACGCCTGGTCAACGACTATGCCTGCGAGGCGGCGGCCATCGCAAAGAAGGTCAACGCCCCGGTCAAGCTGCAGTGGACGCGCGAAGACGATTTCGGCCACGATTTCTACCGCCCCGCCGGCTATCATCAGTTCAAGGGTGCTATCGACAAGGACGGCAGGCTCGACGCCTGGCAGGAGCATTTCATCACCTTCACCGCCGACGGCAAGAAAGAAGCCACGGGCGCCAATCTGACCGACAACCTGAAATACTCCATCAAGGCGCCCAACCTGCGGCGCGGCAAGACCATGTTGCCGCTGAAGATCCCCACCGGTGCCTGGCGCGCGCCGGGCGACAATGCACAGGTCTTCGCCGCCCAAAGCTTCATGCATGAACTGTCGCTCGCTTCGGGTCGCGACCATGTCGAATTCCTCCTCGACGCAGTGAACCGCGACGTCGCCGAACTGGCGCCCAAGGACCAGAGCGTCAACTTCAGCCCCAAGCGGGCGACCGACGTGATCCGGATGTGCGCCGAGAAGGCGGGCTGGGGCAAGGCAATGCCCAAAGGCAGCGGTCTGGGCCTGGCGTGGTGCTACTCCCATGCCGGCCACGTCGCGCAGGCGGTCGAGCTGAGCGTCGACGCGAACAAACAGATCAAGATCGATCGCATCTTGGTGGTGCTCGACGTCGGCCCCATCATCGACATGGCCGGCTCCGAAGCCCAGGCGCAGGGCGCGTCCACCGATGCGCTCTCCACCGCCATGGGCCTCAAGATCAATATCGAAAACGGCCGGATCCGGGAGCAGAACTACAACGCCTATCCGATCCTGCGCCTGCCCTTCGCGCCGATGACGATCGATGCCTATTTCATCCAGTCGGACAACCCGCCGACCGGCATGGGCGAACCCGCCTTCCCGGCGCTCGCGCCCGCGCTGGGCAACGCCATATTCGCGGCAACGGGAGAAAGGGTACGCCAATTGCCCTTGCGCGATCTGGGCTTCTCCCTGGCAATCTGACAGATCGCTTTTATTAAAGCCGAGTGAGCCATGACCGTCCGGTCATGGCGCTGTCCTACCCTCGGGACGCTGCAGCTTGAGCGTAAAGGCCGCAGCGATGGCGGCGGCGCTCGCACTCGCGATGATCGGGCCGAGATAAGTACCCGTGCGGTCGAACACGAAGCCGGCGGCAGTCGGACCAAGGAGCGCCGCGATACCGACGCCGGTGTAAAGATAACCGAGCATGGCGCCGATGTTGCGGGTGCCGAAAAGATCGGCTGCAACGGCGGGATAGAGACCGACACAGCCTCCATAGACCGCGCCGAAAACCACGGCGAAGATGGCGAGCATGGCAAAACCATCCGCGAAAGCCCACAGGACGAAAGAGGCGGCTACACCGGCGGTCAAGGCCGCGAGCATGCGCACCGCACCCAGCCGATCGCCAAGGCCCGCCAGCACGAAGCGGCCGAATACATTTCCAATGCCGATCAGAGCAATCAGGGTTGTCCCGGCGTCGAGCGGAAGGCCAAGATCGCGGGCGGCTGGAACGATATGGACATAAGGGATGAAAATGCAGAAGGAGCCCAGAACGATAACAAGATAGAAAAGCGGGAACCCGGGCGTACGCCAGGCGGCAAGCGGGCTGAGCATCGCCGGCGTCGGTGCCGCCGCGTTCAAATCGGCGGCGGCGCGGCGGCGGCGAATGAGCATGGCGGCTGGAGGACCGACGACAGCGATCACGGCGGCAAGCATGAGAAAGCAGCCGCGCCAGCCGAGATAGGGGATGAGACGACCGACGGTGAATGGCAAGACGAGCGTTCCGAGCCCCAGGCCCGCCGTCGCGATGCCGGATGCCCGGGCGCGTTGGCGGACGAACCAGGACTGGACGGCCCCGATTGCCGGCACATAGGACAGCCCGATGCCGATACCGACGCCGGCGCCATAAGCGACGTAAAGCATGGGAAGCGAGGTGGACCGGCTTGCCGCGACGTAACCGATGACCATCGCAATGACGCCGGCGGCGACGAGCCTGCTGGTCGACCACCGATCGGCAAGTGGCCCGGCGACCGCGCCCAGCGAATAGAAGATGAAGGCCCCGATCGAGAAGACCAGCGCGATCTCGCCGCGCGATGCATTGAACTCGGCCGACAAGCCCGGAAACAGCGCCGAAAAGGCGTAGGCGGAGCCAAAGGTGATGGCTGTCGTGGCATGCGCACCGGCAACGACACGCCAGCCATATCGCGTGTCGGGTTCTTCTTGGCTGAACTGAAGCATGGGATTCCGTGTGGGGCTTGCTGCAAAAATCGCAATAGAAGTAGGCTTTTGCGACAGATAAATACAGCGGCTTTTTGCGCCCTGGAGTCAGGCTGCAAGTCGTCCGAAACGGCCATGGAAATGGACGCGATCGTGGTCTTCGCAGTTCCTGCCGGACCGCTCCGAAGGCGGCGCGCAGCCCGACCGCACGGCCGCCGGCGAGACTTACCGTCTTAAAACGCGCACCTGCTTCAAAAGCCGCACTTCTATTCAATAGCGGGCGCATGCGCGAGTGCATAACCTTGCGGGATAGTTGTTCAATAGCGGCCACACAGGAAGGAGTGGAACAGCAGGCGGCTGTGGGAAAGCAAACTGGCTCAATCAGCATAAGCCGACTGAGCCTGCGCCGCCGCCCGCTCCGAATTCCGCCACAGATAATTCGAAGGTGCGCCTGTCCCATGCCTTCAAGGCATGGAGAAAGACCTACAAAGTCTTTTTCGGAAGAAGGCTAACGGCATAGATATGCAGCAACGGAATACGAGAGAAGTTGCTTACAGGCGATGTTCTCCATCCGGAAACATACGACGTTACAATAGTTTGCCGCCAGTGCATTGCAACATTTCCACGATACCCCATCGTCTGGCTGCCGCAGTCTTCTTAAGCATGGACGGGCATCGGAAGATCCTTGGCCCATGCCTCATGAAACATCTGAACCGCCTACCCGCTTAACTCGCAACAAGGAATACAGAAAATGAAACTCTACCAATCGAAGGGCTCGCCGAACTCCCGCCGCGTCCGCATCCTGATCGCAGAAAAGGGCCTGGACGTCGAACTCGTTCCGGTGGACCTCGGCGCAAAGGAGCAGTTCTCCGACGCCTATCGGGCGATCAATCCTCGCCAGGTCGTCCCGACCCTGGTGCTCGACAATGGCACGGCAGTCGGCGAAGTGCCCGTCATACAGCGTTATCTCGATGAGGTGCATCCCGAGGTGCCACTGTTGGGCTCGACCCCCGAAGAGCGCGCCATCGTCGGCATGTGGGACCGCCGCGTCGAGACGGAAGGCTTTGCTTCCGTCATGGAGGCTATCCGCAACACGGTTGCCGGCTTGAAGGATCGGGCGATCGCAGGCCCGCATAACTATGCCCAAATCCCGGATCTTATCGAGCGCAGCAAGCAGCGGGTCGCCAACTTCTATTCCGATCTGGAAAGCCGTCTGCAGACCTCACCCTTCGTTGCCGGAGATAAGTTCACGGTGGCCGACATCACGACGCTCGTGACCATCGATTTCGCGACCAATGCGATCTCCATGCCGATCCCGGACGGCGCTGCGGCCACGAAGGACTGGTATCAGAAGGTGTCCAGTCGCCCGAGCGCCCAGGCCTGAGGCGTTCACCATCCCCGAGGAGTCGTCACGCATTGGCGGCTCCTCGACCCTTTGGATCAGGGCGTTCAGCGGCCTGCCAAACGCTGGCTCGCCACCAACGCAACGGCATCCGTCCGTGGTAACCGAATGCGCCGGGGTTTCCCGATCGACCCAAGTCGTCCAATCCCCATCCTGTCAATGATCCCGCAGCGTCATTGCGGCGAATACAGGCCTCCACGGTCAGATTGGCCGGCGGAGGCTTTTTTCGACCGGAGACACCAGTATGGCCTGGTGACGTCCGCCTTCCAATTCGAAGGCATCGACCATGTTCGCAGGCGGGCCGGCCGTCCCTCATTTCCGTTTCGGCATTTTGGAAACCGGTCGCTTAAACAGCGAGGTTTTTGAGTCCGTGGTCGATTCTCAAGCTGTCCAGCAGCGCTTGGGGTTCGAAATATGCCACCCATATGTCGATCGCAAGTCCGTTGCGGACTGTCCAATGTTCGGAAATCTTGATCATGTCATCTCGGCCGGTAAGACCGAAGTTGCAGAGCGCGACGGCCTTCTCGCCATCCGCAAAGAAGACGTCGTAGCTGAAGCGGCCGAAGTCGAGGACGTCGGGCAAGTTCGGAAGGACCTGATCGCGGAAGAAGGCGCCACCATGATGCACACCGCCCCACGGAAGATAGTTCGGCGCAGTGGTGATGAAGTCGGGATGGAGATAGGGAGCAAAGTCGGTCAGCCTCTTCTGCACGCCGGCCTGGTAATAGGCATCGACGACGGTAAGCGTATCGCTGGTTTTCGAATGTGCGGCCATAGGGCAATCCTCGCTAGTGGTCGGCTATGGGAAGCGGACCAGGTCCATGTCTCGTTTTCGTGGCTGCAAAGTAGGCTGACGCACATCGAAATGATTGAAAGCTCATCGCAGCTTTAGAATTTTCCGGATGAAAACAGCGCGGATTTTCCGAACTGAGAATGCCTTGCCTGCGCTGGCAGGCTATTATCTGTTTTGGAGTTCCTGCAGTGAATCTGCCTGCCGTTGTGAAGAGCCTGCAATCGACTGTTCGCCAATCGATACCGCGCATAGGCTTCGAGCTATGAGGCCGCCTTTAGAATATGAACCGTAAGGTGGGCGAGATGCGGTTTCACCGTTTGAAGGAATAGACCGAGGTTTGCGCCCTTGTTGTGCGCATCAAGAGCTTCGGAAGACGTCCACTTTTCGACCACCATGAACGAGTCAGCGCCTATCCGGTCTCCACCATCCGCATCGACCAGCGGCTGGTATTCGATGCATCCTTCCTCCTCGAGGACGAGCGGTCGCATCTTGTTGAACGCTGCGAGGACAAACTCGCGTTGGCCAGGACTTGCGGTCAGCATTGCCACAACATGTATCATTCGATGATCCCTTATGACCTCTTTCAAACTGCGTACACGTCGGCGACGGCGCGCTATTGAAGGATCTTGATCGAAAATCGAGTTGCCTTGATACCGGCGCACCATGGCACGCGCGGATATAGCCCAAGAAGATGCAGCAAAAGCCACTCCGTCCGGCCGACAACACGGATGGTCATTTTGAGCGACCGGGACTTTTCGATCCGGCCGGAGGATCGTCTACCCGACTGCCATATTGAGATGTGATCCGGGTGTCGCCGCTGACGGCTTCCGGCCGGTTTCCTGATCCGCGGAAGCCGGTTCTCCGCCAAACTGATAAATCGTGAGGATCGCGACGTGGCTGGTGACAAGGGCGAAGATGTCTGCCACCTCGGCAGACTTTCGCAGCCTTTCGAAAGTCTCCGTGGACCGCCACCCAAGGGATATCGAAATCGGCCGCCCCCACTCGGGTTCGTGAGGTTCGCCATCCGCCCTCACATCGAACCAGATGCATTCCGGGTTCGCCCTGACGGCGTCTGCCACGCGGTCCAGAAAGCGCAGCAACGGCTGCGCTCTGCCGGGCCGTACGCGGGCATCTACCACAAGCTCTATCATGGCGAGTTCCTTTAACCTTCGGGGCATACTGACAGCAGGACGGTCGGCGCTATTGAAGACTCTTGAGGTAGAATCCATTCCGCCTCGTCGTGGTTCCTGGAAACCGGCGGAAAGCCTGACATCGTGTTTGAGACCAACCTCATCCGTGTCTCGAGCCACAAGCCCGAACCATGGCGGCGATGGATCGGAAGAGCAGCCGTGGCAATATATTCCGGACCATAGCCAGAACCCCATTTGCGCCGGTCTCAGCAGCAGTCAGGCCCTCGATCTTCATGACGAGCAGCAGTTGACATCATGGATAGCCATGCCTCGCCGGCATGACTGCCAACCAACAAAGTCTTTCACTAACAGACTGGAAAACAATAGCTTTTCCCTCAGGGAAATCATCCCTGGATAGAAGGAAACAGAACTATGGGAAAGCTCTCAGGTAAAACAGCGCTCGTGACGGGCGCCTCTCGCGGCATCGGCCGTTCGGCCGCCCTAGCGCTTGCGGATGCGGGCGCCACGGTGCTCGTTCATTACTCTCAAGCCGGGTCGGAAGCCGACGCCGTGGTCACTGAAATTCGCAGCAAGGGCGGCAAAGCCGAAAAGCTCAAGGCCGATCTCTCCACCGCGAATGGCCCGTTCGAACTCGCCGAACAGGTCAAGAAAGTCACCGGCCGGCTCGACGTTCTCGTAGCAAATGCGGGCGTCTCCAAGGCCGCCTCCATCGAGGAAACCCGCGTCGAAGACTTCGACCACCAGTTCGCGGTGAACGTTCGCGCACCGTTCTTCCTCGTGCAACAGCTCTTGCCGATCCTCGGAGAGTCCTCCAGCATCGTGCTGGTGTCTTCACTGGCCGCTCATGCGGCTGTCGGAAACCTTCCGGCATATGCCGCAACGAAGGGCGCGATCGACACTCTGGTCAAGCATTTCGCATCCGCCCTCGGTTCGCGCGGCATCCGCGTGAACGCGGTTGCTCCGGGCGTCGTCGCCACCGACATGTCGAACTTCGCCAAGACCGAAGCCGGCAAGGAATTCACCCTTGGGATCCAGGCGATCAAGCGGGTGGCGCAGCCGGTCGATATCAGCGGTGCGATTGCGTTTCTCGCATCCGACGATTCCCAATGGATCACGGGCGACACACTCCGCGTCGATGGCGGCTCGAAGCTCTAAAGACAAGCCTCCCACATCTGCGGCAGTCCAGAGTGGGAGGCGATTGCAAGAAAACTGGCTACCGGCGGCAGGGCACGGTGGAAGCGTTGTCCGAGATGCGCGGAAAAGCCGGACTGCCGAAAGTGGGGTTCATCCCTCGATGCCGTCGTTTCGCGGCCTTACTCCAAGGCAACTTATCAAAAGATGGCCAGCCCTACCTGGGCGGTCTTGGAGGATCAACTCCCTATTTGCCGATTTGATCCCTTGTCTCCCAGGTCGCAGGCTCGTCTTCCCCCACGCGTCAAAGACAATCGACACCCAAAGATAGCGACGTTGTCAGCCGATATCATCACCATCTATCAGCACAGTTCCCTCGCAAGAGACGGGTGCGTTGGGTTCGGCACGTCAACTGCGCCTGCGGCCGAAACGCGGAGGTCGATCCGTGGCGGAATGGAGCAGCTGGCGCAGGAGCATACGCCGCACCGGCTATCACCAGCGCATATGCCGGCATCCACTCAGCGAACGTTGAAGGATGCTATTTGCAAGAAAGCTCGGTGGCAGCCCGATGCCAAACCATCTGATGCTCGTGTCCACGAGACGCGCGCACACGAGCGCGCGTCTCGTCCGTCAAGGCATCCGGCGACTACTCGGCCGCGAGCGCCTTCAGGAAGGGATAGTCTGTGTATCCCTTCTCGGTTCCACCATAGAAGGTGTCGCGATCATAGCGGTTCAAGCTCGCCCCGGCGCGGAGGCGCTCCGGCAGATCGGGATTGGCGATGAAGTGACGTCCGAAGGCAACGAGATCGGCATCGCCCGAAGCGATCACGGCTTCGGCTTTCTGGCCGTCGTAGCCGCCCGCGGAAATGATCGGTGCCGAGAAAAGCTTCCGCAGCCGGGCGGTGGCGATCGGGTGCTCCATGCCCTCGACATCTTGCGAGCCTTTTACGCGTGGCTCGACGATATGGAGGTAGGACATGTCGAGCTGGTCGAGACGCTTGGCGACATGATCGAACAGGCTTTCCGGATCGCTATCGCCCATTCCATTGAAGGTGCCGCTCGGCGAAAGACGGACGCCGAACCGTTTCGCGCCCCAGACGGATTTGACGGACGTGGCGACATCGAGCAGGAATTGCGCGCGCTTCTCGACCCCGCCTCCGTAGCGGTCCGTCCGCTTGTTGGAGATGTCCTGAAGGAATTGGTCCGGCAGGTAACCATTGGCGGCATGGATTTCGACACCATCGAAATCGGCCGCCACGGCGCGGGCCGCAGCCACGCGGTAGAGCTCGACGACATCTTGAATCTCGTCTTCGGAGAGCGCCCGCGGGGGCGTCGCCGGGACCCAGCCGTTCCGCGTGTAGGCAAGGCCGTCATAAGGAACAGCGCTCGGCGCGACTGGAACGCGGCCTCCGTTCAGATCCTCATGGGAGGTACGTCCGACATGCCAAAGCTGAAGATGGATGCGGCCGCCCTGGGCGTGAACCGCCTGTGTGATCCGAGACCATCCGGCGACCTGTTCGTCGTTGTAGATGCCGGGGGCGCCCAGATAGCCCCGATTGTCGGGGGTTATCGTCGTAGCCTCGCTGATGATCAGGCCGCCGTCGCTGGCGCGTTGCTTGTAGTATTCGACCATCAGATCCCCTGGAACGTCGGTATCGAGGTTGGCGCGCAAGCGCGTCAGCGGCGCCATCACCACTCGATGCTTGAGGTCCATTTCGCCGATCCGGACCGGCGAGAACAGGCCGTGTTCTGATTGCAGACTCATCTTCTTTCTCCTTGGATTGCAGTGATTTGCGTTGAAATCTCGGGATGCCGGGGGTGTCACTGACGCGGCAGCGTCGAATTGCGGAGGCTGTGCCTCCGATCGGTGCTCAGCCGGAACCCGGTCACACCGAACGGATTGGCTTGAGGTTATGTCCCGATGGGCGGAACCGGCGGCCGTCATGACCGCCGGTGACGGGCAGCTAGGCGACCTCGGCGACGTCGATCTTGGCGGAGACGCGCCCGAGGGTCAGGACCGTGAGCAGCGACAGGGCCGATAGCGTTCCCCCGATATACATCGCATTGAGCAGGCCCAGCTGGTCGACGACCACTCCCCCGACGAACGAGCCGACGGCGATGGAGATCTGGAAATTCGCGACGAACAGAGCCATCCCGCCTTCGGCAACGTTGGGAGCCGCCTTGGCCATCCACATCTGCAAAGCGACAGGCATGGCGCCGTAGGACAGGCCCCAGATCGCCAGCAGCGCCAGCGTGCCCACCTGCGATGTTCCGACCACCGGCAACAAGAACATCGGCAGCATCAGGAAGACAATCGTCGCAATGAACGTCTTTCGGATGCTGCGTGAGGCACCCGCGCCGCCTGCGAAATTGCCGGCCAGACCGATCGCGGTATAGCCAAGGAGGATCGAGGAGATCGCGCCGCCACCGAAGCCTGAAATCTGCGCCAGAAAGGGCGTGACGTAGGTATATGTGGCGAACTGCGCAACGAGCACGAGAAACATCGCGGCCAGCCCTATGCGGCCTTGCTGCGTCTGGGCGATTCCCAGCAGATCGGATGGGCGGACGCGCTGCTGGACCTCAAGCTTCGGCAGCGAGCAGATCTGCGCGACGAACGCGAGAACGGAGATCGCAAGCGCGGCTCCGAAGGCCGCCCGCCAGCCGACGACATCGCCGATGAGTGCGCCCGCCGGTCCGCCGATCAGCATCCCGAGCGACACGCCCGCGAAGATGATCGAGGTGGCCCGCCCGACCTGGCTCTCCTCGACAAGACGCCCGCCCAGGCCGGCGCCAATGGCCCAGAAGCCGCCCAGACCGATGCCGAACAATATGCGGCCGAAAATGAGGACCATGAAGTTCGGGGCGATCATGGATACCAGATTGGAGATCGCCAAAAGAAACGACAGGCCCAGCAGCACCAGGCGCCGGTCGTGGTTCTTGATCGCCACGGTCACGAAGGGCGCGGCGACGGCTGCCAGGAGACCGGGTGCCGTCACCATCAGGCCGGCGGTACCTTCAGAGACGTCGAGCCCGTCGCCGATATAGCGCAACAGGCCGACCGGGAGGAATTCGGTCGTGCAGAAGACGGTTGCGCTCAGGGCGACGGCAAACACGCCCAACCAGTTCGAATTTTTATTCTGCGACATAGGTAGATATCCTTTGCATTTGAGCCCGACGCACGGCGGCGTGCGTCTAGAGCCGTGATCCGCCGTCAGCCTGGACGACTTCGCCAGTGATCCACCGGGCTTCATTGGAGGCGAGGAAGGTGACGACGCGTGCGACGTCCTCGGGGCGTCCGACGCGCTTCATCGATTGCATGGCGAGCGTCCGCTCCCTGCCCTCGTGCGTTCGCACGAAGGAAGACATCTCGGTCTCAACGATCCCCGGCGCGACCGCGTTCACGCGGATGTCATGCGGGCCAAAGGCGCTGGCGAGATATTTTACGATGGTTTCCAGCGCGCCCTTCGTCGCGGCATACGCTGCGTGCCCGCCGATCGGGGAGCGCGCCGCGAGCGACGAGATGAATATGACGTTGCTGTCGGTGCACATGATCGATCGAAGCTGCTGCACGAGGAACAGCGGCGCCCTGACGTTGACGGCGAAGAGCCTGTCGAATTCCTCGATCGTGAGATCCTCGATCGAGGCCGGGACGAAGATACCGGCGTTGGCGACGAGGATGTCGAGGCGGCCGCCGATGATTTCCTTCGCGCGCTTGGCAAGCCTGTGCGGCCCGTCCGGTGCGGAAAGGTCCGCGCTGATCTTTTCGGCGCGTGAGCCGAGGGAGCGGATTTCGGCCACGACCTGATCGGCCTCCCGTGCATGCCGACCGTAGTGAACGATGACCTGCGCGCCCTCCTGGGCGAGGCTCAGAGCGGTCGCACGGCCGATCCCGCGCGAAGCGCCGGTTACAACCACCGTCTTCCCTGAGAGCTCGGCCATTGCGTATTCCTTTCATAGGTTCGGGACGCAAGGGGCCTTCTGGCCATCCTCGCGGATGGCCAGCGCGTCCTGTTGGGTTGTCGGAGCTGTGGACTAGAAGTGGTTCTTATCCAGGAACGTCGAGACGTCCGATACGAACAGTTCCGGATACTGGTACTGGGAACCGTGGCTGCTGTCCGGGTAGAGGATCAGCTGTGCGTTCGGAAGATTCTGCTGCAGGATAAATGAGTTGACCGTATAGATGATCACGTCGTTGCCGCCGTTGACGACCAGCGTCGGCTGATTGATCGACTTCAGGTAGGCATGGGGATTCTCGCGCGGAGCGCCCCACTTGCCGAGAGCTTCGATCTGCGCCGGTGCGACCTTCTCGCTGACCTCATGATCGCGTCCCTCCGTGCGGAGGCGAAAGCGCTTCAGAAATTCGCGGCCTGCGGCCTGGCTCCTGTCCGTGGGGGTGAAGAAAACCCCCAGCCACAGGTCGTCGGGGTGCTCGTAGGTCCCGCCGAACACCGCCAGGGCTTCCGGGGTCAGCGTTTCCATGGCCTCACCGCTGCGCGGACCAGTGCCGACGAGGATCAGCTTGCGCACCAGATCGGGTGCGGCAAGAACCATTTCCTGGGCGACAAGGCCGCCCAGCGAGAAGCCGAGCACATCCACCTTGGAAAGGCCGAGCGCCTTGACGAAGGCGACGGCGTTCGCCGCCATGCCCTCGATCGTGGTCGGAACCTCGCCGGAGGTGGTCGAAATCCCCGCGTTGTTGAACAGGATCACTTCACGGCCCTTGGCAAGGCCGTCCGTGACAAGCGGATCCCAGTGATCCATTGTCCCGGTGAAGTGCATGTTCATGACGAGGGGAACGCCTTCCGGATTGCCGAAGCGGCGATAGGCGAAATTCACTCCGGCCGCCTCGACGAACTGCGTCGGCGCAGTGTGATGCGTAGTCATGATGATGCTCCTAAGATGCTGCAGTTGATCGGGATCAGCCGGCGGTCTTGCCGCCGTCCACCGTGACGACCTGGCCCGTGACGAAGGAAGCCTGCTCGGAGACGAGGAACGCAATCGCGTGAGCCACGTCCTCGGGCTTGCCGATACGGCCGAGCGGGACGCCCGACGCGAGCGCGGCCTTGTTCTCTTCGGTGCCGGTGAAGCGGTCGAGCATGCCCGTATCCGTCGGGCCGGGCGCAACTGCGTTGACCCGGACGCCCGAGCCGGCGACTTCAAGGGCGGCCGACTTGGTCAGGCCTTCCACGGCATGCTTGCTGGCGGAGTAGACCGAGGCATAGGCAGCACCTTCGTGACCGTAGGTCGAGGAGATGTTGACGATGCTACCCACGCCGCGCTCCTGCATTACGCGCAGCTCGTGCTTCATGCTGAGCAGCGTGCCGAGAACATTGGTGTCGAAGGTGGCGGCGTAGCTTTCCGCAGTCTGGGCGGTGACGAGGCCGGGCTGTCCTTCGGTGCCGGCATTGTTCACGGCCGCGTCGAGACGGCCATGCAGGCTGATCGTCTGGTCCACCAGATTGCGGACGTCATCGTCGTTGCGAACGTCTGCGCGTATGAACGAAGCAACCCCGCCGCCTGCGTTGATCTCCTCGGCAAGGGCATACCCCTTAGGTTCGTTGCGGCCGGAGACAACCACCTTGTTTCCCTGCTTGGCGATTTCGATAGCGGCTGCGCGGCCGATGCCGGTCAGCGCTCCTGTGATCAGTACTACACGTTCAGACATGGCTCAAATCCTTGATATTTCTGTTAAAAGACGGAGTCTTCGGGCACTGCGTCGCAGCTGTTTTCCGCTTCCGTTGAGTAACTGTGTAGGCTTGTTCAGCTGCATTGAAAAAGACTTTGTAAGTTGGTAGACATACCTCTGAAGCATGGAGTCTATCGTCATGGAACTTCGTCACCTGCGTTACTTCATCGCCGTAGCCGAAGAGGGCAGCCTTACTCTCGCGGCGGAAAAGCGCCTTCATACCGCGCAGCCGTCCCTGTCGAGGCAGATACGGGACCTGGAATACGAGGTGGGAGTACCGCTGCTCCTGCGCAGCGCCCGCGGCATCGAATTGACCGCCGCCGGAAAGGCGTTCCTCGATCACGCCCGGCAATCCGTTACGGAAGCGGAGGCCGCCGTCGAAGCCGCCCGCAGGGCGGCGGAGCCGGACAAGCCGGTTTTCTCGATGGGATTTCTGACGGGGATGGAGGTCGAGTGGCTTCCGATCGCATCGCGCATCCTGCGCGACGAACTTCCCAATATCGAAATCAGGGTCGTCAGCCAGTATTCCCCCCAGCTCGCCGAGGATCTGCAGAGAGGCAAGCTTGACGTCGCATTCCTTCGCAACGAGCAGAAGCAGAACGTCGAATACCGGGTCGTCGCCAGCGAGCCGCTGGTGGTCGTTCTGCCGAGCGATCATCGGCTCGCTGCGGAAGACGAGATTGACCCTCGTGATCTGGTGGGCGAGATCTTCATCGGCATGTCCGACATCCCCCATGTGCTGAGGGGTGTCATAGACGGCTATTTCGCCAAGCTCGGTCTCGACATCAAACCCACCCATGTGATCGACAATTTTGCGATGGCCATCTCGCTGGTGGCGTCCACACGCGGGGTCTGCCTTCTTCCTGCCTACGCGGAAAACTTCCTGTCGTGGTCGGTCGTCAGCCGCCCTCTGAAGGGAGAAAGCCCGACCATCGATCTGATGCTGGGCTACAACAATCTGAACACGTCGCCATTGCTGCGCCTGTTCCTCACGCGGATGGAAAACCAGGCTGTAACACCGGCGCGGTAGGGTCTTGGATGAAGCCATTGCCTGACGGTTCCTTCCGTTAGAACGCCCCTGGAGGCTGGAGACATGCACCTCGTAGCGTCTCGCCCGCCGCAGCCATCGCGGCGAGACCTGTCGTTGCTGCCTTGGTCTAACACCCGCCCCGTTCCGGCTATTGGATGATTCCCGCCACTTTTGAGCAATCGTGCAGCGAAGCATCCGAAGGCTGAGGTGTTGGGTATGCAGCTGCCTGGATGCGGCAGGCGAAGAAAGCAGGACCTCGGGCAAAACCCGAGTCGGCATGCCGGTCGAGCTGAACTTTCACAGCGCCGGCCTACACGACAAGGGACGGTCCGACCGCACGCATCGAACCGCCCGCTCAGCCTGAAAACTCATAGTCGTACGGCGCGTCAACGCCATGCGCCGCAAGGGCCTTGTCCCGGATCCAGGCCAGGGGAGTGGTTCCGACAATCTTGCTGAACGTCCGGGTAAAATGCGCCTGATCGCAGAAGCCCAGGGTCAGGGCCACATGGGCAAGCGACATCTCTTTGCGGAGAAGAAGGGATTTCGCGGTCTCTATCCGTGCTTCGATCAGCCATTGATGCGGCGCTTTTCCCGTCGAAATCTTGAATGCGCGGCAGAAGTGAGCGACGGACATCGTGACAATTTCCGCAAGTTCGGAGAGCGCTGCGGTCTTTGCGATATTGTCCAGCATATGGCGCTGAACCTTTTGCAGCTGAAAGGGCGCCATGCCTCCGCGTGCGAGGGATCGCGGCTTCTGACGATGCGACCTGGCAAGCGCAATCATCATCGCGGATGCGAGCGTATCCCCGAAAAGAGAGTCGTCGGATAGCGACGACTGACATTCATGCGCAATTAGCTTCGACAGATCCATGAGACGCTGGTCGAGAAACATCAGCTTCGGAATGAGCTTTCCGGACGATCCCGTCACCTCGTCATAGACATCCTGAAGACGGCTTTCATCCACTTGAACGAGCAGGTGTCGAAGAAAACGCACCCTTTCCGATGTTCCCCCCGCCCGGAAGCTTTTCGGCAGAATGCTGACAGGTCCCTCGTTAAAACGCTCCAGATCGCTTTCCGGTCCGGAGCTTCCGGCGGCATCGACTACAAACTTGCCGCCCACAACCTCAAGGACGACGGAAATCCTTGCCGATGACGAGTCGATTTCCACTTTCATGGAATGCTCGGCCTCCACATAGTCGAGGGTCGCCGAGACGTGGCTCCATGTTCGTCTGTAGCGCTGCGTGATGACGCCGCCATGGTACACGACCGGATCTGTGGCAGACCAGCTTGGCGAACCTTCGGCCGACCGGAGAGGCAAGCCCGATTTTATCGAGGCCGGGTGGCCATCGGACGGAAGTGCCGTAGCACGAGCATTTGCCAACATGATGATAGTCCCTCGTCGCAACCTGGGGAGACGATCGGAGGAGGAGGGACGAAAAACAAATTATACGTTGTGAGAAAATGTGGACGCCATCGGCTCTTCCGGGCGCACCTGGCAATCGAATGCCAATGCAATCCCTCGATGGCCTTGGCAATTTACGGGACATTCGATCTTGCGATCGAAAGACGTCGGACATCGTTACCGAGCCTGTAGATTTTCGCGTCGCCTTCGATGTCGACCAACACCATCGACTTGAGGATGAGCGAAAGAAAACGATCAGGGAATGCAGCACGTTCGCTCGCCGTGCGCGCGCAGGCAGCAAACGCCGCATCCATTTCGAATGGGCCGGTAAAGACGGAGAGCCGACAAAGCACGTCCTTCTCTTCGTCGGACAGCATCCTGTAGCTCCAATCGACGTTCGCGCGTAAAGTCCGATGCCGGTCAGGCCGCGCATGGAGCGCTTCCAGGTCGAAAATTCCGTCCTCCTGGATATTTCGCAGGGCTTCGACACCGCCTCGCCTGCAGTGACTGGCGGCTATCTCGATCGCAAGCGGCAGTCCGTCCAGCCGCCTTGAAGCGTCCGCCACCATAATCCGCTCGGACTCGGAAAGCGATCCAGCATCCAGATGCCCCCGTATCAGCAGCATCTCCACGGACGGATAGGACAGAATCCGTGGCCAACTGGATCCGGCGAACGGCACCGCAAGCATCCCAAGCCTTCGCTGCCGTTCGCCGACCGTCATCAGCGGCGCTCTGCTGGTGGCGATCACGAACAGATCTTTGAACGATGCAAGCAGTCTTCGAGCCGTCTCTGCCGCGAAAATCGTGTCCTGCTCGCAGCCGTCCAGGATCAAAAGCGCACCGCCGTCGCTGCGCTGAGCCTGCAAAGACGCCATAGCGGTCGATATCATCCCCCGGCCATGGATTGCCGCGACGTTCACCACCAGGATGCCACGGGAAAACCGCTCGCGCAGACGGTCGGCGATTGCCAGAGCCAACGACGTCTTTCCCACGCCACCAGCACCGACGATGGTCAGGAAGCGATCCGATAGGAGCGTTCTGCCAAATGCCGCGATCTCGTCCTTCCGGCCCGCCAATTCCGTTTCCCGCCAGAACGAAATTTCCCGTTCGCTGTCCGGGTCGAGTGCCTTGATCCGCGCCTGCGTCTCCGAGGGCGCATCGAATCCCTCGCTTCCGTCGGGATATTTCTGGTGAACTTCCGCAATGAAGGAATAGCCTTTGCCCGACAACGCGGCAATGAACCTGCATTCGCTTGATTGGCCCAGGGCTTTGCGTAGCGGGGCGATGTGAAACCTGAGCTGAGAGGGATCCATCCTTCTGTCCGGCCACACTTTTCCGACCATCTCTTCGCTCGAGAGAGTTTCGCCTCGACGCTCCACCAGGCATGCAAGCAGATCGAACCCGCGGCCAGCGAGACGCATGGGCCTGCCGTCGCGCGTCAGCTCGCGGCGCAGCGTATCGAGTTCAAACGATCCGAAGCAGTACCGCATTCGCTCCTTTCCCAGGCAATCCCGATCGGCTTCCATGTTCGGCCGGGTTGATGCGGCATATCCGCCGCGCATATCATATCAACCGCGGCAAACTCCTCTTTGAATTGCCCCGGCACACCTCTAGCGCACCCGACCCGACGATCGGCAGGACGTGTCGCGCAACAATTTCGCCAGGCCGCCCCGCATTTCCTCGGTCGGATCATCAGCATAGTGGCGAACCGCCGTCAGCATCTTCAAAAGAGATGCTTCCAGATATTCGTTCGAGGGAGCGCTTTCGAAAATCAGCCGCGCGCGCTCAAGATAGCTCAGATAGTCACGTAGCAAGTCGAACTCCAGAAAAAGCACGCTTGCTGAGAGGCACAGTTTGATCGCCAGCTCGGGGTCGCCCCGTTCGGACAGGCACCAGTCGAGCGCAGTGTGAATGTCTCCGATCAATTTGGCGTACGCTTGCCGCCTGACGGCGCGATCTGCGCTCGGGTACGAAGCATCCAGGCGCCTCAGCTCCTCTTCGAAGAGAACGGCATGCAGGCGACGAGCCTCATCCTCCTCCCCGCTTTCACGCAGGCGCCGCAGGACGTAGACCCTGGTCGTCGCCAACAGGGAGTAGTTGTTGGTCTTCTCGGCCGCGTCAAAGTCAACCAGCGATTTCAGCACCAGCTCCGCGAGATCTTCGAAGGCTTCCCGCGCGGAAGGCGCATGCTTCGCCCCGACACAGACCGCCAGGCTTTCGGAAAAGGCGCCGTCGAATACCGACAGGCGACAAAGCATCCTCTGCTGCCTGACCGGCAGAAGTCCGAAGCTCCAGCCTTGGCTGGCCGACATCGATCGATGACGAGGCGGTATCCGTTGATGATGGCTGCCGACACCGGCATCGATTGCGGAGGTCAGAAGGTCCGATAGGCCTGAAAGGCCGAGATCCTGATACCTGGCGGCTGCAAGCTCAATCGCCAGCGGAAGGCCGTCGAGCCGGCGACATATCGCGGCGATCAACGACAAACGGCGTCTGTCGGCCAGCAGGGATGCAGCGATCTCCGATCTCTCCACAAACAGCGCAATCGAAGGACAGGAAAGAACCTCATCGATATCGACGCTGTCGCCCATCGCCGGCAGCGGCAGCGGCGACAACCGCCTGAGCCTTTCGCCGACAGCGCGTATCGGTTCACGGCTCGCGGCGAGGATGACGGCGGACGGCCGTTCGCTCCGTATCCGCTCCACGAGTGCCGAGGCGGTTTCAATGGCTTGCTCGCAGCTATCGAAGATCATGAGCAGCCGCTCATTCCGAGACAGGGGAGCCATCTGGCGCAACCAGTCAGCGGTCGCGGGGTCCAAGCCTGGAGCGGAAGCAACGCCTAAGCTGGGGCCGGGCCTCTCCATACCCGAGAAGTCGATGAAGGCGATCTTGTCGAAGACGTTGGCAAGCCGCGCTGCTACCGCCAGGGCAAGCGCTGTCTTGCCGACGCCGCCGGCGCCGATGATGGTGAGGAAGGATTCGCTCAGAAGGGCCTCGGCGACAGCCGGAACATCCGTTTCTCGGCCGAAGAGATGGGTCTGCTCATCGTCGGATCCCAGCCAGCGGAGGATGGGCCAAGCGCCCCCTTCTCGCTTCGCTATTTTTGGAATGTCGCCATGCGGCTTCTCCAGGCTGCCGGCAGCGCAACCCGGGCGAACCCTTTCGGTCAACATGTATCCTCTGCCTGCGACAGTGGTCAGCAAGGCGTGTTCGGGGTCGCCCAGCAGCCTTCTCAGCACCTTCATCTGAAATCGAAGTGCGCTATCCCCCACAGCCCTCCTGCCCGGCCACGCGCGCGCCACCAGTTCGGCATGCGTGACGACTTCCCCCGCCTTTTCGACCAGGGCAAGCAGAAGATCGAATGCCCGGCCGCCTATGGCGAGATGGACACCCTCGCGAGTGAGCCGGCGCGACTGTGGATCCATCAAGAACTGACCGAACGTCAAGCAGGAGAGCTCATGGCCATCGCCTATTCGTCCGGGGCGCCTGAGGGGAAGAGGCATCGGCGAGGAATCCCGGCGCTCGCAGGAGCTACCCTCTCCTGCTCCAAGCTTGCAGCTCGACGAGACCCGCAAAGAGAGCAGGGAAAGCTCCTCTGGCCGTCGGTCATCCGCGTCCATCTTTCATCGCCTCATCTGTCAAAGCTCCCGGAGCACATGCAGCGACAGCGAGTTGAGAAGCGCCCTTGATCCGGTCATGAAGGAACGAAGCGGGGCTGCCGTCTTGTGCGTCTTGAACGCTGCGTGGTTCTCCCATTTTTCGATGACCACGAAGGTGTCGCTTCCGAAACCCGGGTCGGTTTCGTCGGCATCTCCCATCGCGATATATTCCAGGCAACCAGGTTCCTTCCTCACGGCGGGCACTATTTCTTTAAAAGCCTTCAACAGCGCCTCGCGCATTCCCGAATTTGCAATGATGATGCTGATGACGTGGATCATTTAATCTTCCTCCAAGACCTGACTACCTACGATAGTGCCGGCCCCGAATTCATATTGAACAGATTTGATGCAAATGGGCGTCGATCGATGTTCCCGTCTTCAGGTGTCAGTGGACAGCGGCAAGTTGCGCACGCGCCGCTCGAAAATCCACGCTTTCGAAACCTTCTGCGAAAAGGGGCATGACGTCGGAAAGAACGGCCGCGGCTTCGAACGTGGCGCCGGTTTCCGCAAGGACTCGTGCAAGGCTCGTTGCGCATCTGAGCCGCCATGTGTCGTACCCTTGGCTGGTCGCCAGATTGAGCCCCTGGCGGAAAAATTTCATCGCCTCCGCTCTATCTCCCGACCTGCGAAGTTCGAGCTCGCCGCAGATCCGCAGCAGTTCGGCATAACACCAGCCGGGTGTGGTGTTCATGGCTTGACGCACCACCCAGTCGATGGCCATCTCGCCGCCCAGCACTGCCGTATACTCGGCCAGCACGCCTCCAATGCCGATCTTTGAAAGCAGCCCGGTGCGGTCATTCCGATTTCGAACTATGGCATCGGGCGAGGTCACTTCTTCATAGGCCTCCGCCCAGCGAAGCCAACGATAGAGCGCATGACGGGAAGCAGTCTCCGTCAGGAGAGCAAGATACGGCGCTGCTGCCGACGGCCCATTTGTAAGGTAGACAAGCGGAAATGCGGCGGTCCCCAGCGCATGACACAATGAAAGCGGATGATTGGCCGCCAGAGCATCATCGACGCAGCGCGATGCGAGAAGGGTTGCCTGGTCCAATTTGCCGGTGAGCCAGAGATGATTGGCAAGGGTAGATCGAAGCGTTACCTGGCGTTGATCGAATTGAGAACCGGCATTCTTGATCTGGGGATTGCCGTCTAGGGGATGGAGCGCGGCGGCAATACGGCGTTCGGCCTCCACCCTGTTTCCCGCATAGTGATTGCTATGTCCAAGGGTCCGGTTTGCCACATGCCGGGCATCTGGGCCCTCCAGCCTGTCGAAGTCCCTTTGCAAGGTCAGAGCCTTTTCATGTTCTCCCCTGAACAGGTAGGCTGCGGAAAGACCCGATATCGCCCGAAGCTCGTCTGCTATGCTACCCGCATCGCGGGCTGCCTTCAGGCTGAGTTCGAACTGCCCCGTCGTCTCGTCGCCGAGCGGAAAATCGTGGGAATGATGATAGATCGTCGCCAGGGCCGCATGCATCTTCGCGTCCGCGAGCCTGTCGGGTGCAGGCGATCTCCGGTTCACCTCCAGCGCCCGTTCGATAAGCGTGCGGTATTCGCCAATCAGCCCTATCGTCATGAACAGCACCGATCCCAATGCCGTCAACGTTACGCCGATTTGTTCATCTCCGGGGCTCGAGAACGCCCATTCGATCGACTGCCTCACCTCGGGAAGCTTGGAGCCATACTGCTCGAGCCACGTTGACGTCACGCCGTCGCTCCAGGCCGCCGCCGCCTCTTCCAGCAGGGAAACGCAGAACTCCGCGTGGCGGCGGTACATGAGCACCGCTTCGCCGTTTTCATCGAGTTTTTCCCGGCCAAACTCGCGTATCATGTTAAGCATGCGGCATCGGATAAAGCGGCCCTTGCCCACGGCCGTTATCAGCGACTTGGCGATCAGGCTGGCCAGGATGGCGCCGATCTCGCGGCCCAGATCGCCTCCGAGCCCTGTCACGTCGCAAGCAGCTTCGACCGTGAAATCTCCTGAAAAAACAGAGAGTCTCCGGAAAACCACCCCCTCGAAACCCGTTAGCAGGCCATAGCTCCAGCTGATGGTATTCCGCAACGTGCGATGCCTCAGTTCGCCGGGCAGGCGAACTTCTCTCAGCATCGGATAGATGGCTTCAAAACCCTCACCGAACCTGCCTAGGTCCAGATCGCCGGCGCGCGCAGCCGCGAACTCGATCGCAAGAGGTATACCCTCAAGATTTCGGCAGAGTTCGGCAATCGCCTGCGCATTTTCTGCGGAAGGTCGAAACACTTCGCTCCGCGCCGATGCCCTTTCGACAAACAGTTCGACCGCCGGAAAGCTGAAAATCTCCTCGGCCGTAAGCGGCTCTCCCAAGGGCGGCGTCTTGAGCGGCGGCACGCTTCTGATCAATTCCCCTTCCGCATGAAGAGGCTCGCGGCTCGTGACGAGAATATCGACGGCCGCCGCACGTTTGCGGACGGCCTCGACAAAGACCCGTACCGCCGGCGCAAGATGCTCGCAATTGTCCAGAATAAGCAACGCCGCGCGGTCTTCGAGGCGGGAAAGAACACTGTCAATCGGATTGTCCGAGAACGAGCTGAGGCGGAGAACAGAACAAAGCTCTCCGGCTATCTGATCGGCCTTCTGCAGCAGGCCGAGATCGACGAAGTGAACGCCATCGGCATAGTTGTCCGAAATCTCGTCAGCGATTGCGAGAGCCATCGTTGTCTTGCCCACCCCGGCCGGCCCGGAAAGCGTCAGGAGATGAGTGGCGGCCAGCTGGATCGATGCCGCACGGGTAAAAGCCTCGCGTCCGATAACCCGGGTCCTGGGTGAAATTCGTGGCGGCGGCGCAGGCTGCGCCAACGACGCGCCGGGATCGCGCCGCAGCATGGCGTCGGATGCAAGAAGATAGCCTTTTCCGGGAACATTGACGATGAAGCCCCGCTCGCTTTGCTGCTCGCCCAGCGCCTTCCTCAGGGCCGCGATATGAACCCTCAGGGTGCCGACATCCAAGTGCATGCCGGGCCAGACCAGCCTTCCGATTTCGGAAAGCGTGACCACGCTTCCCCGCTTGACCGCGAGTGTCGTAAGAACATCGAAGGCGCGGCTACCGACCGGTACCAGCTGGCCGTTCTTCTCCAGAATCCGCCTTGAGGCGAACAATCTGAACGGTCCGAACGAAAGGTACTCCTCGGTCATCTAGGTCACCGTCATCTCCAATGCGTCCGCCGGCTTTGGTCGCGAGATCGAAATGCCAAAGCCAGCCACCCAAAAAGGCCTGCGGACGCGACGATCGCAGCCATCGGGCGCTCTCTCGAACGGTGTCGCCCACCATGCGCCTTCCCCGCCGCGACGACCTCGTTTTCAGGCCATCACATATTGATGCGAAGTCGGCTCAGGGCGAAATAAATAGCTGTAAATTTTCTCTTTTCACTGCAAAGATTGCCAGTAAATGCCGGGTAGACCGCTGGATTAGCGGGCGGAGACTATGGTCTGGAAAGGCTTTGCAAGTTAGGACGTGCACTTGTCCCAATGCGTTCGTCTTTTAGGAGAGTTTAGTGCCGGGAACTCAGAATATACCTCGCACGGCGATGCTAAAATTCGGTCCCTTCAAGCTTCTGCCGATGCAGAGATTGCTCATAAAAGACGACATGCCGGTCAGGATCAGCCCGCGTGCGTTCGATATACTGACAATGCTCACCGAGCGTAGCGGCCAGATCGTTGACAAGCAGGAACTCTTGAAAAATGCCTGGCCGAAGACACTGGTCGGCGAGGCGAACCTGCGTGTCTACGTGGCGGAGTTGCGCAAGCTCCTTGCGGCGGCCGGCATCGAGGACGCCATCGGAAACGTCGTCGGCCGGGGTTACCAATTCAAGGCTCCCGTCGAAGAAGCCGCGGAAGCAGCCACCTTCCTCGCCAACGGATCGGAAGGCATCGGCCTTCCGGTTGCCCTGTCAAGGATGTTCGGGCGCGCGGACGTTGTCGACACTCTCTCGGCCCGTGTGTCGCGGCATCGTCTTGTGACGATTTCCGGCGCCGGCGGCATTGGCAAGACCACCGTGGCGATCGCCGCAGCGACCTCCCTTGCAAGTTCCTATCGGGACGGCGCCCGGTTCATCGACTTGACGCCGGTTTCCAACGCCAGCCATGTCCCCGCTACCGTCGCCTCGGCGGTCGGGATCGTCGCTCTGTCGCACGATCCTGTCCATGACCTTCTTGCCCACCTCAAGAACAAGCATCTGTTGATCCTGTTGGACAATTGCGAGCATGTCGTCGAGATTGCCGCCAAGCTTGCGGAGGAAATACTGAAGGCGGCCCCGATGGTGAGGATCATCGCGACGAGCCGCGAGCCTCTCAATGCCGAAGGCGAAGTCATCCTGCGTCTGTCGCCTCTGCAGGCACCTCCAGTCGGGGACATGCTGACCGCGGCCGAAGCACTCGCCTTCCCATCGGTCCAGCTGTTTGCCGAACGGGCGGCCGCTTCGCTCGATAATTACCAGCTGACGGACGCGGAGGCACCGGTCGTCGCCGACATATGCAGGAGACTTGATGGACTCCCGCTCGCCATCCAGCTCGCGGCAAGCCGTGTCGATGCGTTCGGAGTGTTCGGTCTCTTCAAGCTGCTCGACGACAAATTCAAATTGATGATGCAGGGCGCCCGTACCGCCGTTCCACGGCATCGGACACTCGGCGCCACGCTCGACTGGAGCTATGGCGCGCTTGCCGAGACGGAAAAGGCGGTGCTGCGCAGGGTTAGCCTTTTCGCGGGTCACTTTACGTTGAGAGCCGCGATCGCCGTGGCATCAGGTCCGGATATCGGCCAGTCCATATTGGTGGATGATATCGCCCACCTCGTCAGGAAATCTCTGATCGTCGCTGAATTCGGGCATGCGAACGCAAGATATCGTCTGCTTAGCACCACGCGGGCATATGCTCAGGAGAGATTGGCCGAAAGTGAGGAGGTCGATCAGTTCTCCTTGCGCCATGCCGAGTATCTTCGACAGATAACGGACCAGGTCGTAGCGGAACAGGGACCCAGGTCCGGGCAGGAATGGCTCCTTGCCTATGCCGACCATATAGAGGACATCCGTCTGGCTCTGAATTGGGCTTTCTCTCCCGGCGGCGCTGCCGAAGCTGGCGTGGCTCTGACCATTTCTGCCATCCCTCTATGGATCGATCTCTCCCTGAACGAGGAGTGCCGCCTTTGGGCCGAAGCCGCGCTTTCCAGGCTCGACCCACACGGCGATCGGGATTCGAACGAAAAGCTGCGGCTTTTTTCGGCCGTTGGCGGCGCGTCGCTCTATACGCGCGGTTCGGCGCCGGAACTGACCGCCGCGTGGACGTCCGTGCTGAAGATCGCCGAAAGAATCGGAGAGGACGACTACCGATTGAGAGCGATGTGGGGACTGTGGTCAGACCGAATAAACCATGGGGAGAACCGGGCTGCGCTCGACTATGCCAACCGGTTCGCAAGAAGCGCGGCAAGCTGCGGAGACCCTGCCGCCTCGGCGCTGGCTGATAGGCTGCTGGGATATTCCTTTTATCTTCTGGGCGAACAGGACCTGGCCAGAAAGCATACCGAGCTCATGCTGGCGCACTATACCGCGCCCCCGGATCGCTCGCATATCGTACGCTTTCAATTCGATCAGCAGGTAATGGCGAACATCGCTCTGGCCAGCATAATGTGGCTGCAGGGATTTCCGGACAAGGCGGTCTCCATTGTCGAAGCGAACGTCGACAAGGCAAAGGACGTCGGACATGCGCTCTCTCTGACATATGTTCTGGTTCAATCGGCGGTCCCTGTTTCTCTCCTTGCGGGTGATCTCGAGGCGGCGGACCGCTATGTGGACATGCTTGCCCGTCAGCCGGTGCGGCACGCCGCCGAACCATGGGCGCGATGGACCCGATGTCTCAAAGGGGTGCTGCTTATGAGACAAGGCGCGTTGCAGGACGGGCTGGACGTTCTAGGGAGCGCACTCGAAACGTTTCCCGAGCACTCATTTCATATGCGCTACATCGGCTTTCTGGGAGAACTCGCGATGGGGCTTGCCCGCGCGGGAAAAGTCGAGGAAGGCATCGCGGTCGCAGACCGAGCGATTTCCGCAGCACTGCAAACCCAGGAACTTTGGATCCTTCCGGAATTGCTCAGGATCAAGGGAGAGATCCTCGCCATTCAGATCGAGAGACCGGCAATTGCCGCCATCGAGGAGCTGTTTTCCGAAGCCCTGAGGCTGGCCGGGCGGCAGAACGCCTTGTCGTGGCAGCTGAGGGCGGCAAGCAGCACCGCCCGGTTTTGGCAACGCCTCGGCCGGTTTCACGAGGCTCGCGACCTGCTGGAGCCAATCTACGCCAGATTTACCGAAGGCTTCCTCACCGGCGACCTGAGAGAGGCTCAGACGCTCCTCGCAAATCGAGGCTGAGACCGCCCAATTTCGACGGATTTACACAGTGGCGCTTGTAGATCGGCGATGTATGCGCCTCGCCTTCGTCACCACCCGGCGGCGGCAGGGCGTTCCGAACGCGTGGACTGGAAAACGGTGCACTTGTTCGGTCAGGATTCTTCTAAAAGGCTGATTTTCGACAATAGCCCGCCCGTCACCCGACTAGGGTTTCCCTATCAGGAAACCGCGAGCCTTCGACGGCCGCATCGTCAGGGGCTCGGCAATGCCATTGATACGCTTTGACAGCGTCGAGGTGCGCTTGCCCGACCAGATCCGGAGGCTACTCCAATGCGCATAACCGACCATCACGGCCGTCTTGTCGCTTTTCTTTTACTCCTCGCGGCCAGCACCGCGTCCGCGCAGCAGTCTCCACCCCCGCCGCAGGTCTCGGTGGCAAAGCCGCTCCTGCGCGATGTCACCGACACCGACGACTTCATTGGGCGCTTCCAGGCGTCGGAGCAGGTCAGCGTGCGTTCGCGTGTCGGGGGATATCTCCAGAATATCGACTTCAAGGACGGCCAGCTCGTCAAGGCCGGCGACCAATTGTTCCAGATCGACCAGCGGCCGTTCGACACTGCGCTCAACGAGGCGAACGCAACCCTTGCCGTCGCAAATTCCACGCTGACCTACGCCAAGTCGGAGTTCGAGCGCGTGGACTCGCTTGTAAAGTCCGGGAGCCAGTCCGTATCGACGCTCGACGACCGCCGTCGCGAGCTTCAGTCCGCCGAGGCCAACGTGGAAGGTGCGCAGGCGAGCGTCGAACGCGCGAAACTCGATCTCGTCTACAGCAACATTACGGCTCCGCTGAGCGGACGCATCGACAGGCATCTCATATCGGCTGGAAACCTCGTGCAGGCCGACCAGACCGTTCTGACCACCATCGTCGCCATGGACCCGATCGACTTCTACTTCGACGTCGACGAGCGGCGATTGCTGAACTACGCGGAGACCGCCAGGAAGCAGGGCAACGTCCTGCAGGACGGCGGCGGGAGCCTCCCTGTCACGGTGACGCTTGCGGATCGCGACCATACCAAGGTCAAGGGTGTCGTCGACTTCGCCGAAAACACGGTGGATCCCGAGTCCGGAACGCTGCGTGTCCGCGCCCGTTTCGCCAACCCGAATTTCCTTCTTCAGCCCGGCCTCTTCGGACGTGTGGCGATCGAGGGCTCGAACGCCTACCAGGCCGTGCTGATACCCGACGAGGCCATCGCGTCCGACCAGAACGAGCGGGTCGTCTATGTCGTGGGGGAAGACGGTACGGTATCGACGAAGTCGGTACGGCCGGGGCCGAAGCTCTATGGCTACCGCGTCATCAGAAGCGGTCTGACCGGCGGCGAGACGATCGTCGTGAAAGGCGTCGTCCGGGTCCGTCCAGGCGGCAAGGTAACGCCTGTCACCGTGCAGCTTCCGCCCGAGAACAATGATGCGCCGGCTTCGAGCCAGGAAGCGGCCGCCGCCGTGGAGCCATCGAAATGAGATTCGCGCACTTTTTCATCGACCGCCCGATCTTCGCATCGGTCATATCCGTGGTTCTGATGATCGTCGGCACCATCGCCTATCTCCAGCTGCCGATCTCGCAGTATCCGGACATTGCGCCGCCGACGATCGTGGTAAAAACGTCCTACCCGGGGGCCGATCCGCAGACCATCGCAGATACGGTCTCGACCCCCATCGAGCAGGAAGTGAACGGCGTCGAGGACATGCTCTACATGTCGTCCTACTCGAGCGCCGACGGCGCGATGTCGCTGACGATCACATTCAAGCTCGGCACCGACCTCGACAAGGCACAGGTCCTCGTCCAGAACCGCGTTGCGATCGCCCTGCCACGCCTGCCCGACGAAGTGCAACGGCTTGGCGTGACCACGCAGAAGAGCTCGCCCGACCTGATGATGGTGATCCATATCCTCTCGCCATCCGGCAGGTACGACCAGCTTTATACCTCGAACTACGCCCGCAACCGCATCCGCGACACGCTGGTCCGCCTGCAGGGCGTCGGCGATGTCCAGATATTCGGCGAACGCCAGTATGCCATGCGCATCTGGCTCGATCCGGAGAAACTCGCCTCGTACAACATGACGGCAAGCGATGTCGTCGGCGCGCTTCGCGACCAGAACGTCCAGGTTTCGGGCGGCTCCATCGGCGGTCCGCCGGCCGGCACCGATAGCTCGTTTCAATATGTCGTCAGGACCGACGGACGCTTCTCCGATCCCAGGCAGTTCCGCTACGTGATCGTCAAGTCCACGTCGGCCGGACGGCTGGTGAAGCTCGAGGACGTCGCCCGCGTCGAACTTGGCGCCCAGGACTACGTCACGAACAGCTACCTGAACAACCAGCCGGCCGTCGCCCTCGGCATCTTCGCGCGGCCGGGCACGAACGCGCTCGAGACCGCCGCCCAGATCCGCCAGATCATGACGGACGTTTCCAAGGACTTCCCGCCGGGGCTTGAATACCGGGTCGTGTACGACACGACCGCTTTCGTCTCGGAATCGATCACCGAAGTCTATCACACCATCGGCGAGGCCGCCGTTCTCGTTGCGATCGTCGTTCTGGTCTTTCTCCAGTCCTGGAGAACGGCGATCATTCCGATCGTCGCGATCCCCGTATCGCTGGTCGGCACCTTTGCGTTCCTGGCCGCGTTCGGAATGTCGCTGAACATGCTGACCCTTTTCGGTCTCGTGCTCGCGATTGGTATCGTGGTCGACGACGCGATCGTGGTCGTGGAGAACGTGGAGCGAAACCTTGCCAAGGGCATGGGTCCGCGACGGGCCGCGCACACGACCATGGACGAAGTCGGGACGGCCGTCGTCGCCATTTCCCTCGTGCTGGTGGCGGTCTTCGTACCGACTGCGTTCATTCCCGGCATCGCGGGACAGTTCTACAAACAATTCGCGGTGACGATCGCGATCGCGACCGTGATCTCCGCGGTAAACTCGCTCACTCTCTCTCCGGCGCTCGCAGCCCTGGTGCTGAAGCGGCATTCGAACGTCGAGCACCATCGCAGCCTCTTCTCGCGGATCGGCCATGCCATCTCGGGCGGTTTCAACCGCGGCTTCGACGCGATGAGCCGCGGCTATTCGGTGCTCGTACGCCTCATCGTCCAGTCCTGGATCGGGCGCGGCTGCGCGCTCGCCGTCTTTCTGCTTCTCCTGGGTGCGACCTGGTTCGTAAGCACGCAGGTTCCGAGCGGCTTCATTCCGGTGATGGACCAGGGCTACGCGATCATTGTCGTTCAGCTGCCCGATGGCGCATCGCTCGACCGTACCGACGCGGTCGTGAAGCAGGTCGCAGAGATAGCAAGGAAGACCCCCGGCGTCGGCAATGCCGTCGAATTCGCCGGCTTCAGTGGCGCCACCTTCACCAATGCATCGAACGCCGGCGTGGTCTTCACGCCGTTCCAGCCTTTCGAGGAACGGCTCAAGTCCGGCGAAACCGCCAATTCGATCATCGCGAACCTCTACAAGAACCTTCAGAGCGTCGATGAAGCCTTCATCATCGCCATACCGCCGCCGCCTGTACGGGGCATCGGCAATTCGGGCGGCTTCAAGATGCAGGTCATGGATCTCGAGAACGCCGACATGACCCGCGTCCTCGGCCTGACCCGGCAGCTGATGGCTGCCGCCAACCAGACGCCTGGCCTGAACGGCGTGTTCACGACCTTTTCGGAATCAGGCCCGGAATTCTACCTGGATATAGACCGCGACAAGGCGCAATTCCTGAACGTGCCGATCCCGAACATCTTCGACACGCTCTCGAGCAACCTGGGCATCTCCTACGTGAACGACTTCAACGCCTTCGGGCGCGTCTACCAGGTGCGCGCCCAAGCCGACAAGCAGTTCAGAATGGAGCGCGACGACATGCTCGATCTGAAGGTGCGATCGGCCACCGGCGCGCTTGTCCCGCTGGGAACGCTTGCCGATATCCGCGAGACCAGCGGGCCGCCGCTTGTCCAGCGCTACAACATGTACGTCTCCGTCCCGCTCCAGGGAAACGCCACTCCGGGGACTTCCACGGGCGACGCCATCAAGACGATGGAAGGATTGGCCACAAGGATCCTTCCGCCTGGCACCACGTTCGAGTGGACCGATCTGTCCTATCAGGAAACGCATGTCGGTGGCAGCGCGGCCTGGATCTTCGTGCTCTCCGTGGTGTTCGTATTCCTGGCACTCTCGGCCCAGTATGAGAGCTGGATACTGCCGCTCGCGATTATTCTGATCGTTCCTCTCGCAGTCCTGGGCGCGTTGCTCGGCGTCTACGTCCGTGGGATGGACAACAACGTCCTGACCCAGATCGGCTTCGTGGTCCTGATCGGTCTGGCGGCCAAGAACGCAATCCTCATCGTGGAGTTCGCCAGGCAGGCCCAGGAGGACGGAAAGACCGCGGTGGAGGCGGCGATCGAGGCGAGCCATCTGCGTCTGCGGCCGATCCTGATGACAGCATTCGCCTTCATCTTCGGCGTGCTGCCGCTGGCCGTCGCTCGAGGACCGGGCGCCGAGATGCGGCAGTCCCTCGGCACCGCGGTCTTCTCGGGAATGCTCGGCGTGACGGTGTTCGGCCTGTTCCTCACCCCCGTCTTCTATGTCGTGCTCCGCTCGGGCTACAAGCCGCGCCGGCACGAGGAGGAAGAGGATGAGATACTGCCGCAGGCCGCGGAATAATCCGGGCCATTGCATCGGCCATGCTCGCGTCCGATAGCCGCTGGAGCGAGCGCGGCCGCGAACCCCGTTTCAGATCGACCCCGCTCCCGGCGGCAGGAGATGCGTGGGGTATCGAATGCAGCCAAACGGATACTGCCCCGAGGGCGGGTGTAACGAACTGGAGGCGCGGATCTCGATGGAAGGATTCCGCGCCTCTCGGCATTTCAAAGCCACAACGGCCGGCCGGTCGCCGTTAGCCGAACATGGCGAGCGCCTGCTGGTTAAACGCGTCGATCAGCAGGTGCTCGTTGGGGCCAGCGTTGTTTCGGAACGCTTTTGCTCCGTCGACGACGATCTCGTCCGCATCGGTGCCGAGCAGGGCGATGGCCTCGTTGATAAACTGGTCGAGCGGCATCGCCTGCTCGGCCTCCCGGCTGTTCATGAGGTCTGTCCGGACCCACGGCGGCGCGATTTCGAGCACGCGAACCCCAGTGTCCTTGAGCATGAAGCGTTGCGACAGCGCGTAGGAATGGATCGCCGCCTTTGTCGCCGAATAGACTGCGGTGACGGCCATCGGGACAAATCCGAGCACGGAGCTCGTATAGGCGATGACGGCCCCTTCCTTGCCCTTGAGATGGTCGACCAGCGCCGAACTCATCCGGATGGAGCCGACGAAGTTCGTCATGACCGTATCCATCAGGAGCTTGTCGTCGATCTGGCCCGCAGCCCGGTCGGGCAGCATGATGCCCGCGTTGTTGATGAGAACGTTGAGATCCGGATGGTCGGCGACGAGCCGGCGGGCGGCGGCATCGATGCTGGCCAAATCCGTGACATCGAGTTCGACCGCCTCGATGCCCGGATTTGCGTCGACGACCTCCTGGAGGTTCGCGCGCCGCCGACCGGAGATGATAACCTTGTTGCCGAGCTTGTGAAGCTCCTCCGCAAGAGCGCGGCCAATGCCTGAGCCGCCGCCGGTGATGAAGATGGTGTTGCCCGAGAGTTTCATAGTCGTATTCCCTAGGTTTCGAAGGTTTGGAAGATCATTCTGGAAAGCGGTCGCCGAACATCGGCAGTCCGCTGACGGATTGGGTGTGGGTGGCTTCTTCCTGAAGCACGTCCCAGTGCTCGGCCAGCTTGCCGTCCTGGAAGCGGATGACGTCTACGGCAATCCACGCCGCAGGCCGGCCGTTGCCGGAAAAGCGTCCGTGCACCATCACGTAGTCTCCCTCGGCGACGATCAGCTGGCTCTCGTAGCGAAGCGTGCCGGGAAGCGAGCGGATCAGCTCGAACAATCCTTCGCGGCCAGGAGCGATGTGGGCGCTGTGCTGAATGTAGCTGTCCGACCAGTAGCGTTCAGCGGCGGCGTAGTTCCGCTTGTTGAAGAGCGTGTCGAACGCGTCAAGGACGAGTGCCTTGTTCTCTTCTGGGGTGGTGCGAGTCATTGGAGATTTCCTTTCTGTTTTGACCTGCTAGCGGGGCTGCAGCTCAAGGGTTGGATAGTCGGAATAGCCGCGCGGGCCGGAGGCATAGACGGTCGTCCAGTCCACCTCCGCGAGAGGGGCGCCCATGCGGAGCCGCTCGACGAGATCCGGGTTCGAAATGAAAGGCCTTCCGAAGGCCACCAGATCGGCAAGTCCGTCGGCTATCAGCCGGTTGGCGCGCTCGGCATCCATCTGAACGTTGGCAATCAGGGTCCCTTTGAAGATGGGCCTGAAGTGACGGAACATCGCATCGCCCGTCAGGGACTCGATCGGCGTGCCGGTGAAGTCGGTCGTGTTTCCCATCAGCAGCAGGTGCGACAGCCCGTAGCCGCTGAGTTCACGGATCGCATATTCCGCCATGGGCAGCGTTTCGTCGTTGGCGGCGAAAGGCCCGCGCTCGTGCATGGGGCTGATCTTTATGCCCACGCGGCTCGGCTCGACCTGGTCTAGGACGGCCTCGACAACTTCAAACAGGATTCGCGCCCGGTCTTCTATGCCGCCGCCGTAGGCGTCGTCCCGCCGATTGGTCGCCTTGTTGAGAAACTGCGCGAGCAGGTAGAGATAATTCGCGAGAATCTGAACCCCGTCGAATCCGGCATCCATCGCGTTGCGCGCGGCGCGGCCGTAGTCGAGCACCGTCTGGCGGATTTCATCCCTCGTCATCGGGCGCGGCGTTACCGTGGGGACACGTCCCGCCGCTGTGACGGACTGCTGCTCGGGATCGACGTCCGACGCCGAAAGCGGCAAGCGGCCGGCTCTCAGGTCCGGATGGGACATCGCCCCCGTATGCCATAGCTGAGCGACGATCCGGCCGCCGGCGGCGTGGACCGCCTGGGTGACCCGCGCCCAGCCGCGAATCTGCTCCTGGCTCCACAGGCCGGGCGTGTCGGCCCAGCCGAAGCCATCCGGGCTGATGGCCGTCGCCTCGGTCACGATGAGGCCCGCCCCGGCGCGTTGGGCATAGTATTCGGCCTGCAGTTCTGTCGGGACATGGTCGACAGAGCGCGCCCGCATGCGCGTGAGCGGCGCCATGACAATACGGTTCGAAAGCGGCAGGCCGCCCATTCGATAGGGCGTGAACAAGGGTTGTCGAGACATTGACGGTTTTTCCTTTTGGGGTTCAGAGGGTGACGACGATCTTGCCAACCTGCTCGCCCGCCTCCATGAAGCGGTGCGCGTCGGCGATCTGATCAAAGGGAAATGTTCGCGCGATCGTCGGGCGAAGCGATCCGTCGGCGAGACCGCCGGTGACGAACTGCTTCAGCGCGGCGAGCTGCGCGTCGTCGCGGGTAAGGGCGGTCAGCGCCAATCCGCGGATAGTCAGGTCACGCGCGAAGACCTCGAAGGGCGGAATGACTGTCGGCTTGGTGTCGAGCGCGCCATATAACACCAGCCTGCCCCCGGACGCGGTGGCTCGGGCGAGTTCGGAAAAACCCGGACCACCGACGGGGTCCGCCACCAGATCCGCGCCCCTGTTGTCCGTAAGGGCTTTTACCTCGGTGACGATGTCCTGTTCGGAGGTGGCGACCACGGCCGAGGCCCCTGCCCGCAGCAGCGGGTCGGCCTTTGCCGACGTGCGGGTCAGCGCGATGGCCCTGGCGCCGAGCCGATTGGCGATTTGGATGGCGGCGATGCCGACGCTGCTGGAGGCAGCGGAAATCAGCACAGTCTGGCCCGCCGTCAATCCTCCGACGGCAACCAGTGCCCCCCAGGCCGTGCCGTACGCTGCCCAAGTGGATGCGGCCACCGTGTAGTCGACCCCATCCGGAATTCGGACCAGCGAGCGGACCGGCACCTGGGCGCTCTCGCCATAGAGCGGATATTGAGCGGCACCGTAGGCGGGAACGAGCGCGACCCGATCGCCGACGGAAAAGCCGGTCACGCCGGAACCGAGAGCCTCGATGACGCCGGCCGCTTCGAAGCCAAGACCCGTCGGCAGCGCCGGCTTGATCGGCGAACGACCGGAGCGGAGGGTGATCTCGGTGCGATTGAGGCCAATGGCCTTGATACGAAGACGGACCTCCCCCTCGCCAGGTTCGCCAATATCGATATCTTCGATGCGAAGCACATCGGCATCGCCAAACGCGTGAATGCGGACTGAGCGGGTCATGATCGTCTCCCTGACCAGAAGTGTCGGTGAGGGAAACATCGTCGTTGGAAGGAGCAGCCGGTAGCCGTCCGTTGCCGCTAACTTCTATGCATGGAACGCATCAATAGTGGAGCCGAGACCGACTACCGCACGATACTGGTCACCCTTCCGCAATGGAAGGTTCCGATTGAAACGCCGCAACCAGATGGTCAATCGCGGCACGCGCGGCCGCACGCGTCGACTTGCCCATCGGAAAGTAGGCATGAACCGGGATGCCGGCCAAGGTCCATTCCGGCAGGACGCGGATCAGTTCTCCATTCTCCAGCTCGCGGCGGCACGCCCAGCCGCTCGTGGAGGTGATCCCGAAGCCCGCGGCCGCGGCGGCGATAGCGCCTTCATTCTCGTCCGTAGAGAAGTGCGGCTCGAGCTTGACCAGCCGCTCCTGCCCATCCAGATGGAAGCGCCAGGCCGTGGGGACCGCCGCGGCCGAGCCTCCGACGATGCGGTGCCCAACGAGGTCGTCGGGCGACTCCGGCGCGCCGCAACGGGCAATGTAGTCCGGCGAGGCGACGACAACCCGGGGGATCGTCGCAATGAGCTTCGCAGTCGCGCTGGAATCCGGCAGACGGCCGAGACGGATCGCGACATCCACCGCATCCTTGACCAGATCCTGGCGACGATCCGAGAGTTGAAGCTGAATGTTGAGATTGGGATGCCGCTCCGCGAATGCCTTGAGGCGCGGGATGGCATCTCGGATACCGAAACTTGTCGGCATGCTCATCCTCAGCAGCCCGCGGAGTTCGCCCCCCTCCCGCACGCTATGCTCGGCCTCGTCGAGGGCCATGAGCACGGGTTCGATGCGAGCCAGGAACTCGCTTCCAACCTCCGTCGGGACGACTGCCCGGGTCGTCCGGGATAGCAGCCGGACACCGAGCTCGGCCTCAAGTTCGGCGACGATGCGCGACGCCTGCGACTGCGACAGGCCGCACTCTCTGGCCGCCGCGGAGAAACTCCCCAGCCGCGCGACGCGGGTGTAGAGGCGGAGAGCGAAGTTATCCTTAATCAACTGCTTGGCTCCTCGGGAATAGCATCAAGCCGGAAGGCGCAGGGCTATTCATGTGTTCCATACATAAAAGTTAGCATGGATTGCCGGCTAGCGCCTCAGCTCGTTTCTCCCGATCTTGCAAGCCGATCAGCTATCGTCTTCCGCGCTCCTCGGTAAACCCGGTGGGAAATCGCGGCCACGACGGCGCTGCTCGGCCAATTGCCGATGGAGGGCAGAAATGAGTGCCGCAAATGAACGTGTTTCCAACATCGACGCCCCCTCGGCCGCGTCACCCGCCGGCGAAGCCGCCATCGACCGGGGAGCGCTCTATACCTTGGCGCTCGGCACTTTCGCCGTCGGCACCGAGGGCTTCATGATCGCGGCGATCCTGCCGTCGATCGCGCGCTCCCTGTCGACGACCGTCCAGGCCGCGGGGCAGCTCGTGACCATCTTCGCCCTCACCTATGCGGTCAGCTCTCCGATCCTGACGGCGCTCACCGCTGGCTGGCCACGACGTCGGCTACTGATGCTTTCCCTTGCGGGATTCGTCATCGCCAATCTTCTGGCGGCCATGGCGTCGGACTACTGGTGGCTGGCTGCGGCACGAGTCCTCCTCGCCCTGACTGCCGGGCTCTACGTGCCCAACGCGAATGCCGTCGCCAGCGCCCTTGCTCCTCCGGCCTATCGCGGTCGGGCCCTGGCGATCGTCAATGGCGGCATTACCGTCGCTGTCGCGCTCGGTGTCCCGGCGGGTGCATTCGTGGGCGCGCATTTCGGCTGGAGAGCAACCTTCGTCGGCGTGGCCGTGCTTTCAGCAGCAGCTCTTCTGGTCCTCGTGGTGAGGCTGCCTCGCGAGATCGCCGCCGGGGCGCCGGCCGGGTTCAAGGAAAGGCTTGCCGTGGTCGTCATGCCTGGCGTCTTCCCCGCCCTCGTCACGACTGCCCTTTGGGCCACAGGGGCATACGTCGTCTACACCTACGTTTCACCTTTCCTTACGGCCGCCACCGGTCTGGGCGCGGAAGGGACCGGCCTTATCCTGATGCTTCTTGGGATCTCCGCGATCGGCGGCATCACATTCGGCGGGCATGCGAACGACCGGTTTGGAAGCCGGCGCGTTCAGAACGTTGCCCTGCCGATCTCGGCTGCGACATTCGCCGGCCTGACCCTGATAGCTCTCGTCTTCGCACCCCATGCGCTTCCCCTCATTTTGCCGCTGGTCGTCCTTTGGGGATTTGGCGCATGGGGCTTCTATCCTCCGCAGCAGGCTCGGCTGGTCGGGGCTGCGGGCCTCAGCCACACGCCCGTCGTTCTCTCGCTCAACGCATCCTTCATGTATCTCGGCTTCTCGCTCGGCGCGGCCTTGGGTTCGGCGGTCATAACATTGATGTCCGTCGCCTGGATCGGCGCGGCAGGCGCGGTGTGCATGCTTTGCGCCATGGCGGTCTCCGCCTTCGCATGGCGGCGAAGCCCGCACTGACTGGCGTTGATCTATTTGCCCGGCTCATGGCGCAGCCGATCATCGTCTGGCTTGCATTGTCCCTGAGGTTGCTTCCCGGCAATCATACCTGCGAGGCTATGCCGGGTGGTTCTTCTTCCGCGCCGCGAATCTTTTTTCGATCGACGTGAATAAAAACGTCACTGCGCCGTTCACAGCCTGAAAGGAGCGAAATGCTCGCTCCGCAGAAGGGAAGATGTGACGATGACGCAATATCACCGACAGGATGGGTCCGCTATTGCCGCCGCGCAGGCGACGGTCATTCGACGCGCGGCCATGAAAAACCGGCTCATGCCGGTGGCTCTCTATATCATCATGGGTTCGATCGCACTCTTGACATTGGCCTCGGCGGTCGGCGCAACGGCGGCACCGCTTCCTGACGGCATCCGGGCCGACGGCGCCAGAATTGTCTGGCAGGCGCATGCGGTGGGCCTGCAGATCTACGAATGCAAGGCGGATGACGCGGGCAAAGCCGCATGGCAATTCCGTGAACCGCTGGCGACGCTGATATCGGAAGACAAGACCGTCGGTCGTCACTTTGCCGGACCGGGCTGGGAATTTGCCGATGGCTCGCGCATCAGGGGCAAGGTTATCGCACAGGCTCCGGGCGCCTCCGACAAGGATATCCCTGTCCTGCGGCTCGACGTCATCCAGCATGACGGCAATGGCGATCTGTCAAGCGTCGATACGGTGCAGCGGCTGAACACGAAGGGCGGCATTTTCACCGGCTCCTGCGACAAGGTCGGCGAAATGCACGCGGAGCCCTATAGCGCGGACTATGTCTTTCTGGCGCATTGACGCGCCGGCTTCGATGCCGAAGCGAGGCAGGCCACGGCCGAAGAGCCTCCCCGGTTCCTTCATCTGAAATTCCGAAAGATCCAGCCGCGACCCGAACTGCGGACGGAGACCTCTTACGCCACGACAAGCTCAGACCAAAAGGAAACAACGATGTTCAATCTCACCCGCAGACATATGATCACCGTAACAGCCGGCGCCTTGGCGGCGATCTCGACATCCCGTATCGCGGCCGCACAGCAAAATGGCGGCGCGGCCGATAGCGGTGACGGGCCGTTCAAATTGCCATCGCTGCCCTATGGTTATGATGCACTTCAGGCAGCGATCGACACGGATACGATGCACCTGCATCACGACAAGCACCATGCCGCCTATGTGGCAAATCTGAACGCGGCGGCGAAGCAGGCGCCGCAAATTGCCGATCATCCCATGGAACACCTGCTGGCCAATCTCGATCAGGTGCCCGACAGCGTCCGGACGACTGTCCGCAACAACCTTGGCGGCCATGTAAACCACAGCATGTTCTGGGAAATCATGGGTGGCGCCGGCGGCGCACCCGGCGGCGAAGTCACTGCCGCCATCCAGCGCGATTTCGGCGGGCTGGACCAGTTGAAGACGAGCTTCAACTCGGCTGGAGGCAAGATCTTCGGATCGGGATGGGTGTTCGTGACGGTCACGCAGGAAGGCAAGCTCGGCATCGAGGCCCGGCCCAACCAGGATACGCCGCTGATGGAAGGCAAGCGCGTTCTTTTCGGCAACGACGTCTGGGAGCATGCCTATTACCTGCGCTATCAGAATCGTCGCGCGGACTACCTGTCGGCATGGTGGACGGTTATCAACTGGACGAAGATCGGCGAGCGTTATGCCGCAGCGCGGCAGGGCAAATTGACGATATGATCGAATCCGCAAGGACGGCAGCTGATCGCGCGCGGTTGGCTGCCGTCCTTGACCGTCGGCCGAGTTTAACAGCACGAGGATAGCGTGTCTTGATAGGCGATCGCAAACTCCACGCAGCTCAGCAAGAGGTGCAGAGTGGCCTTGTCGACCATCTGAAAAGGTTGTGGCGTTACGGATATGTCCTGTCCCGGCAACGGGACGTGGCGGAGGATCTCGTGCAAGCCACCTGCCTGAGGGCGATCGAACGAGCCGCGCAGTATACGCCGGGCACCCGGCTGGACCGCTGGCTGTTTTCGATCCTGCATTCGATCTGGATCGACGAGGTGCGCGCCAGGCGCATTCGCCTGGGCGGAGGCATCGTCGACGCCGACTGCGCGCTCTTTGTCGATGGCGAGCACGAAAGCGAAACGCGCCTGATGGCAAATCAAGTCCTGAAGCTTGTCGACGGGCTTCCCGAAGCGCAGCGGAACGCGGTGTTCCTGGCCTATGTCGAAGGCCTTTCGTATAAGGAAATCGCCGAAGTCCTCGATATTCCGATCGGCACGGTCATGAGCCGTCTCGCGAATGCGCGTGCAAGACTTGCCGATATCGTCGCCGCAGCGAAAGAAACGCCGCTCCGGGAAAGGAGAGACTGATGCCGACCCATGTTGATCCGGCTTCGATGTCCGTCGACGAGTTGATTGTCGCCTATCTCGATGACGAGCTGGATGCCGCTGCAAAACTGGCCGTGGAAGATCGCTTGAACCGGGATAGCGCATTTTGCGACCGGTTCGAATTCCTGACTTCCAACTCTGTTCCGATGGATGCGGCCTTCGCGGCCCTTCTGGATGACGCGCCCGTCGAGCGGATGAAATCGGCCCTTCCCGCCTTGGACCGGATCGTCCCGGACCCGGCTTTGCCGAACCGGCGCCACTTTCTCGCCGCCGCCTGCCTCGCGGCGGGAGCGGTTGCAGGCGGAGGCGTCGTCCGGCTTCTGTCATCGGGCGAAACCGGTTCCTCCCAGAATTGGAGGGCCGTGGTTGCCGATTATATGCAGCTCTATTCCGCGGATACGCTGAGCAATCTGAGCGATGATCCCGCGGTGAAGGCGGACCAGATTTCGAGGGTGGCCAGCGTCATGCAGCTGCCGCTGACGACGCAAGGCCTGATGATTTCCGGCATACCCTTCAAGCGCGCTCAATTGCTGACATTCGACAGGAAGCCGCTGGCGCAGATCGCCTATCTCGACCCGAAATACGGCCCCCTCGCACTCTGCATCACGCATAGCAGCAAGGGGAAATCTGACTTTCAGAGGGAACAGCGGCTGGGGATGAATATCGTCTTCTGGTCGAGCGCCGATCATTCATTCATGGTGATCGGGCGAAACCCGCCGGAGCAGCTTGGAGCGATAGCAAACCAGCTGCAGTCCGGCCTCGAAAGCTAGCTTGATTGACCGGCTATAGGCCTGGGACATTTATGTGATTTCGGTGAGGGTGGAACGCGGCAGGCGGCACAAATCAGTCACATGTGCCGGTGACGACTTTCCATTGGTCCTGGCGTGGACTCTGTCGCGGCCGACGACCGCGCCGATGGGCGGGGCAAATGATTGCGCCGCCTATCGGAGAGTCACGCGACGGCAGACTTTGCGAACGCTTCCGCTCTTCGTTGTCTCGGGTACGTTAAGATGGTTCTGGCGCAGGATAGGCTACCTGCGCCAATTCCTGCTAGGCGCGATCCAGACCGGTCGCAACCACCGACACCCTGAAAACCCCATCGAGGTTTCGATCGAAGATCGCTCCGACCACGATATCGGCGTCATCGAGGACTTCATCCCGTATGCGGCTTGCCGCCTCGTCCACTTCGAACAGCGTCATGTCTGTTCCGCCGGAAATGGAGATCAGCACGCCTTTGGCGCCCTTCATGCTCATGTCATCCAGAAGCGGGTTGGCAACCGCGGCTTCTGCCGCTCTCAAGGCGCGGCCCGGTCCCGTCGCTTCGCCCGTTCCCATCATCGCGCGACCCATTCCGCGCATGACGGTTTTGACGTCGGCAAAATCGAGGTTGATAAGTCCTTCCTTGACGATCAGATCCGTGATGCAGCTGACGCCGGCGTACAAAACCCGGTCCGCGGTCATGAACGCATTTGCAAAGGTGGTCGTAGCATCCGCAATGCGAAACAAGTTCTGATTGGGAATGACGATGACGGTATCCGCGCTCTCGCGGAGCCGCTCGATACCCTCCTCGGCGGTGCGCATGCGACGGTTGCCCTCGAACGTAAAGGGCTTGGTGACGACGCCGACCGTAAGAATGCCCGCCTGCCGTGCGACCTTGGCTATGATCGGAGCGGCACCTGTTCCTGTGCCGCCGCCCATTCCGGCGGTGATGAAGCACATATGCGTTCCCTGGAGATGATCCATGATTTCATCGATGGTTTCCTCGGCGGCCGCGCGTCCGATGTCCGGCAGTGAACCGGCGCCGAGGCCTTCCGTTACTTCGGCTCCAAGTTGAATGCGCCTGCTTGCTTTCGATGTCGCCAGCGCCTGTGCGTCCGTATTGGCCGCAATGAATTCGACACCCTGCAGTTCTTCCGCAATCATGTTGTTGATCGCGTTGCCGCCGCCACCGCCGACGCCCACGATGGTAATCTTGGGTATCATCTCAGATATCGGTGTGCGGATGTCGGGCATTAGGAACTCCATTGAATCATGTCACTCTCAAACGGGATCGCTTGCGGCCCAGAAATAGACGCCCCGGCGATTCGCTGAAAGATGCAGATCCTAGCGGGGAACATGTGCGCATTGCGGCAGCGATCGGCTTACCCCCATATTTAACGGGCTTGATGCACGACATGGCTTATTTGCAATCCATTGCCGAAGTCACCTCCTTCGTGGCAACCACGAAAGCACGGGCGGCGGCAGAGTGATAGGCATTGCGGCGGCGTAGCAGCGCCGCGCGGCGCGGCGCGAATTCCGACGGCAACCCGATCGTCGCAAGACCCGCGCCGGCGACATTCGCGGGCAGGATGGTGGCGAGGTCTGTCTGGCGAACGATTTCCATCAGCGCCGTGATCGAATTTACTTCGACAGCGACGGACGACCGCAAGCCGCTGTTTTGGAAATATTGATCCACAAGCCGCCGCGTGGAAAAGGATCCGTCCAGCAGCGCGAGCGGGGTTGATGCGAGCTCGGCCGCAGTGAAGGCATTCCCCCGCGCGCCTTGCCAGGTGGCGCTGACGATCAAGGCCAGTCGCTCATCGTGAAGAGGGATCGTCTCTATGTCCTCTGCCGGCAGGTCGCCGAAGCCAATGCCCAGATCCAACTCATCGTTTCGCAGCGCCGGCTCGATCTCTTCCTGCGCCGAGACGCGAACGACCAGACCGATCCCCGGATAGCTGCTGCGGAAGTGCCGCAGCAATGGCGCGATCAGATAGGCGGCGATGCTGGGCGTGATGCCCAGCCGCAAGGAGCCGGTGGATAGATCCTCGACATCGCGTACGGCGCGCGTCGCCTCGTCCAGCTCCTTCAAGGCGCGATCGACGTGGCGAAGATAGGCAACGCCCAGGTCGGTAGGGCGAACCTGACGCCCGCTTCGGTCGAGCAGCCTTGCACCCAGGCCGAACTCCAATTCCCTTATCTGCTGCGACAGCGCCGGTTGCGACACATGCAGCGCCTGAGCGGCCCGCGTAAAGCTGCCGTGATCGACAACGGCCTTGAGATAGCGGATATGGCGCAGGAGCATAACTATAACCATTGCTTATAGAAATAGTAAGAAATCAGTCTTGGACGATTATAGCCGGAAAGACTATCTCCTTACCAGACGCATCGCTGAGCACGTCCAAAACCATTGAAAATTCCGATCGCCGTCCGTGCCCGAGGGCCGGGAACGGCACGTCTGCATCAAAGGAGAAAAGTCATGCAGCAGTTTGCACGCATCCTGACAAATAACAGCATTGTTCCCGTTCTTCTCAAGGATGGGGAACATTTGGATCTTCGTCCGATCGTGGCCGACATTACACCGGCCGCCATTGCCAGCGGGATCCTCAACGCGGTGGATACGACCGGCCTCCGCGCCGTCACCCACGATTTCGTCTATCTGACGCCGATCGAAGGCGTGCGGCAGATCGCTGCCACCGGCTTCAACTACAAGAAACACATCGAGGAATTCAAAATGTCGCCGCCCACCGAACCCGAAGTGTTCCTGAAAGCCGTCACCTCGCTTTCCGGACCGACCGACCCGATCTCGCGTGGGCCCAACGCCGGCATCAAATTGGACTGGGAAGTGGAGCTCGCGATCGTGGTCGGACGCGAGACCAGCGACATCAGTGCGGCCCGCGCCCCGGACCATATCTTCGGCTATGTCTGCCTGAACGATATCTCCGACCGCAATACCCAGGTCGACGGCAGCGGCGCACAGCACCTCGTGCGCGCCAAGTCGCGGCCCGGATACACACCGATCGGCCCCTATCTCGTCACCGGCGTCGATGGGATGAATCTCGACCTGTGGACCAAGTTGAACGGACGGATCGAGCAGCAGGGCAATACAAGCGACATGCTGTTCTCGATCAACGAGATGCTGGCCTATTTCTCAAGGTACATGACGCTGCTGCCGGGCGACATTCTCGCCACCGGTACGCCGCCGGGCGTCGGGTTCGGCAAGGGTCGCTTCATGTCGGCCGACGACGTTCTGGAATGCGGCATAGCGCATCTTGGCGCCCAGCGGCACGAGATCCGCGATTGATGAGAACAGCAAAGCCGGGCCCGTTGCGGCCCGGCTCCGTCGATTGAGGACAATTGCGGCCTCGCCGCGACCCTACGCGGGCTAGGCGCGGCGCTGGACGGACCGTGTTGCGTCTCCGCAAAAAAAGCAAAGCGCAAATAAGGCCGTCGAATGCACCAATGCTGGCAAGGCCCAAAGCGCCACCCGTCGTCGCGGTCGAACCGGGATCGCATTCATGTGCCGCTCGCCCGGTTTTCCGGATTTAAACCCGTTCGGTTTCCGCGAGAAACGACAATATCAACGCGGAAACGCTCTGCGGATCTTCCCAATGCGGATTATGTCCATACCCTTCGAGCGTGATCGACCGAACTGTGTGAAACGCGTGCGCAAGCGTCTCCCGATGCGAACTGCCAAAGAGCGGGTCGGCTGAACCGGCAATGCAAAGTACCGGCGCCGTGACCCGCGCCGCGCTGCATCGCAGATCGGTTTCGCCAAAGCCCTCCAGGATGCCATGCCAGGTCGCCGCCGGCATCGCCGCCGCATCCAGCTTCATCCTCGACAAGAAGTCGGAATCGACAGGGCGGCTGCAGGCGTACCAATCACGGAGAAACGGCCCCAAAGGGTCGATGGGATCCCGAAGCGAGCGTATATCGCGGGCAAGCGGGCTCTCGGCACCGAAATCCGGCCGCAGGCTGGCAGACAGAAGGATGAGTGCATTCACGCCATCCCGGCGGCGGGCCGCAAGCTCTATCGCCGTCATCGCGCCCATCGAATGGCCAACAAGCGCAATGTTCTCAAGTCCGAGAACCGTCAGAAGCCGGTCGATGCTCGCGGCAAAATCATCGACATGCATTCCTCCATCCAGAGCGGACGCCCCATGCCCGGGAAGATCCGGAACGATCAGGCGAGAATCAGGAAAGAAGCGTTCGAGCGCGGCAAAGCTGCGGCTCGTGTCGGAAAAGCCGTGCAGCAGCAGAAGCGGCGGTCCGTCTCCGCCGCCGTCGATGAAGGCGACGGACTTCCCTTCCGACGTTTCAACGTATCGCTTGCGGCTATGCCAATCGTCCGCGTGAATACTCATTGAAGCCCAAGAACGCTTTTGACCGCGGCAAGCCCCGGTCGGCCGTCATAGGTGGATACTCCCGCCAGCCAGGTATCGAGCCGCGCGGGCTCGGCCTTGATTGCCTTCAGAGCGGCGTCGGCGGGTTCGAGACCGTCATCCATGATGTAGGCCATGCCGCGGTTCTCGTAATCGACATCGAATGTCAGGTTGTTCAGGAGCTTCGCGACGTTGGCGCACTCTTGCAGATAACCCTTGCGCACCTGCGTGGACACCGTCGCCGCGCCAAAATTCGGTCCGTAGAATTTGTCGCCGCCGGTGAGATACTTGATGTCGAACACCGTGTTCATCGGATGCGGCGCCCAGCCTTGAAATACGATGAATGATTTGTCGCGCGTCCGGCGACTGACCTCCGAAAGCATGCCCTGCTCGCTCGACTCGATCACTTCCCACCCGTCGAGACCGAGAGCCGGATCTTTGATCGCGTCGAGCATCAGCTGGTTCGATCCCGGCTCTATGCCGTAGAGCTTGTGATCGAATTTGTCGGCAAACTTATGCAGATCGGAAAAATCCTTGACGCCGGCTTCCCAGACATAGGTGGGGACGGCAAATGTGTACTTCGCACCCTCAAGGTTGGTGCGAACCGCTTCCACCGAACCGTCTTCCTTGTACGGCTTGTAGTAGGCGACCATGGCCGGGTCCCAATAGCCGAGAAACACATCCAGGTTCTTGTTCTTCAGGCTCGTGTAAATGACGTCGATGCCGAGCAGCTGGCTTTTGGCCTCATAACCCAGCGCGTTCAACAAAGTGATGCCGATCCCGGTCGTGAAGGCGAGGTCATTCCAGCCCGGTTCCGCCATTCTCACAGCCTTGCAGCTTTCCGGCTCGCCCGCGAAAGCCCGAGCGGTTGCGGCAAGGAGGAGGATCGCGGTGGCTCCGGCTCTCACTGATCGTTTCATGGCAGTCCCCTTTTTTGTCCAAATGGATACTTTATTGTCCCATGGGTCAATAATTGATCTTTTCGGAAAATTTGTCAATGTAGAGCCCAACCTCGGGGGTAGACATGAGACTGGCCAAGATTAGCGACATCCGGAAGCGCGAACTCAGGCGCGCCGCATTTGAGGTTTTGCAGCGCGAAGGCATGGCGGGAGCAACGCTGGAGAAAGTCGCCGCGCAGGCCGGCGCTTCGAAGGGTATCGTCCTGCACTATTTCGCAAACAAGCAGGAGTTGTTCGAGCATGCGATGCGCGAGGCGAACGCCGCCTTGAGGGACGCCGTCGTGGCGCGACTGAACCTCGCAAGGAGCCCCCTTGAAAGACTGGAGGCGATCATCGAAGGCAATTTCGAGGAACGCTTTTTCCAGCCGTCCGTTTGCCACGCGTGGTTGGCGCTTTGCGCAGAGGTTCCGCGCGAACCGCAATTGGCACGTATCCAGAAGGTCATTCACATGCGGATGCGGTCCAATCTCATGTCGGCCCTGGTTCATATGCTGCCGGAGGACGAATGCGAGGCAGTCGCACTCGGCATCACCGCCCTGATCGACGGACTCTGGCTGCGATTGGGCCTGCAGACGGAGCGCCTGACGTCCAAGGATGCTCTTCGCCAGATGCGCGATTATCTATCTCACCGGCTGCCATCCGCCTTCGCGCAATCGTCAGTCGCGGATTTATGAGGCCTTCCTCGATGAACCGGCAGCATGCCTGGTCACACTGGACCGGCCGATAGGCCTCCTCTCCTCGGGGAGAGGGCGCGCAGCTGCCGCGTGCCTGGATAAAGACTGCCCGACGCACACCGCGCTTTGCTGCGGGTAACCCCGGCATCGCCAGGGACACAAGGCTGGGACCAGCGCTATCCGATAGGAAACCGCCCTGTCATTTCTTTCGATGTTGCCACCCAACGCCGGGAGCCCGACCAACCATTTCGAAGGATCGATTGATGTCAAAGGATATAGCAGATGCGCTTACGGCAAGGCTTCTGTTTGAGCCGGATCTAGCCCATATCCAGGGCACCACCGCTTTGAAGCCGTTGAGCGTCAAGAGATTTGCGCAGATCGCGGCGGCCTTCGAAGCGGGCCAGTTCTATAACCGGCATCTCTATAATTGCCCGCAATTCGACAGCTGGCTCGATCATCTCGTTTTTGCCTCGAAGAAGGCCGAAACTCTGGGCGAGGGCCTCTTTCTGGAATTCGGGGTCGCAAGCGGCGTGACGATCACCACGATCGCCAATGCCGTTCGCCGCCCGGTCGCGGGTTTCGACAGCTTCAAGGGGCTCCCGGAGAATTGGCGCGAAGGCGTCCAGATCGGTGCGTTCGCTACGCCCGTGCCGCAGGTGCCGGCAAACGTCAGGCTCTGGATCGGCATGATCGAAGAGCAGCTGCCGCTCTTTCTTCAGCAGAATCCCGGCGAAATCCGCTTCATCCATATCGATACGGATCTCTACAGCGTTGCCAAATATATTCTGAAGGCCTGCCGTGAGCGCATGAACGATACGGTGGTCGTCTTCGATGAGTTTTTCAACTATGCGGGCTATATCGATCACGAATTCAAAGCCTGGGCAGAGTTCCAAAGCGAAAACAATCAGATATTCGACTTCAAATACCTTGGACTGGGCGGCGAGGTCGCGGTTTCGGCTCAGGTAACCAGAAAATAGCCACGCCTCGGTCACGGCATGAGCTGATGCGGCAGGCGCTTCGAACCATGCAATCGACATCATCGTCATGTGGCGCCGACCGGCGCCACATGACTGAAGCACCCAGCTATTCTTCCGTCCACCTCACCGATGACGGCCTGGCCGGTTCTGGATTGGCACTCCCATTGGAGCCTCGCGATTACAAGGGAGCCGGCCTCCAGCCGCGCGCGCGGCATATGGCATCATTAAAGATGCCGGACCAGACGGCCCCGTCGAGGCTCGGTCCGACTAGGAATTGCTGCAGTCGCGGAGGGTCGATTTCCTCGCCAAGGGCAAGAGCGGCCAGGGACGCCACTCCGGCCGCCGTTTGCTCCGCGAAGCTGCCGACGCGGAAGCTGCGCCCACTGCAGTTTGCAAGGAACTGCACGAAATAGCTGTTGGCGGCAATTCCGCCATCGATAGGAATATGCTCTTGCAAGGCACAGTGATTGCCGATCGCGGCCAGCACCTGCGAGGTTAGAAAGGCTACGCCCTCCAGCAAGGCCTGGCACATATCTCTTCGGTCCATGCTCGGCTGCAAGCCGATGATCAGCGGGCTGGCACTGCGATCCCATGTGGGGCAACCCAGACCGGAAAACGCCGGGATGAACACAAGACCTCTTTCAACGGCTGGCGCTGGTTCCAATATTTCGAAATCCAGGAGACTTCGGGCCAATCCCGCTCGCAACGCCCATTCGATGGCCGATCCCGCATCCTGAACTCCGCCGTCGATCGCATATGTCGTCTCGTCGCCGAGATCCCAGGCGACTGTTGGCAGCAATCCGGATTCGAGAGCGTCCCGCTTCAGAGACGTGCCCGTTACGGTCAGCGCGAAGGCGCCAGTACCGAACGTCACCTTGGCGTCCCCCGCAATCCTGCAACCATGTCCGTAGAGAGCGGCTTGCTGGTCGACTATCGATGCCCCCACCCGCGCGCCGGCAATGCTTCCGAAGCCGGCGATATTGGACCGGATGGGAGGAAGACACTCAAGGGGCACACCGAACAGCCGGCATAGCTCCTCGTCCCATTCTCCCGTCTCCATGTTCATCAGGCTGGTTCGGGATGCGGTTGCCCGATCCGTGGCAAAGCAACCCGCCAAACGATCCAGGAAGAACGCATCGGTGGTTCCGAGCCTCAAGCGGCCCGCCTTCAACGCGGCCGCCGCCTTGGGCAGGTTGGCGACGATCCAGCCAAGCTTCGCTGCCGAAAAATAGGGATCCAACGGAAGTGCTGCCCTGCGCCGAACCGTCTTTTCAAACCCCTCCGCAGCCATTCGTTCCAGTATCTGGACGGTACGCGTATCTTGCCAAACAATGATCGGAGACAAGGGTTCCTTGGTCACGCTATCCCATGCCAGACAGCTTTCCCCCTGATTTGCCAATCCAATCGCATCCACCGGACCGGCCGCCTCTATGAGGGACAGTATGTTGACAGCCAGCTCGTTCGCGTCCTGCTCAACCCAGCCATGACGGGGATATTCGTTTCTATGCGATCTGCTGCCGATATGGCGGGCATCCCCTGTCTGGCTGAACAGGATTGCTCTCGTGGAAGTCGTTCCTTGGTCGATGGCTAGGATTCGCATGGGCACGCTTTCATTGGGCGGAGATTACCAGGGGATCCGCGCCGGTTCTGGGCAGCTCGTCGATCGGAATGCGGATTCGGCGCTCCGGTCCGCTGTCCAATCGTCGTTGCCACACGGTGCGGCCGGCTTGCTCAACCGTCAAGTTGCCGCGGATCCAATCGCTCAAGCGAACTTCGATATGAGAAAAGGCGGCGTTGTCGCCGGCAAAGGCGATCGACTGCGGTACGGCATATTTGACGCCTCGTCCCGCTTCTATCCTCGTCAACGAAAGAGGTGGCAATCTCTTCAGATCTCGGGCGATGACATTTGCGACGCGCCGCCCTTCGGACCAGCAATGACCCGCCGTTTCCACTCCCCTAAGCAGGTTTCCGGCGGCATAGACACCCGGCAATTGCGTCCGGCCGCGATTGTCGATTTCGGGACCCTGGCTACCGTCATCGATTGCGATGCCGCCGATGCGGGCGACCGCCGCTTCGGGCGTAAACCGTCCGGTAAAGAGAACCCCGTCGCATTCCAGCCTGTGTGTGTCCTGGGTAAGTCGGTTGCGCAAATGCACGGCGATGACTTTGTCGGTACCATCGATGCCGGCTATTTCCGTATCGCGATAGAAGGGAATACGGGTGATGGCGGGTAACCAGCCGAAGGGCCTGCGCGCCAATGCCCGCGGACCGGCCTCGACGATCGCGACCGGCTTCGCACCGGCCTTGAAACATGTGAGGATCGCCGACATCGCCACGAGTTCGGAGCCTATGATGACGGGTCTGCGAAACGGCCGCATTCCTCTGATGTAGATCATATCCTGAAGTGCGGCCGTGTTCATGATGCCCGGTGGCCGGGAACCCGAGACGAGCATGGCGGAGCGCGCGGCTTCCCGCACCCCTGTCGCCAGCAATATCGCTCTCGGCCTGACCTCCAGAAGGCCGTCGGGACTGGCAATCAGGGCACTTGGGCCCGCCTCGATGGAGACGACCGTATGTTTGAGCAGTAATCGGGCTCCCGCCTGCTCGGCGGCGGCGACCAGCCGCCGGACATATTGCGCTCCTGTCAGAATCCGGTGAAACTCTCGCATGCCGAACGGTGAATGGCCGCAATGGCGCGGCATTCCACCCGCCTCCGGTTGACGTTCAACGATCACGACATTCTGCACACCGGCCTGCCGCAGCGCCACCGCTGCGGCCAAGCCCGCCGGGCCTGCGCCGACGATGAGAACGTCCACGGATGGGCTGACGCCAGGCAAGTTCGAAATTTGGCTCATAGCGGCGTCCCGGGAGGATATGGAAGGCGTTCTTTCGTCAATTCGGCCAGGCGGCCGAGGCAGTTGAAGCCCTGGCACCGGCCCATGGTGCAACGTGTTCTTCGCTTCAAGCCGGACAGATCTCGCGGCGGCAACGCCCCCGACAAGGCATTGTCGATCTCGCGACGCGTCACCAACTCGCAGTGACAAACGATCTCGCCATAGCCGGGCGTCTGCCAGTCACGCGCGACATGTTCGGCAAGATTGGCCATTTTCGGCACCGGCTCGCGCGGTGTGGGGCTGTCGTGTTCGCCGAGCAGCAACGCAGCCGCGTGATTTGCCAATCCGAGCGAAGCCGTCAGCCCAGTCGACCGGATCCCGCCAACGGTAAGCCAGCTGCGTTGCTTGTCATGACGAATCCGATAATATTTTTGCTCCGTCGCAGGGCGAAGCCCGGCATAAATCGCCGTAACGGGCATGCCACGAAGTGCCGGTAGCATTGCCTCGGCACGGGAAATGAGCTTCACCATTTCCCCTTCGTCAACGGTGGCAATCGCACGATCCGGTTGCTCTTCGGCAGTTGGACCGACAAGGACATTGCCGAATATGGTACGGCAAAGAACAATTCCTTTTGTTCTGTCGTTGGGAACAGGCAGTATGATTGCGGAAAGCAAGGCGCTTGCAGCCTTGTCGAAGACGACAAATTGACCTTTTCTCGGCTGGATCCGAAAGCTCACGCTCCCCAGAAACCGCTCTTCGACAAGGTCACCGTAAAGCCCAGCGCAATTCACGATGCCCTTTGCGAAAAAGGTGCCGGCATTCGTCTCGATCGCCCACGTCTGCCCATCGAAGACACCATCCCTCGCCTCGGTCTCGAACAGGAAACGTCCGCCCATCGCCTGCACCTGCAATGCATAGGCCAGGAACGGCGACCAGGGATCGATGACATATTCGCGAGGCACCCACAGCGCGCCGCGCACGTCGTTCGATAAATGGGGCTCGCGTTTGCGGACCTCTTTCGCTTCGATCAGCACGGCGTCCATGACATCATTTTCATGCGCCTGGGATTCCAGGGCGGGCAAGCGTTTCGCTTCATCATCCGTCCACGCGACCACCATCGCGCCCGTTTTCAGGACGGGAAGGTGCATGCTCTCGCGCAGGGCCAAATATTCGGCATGCCCCTCCTGCACGCAGGCAAGCTCGAGACTTCCCGGCGGCGCGTCGAATCCGGTATGCAGGATCGCGCTGTTCGCCTTGCTCGCTCCGGACAGGATATCGCGCCCTTTTTCAAGCACGATCACCTTTGCGCCGGCGAGCGCGAGACGACGCGCTGTCGCGCATCCAACGACACCCGCGCCGATGATTGCAAAGTCGTAGACTTCCATTCCGGCTATCGCTTCCTCTGGTGATCCGAACATATTGTGGTTATGTTGTGGAAGCGATAACCCATTGTGACCATATGGTCAATATTAATGACTGAATAGTCAAAATCGGGATATGAGATAATGACCCCTGAAGAACGACGAAACAACATACTCGATCTCGTACGGACCGAAGGCCGCGCCTCCGTCGAGCAATTGGCAGACAGTCTGGACATCTCACGCGAAACCATTCGCAGAGACCTGACCGAGCTGGATCGACGTGGCTTTCTGCGGAAGGTCCATGGCGGCGCGGTCGTCGCCGAGCCCTATGCGGGCGACACGGGAGAAGGACCGTTCGCCGCCCGAATGACCGAGAATCTGGCTGCGAAACGAGCCATAGCAAAGGCGGCCGCGGCTCTGCTAAAGCCCGGCGACAGCCTTTTCATCGATACCGGATCGACGACCTTGATGTTTGCCGAAGAATTGCCGGCCTTACAAGGGCTTACGGTGATTACGAACTCGGCTGCCATTGCCGCTTTGGCTGCAAAGGGCGAAGAGAGTCGTGTATTCCTCATCGGGGGCGAGTTTCGACGCGGCGGCCAGGAATGTGTGGGAGATATGGCCGTCCAGCATATCGGGCAGTTTCGAGCCATGCATGCATTCCTGACGGTCGCGGCCGTTGCAGCAACGGGCTATATGGATCACGACCTTCAGGAGGCGCAGATCGCACGAGCAATGTCGCGCCAAGCTGGAAAAGTCACGATCCTGGCGGATTCTTCGAAAATGGATCGGGTCGGGGTTTTCGAAATTGTGCCCGCTTCCGCCTCATCCAGATTGATCGCCGATTCCATACCCTCCAATCTTGCGCGGCAACTCACCGCCGCCGGGGTCGAGATAATAATCGCAACCGCAACGAAATGACCGTTCGGGCATAACTATTGACCGTTCGGGCATATTATGTTTATTCTCTCCCATGATCTGGAAACGGGAGCCGAGATGAACGATCAAACCACCAAGAATTCCGCGAAAAGCGCGCCGACAAGTGAGACACCGGTCGCCGCCCGTGGCCACGCGGATTCCAAACAAGCCCGCTCGAAGTTCCGCGGGCTTGAGCCACGGCATATGCCGAAGGATTTTTCCATCTCGCTCGACGCCTATCGTCGGGGTGGCACCGACGCGTTCCTCGGCAAGACACCGGCCCATGCCGTGCGCCATTCGATGCGCGGCTTCGAGGCGCAATATGCCAATATCATCGATTACATCATCCGGATCACGCATCAGATCTGGGAAGAGAAAGATATCGGCTACATTTACGATACCTACAGTCATGACTGCATGGTGTGGGGCGAGTTGGGATTGGCCGCGGGGCGCGATCTCGTCGTTCAGCATGTGATCGAGCAGAGCAATGCCTTTCCCGACATGCGGATCCTCGCCGACGAGGTGATCTGGGCCGGCGACGAGGAGATAGGCTTTCACACCTCGCATCGCTCGCAGATCATCGGCACGAATACCGGTTGGAGTGCCCACGGCGCACCGACCGGAAAGCGGATACAGTTTCTTTGCATGGCAAACTGTGTTTCACGCGACAATGAGATTTTCTACGAACATGTAGCCTACGATACGTGTTATCTCGTCAAGCAGCTCGGCCTCGACCCTGTAGAGACCGCCCGACGCGCCGCATCGCTGCTGGGGCCGGATGTGTTGCCAGCGGATTTCCTGAGCAGCGAACCGACGCGTACCACCGGCCAATCAAAACCCGAGAATGTCTCCATACCGGACAGGATCGGCGATAACCCCGAGGAATTCGTCAGAGCCGCCGCTCAAACGATATGGAACAGACGCAATCTCTCCGCTGTCGAGAAGGTCTACGGTGCTGGCATCGTGTCGGAGGCGACGGGTGGGCGCGTGTTTCAGGGAACCGGACAATTGCGCTCGTTCATGCTGTCGTTGCTCGCAATGTTTCCCGATGCGCTTTATTCGGTCGATGACCTCTACTGGATGGGAAATGCCGAGGACGGTTTCCTCGTGGCCCAGCGCTGGTCGATGATCGGCACGCATCGGGGCCATGGACGCTATGGTGCTCCGACCGGACGCGAGGTCAATCTCTGGGGCATAACCCATTGGGTCATCGAAGGCGGACGTGTGACACGCGAGTGGACGACGTTCAACGAATTCGGCGTTCTCGTCCAACTTCTCCGCTAGCGCTGCCTAAACTGGCGCAGGTCTGAATGACCTGCGCCGAGGGGCACGAGCAGCTTCGAATTGCATACGTATTCCAAACTCGACGTCTTACGCCAGAATTGCCCTTGAAGAGGCAAACAAGCGGACACAGGCAACCAAAACCAATGAAAGAGGGAACTATGAAAAAGATCAGATTACTCGCATCGACGGTCGCGGTCTCGGCCGGCCTGCTTGCCGGAACGATGTCCGCAAAGGCCGACTGTGGCATTGAAAAAGGATCGGTGAGGATCCTGTCCAATGATTTCGAGGCTCTTCGGGTCGTCGTCTCGGAGGCTGAGAAATGCGCATCCGCCAGCGTCAAGGTAACCAAGAACCAGACGACCGAGCACAAGAACCTGCAGGTCCCGGCCCTGCGGGTCAATCCCGCCGAATACACGGTCGCGATGATCGCCAACAATTCGATCGTGCCGCTGCTCAATGAGGGACTGATCCGCCCGATGGACGACCTCGTGGCCAAATACGGACAGGACCTGCAGCCGAACCAGCTCATCAAGCTGGATGGAAAGATCATGGCGATCGCCTTCATGGGCAATTCGCAGCATCTTTATTTCCGCAAGGATATCCTCGACAAGGCAGGTCTCTCTGCGCCCAAGACATATGAAGATATCCTTGCCGCGGCAAAGGTCATCCGGGAAAAGGGGCTAATGCAATATCCGCTCGCCGCCTCCGACAAGGCCGGGTGGGATTTGGCAGCTGAATTCGTGAACATGTATCTCGGTTATGGCGGCGAGCTCTTTCAGCCCGGTTCGGCAGCACCGGCCATCAACAACGAAAAGGGTCTAGCCACCCTGAAAATGATGAAGGATCTGACGGCCTACATGAGCCCGGACTACATGACCTTCAACGCCGACGAATTGGCAAAGGTCTATGTGTCCGGCAAGACCGCCATCATGAATGAATGGGGCTCCCTGGCGGGAGGCATTGTCGATCCGAAGGTTGCGCCCGCAGACATAGTGAAAGACACGGTGCTTGCCGCCGCGCCCACAGTGGGCGGCGGGTCTACGCCTGCCGCTGCCCTGTGGTGGGATGGCTTTGCAATCGCGAAAAACATTTCGGACGAGGATGCAGAGGCTTCCTTCCGGGCGATGATCTACGGAACAAGGCCGGAGGTCGGCAAGGCCCATGCCGATATCGCTACCTGGCTGACGAAGGACTATGTTCCGGGCGCCGGCGCGGTCGGCGTACTGGCGACCGCGAACGGCGGCGCCATACCCTACCCCATGCTGCCCTACATGGGACTGCTCCATACTGCGCTCGGCTCCGAGCTTGCGGATTTCATGCAGGGCCGGGAAAGCGCGGAGAATGCGCTTGGCGATGTCGAAGCTTCCTACAGTGCCGCAGCCAAGGAAGGCGGCTTCCTAAAGTAGCTCGACAATCGGGTGGCCATATAGACCGCCCGAACGTCCACTTGCTCCCGGCGCCGATTTCGCCGGAAAGAGCTGTATCTCTGAGGAGGGCTTATGCCTCATCGGGCTTTTTTTGCCTTCATATTGCCGTCGCTGATCCTGATGATCCTGTTTATCGCGTTACCGATCGTGTCGGTTGCGGTGCAGTCGCTGTACGTGCAGCATGAAAAGGTCGTCGTGGAAACCGAGACCTGCGCACCCTTCGGTGGCTGCAAAAAGGAAACACGGGTGGATGCCGACGCGACGGCCAAACTGCGCCACGACGAACCTCTCGGCCATTTCAACGGTCTTGGAACCTATATCGACCGAAACCATCTGGCCTTTGCGGAAATCGGTTCGATCATGGGTAACAACAAGGGTTTTGGCGATGCTGTAGCCCGCATCTACAGCCTGCCATTCTACAAGGCGCTTGCCTTCACGCTGGCCTATACCTTCGTTGTAACGCCACTCGCGATGGCGCTCGGCTTCTGCATCGCGCTTGGTGTCAACAATCTGTCTCCAGCCCTGAAGGGCCCGGTCATTTTCTTTTCTCTATTGCCGATGATCATCACGCCGCTTGTCGGCGCGCTCATCGTCTACTGGATGGTTTCCTCTCAAGGGATTCTGGGCGCGGCGCTTCAATCACTGGTTGGCGATCCAACGCTCTCGGTCGGATCGTCCGCCGTGCTGACATGGATAACGCTGCTCCTGTACGGCATCTGGAACAATGCGCCCTTTTCGTTCGTGGTATTCTATGCCGGCTTGCAGACCGTGCCTGCCGACACGCTCGAATCGGCAATGATCGACGGCGCAAGCCGCTGGGAGCGGATACGTTTCATCGTTATTCCGCATCTCGGCCCGCTTGCGACCTTCGTCGCCCTGGTTCAGCTGATGGATAATTTTCGCGTGTTCGAGCCGGTCGTCGGCTTCAGCGCGGAGGCCAATGCAACATCGCTATCCTGGTCGATATTCAACGACCTTCGAGGCCAGGTCGATCAGCTCTACGGTTCGGCGGCGGCAACGTCGATGATGACGATCTTCGGTGTCATCATTCTTCTTTCCCCGGTTCTGGTGCGCACATGGCGCGAGTTCAACAGGCACTAGGAGCGCATCATGATTCCCGCTGTACGCCGACAACCAAAGTCCTTGAAGACCGTATCTCTTTTGCTTGTCCTGATATGGGTTTTCCTTGCTGCATTTCCGTTTGCCTGGACTGTCTGGGGTTCATTCAAGGTCGAGCAGGACTTTTTCTCGCGAGACTCCTGGTGGAATGCCGTCACCGGTGTTCGCACGATTGCCCAGACGGGAAGCGCTTTTACAAGCGGAGGCTACTATGGTGCATGGGTCGTTCGCGATTTTGCATCATCGGTTTTCAATACCACCATCGTTACGATAGCTGTGGTCGTCATCTCGCTGACCTTCGGAACACTGGGTGGTTATGCTCTATCCCGCTCGAGCCATCGCTACACCTTCTGGATTTTGATGGTGGCGCTGGTATTTCGGGCAATGCCGCACATTACGCTTGTATCCGGTTATCTCTTGCCGTTCTTCCAGCTGAATATCTGGGGATACCTGCCGACCGCAATCATGGTGCTGGTGGCGATCAATCAACCGTTCACGCTCTGGATGCTTCACTCCTTCTTTCTGTCCATACCCAAGGATCTCGACGAGAGCGCGATGGTCGACGGCTGCTCGCGCTTCCAGGCTTTTCGTCTCGTCGTCATTCCGGTGATGTGGCCGGGTGTGATCACGACAGGCCTCTTCTCCTTCCTTCTCGCCTATAATGATTTCGCAGTCACGGCGATGCTGCTGTCGCAGCCGAACCAGACGATGGTTCCGAAAATCGCGAGTTTCCTGGGTACGGTTCAACAGGACGGCAACGTCATGTTTGCCGTTGCGGCGGTGGTCTCCGCGACCGCGCCTCTTTTCCTCCTAGTTATGTTCTTCCAGCGCCAGATCGTCAGCGGCCTTACGGCGGGCGCAGTAAAGGGATAATTCAGATGGCAGAAATCCGCCTCAAGAACGTTTCGAAGCGCTGGCACAATTTCGTTGGCGTCGACAACTTCAACCTTACGATCCATGACCGTGAATTTCTCGTTCTGCTTGGTCCGTCGGGCTGTGGAAAAACGACGACCATGCGCATGATCGCGGGACTGGAGGATATCAGCGACGGCGAAATCTGGCTTGGCGACAGACTGGTCAACAAGCTGGAGCCGAAGGATCGCGACATCTCGATGGTGTTCCAGAGTTACGGCCTCTACCCCAACATGAGCGTATACGAGAATATTCGCTTTCCATTGCGCGTGCGGCGCGTTCCCAAGGAACAGCATCATGAAAAGGTCATGCAGGCTGCAAAGATGGTCGAGCTGCTGGACTTTCTTGATCGGCGGCCGGCGGCCCTGTCGGGCGGGCAACGCCAGCGCGTAGCACTCGGTCGCGCGATCGTGCGGCAGCCCAACGTGTTTCTGATGGACGAGCCCCTGTCCAATCTCGACGCAAAGCTGCGCGTCTCCACGCGCGCCCAGATCAAGCATCTTCAGCATACGCTGCAGGTTACCACGATCTATGTCACGCACGACCAGATCGAGGCCATGACACTGGCGGACCGCGTCGTCGTCATGAACAAGGGCATCGTTCAGCAGGTTGGAACACCGACCGAAATCTATGACAATCCGGCTAACACATTCGTCGCCTCGTTCATCGGCTCTCCGGCAATGAACCTTGTGCCGGGCGAGCTGAGAGACGGAACCTTTCTTGCCGACGGAATCAGCATCCCCTCCTTGCCGAGGGACATAAGCGGGCCGGTTACGCTGGGTTTCAGGGCCGAGGACGCATCCCTCGTATCGGAGGGCGGGCAGTTTCGCGCGGACGTCTATTCCATGGAATTGCTTGGCGAAGCCACAATGGCGAGTTTCCGGATTGGCGAGCAGCTCGTCTCGATAAAATCAGACAAGTCCTATCGAGCCGAGATCGGGCAGCGCGTGCATGCCGTGATCCCCTCGTCGGCCTGTCACCTGTTCGATGCGAGGACCGGCACCCGCGTCTCGCAGCCACATAAATCCTGAACATGTAGCGAAGCGGCCGTTGGTCTGGCCGCAAGGAGAACCATCATGACGGTTACTTATGTGAAGGTTGGGAAGACTGCGACGGAGCGTGCGGAGGAGGATGCGAAGGTTCGCTCGATTGTCGAGGCGACGCTGAAGGAGATCGAGACGCGCGGGGACG
>NZ_JBNWDS010000016.1:0-123002 GCF_053521765.1 Rhizobium sp. A37_96 | reverse complement strand
TAAGCGCCAGATGTACGGAAGAGCAAAACTCGATCTCCTGCAGGCGCGGTTGATCGGTGCGTCGTAGACCTGCACAGCAGCAAATGTGCGTCAGAGCCACTTCTCAGTGCAAATCCCGGGTCAACTCTCAGCGCAAATCAACACCTTAGGCACAAGGAGCGGCATCGCACCGCTCCCGCACGCGAGTTCGAAGCGTTTTGCCGCTCGAATGCCCGACATGGATGTCCAGCTTCTGCTTTCCTAAAAACGTAGTCGCGCCCGTTCGGCGCCACCTTAGCCCCCTTAAGGTTTCCGCTCACGAGGTAAGCGGCGATGCTCGCAGGGCATAAATCATCGTGTCAGAATTCATAACTTTACGAACGTGGCTGTATTTTGCGGCGGTCGGGGTCATCATCGGCCACTCCATAGCTAGCGGCTTTACCGTTCATCTTTTCGACCCCAAAGGAGAGTGGATTACGATTACATTACAGCAATCGCGTCAGCCTTAAATATTGCCAGACCTCGTGTTTGGGCGCTCGTCTTAGCGCGTCGGAATAACAAGGGTAAAGCTACCGCGGCGGTTCTGTCGCAGGAACATGATTGCCATGTCCACGTTTAAGAAGCGTCACCAAAACTTTAGAAGCTCAGACCATGGAAATTGACTTATCGAACAAGCGCGTCCTCGTAACAGGAGGCAACTCTGGAATAGGGGCAGCGATCGCGCGGGGCTTCGCGGCAAATCGCGCGAGGGTCGCTATAAATTATCTAGTTGATCCCGATGAAGCGCGGCGGATGGCGGTGGAGCTCTCGGCGCACGGCGCGGCGTCTCTGGCGTTGAAGGGTGACATCAGCAGCTCCGAAGACGTGGAGCGCATCTTCTCGACCTTGGACGATAAGTGGGGTGGCATAGACATCTTGATCAACAACGCAGGCGTCGACGGGAGCTATGCTCTTGGATGGGAGGCCGATGTTGTCTATTGGGACGCTGTCATCGACATCAACCTGAAAGGCACATATCGATGCTCGAGAGCAGCGTTGAAGCGGATGATTAAACAAAGGTCTGGCGTGGTCCTCAACGTGTCGAGCGTTCACGAGACGATAGCGTGGACAGGCTATAGCGCCTATACGGCCAGTAAAGCTGGCATCTCAATGTTATCGAAGTCCCTCGCCCAGGAAGCAGCTCCTTTTGGGGTTCGTGTACTCTGTATCGCCCCCGGCGCAATTCGCACGCCGATCAATCGGTCGGTATGGCAAGACGAGACAAAGTACGAGGATCTGCTGACGAAAATTCCGCTTGGGCGGATTGGAGAGCCACAAGATATCGCGAACATGGCCGTCATTCTCGCCTCCGATGTCGCCGCATACATCACCGGCACGACGATTTTCATCGATGGCGGCATGACAGACTATCCCTCCTTTTCACACGGTGGGTAGAAGGTGGCGCTCCGCATAGAAGATTATGGCTTGATCGGAAACATGCTGTCCGCAGCTTTGGTTGGACGCGATGGATCGATAGACTGGTTGTGCCTACCGCGCTTCGACTCCCCGGCTTGTTTTGCCGCTTTGCTTGGAACGCCAGACAATGGAAGATGGAAGGTGGCGCCCCGCCAAGCGCTTTCAGGCTGCAGCCGCTGCTACCTCCATGATACTGGCATATTGGAAAGCCGGTTTGAAACAGAGACTGGCGTAGTCACGGTCACAGATTTCATGCCTGTTCCTTCACTTGATCGCTCCCCCGACGTCATCAGGATAGTCACCGGCGTTTCCGGCATTGTCGAAATGGAGATGGAACTCACGCTACGGTTTGAGAACGGTCAGGCTGTTCCTTGGGTGAGACGAAAGGACTACGGACTAAGCGCTATCGTTGGGCCACATGCCGTCGAACTTGTTACGGATCTGCCTTTAAAGGGGCAGGACCTCAAGACTACAGCGATTTTCCGGGTAAAAGCCTGCGACAGCATACCTATGACCCTGTCATATCATCCTTCTAAAGAGCAGCCTCATTTCATCGCCGACCGCCGAGAGCTTCTCGACCAGACCAAGGGCTGGTGGCGCGAATGGGTCAGAAGTGGAACATCAAATTATCTGCCGGTTGGCCTTCGTGACGCGGTTGTTCGCTCTCTCATTACGCTGAAGATGCTGATCTACGCGCCGACGGGCGGTATCGTAGCGGCGCCGACGACCTCCTTGCCGGAAGCAATCGGCGGGCAACGTAACTGGGACTACCGCTACTGCTGGTTACGGGACTCGGCCCTGACCCTTTACGCACTGCTGAATTCCGGCTACCGCGAAGAGGCGCAAGATTGGCGCCAATGGTTGCTACGTGCGATCGCAGGTTCACCCCAACAATTGCAGATCATGTACGGGCTTGCCGGAGAGCGATGGCTTCCTGAGTTTGAGGTGCCCTGGCTTTCGGGTTATGAGGGCAGTAGGCCGGTCAGAATAGGCAATGACGCCGCCAATCAAGTGCAGACAGACGTTTTTGGCGAGCTGATTGAAACTCTTCACGCTGCGCGTGAGGCCGAGTTGGAGCCTCAGGAAGAGGCATGGCGACTTGAGAAGGTCCTGCTTTGCCACCTCGGCGCGACGTGGCAAGAACCAGACAGGGGAATTTGGGAAGTTCGTGGCCCGCCACGACTATTCACTCACTCCAGAGCAATGGCCTGGGCTGCCTTAGACCGCGCGGTCATTAGCCACGACAAATACCACCTTGAAGGGCCGGTTTCGAGCTGGCGCCAGCTGCGGCAACGAATCCACGACGATATTTGCGATAACGGCTTCCACGCGGGCAAAAACAGTTTTGTCCAGTATTTTGGCGGCGACACGCTTGACGCAAGCCTCCTTCTTATGGCGCAGCTTGGCTTTCTTCCGGCCGACGACCCACGCATCGTAGGCACGCTCCATGCCGTAGAGCGGGAGCTTGTGAATGGGGGGCTGGTCGCGCGCTACTCAACCGGCGAAACGGATGACGGTGTCGGCGGCAGGGAAGGGGCGTTCTTGGCGTGCAGCTTTTGGCTCGCTGACGCCTATGTTCTTGGCGAGCGCCACGAGGATGCACGCGAAATGTTTCGCCGGCTGCTTGGACTGCGCAATGATCTGGGCCTTCTCGCCGAAGAATATGACCCTGGTAGTGGCCGCCTGCTCGGAAACTTCCCCCAGGCGTTTTCTCACATAAGCCTGATTAACACTGCACATAACCTGGCGAGCATCGAAGGCCCGGCAAAGCAACGGGTAAACAAGACCGCGCCAAACGGACGGAAAGGCCTGCTAAAATAATGATGTCGATGGTTGCCCAGATGAGGCTCACGTCATCCTCCGAGTTTTGATAGCACAAAGGCGCACAGGAAGCCGACGACGGTGATCAATCCCGCATACTCGTGCGTCTCCGCAAAGGCCTCTGGAATCATCGTGTCTGCTATCATTGCGAGTATGGCGCCAGCGGCCAAAGCTGTCGTTCCAGCGATAACGTCTGGACTTGCTCCCGCGAGAGTTACGTTCCCGACCAGGGCCGCTAATCCAGAGGCGAGAGCTATACATCCCCATACACAGAAGATGTAGATCGCGGATCTGCCGGCACGACGCATGCCAGCTGAGCTCGCCAGGGCTTCTGGAACATTCGACAGGAAAATTGCGGCTACTGTCACCAAACTCACGCCGGAAGCGCCAATTAGGCTCACACCGATCACCACCGACTCCGGGATGCCGTCGAGGAGTGCGCCGATCGCGATCGCCATGCCCGAACCATCCACGGCGTTCTGCTGCTTTTGTTCTTCGTGATGCCCGGAGCGCTTTCGGTGACGGGCACCACGTCGGTTTAAAAACACGTTCGCTGCTGTGTATATCGCCGCGCCGAGTAGAAAACCGAAGGCGGTCGAATCGAATCCTCCGCGAGCAAACGCCTCGTCCATCAACTCGAAAGCAACAGCGGAGATTAAAACTCCTGAACCGATTGCCATGACTGCGGCGATTATACGCTGGGGCAGGCTAGCAAGAAACGGAACAACCGCTCCTATGATGAGGGCCGATCCGCTCACAAGACCCCACAGGCCGGCTTGTAGATACATTGGCACCTTAAATCCCTTCACTTAGGCGATAACGAAGAACTTGATCAAGGACGATCGGTTCCGCGCTTTTGATCATGCAAAGCCGAGAGCCGGCGCGCGAAAAGCAGAAACTGGTCTTAGGAACTGCGTCGAAGCGGATGCGCTCATCACGGCTGAGACGAACAATCCAAATCTTCAACAACGTACGTCGTTTTGGGGTATGTTACCCTGTAATCGCGATGCACCAGCGCTCCTGGAGTCAAGCTTGCGGGATAGATGCGGGATCCCATGATGTGGAATACAGTTTCTTCGCGTGCAAGGAGATTATCCGCGATCAAGCGGCGATGGCAGCGCCACCACACCGCCTCGGAGCACATAATAGCGCATACCCGGCGTTCCCCTTCCTCGACGAGCTCATTCAGTCCTTCGTGAAATGTGTGGGAGAGCGCATAGTCAGCATAGTTGTGAAAGCTTCTGTTCTTCCAGAGGCGTTCAACTCGAAAGGTATCGTATGCGCCTTCGACCGGAGGCCGCCTAGTGCGTCCAATCGGCGATACGCTATCTGGCGATGCAGTAGTGCTTCCGATAGAATATCCGAATTGAACTGAGGATTTGTCCGCGACATCGGGATCTTGCGCACATCGACGACGCATCCCACCCGTTGCCCGCTCAGTAAATCGATGAACTCTTGTAAGGATCGGCTCGAGTGCCCGATCGTGTAAAACGGGAGACGTTCAGGCAATAGGTCAGTCATGGTGTTCCTCATGTTCGTCTTCGCGCTGCTTAATCCGCTTTCCTCGTGTTTTCTAAGTCGGCTTCCGAACTTCACAGACGCGCTCCTTCATTCAACGCTGAATGAGCAACTGTGGTTCAATGCACCTTATGGAGGAGCGGCGCAGCGAAAAACTCTCGGTTACTCGAAGTTGCAGCATATGGAGGACTGTGAGCGAACTCCTCAACGCTCGCAACTGTGGTGCCAGTTTTCATCCTGATGGTCTGCTACTTGCGCTGCTCAGCATACGGTGCGAGCCTGCTGCATGTTGCGGCCGGGGGGCGCCAGGCAGCTGCAATTGACGGAAAAGTTGACTACAGGACAAAGGGAAAGTGTTCGCAGCAAACGGAAGAGCACGGATGTCGACCGATCCGTCGGATCGCTTGTCAAATCGGCAAGGGGGAACCAGGGTTGGTCGCAGATCGCTTTGGCAGAGAGACTTGGTGTTTTATTTCAGCAGGTTCAGAAATACGAACAGGGCTCGAATAGGATGAGCGCAGTCGCCTCGTTAAGGGTAGCGGAACCGTTTGGCCTGCCTCTAAAGTATTGTCTTGGCGAGCAGGAAGCAGTAGGAAGTGGAAAGAGTCCTCCCGTTAGGGCAATACCGCGAGCGGGCTAGAGTTCCGGCTGCTGAGCGCTTTCAGAGACTGTCCGTGTCCCTCCAGACACGGTTCATCGCTCTCATCGAAGCCGCCGCATGCCCGCAGCCTGACGATCTGTAGGCTGCTATAGCGTCGGCTACCGTTCGACGCAGACCTCCACCATGCCACATATACCATCGTTAGTTTGGATGCAGCGGTATAATCTTTTTTGCACTGCTGTTCAGCTTCTCTGCTGCAGCAAAGGCCGGGCCAAGCTCCTCTACCGCAAACGGTTTTTTGACAACAGGTGTTTCCGTCTGCAAGCCACCCTCCAAGGCGTCACTGTAGCCAGTCATGAGGACAATCGAAATATCGGGATGATCGGCTTTTAGTTGGTCAGCAAGTTGAAGACCAGACATCTGGGGCATCATAACATCCGAAAGAACATGCTTTAAACTGGGGTTTTGACTCAGTATCACCTGTCCGTCGTCGAATGATTTGAGACTTTTTGGTCTTTGGAAGAGTGGAGTTTCCGGCTCGGTTTGCGGGTTGATTTAAGCCGCTTTGGCGTGGTGGTTCAAGCGGCGCTGTTTGATGGTGTCTCGTTTGATCCTTTCGCGTTCGAGCAGGATGGTCGCGCCGCGCCCGAAGTAGACGTCGGCTGGGGCAAGATTGTCGAGGCTCTCATGGTATCGGCGATGATTGTAATGCTCGACGAAGGCTGCGATCTGGGCTTCGAGGTCCTCCTGGAAGAAGTAGTTTTCCAGCAGGATGCGGTTCTTCAACGTCTGGTGCCAGCGTTCGATCTTGCCCTGGGTCTGCGGATGGCCGGGAGCGCCGTGGACCTGCTCGATCTTGTATTTCTCCAGCCATTCGCCGAGATCGGAAGCGACGTAACACGGGCCGTTGTCGGACAGCAGGCGCGGCCGGTGTTCGACCTTGACCCTGTCGCAGCCTGAGGCGGCCAGTGCCAGGTCGAGCGTGTCGGTGACGTCGTCCACCTTCATGCTGGTGCACAGCTTCCAGGCGATGATGTAGCGGGAATAATCGTCGAGGATGGTCGACAGGTAGAACCATCCCCAGCCGATGACCTTCAGGTAGGTGAAGTCGGTTTGCCACATCTCGTTTGGGCGAGTGGTCTTGTCCTTGAACTCGTCGTTGGCCTTGATGACGATATAGGCAGGCGAGGTGATCAGGTCGTGAGCCTTGAGCAGGCGGTAGACTGAAGCCTCTGATACGAAATAGCTTTCCGTATCGGTGAACTTCACCGCCAGCTCGCGTGGCGACAGATCGGCATGATCGAGCGCCATGGTGACGATGCGATCCCGGATATCGTCGGGGATACGGTTCCAGACCCGTGACGGCGCGGATGTCCGGTCTTCCAGACCCTCGACGCCGTGGGTCTGGAAGCGGTCATACCAACGGTAGAAAGTCGGCCTTGAAATGCCGAGCTTTTCGAGGGTCTGCCTTGCGGACAAATGCGACTGTTCCACGATCCGGATGATCTCAAGCTTCTCGGTGGCGGGATATCTCATTCTTCGTCGCCCCCATCCGCGATCATGCTTTTTTTGAGCAGGCGGTTTTCCAGGGTGAGGTCAGCCAGCGCCTCCTTCAGGTCACGGCTTTCACGACGCAGCGCTTTCACCTCGTCGCTGGTGGCCGAACGGGCGGTGTCTCCGGCAAGACGCTTCTTACCAGCTTCGAGGAATTCCTTCGACCAGCTATAATACAGGCTCTCGGCGATCCCCTCGCGGCGGCAGATCGCGGCAATGCTGTCCTCGCCACGCAGCCCTTCCAGCACAATGCGGATTTTGTCCTCCGCGGAATGGTGCTTGCGCGTGGCCCGGCGGATGTCCTTGATCGTCTTCTCGGCCGTCGATGTCTGCGGCCCGGATTTCTGTCTCATCTTCGCTTCCTTTGATAGAGCTACGATGAGCCGAAAATCCTCTCTTCTCAATTAAGTCGGTTCTGTCTCATGGGCGTTGATCCGGGACAATGTCCCTTGTTTAAGGCTTTGCGCCTGATGGCAATATACCCCTCTGGAGACACCTAGCTACGATCTAGCAGGTTGCGTATCGCATCCAAAAGTGTCGTCTCACCCCGAATTGTAACGCCACGGCCCTCAAACGCGACGTGGCCGTTGTTAAAGCCGCGATACATTTCACAGAAGGCCTCAACCGCGTTCGGTGAGAACCCTGTCTCGCTGAAGATGGCGTCCCATTGATTAGTTGGCACTACAACGGCCTGGACTGGACGACCGACGAACTCGCTAAGGCCGGCGGCGGCGTCGTTGGGCGAATAATCCGTCGGTCCATGAAGTTCGATCAGCGGCGGCGCTTCAGTACTGGCCAGCAGCTGTTCACCTGCAACTCTCCCAATGTCCGCAACGGAAACCATTGGCAGGCGCCTCGAAACAGGCGAGAACATCGATGTAAGAATCCCCTCCGAGGCAACACGCTTAAGCGACCAACTCCAATTCTCCATAAAATTCGCGGCGCGCACGATTGTAGCCGGGACTTTGGATCGCGCTAGCCGACGCTCCAGATCGTGGGTCGTCTTGATATTGCCCGTGCCATCGGTGTGCTGAGCACCCACCGATGACAATGCAACCACATGTGATATGGCAGCATTCTCAGCTGCAGCGATTAGCGATGCGTGTACCCGCGCAGAGTACGCAAAGATGTCCAATTCGCCGTATGCGGGTGGGTTCATTAGATAGACGCCATTTGCACCACGGAACACCTCAGCGAGCGCATCTGTGTCAAGTAGATCGACGACAGCAACCTCGGCGCCAGCTTCGGTCCAACGCGCCACTTGCTCTGGCTTGCGCACGATTGCCTTAACTGGGGCGCCTTTTTTGAGTAAATGACGCACTGCTGCGGAACCGGTCTGTCCATTAGCCCCTGTGATCACGTACATCTACGGTCCCTTTCCAGTCCTGAGTTTGACGCTGACAGCAGTTCGTCCGCCCTCTGCCATCAAACTCGTCATCCAATTTTCAGGGTCGCAGATCATCTCACGATACGCAGCAGTTTCGCGGCCGCTAAGCCCAAGATTAGCGCTGATCAAAATTCCGCCGATGCGGAGCAACGAAGCCAGTAAGTCCAAATCCTGAAGTGAGGGAGCAAAACCATCGAAGAAAGCAATGTCATACCCAGAGGCGAGACGCGGCAGGACATCCTCAAAGGCTCCATGGTGCACGGTGACCCGATCGCCGAAGCCGGCAGCGACAATATTCTCGCGAGCCAACCGAACATGCTGCTCGTCGAAATCGATTGTATCGATGCGCGCCGCCGCGCTTCCTCTCGCGAGCCAGCACGCGGTGTATCCAAGTGCTGTTCCGCATTCAACGATCCGGTGCGCGGCAGCGGCTGCTGCCAGGACGCCCAGCGAGGCACCGTCTCCAAAAGGATACGCCTTGCAATGATGATGACTTCGGTGTCGCGCCGTCGCATCGAGAATATTCTGGTAGGGGTCCAATGGCTCGTCCACTAGTCTGGTTACAATTTCGGCGGCATCGCGCCAATCTGGAATAGGGCGCTAAGCCAATCTTCGACGTGCCAAGTCTCTAAGACCCGACCGTTGCAGATTTTGTGTATGTCAATCGCCGTGATTTTGAGGGCTTTCCCCGTTGCGGGGACACCGGCGAAGACACCATGCTGCGTTGCGGTGATGGTCGACCGAACGACAACCTTGTCGCCATTGGCGATAAAGTCTTCATTCTTGACGTGGAAATCCGGGAAGGATGCGAGGAACCCGTCGAGCGCAGCTTTCATACCGTCGCGGCCTGGACCTTGGCCCGACGCCAGCGGTATATCAACCCAATCATCTGCGAGAACCCTATCGAGCATCGGTTTCGAAGGAATGTTGAAGGCTTCATAAAAGCCCTTCACCAAGGTGATGTTCTCCAACGGCGTCCCCGGTTTCTGACAGAATTCGGCCGCGTGAGCAGGCGCAACGATGAAGGCAAAAACCGCCCACACAATAGAAATCCTGCGCATAATCAACCTCGCTCAGACTTGGCATTGGACTTGAACCATTTCGCGACTTCGGCCGCAGTTGGTTCGATTACCAGCGGATCGTCGTAGAATCGGGTGTGAAACACCCCTTCGAGGATGACGAGTTTTTTGTCTTTGGCCGGCACATTATCGAACACGTGCTGTACCGCTACGACAAAGCCGTCTGATCGTTCGCCGTGGACCATCAGCGTCGGCAACTGCAGTTTGACGGCATAGGCATCGACATCGAAGGTCCATACCTCGGCGTCGCTCATGGTGGTGTAGCGATTTTCCCAGCGACTGGGTTCGCCCCACTTCGATGTCGTCCAAGGATGATACCAATTATGAATCTCGGGCCACGGTAGACCCACGCTCTTGTCGTCTACACTCACCACCGGCATGTAGTCGATCTCGCCATTTGCCTCGAATTTATCCTTCGCAGCCTGACCACGGGCGATGCGCTCGTCAAGTGTCGGCCCGCCGCCGCCAAAGAACCCTTCCAGATTCTCTCTGTAGAGATACTGGCCAGAAACTGTCGCTAGAGCTTTGATCCTAGCATCGTCCGAAACTGCTGCGATCATCTCCGAGGATCCTTGGCAGATTCCGAGCGCGAAGACTCCATCCTTGAGAATTTCCGGGCGTGCTGCGAGAAAAGAGATCGCGGACTTGATGTCCGCGATTTTTGCCGTGGGACTCTCATAACGGCGAGGTTCTCCACCGCTTTCGCCGCCGAAACGGGGATCAAAAATCAGCGTGGCAAAGCCGTCGCGGGCAAGTCTCGTCGCATATTCCATTGGCGATTGCTCTTTGACGAACCCGAATGGCCCAACGACAACGACGCCGGGCATCGGAGATTGCGTGGCTGTCGGCGTAAACAGGAGACCAATCAGCGGTACTCCGGCGCTTTCAAAACTGACGCGCTCGGTTTGGTAGACGCCCGCACTGGACGCCATGGAAGCAATGCTTGTCATGCTCGAAGATCCTTCTGCTCTCGCTTTTACCGGAAAGAGGGCAAGGGGTCCCGAGGCCGCGACAGGCAAAGCCGCCATCGCCTGCAAGACCCTCCGCCGCAGGGCGTTATGGGTGCTATCATCTGGCATGCGTCCTCACTTTCCGCTTGAAACACTCGACAAAAAATGGAGAAGATTGAATTATTTGTCCAATGCATGATGCGGATATATACTATGTCATTAAGCGAATTACGTCGTCTTGACCTCAACTTGCTCATCGTTTTGCGGGCAGTTCTGCAGACGCGGAACGTCACTCTTGCCGCCCAAAAGCTCAACATGAGCCAGCCGGCAGTTAGCCGAGCCATCGGCCGGCTTCGTATTGTTTTCGAGGATCAATTATTCATAAAGGGCGCAGGAGGGGTACTTGCGACGCCAAGGGCGGAAGCCTTGGCGGACTCGATTACCAAATTACTGCATGATATCGACGACCTGCTCGGCGCGCAGGAGTTTTCTGCCAAAACGAGCGATCGCATCTTTCGCATCGCCACCACTGACTATGGCGCCATCGCACTCTTGCCGTCGCTAGCAACTGTGTTTGCCGCAGAAGCGCCCAACGCCGGCATTGAAGTGCTGCCGTTCTCTCAAGAGGCATTCCGTCGCGCCTCCAACGGCGATGTGGATATCGTTCTCTATAGCGATGAACCGGTGCCCGACGATTTGCAGCGGGCGAGGCTCTTTGGGGAAACTTATATTTCGTTCGTGCGAGAAGGTCATTCGCTTCAAGATCGCCTCAACAACGGCCGATTAGATCTCGATGCTTTTCTTGACTACCCCCACATTCTCGTCAGCGTTTTTGGCGGTCGCACAGGCGAAATGGACGATCGGCTCGCTGCACTCGGACGAACCCGCCGGATAGCCATGTGGCTGCCTTATTTTGCAACCGCAGCGGTGATTACTGCCAAAACCGATTTCGTCCTCACGTTTCCCGAAAGAGCAGCCCGTGAGCTGGCATCAGCCCACCGGTTAATAAGCTTCCGGCCACCGCTCGAAATCGAAGGCTTTGGCTATCAGATGCTCTGGCACGCAAGAACGCAAAGCGATGCGGGATCCCTTTGGCTTCGTCAGCAGCTTATTGCAATCTCACGCAGTTAAGTAGCAAGCGCCGTTCGCCCCGCATTTTTCATGCTACTTTCGGTAATTTCAACTTGAATCGTACCCGGCGCAATTTGGTGCCGCTCCATTGACGACAGAATGTGCTGTAGAACCTTCTCGTTTTCCAACTGCGCGGCTGCAACGTTCACGGCTAGATGGCCGGTAAAGTCATAACCCGTGTTGCGCCACTGGTTGAGCTGGCAACAAGACCTGTCAATTACCCATCGGCCGATATCGGACATCATGCCGCGCTTTTCTGCGATCGGAATAAAATCTCCTGGCGAGAACACGCCCTTGGCTGATCGACGTCAGGACAGTCAGACGATGGCATTCGCATGCGCGTAATGTTTAGTGTCCTGCTGACACTCGTCTCGCCAGTCGAGCCCGCCTGCATACCGCCAGACCATCTCCCCCTGGTCGTCGAGCGTAAAGAGGCTAAGCCATCCATTGTCGAAAAGGGCACGAACCTGCGGATGTCGCTTGAGGATGTCGGTGATCGCCTCTTTCGGTGCCTCGATGGCCACGGTCAGGCGAAGTGGCTCGTGGACGAAATCCACACCGTCATGCACCGACTGCCAAGGAAGGCCGGCGCGCAGGTTTCCGCCATTGCCCTCGACCACTCCAATGCCGCCGACGACATTGTGCAGCAGCTTGTTGCCCGCCCCGAAGAGCGACGGCGCGACCGTGGAGCCGAAATATTGCAGGCTGATCCAGCTCGCGACGACGACGGGGGCCGTGAGAATGAGCTCAAGGATCTTGAAGCCCTCGTCCTTGCGCCAGACATAGTCATGCAGGAATGCCCTGCCTTCAAGTGACCGACCCGCAGTTCGTGCACGCGGTGCAGCTATGAAGGCGCCGCAGCCCGCGAGACCGAGTTCCGGGCGAACTTCTGACCAGTCCCGGCTGCGATCGATCACGCTGCCTGCCGTCCCTCGCGGCAAACGTCTCGACCTCTCCGCCCGCGTCAGGCTGCCTGCCTGGGCCAGCCAATGCCGGATCAGACCGATATTTTCAGGCGCGATGGCGTTCTCAAGGTCGTCCTCGAACAGTGTAATCGTATCGGTCGTCGTGTCATGCAGGCCGCCGAGGAAGACGGTGTCTGACGGGACGGCGATGCCATTGGCTGCAAGCTGCTCGCGCACCGCGCGATCGTTCAGCAGGTCAGCCAGCAGACGGGCATTGACGTCGCCCGCATAGCCGCCGCAGGCACCGCAATGGAAGGCGCTGGCGTATGGATTATTGACCACGTTGGCGCCATGCCCGGAGATCAGTACGAAGCGGCCAAAATCTTCGGTGAGCGACATGGCCTTGAGTACTGTTTCAGCAATATCGGCCCGGGTGTCGAGGTCGAGGCTGGGGGCAAAGCGGGACTTAGCTTTATCCGGACCTTTGCCATTGCCAAAGCCCAGACCGTCGCGCACGAGCTTGCCGGCATAAACGGGGCCCATCGCCTCGACGAAAGCAAAGGAGGAAACGGCGGCCAGCTTGAACCGGCCCCAGGCCCGAACCGCACGGGCGCTAAACCGCGCCTGTTGGTCGGCATCCTGATCGTGAATGACGGCACTGCAGCTGAAGACGGATGGCTTCAGCAGGACCGGCAGACGGTGTTCGGAGACGTCGGAGGCAAAACCCTTGTGGCTTGCGCCGAGACCGAAGAAGCCGGCAAAACCGAGCGTCCGAATTCCCGGATCGACACTTTCGAGCGAGCGCCTGAAGACTTCAGAGCGCACGTCGATGCAGAAGGCGGCCTGCAGAACCGGCCGCAAATCGGCAACCTTGATTGTCGAGGGTGCAGCAAGCGTCACAGCGAGCTTACGCTGCGCTGCGCGCTCGGCAGCCACCTGCAGCAACCCATCGATGATGGTGTCAAAATCGGGGGTGATAGGCTCTACATGGGTGCGCCGTACCTGCTGCCACTCGCGCTCGATGTCAGCCTTGTGACGCGCATAAAGCGCCTCTTCGAAGACAAGCCGGATCGCCAGCAGTTCGAGCCCCGTCGTATCCGTCCGACCCTCGATGTCCGCCTTGAACTGGATGTGACGCGCAAATTGCGCCCAGCCGCCGAGTGTGAGCAGCAGCTGGTGGAAATAGGTTCCGGGCTCCGCACCGAGACCAAGCGAAACGGCCGCCCGCTCGATGGCCGCATGCGGCGTTTCCGGCGTGTCCGCCACATGCGGCCCAAAGCCCTTGAGGCCAAGGATTTCCGGCGTCAGGTCATGGGTCGCGAACGCACGCCACGCGGCATAGAGGCCGTTGCGCCGGGAAGCGGCCCAGAGTGCCTGGCCCTTATCGAAGAAACCGGCAGCAAAGGTCCCAATCCGGTCGGAAATGAGCCCCGGCCAGTCTTTCCCCGTAGCACTTGCTGCGAGTTCGGCGACGGTGGGCAGAGCAGCGATCGGTTGCGCTTCCTCGAAAACCATGGCTTTAAGGTCTAAGAGGTCAATGCGATTGGAGAGCGGGTATGACTCGAGCGCTGCAAAGAGATCCTCGTCGATGATCTCACCGCTTTCGATCTTCTGCACATAGTGCTTGCGCGGCAGCGCAAGCCGCACGCCGGCGATCCGAGCGATTTGGGCAGCCGTCTGTTCGAGCGTTTCGGTCACCTGACCGAGGAAAGGGTTGACGGCGACCGTCGCCGTGAGTGGCCAGGCTGGCGGGATGGCCCGCACCGCTTGATCTGCAGCCAGCGCCAGGGCTTCGCCATGCAATGTGTCGATCGTGGTCATCTCGTTCATCGGTTTACTCCTTCTCGAAAGCTGGGGTTGGCGAGGCGGAACGCGAGAGAGCCCAGCCGCCGAGCAGGCGGTCGAAGAGGGCATTGATATAGAGCCCGTTGGCGAGATGGACCCTGAGGCCCGCCGCCGCCGGATGATAGGCCCAGAGCGGGAACAGCGACTGGGCCACCGCCACCACGCCGAAGGTGACGACGGCAAGCAGCATCAGTGTCCACTCGAGCGGACCGGGCTGCGGTGTTGCCGGCAGCGTGCCGAGCATCAGGTCGTCGGCGATCCGCTGGAGTGCGAAATAGGCCGTGGCTGCTGCGATTGCGTACAGTGACGTTCGCCAGGTCAGAGCACGCGGCGCCGCGTCCGCAAGGCCTTGGGCGATGAGATAGGCGACACCGAATATCAGGATCGCACCGAGTGCCAGCGCCTGCGGTGGCTTGCCTGCGAAACCAAAGAGCAGCCCAATCACAGCATAGATGGCGAGTGCTGCCAAGAAAGCGCGACCGACAGCTTTAGCACTGGGAACTGTGACAGGGCCGGGACGCCTGATCGAAGAGACTGTTTCAATCGCGGAGCCGGACGATAGAAAAGCATGGGCCTTGTAAAGCGAGTGGGCCACGATGTGAAGAAGCGCGATCGGGAACAGCGCCAGACCGCATTGCAGGATCATGAAGCCCATCTGCGCGACAGTCGACCAGGCAAGGGAAGTTTTGACCGCCGACTGGGTGAGCATGACAAGACTACCGAAGACTGCTGTGAAGCCCCCGACCATGACCAGTACAGCAAGCACGATCGGTGCCTGCAGCAGGACGTCGGCAAAGCGGATGAGCAGGAAGCCGCCGCCGTTGACCACACCGGCATGCAGCAGCGCGGAGACCGGGGTTGGCGTTTCCATCACTTCCGTCAGCCAGCCATGGGTCGGAAATTGCGCGGATTTGACAAGCGCGGCGATCGCGAGCAGCGCAGCAGCACCTATGGTCAATGGCAGACCTTCGCCCTCCCGCGCAGCAGTTAGGATCGTCGCAATATCTGCGGTTCCGAAGGTGACGACGAGCAACACCATGGCGCCAACCAGAGCAAGGTCACCCATCCGCGAAACGATGAACTTGTTGCGGGCCGCTCGCTGGGCAGCGATTCGCTCCGGGTAGAATAACAGGAGTTGGTGCAAAAACAGGCTAGAAGCTACCCAACCGACAACAAGCTGCATCAGCGTGCCGGATTGCACGAGGAAAAGAACGGCAGCGAGCGTCGCGGTCATCCAGCCAGTGAATGGACCTTGTCGTGCCTCCCCGTCGAGGAAGGTACCGGCGTAACGCAGTACGACCCAGCCGATGAAGGAGACGAGCAGAAGCATCACTAGACTGACGAGATCGAGCCGGGATGCGAACGTGAAGTAGCTGAAGCCGATCGGCGGGCTGGTTTCTGGGCCGTGCAGAGCCAAAACAATGCAGGACAAGACAGCAACTCCGAAGGAGCCGATGGCCGACAGCTCTGCAATGCAAATTGCAACGCGGGGACGAAGGCCCGGTGCCAGGAAACAATACACGGACGCAACGGCGAGAAGCATCGGCGCTATCAGCGGCAGACTAACAATCATGAGCGATCTCCAGTTGGGGCCGACATTTTTGGAAAGCGGCGTCGATCTGACGGAGGTGTTATCAGCTGTGTGCCGCTGATAAAAATTCATTGTTTCTGCAATTTCGTTCTATAAAATAGAAGTATGCTTGAGCTCAATTATCATCATCTCCGCTATTTTCGTGCCGTCGCTCATGACGGCAACCTGACTCGCACCGCCGAACGGCTGAACCTGTCGCAATCAGCGCTGTCGACCCAGATAAAGCAATTGGAAGAGCGCCTCGGCCACGCACTGTTCGAACGTCGTGGCCGACAACTCTATGTGACCGAGGCAGGTCGCATCGCGCTCGACCATGCCGACACGATCTTCGCGGCCGGCGAGGAATTGGTCGAGACATTGAAGGAAACCGGCAGGATCCGCCGCGCAATTCGCATCGGCGCGCTCGCGACGCTGTCGCGCAACTTCCAGATGGAGTTCCTGCGCCCCATCCTCGGGCGCTCGGATGTCGATATGATCTTGCGTTCCGGCAGCACTAGCGAGTTGCTGGGCGCGCTCGAAGCACTAAACCTTGACATCGTCCTCTTGAACCAGGCGCCAAGAACGGATTCTGTAACACCCTTCATCGCCCAGCAGCTCTACCAGCAACGGGTAAGCTTGATCGGCAAACCGTCCTACGGAAAACCTGACGCAGGCCTTGCGGAACTTCTCAGGGAATACCCCGTTATCCTCCCGACGCTGGAAAGCGGCGTACGCTCGCAGTTCGAGGCACTCGTCTCACGACTCGGCATCACGCCGCAGATTGCAGCAGAAGTGGACGACATGGCGATGATGCGTCTTTTAGCCCGCGAAGGAGCTGGTCTTGCGGTTCTTCCGCCGATTGTCGTCAAAGGAGAACTGGAGGTCGGCACGCTGATCGAATTCGATGCGTTGCCCGGACTGATCGAGTCTTTTTACGCAGTGACCGTGAAACGTCGTTTCCCGAACCCTCTGATATCGCAGCTCATCAACTCAAAAGGTGCAAGCTTTGCAGCGAGCGAGAGCGTTCTACAAAAGAGAACATTATCGCCGATATAATGTATTTTTAACAAAGAATTTTGCGCGCTAGAAAAGTCACCATTCAAGTTGGTTGGAGCGGGCTAAATGAAATCTCTGGGTTTGTTCCAGACAGAAAATTATCGAGCGAGAGAAGTTGATGCCGCGTCTAAGCTCACGTCGCCAATCTGTTCATCCCTCGCGTCCCAAGCAGCGCTCGGAACGATGCATGGAAAAGCTGCTGCCCTATTGCCATCCTTTGCCAATATCGGCGTTGATCTCGTCGTCCCGAACGACTTGGATACAGATGCTTTTGGCACATTCACTGGCGAAACGAAAAGACAGGGCACCATGCTGGATGCCGCCAGAGCAAAGGCAAGAGCCGCTGCGCAGTTGACCGGCCTGACCATTGGTATTGGAAGTGAGGGATCTTACGGCCCACATCCGTTTGTCCCATTTATTCCGGCAGGTCGTGAACTTCTTGTGTGGCATGATACGCGCTCAGGCCTTGATATTATCGATATGATGATCGACGAAACTCCCAGTTTCGCCCATCGGGATATAAAAGAAATCGCTGATGCAGAGGACTTTCTTCGAGCCATCGACTTTCCTGATCAGGCTCTTGTTGTAAGCGCGATTGGCGCAGAACTCATCCTAGCTAAAGGCATACGAGACCAGTCGACGTTGCTCGATGCGACGAGGCGCGCGATCTCTCTGTCGCCAACTGCGCAAGCTCGCCTCCAGACTGATATGCGGGCGTTCATGAACCCGCGACGTATGGTTGTCATCGCTAAACTCGGCGAACGTTTTGCGAAGCGACTTACGACCCTGTGTCCGGTGTGCAATCATCCGGGGTGGGGCTGGGTGGGAACCAGAGACGAACTTTGCTGCAGTGCTTGTGGCTGCCAAACGCAACTGCCGTCCCACGATGTCATGAGTTGCGTGGCCTGCCATGCCGAGCAGCTTGTTGAACGATCAATCGGCGCGGAAGCGGATCCGACGTTCTGTCCTTCCTGCAACCCTTAGTCACCGTGCAGAGACATCTTACCCTTCTGAGAGCGATGCGAGGGCCATGCCCTTTGATTGCCCCGACCGTCCACTCTCGCCATAAGGAAATCTTATGTCCGAAATTCTTTTGCTTCTTGTTGAAGATGAGGTCGTGCTGCATATCGTTCTGGAGGAGGCTTTGATTGATGGTGGCTTTCAGGTGGTCGTTACCAACAGCGGTGCGCGAGCAATGGAAGAACTCAACAAGGGCGCGGAGCGTTTCAACGGTGTTCTCACGGATATTAGACATACTGGTCCGAGTGGCTGGGATGTCGCCCACAGAGCCAGGGAACTCGTGCCCGACATGCCTATTGTTTACATGACTGGCGACAGCAGTTCCGAGTGGTCTGCCAACGGCGTTCCGAACAGCTTGATGATCGTAAAGCCCTTCGCCGATGTACAAATTTTGACGGCTATTTCACAGCTCATAAATGAGAGGTTTTGATCTGGGCCGAGAGATGATGAAGTCGTCTAATCGGAGACTGGCGTCAGGATGAGTTTTTTTGAAGATCGCTGCCGGGTGCATGTTGGTGTTCGCGGTCTATATCAGGCGTCGCATGTTGGAGCTACGCGGCACGAGCATTCACTGTGGACAACGCCGTTCAGCTTATACAGTGATGCAACGCCATCAACGGAATCGCCCGTTTCACGTCCTGGCAAAAACGCTTCAAGCGTTCAGCTATTGAACGCTATCGGAAATTATGACGCAACGCCCGCAGTCTGATCGAAGAACTCTCCGGTTGTCAGCATGGAGTGCATAATGACAGCGGCCGGATCAAATTTCCGGCAGATCAGATCCCCACTTTTTGATCTGTTTCGCGATGACCTCGTAAACGCGCTTGTATTCTCGGAGCGATGAAAAGGCGCGAACAATCTTGACAGTTGGAAACGGCTTATTTTCGCGCGGCAAAGTGGGTGCAATCGATAGCACTGATCTTGTAATTCGCTTTAATGGCTGTCGCTCGGTAGGCGAGGGTGGCGTTCGAACCAATATAGTCGCGGTGTGCAATACCCGCCGTCCTGCAGCGGCAATGATCGGGCAGGCCGAGTGGCGCAGCAATCCGGTGAGAAGTGCTGCTGAGATCTCGTGCGTTAGTGACGCTTCAAAGCTGGCGCAACTCAACCCGATGCTCGCAGTGAAGGCGGCGGCCCATGTTAGCGCGCTGGTGCTGGCTAGGGCCCCTAACAGCATATTGGGTCAGTAGGATGAGCAAAAAGCAGCGTGTACTGAAAATTGTCTTGACGTATTTGGGAACGTTACCGTTTTGGTTGCTCATACTCGCTTCATTTATCGCCCCGCAATTTGAAGCGCAGCGCGCATTCCTAGCTTATGGAGCAATTATCGCCTCGTTCATGGCGGGAACGCTTTGGCGTAGCGCACTCAACGGTCGCGCCGGCGAAAGTGTTGGCGGTTACTTCATTGAGAATGAAACCGTTGATGAAGCCGACCTCTCGCAAAGCTGGGAAAGCCTGAAAGCGAAAATCGATGCGGGCCAGATCGACAACGTTGTGCCAGTCAAAAAGCGGTCTGCCACGGATCAGACATACGCGGAACCATTGAGGAGCTATATCGACGCAGCCGGCGGCCTAAGGTGGCGCCAGCTCGGGCGCGGCGCTGCCCAAATGCTGATACCGACCGGCGACGAAACAACGACAGTGCGACTGCTCAAGATTCCTGCCGGTCAGCCGGTCCCGGAGCATTCTCACCGTGGCGTGGAATTAAAGCTGGTGCTTGAAGGAAGCTTCAGCGACGAGGTTTCGACATTTTAGCGAGGTGATGTCGAGATGGGTGACGACAGCTTGATGCATCAACCAAAGGCTGATGCGGGCAAAGACTGCATTTGTCTTGCCGTTACCGAGGCGCCGCTACGATTCAAGAGCAGGTTTTTGCGGTTGATACAGCCAATCCTCGGGATCTAACGCTCAGTATTATCGATCCAAAATCGCGAACGTGCTCACAAGCTTTTTGCACGATTTTTCTTAGATTTTTGAACCGGAGCGGCTGTCATTCGTAGAATGCCCTACCGAGCCAAGAGGCAGGCATTGAGAGGAGATGATTATGAAGTTTTTCTAGTAGTTTCGGCAGTCGCGTTGGTCAGCATGATGACGGGCAGCTTGGCTGCGTATGCCGCCAACCCTAAGGTCGGTGGCGCCGCGATGTTCGAGGACAAGAACATCATCGAAAACGCCGTGAATTCGAAGGATCACACGACGCTCGTCGCTGCCGTCAAGGCTGCAGGCCTGGTGTCGACGCTTGAAGGGAAGGGGCCGTTTGCCGTGTTCGCTCCGACCAACAACGCCTTTGATGCGCTTCCCAAAGGGACCGTCGAGAGGCTTCTCAAGCCCGAAAACAAGGACAAGCTCACGAAAATTCTGACTTGCCACGTGGTCGCAGCTGATGCGATGGCCAGCACCCTCGCCGGGATGATCAAGAATGATGGCGGCGAACATGACATCAAGACCGTCGGTGGCTGTGTTTTGAAGGCCAAGGAAAACATGGGCAAGATCACGCTCACCGACGAGGCGGGATGAACTGCTACCGTGACGATCGCTGACGTCAAGCAGTCGAACGGCGTTATCCACGTCGTCGATAAAGTTCTCCTTCCCAAGATGTGACGGGAAGCGCCGCGCCGAGTTATCGGCCCGGCAATCTTTCAAATTAAGTTACGTCATCACTTTTTTCTGCATCACTTGTGTTCGAACGCCAGCCGAGCTCTGCGCATAAATCTTCACCGGCAGCAACGCCAGCGCGGAGACTTTCAAAAGGCCCTTTCAATATCGTGGTTTTTCCACGGAAAGCGACGATCACGGTCTTTGAGACTGGATCATAAAATACAGTCATTCCGTCTTCATAGTTCATTGATAACCTCTTTCCAGAAAGGGCCGGCGGAATGGCCGCCGGCCCACGCGGACCCGATATCGATCCGCGTCAGCTCCTGGGGTACGGAGCCGGTTCCATCGCTGTGGGGCTTTGCAATGGAACTGCCTTGTTACGGAATGCTCGATCCTTGGATCAAATCTGAAGGAGATTTATAGGGTCAGCAATCATTCCTTTGGTGGACCGCGGGATAGCAGCCGTTGCAAAGTCCGTCGATGCAGACGCAAAAGCCGCGCCGTCAACGACATGTTGTTCCCGGTGTCAGTAAACACGCTGTTGATGTGTTCCCAGCGGACCCGTTCTGCGGACTTTAGGCATGGCGCCTCCGTTTGGCTCAGTTGAGGGTAAACTCCAAGCACCTCTAAAATCTCATCCACATCCGCGGGTTTGCTTAAGAACTCGGTCGCACCAAGTTTCACCGCGGATACAACAGCGCCGACGTGGCCGTATCCAGTAAGCACAAGCGACTTGGTGTTGGGCGATACTTCCTTGCAAAGCTTCACGAGTTCAAGACCGCTGTCGTCGCCGATGCGCAGATCAGTTATCAGTATATCGAGGCAACCGCGATTGATTACGGCGCCCGCTCTCTCGATTGTTGTGCAGATTTCGACATTCAAACCACGCTCTTGTAGAGCCTTGCCAAGTCGATGCGCGAAAACGTGGTCGTCGTCTACCAAGAGTGCGTTCAGACTTGTCAGTTCCGTAGTTTCAACATGTGATATGGTGGAGTGCCCCCCATTTCGCCGGACAGACCAGCTATTGAGACAATGCTTTGATGAACTCCCTTGGGGAGGCCATTTTCAGCGCTGAGTGTGGATGGATTTCATTATAGTCTTCGATCCATCCGTCGATCTTCCGGAGAGCTGTATCGGCGTCCGGAATGGGTGAGATGCGTATATAGTCCCGCTTCAAGGTTTTGACGAAGGCTTCAGACATGCCGTTCGATTGTGGGCTGGCAACGGGCGTGAAGCATGGGATCAGGTTGAGGGCTTGGGCAAACAGCCTGGTCTCGCGCGCGGTGTATGCACTGCCGTTATCAGATAGATGTTCTATTGCATGGGGGGCGCTGGTTGCGCCGAAGCGCTTTTCGACGGCCTCCAACATCATGTCTCGAATGTCGGAACCTGATATCCCGGCGTTAGCGACGGCTGCCCATGAGATAATTTCCCGGTCAAACGCATCGATGATGAACGCGAGGCGGACCACCTCGCCATTCCAGCAGGTGAACTCAAGGCCATCCGAGCACCAGCGCAGGTTGGACCGCATCACCATGACCTTGCCGTCGTGGACACGGCCTATTCGCGCCGCCGTGTGTTTCTCAAGGATCATAGCGTGATTGGCCATGATGCGATGAACTCGCTTGCGATTGACGACGGGCAGATCGGCGGCTCGCCGCTGCCTGTTGAGAAGGGCAGCGATCCGCCGATAGCCATAGGTCGGCCGAGCATCCACGAGTTTACGAATGGCGGGCAGCAGCTTGTCATCGTCCGCTTTGAGGTATGATCCACGCGGCTTGCACTTGCCTTTAAGGCGCTCCGCCAGATTGGACCGCGATACGCCAAGGACGTCAGCCACGGTCTTCATCGGGAACCGTCCTTCGGCAACAAGATCGGCCGCGATATCGGTTTTTTTGAGTGGGCTTTGGAAAGAGCTTCGCGGAGAATCTCGTTCTCCAACGTCTTGCGCCCGAGGATACGCTCAAGCTCGCGCACTCGATCTTCCAGCTTCTTCACCTCGGAATTGCCGATCACTGGCTCGTCAGAATCCACGGCCATCGCACCTCCCTCGCTCAGGAGCCTGCGCCAGCGATACAGAAGATTTGGCGCAACTCCATGCCGCCGCGCCGCGGAGGAAACGGTCTCCCCGGCGGCATAGCTTTCCTCGATGATCTGCAGTTTGCGTTCGGTTGTCCAGCGTCGCCGCCGGACGTCACCGATCATCAGATCAACCTGTCGAAACTCGTTAGACATAAGCCTGATGGAGTGGACGCCTCCTTCGCCACCTTGTGGCAGTATCGAGGATGTCCAGCACCAGGAGGTTGACCCAATGACCCAGATCGTTCTCATCGGCTTGGATGTCGCCAAGCATGTTTTCCAACTGCATGCCGTAGCTGCAGACGGACATGTCGTTTTCCGCCGACAGGTCCGGCGAGCTCAACTCATCACGCTGCTGATGTCACTTCCCCACTGCCGGGTAGCGATGGAGGCTTGCGGCACCGCGCATTATTGGGGGCGGCAGTTGCAAGAGTTGGGGCATGAAGTGCTTCTGATACCTCCGGATTACGTCAAGCCGTTTGTGAAGAGGCAGAAGAACGATGCTGCTGACGCCGAGGCCATCGCGGAGGCGGCGCAGCGGCCGGACATGCGCTTCGTTCATGTGAAGAGTGAGGCATCGCAGGCCGCGAGTATTGTCTTTCGCGCACGAGATCTGGTGGTACGCCAGAAGACCCAGCTTCTGAATGCGATACGACGCCATTTGGCGGAATTTGGTTACATCTTCTCTCAGGGTGCCGCCGCTTCTGCAAAGATGCAGGAGGTCATCGAGAGTGATGATAATCTGCCGCCCGCAGCTCAAGGCATCCTGCGTTCACTATGGCAGCATCTCTCATCGTGTGAAGCTCAGCTAACAGAGTTCGACAGGGAAATCCAAAAGCGGGCGCGTGACGACCTTGATGCGCGTCGATTGACTTCTGTGCCAGGGATCGGACCTGTGACAGCGGCAGCAATCGCGGCCCTGGCTCCCGATCCGGCGACTTTCCGGAAGGGACGTGACTTCGCGGCATGGGTTGGCTTAACCCCGCTCGAGCGATCCACCGGAGGAAAGCAGCGGTTCGGACGAATATCCAAGATGGGCGAACGGACGCTCAGACGTCTGCTGATCATGGGGGCCAGTGCCGTCGTTTCTTGGGTAAGGCGTGGGAAGATCAAGCCAAGCGCTTGGCTTGCCAGCATCCTCCACAGAAAGCCACCGATGCTCGCGATCGTAGCGCTAGCGAACAAGATGGCTCGCGTCGCCTGGGCAATTCTAAAGCACGGAGGGTCTTACATGCAGCCAGCCCTGACGAATTCCCGCGCAGCAATGAAGGTCTAAGGATTGCATGGCCGAAGAGTTTGAACGGGGCTCGGAGAACCAGATTGAGGATAAGTGCTGACAGCACGTAAGCCTGAAGTGGATCGAGCTCGCGTAATCCATACTGGCTGGCGGCGGTGCTTCGTCGCAAAAGAAGCCGAACACATGTCCGCACCAAACTTCGACGCCGTCAAACAAAGATTCTTCTTGCGCACCCGGAGGCGTCCACACATATCCTCAAGCCTGTGCTTGAGCCTTCCTGCTTATGCTGAGTGTCCGGTCGAAAGTGGGGGCAGTTCATATGGGCCGATCGGGTGTTCTTTCCATTGCTTCCTCCTACGGACGCCCTTGGGGCTGCAGCCGATGGTGCTCGGTGTGTTGTTGATCACGGTTATTGGGGGCATCGCCTTCGCGATCTTGCTGAACCAGGATAATCTATGGGCAGGGCATCGTCCGCATCCTGGTGATCGCGCCGTTCTTCGTCATGCCGACGGTCGCTGCGCTTGTCTGGAAGAACATGTTCATGAACCCGGTCAACGGGCTCTTCGCGCATCTCGCCAAGGCGCTCGGATTGCAGCCCTATGACTGGCTGGCGAATGCGCCGCTGTTCTCGATCATCCTGATCGTTGCCTGGCAGTGGCTGCCCTTCGCGACGCTGATCATGCTGACGGCCTTGCAGTCGCTCGACGAAGAGCAGCAGGAAGCCGCCGAGATGGACGGCGCCGGCGTTGTCTCGAAATTCATCTATATCGTGCTGCCGCACATGGCCCGCGCCATCACCGTGGTCATCCTGATCCAGACGATCTTCCTGCTGTCGGTCTTCGCCGAAATCCTGGTCACCACCAATGGCGGTCCCGGCACGCAGAGCACCAACTTGACCTATCTTGTCTATGTGCAGGCGCTTCTGCAGTTCGATATCGGCGGTGCTTCGGCAGGCGGTATCGTCGCTGTCATCCTCGCCAATATCGTCGCGATCTTCCTTGTCCGCCTCGTCGGCAAGAATCTGGAGGCGTAAGATGGCTCGCAAAGTCACCACACAGCGCAAGGTCATCATGACCGCGATTGCCTGGACGCTCGGGATCCTGATCTTCTTCCCGATCCTCTGGACCTTTCTGACCAGCTTCAAGTCGGAAGCCGATGCGATCGCCTCGCCGCCGCAGTTCCTGTTCTTCCACTGGACGACCGAGAACTATGCGGAAGTACAGAGCCGCTCGAACTATCTGGCTCACTTCATGAACTCGGTGATCATCTCCTTCGGCTCGACGCTGATCGGCCTGATCATCGCCATCCCGGCTGCCTGGGCCATGGCGTTCTCGCCGACCAAGCGCACCAAGGATGTCCTGATGTGGATGTTGTCGACGAAGATGATGCCGCCTGTCGGCGCGCTCATCCCGATCTACCTGATGTTCCGCAATACCGGCCTGCTCGACAGCCGTCTGGGTCTGGTGATCGTGCTGACGCTGATCAACCTGCCGATCATCGTCTGGATGCTCTACACCTACTTCAAGGAAATCCCTGGCGAAATTCTCGAGGCCGCCCGCATGGACGGCGCCTCGCTCGCCAAGGAAATCATCTATGTGCTGACGCCGATGGCGGTGCCGGGCATCGCTTCGACGCTGCTGCTCAACATCATCCTTGCCTGGAACGAAGCCTTCTGGACCCTCAACCTCTCCGCCTCCAAGGCGGCGCCGCTGACGGCCTTCATCGCTTCCTATTCCAGCCCCGAAGGCCTGTTCTATGCAAAGCTTTCGGCAGCCTCGACAATGGCGATTGCCCCGATCCTGATCCTCGGCTGGTTCTCGCAGAAGCAACTCGTCCGCGGCCTGACGTTCGGCGCGGTGAAATAAGACGACAGGGAGAGAAACATGGGCAGCATTACCCTTCAGAAAGTCTCGAAGGTCTTCGGCGAAGCCAAGGTCATCCCTTCGATCGATCTCGATATCCAGGACGGCGAATTCGTCGTCTTCGTCGGCCCGTCGGGCTGCGGCAAGTCCACGCTGCTCCGGCTGATCGCCGGGCTTGAGGATGTCTCCGCCGGTAAGATCGTCATCGACGGCAAGGATGCCACCGAAAAGGCGCCGTCCGAGCGTGGCCTGGCGATGGTGTTCCAGTCCTATGCGCTCTATCCGCATATGAGCGTGCGCAACAACATCGCCTTCCCGCTGAAGATGGCGGGTATGGACAAGGCCGAGATCGACAAGAAGGTCTCGGATGCCGCGCGGGTGCTCAACCTCACCGACTATCTGGAGCGCAAGCCGCGCCAGCTTTCGGGTGGCCAGCGCCAGCGCGTCGCCATCGGCCGCGCGATCGTCCGCCAGCCGTCGGCCTTCCTGTTCGACGAACCGCTGTCGAACCTCGATGCCGCGCTGCGCGTCAATATGCGCATCGAGATCAGCGAGCTGCACCAGCAGCTTAAGACCACGATGATCTACGTCACCCACGACCAGGTGGAAGCCATGACCATGGCCGACAAGATCGTGGTGCTGAATAAGGGCAATATCGAGCAGGTCGGCTCGCCGCTGGAGCTCTACAAGAACCCGCGCAATCTCTTCGTCGCCGGCTTCATCGGCTCGCCGAAGATGAATTTCGTCAAGGGCCAGACGGCAGCACAGCTCGGCGCGCACACGATCGGCATTCGTCCGGAGCATGTGATGCTGTCGAACGAGAGCGGTGAGTGGAAGGGCAGGGTCACGGTCGCCGAGCATCTTGGCTCCGATACGTTCCTGCATATCGACGTCGATGGCATTGGCCCGGTGACGGCACGTGGCGGTGGCGAGTTCGCGGCCAAGGCGGGCGACACCGTCTACCTGACGCCGGACAAGACGCTCATTCACAAATTTAACGAGGAAGGACTTAAGCAATGAACGGACGCCTTGAAGGGAAATCCGCATTGATAACTGGATCCGCGAGAGGTATTGGCCGCGCCTTCGCCGAAGCCTACGCGCGTGAAGGAGCCACAGTTGCAATCGCGGATATCGACATCAAAAAAGCAACCGAAACAGCACGTGATATTGGTCAGCGGGCGTATCCGGTTAAGATGGATGTGACAGATCAATCCTCGATCGAAGCGGCCATCCACGCCGTTGACGACAATACTGGCGGAATCGATATCCTAATCAATAACGCAGCAATTTTCGATCTTGCTCCGATCGTCGATATAACACGTCCAAGCTTCGAGAAATTGTTTGCGATTAACGTGGGCGGGTCGCTGTTTACAATGCAATCGGCGGCGAGATCTATGATTGTGCGAGGACGTGGGGGAAAGATCATCAATATGGCTAGCCAAGCGGGGAGGAGGGGTGAGGCGTTGGTCGCCGTTTACTGTGCGACCAAGGCCGCAATCATTAGTTTCACACAATCGGCAGGGCTGGACCTCATAAAATTTGGTATCAACGTCAATGCGATTGCACCAGGCGTCGTCGATGGAGAGCATTGGGACGGCGTAGATGCTCTGTTTGCCAAGTACGAGAATCGACCTTTAGGAGAAAAGAAAAAGATGGTTGGCGCGGCAGTGTCATTCGGCCGCATGGGCACCGCACAAGATTTGGTAGGAATGGCCGTGTTCTTGGCAAGTCAGGAAGCCGATTATATTGTTGGCCAAACTTATAATGTGGATGGTGGGAACTGGACCACTTGATGAAGCTCGTTGGCGTTCAGATCGCGGCCCTCCAAACACGTTGATCGCCTAGCCGAACCTGTTAGTCCAATGGGGAGCGCTCCAGGATACCATGATTCCAAGAGGGTCTTCATAATGCGACGAGTTCCATAAACTGGATTATGCGATTCAATTCCTGATTGAAGTATTGGCCGCTTATTTCTTGGCGGTACGGGCGCTCCGCTTTCTCTTAAGCCGTTATTTAATCACACTTTATTTACTATTTTCGCACCAACCTTCTGCGCATCCTACACACGCAGGAGCTGCTTTTTTCTTTTCGCCCGGACATTCTCGGTATATAAAGCTGTCACCAAGCAGCGCCGACTTCGCTCTGACGGACGAGGAGTCGTCTGTGGCAGTTTCCCCATTGCTTCGATGAGGACGAGAAGGGACTCCACGGCACCGATCGGAAGGGCATCACAAGGCGGAGGGCCCGCTGTGCATATGGGAAAACTGAACACATTTGAGCGTCTGAACCATTGGAAAAGAACGGGAAGATATTTGTCGCTCCGCCCAAGGACGGCAGCGACTTCAAAGAACTGTTTAAGCAGTTAGCTGCTGTGGGTGCGGGCCGTCCGGTCGGCATTGACGGCTTTCCACAGGGGCCATGGACTCCGGAGCTCCTGGCAGAGGCGATTACGCAGATCGACTCCAATCGGGCCGGAGTCGATTTACGCACGGTCCAACTATGGTTTCAAGAGAACGACAAGGGGATCAGCCCTTCCAATATCAACTGGTTGGCTCGGATCTTCGGCTGCGATGATAGGGAAGCGACGAGCGAATGGCTCCTGGAGCTTAGCGCGGCTCAAGCTCGTCTCACTGCCAAGAGACGAGGTTTAAAGAAAGCGACTTCTGCTGCAGATCCCGGCCCGGTGACCGGGCAAATTCAGATGCAGCCTGCGGACGCCGAGGGACAAGACGACGAGCGCGTTCCGCAAAAAAAAGGCCTCAGCTTGGCCCAACGAACGGAGGCGCTTTTTGGTAGCGGATCTCCCTTGAACCTCCCCGCGTCCACATTCGCTGGCGCCTCTGCCCTCGGATTTTTGTCGTACATCGTGGGGATACACAGCGTTACATATAGTCGGCCAGATGGGGTCGTAAAGCAGGTCGGCTTCCTGTGGGCTCCGAACTGGACGTTCCTGTTCATGATACTTTTACCGCTATTTTTTTCGTTTGTGACAGAGCTGCTACTCCTTTGGAAACAGGACGCGCGCTACAGGCTGTTGGCGCAAACAAACAGGTTTGAACGCAAGGTCTCCTGGGCGCGCAACGTCCAGGCTTATTCTTACTCGTACGCGGCGGTTTTCGTGATTTGCGTGATATTCGCCGGTGTTTTTCAATGGATTGGCGTGTGCTTGATCCCACTGTTGCAAGGTGGTGGCGACTACGCCACGAGTTGGGGCACGGTGGCAAACGTACAACCTGATCTCATATCAGTGCCGGTGGAGATCGTTTTCACTGGGCTCGCGTACCTGTACATGTGCCTCTGCTTCTATCTGTTCTTCGCGGGTCTTATTTTGCTCCACACGATCATCCACGATTTCTGGAGAATAGAAGAAGGATTGATGCCGCTGCTTGGAGGGGAGCATCATCCAGACTGCGTAGTCCGCATCAGAGTCATGCGGGGAATTTTCCGGTGCACCATCGTTGGTATCCTCGTTGCCATATGTATGAAAGTTCAAAGCTCATACCTGAGCTCGGACGGAGCGGATATTGTAACCTGGATAGTCCACGATTTGTTTTCGGTCGTATATCGTGACCATCACGCCGCCAACACCTTCGGCTACAGAATGCCGACGCACTACAGCAGTCTCCTTGTCGCCATTTCGGCGTGTGTCGTCTTTCTTTACGGCTCCATCCGCCTGAACGTCGGAGCGCGGTTCCGTGAGGCTTTGTGGAAGATGTCGGCGGTCGTTGGCCTGCTCTTCGCCACTTATTTGTTGATCGATGCCTTTGACGGCTTTTCAATCATTCTCATCGCGGGAGTGCTGGTTGCGACATACGGCCTCTTTGATCCAGAGTTCGGGCTGCCGCGATCGCGCAAATCGGAGAGCAATCAGGGTGTATCATAGGTGGCTGGATCGTTGGGACGAACGTCGAGCCCAACGCGGTGAAGAAGTTAAGGAAGCGACGGATTTCATCCTCGACTCCGGCCGCGCCTTCCCCGGTGCGGAGGAGGCAGACTCTCTCGAGGAGTTTTGTGTCCTTGCGGACCACGCTGTGTCCGATCCAAGCTTTTACGATGAGCCGGGACGGAGCGTGCAAGGGTTTGAAAGGCACGACGGGTGGCTCACGTTCCCTTCGGAGATCGCCACCGACGTGGACGAGAACAACACCGTTTGGGCAAAACTCACCGAAAGTGGCTCGCGCGATCAGGTTCTGGTCATTTTCCATCATTGGAATGCCCGCGCCCGACAACGCCAGATCGCCGGATTCTTCTCGAAACGTGGGATCACGGTCGTGGAGATTGCTATGCCCTATCATTTCGAACGCAGCCGACCCGGCGCGCTGTACGCCGATTATATGCTCAGCTCAAATCTCGGCCGCACGATCCAATCTGTAAGGCAGGCTGTATGGGATGGGCGGAAACTCATCCGGTGGCTGAAGAGCGAAGGCTACGGAGAGATCTCGGTTCTTGGCATGAGTCTGGGTTCGTGGGTGGCGGGTCTGATCGCAGCGCATGAACCGGCCGTATCGAAAGCTTCGCTGTTTTTGACGGCTGGAAGTCTTGCAGACATGGTTTGGACTGGACGCGCGACGCGCTCGATCCGCGAGAGCTTAGAACCGGCCATTGGACTCACGGATCTGCGGAGGGCATGGGGTCCGCTGAATTTGGAGAATTTCGCGCACAAATTGGCACGGCCCGAACTCGCGCTTCACGTGGTCTTCGCAACAAGAGACAAAGTAGTGTTGCCCGCGCTAACCAAAAGCTTCATCCGAAAACTGCAACAAGCAGGAGCGAAGCCGAGCGTTCTGAAGCTGAACTGCGGTCACTATTCGCTCGCGACGCCCCCGTACATTTTCTTGGCAGGTTGGAGCCTGAAGCGTTTTTTGTCGCGCGCCGCTACATCATAGATTGAGACGTCGAGACGCCCACGTACATGAGCCGGTTGGTTTTAGCGACCCGTCTTTGCATGTACTTTGGACAATCCCCTTACCCGGAGAATTTCCTGCCAAGCCCGGAAGCCAAGAATTTCATCTGGGGCCAGACTCGAGGCCCAAAAAAAGGAAATCTTCCCCGAGCCGTCTCTGTAAAAATTCGAAAATATTAACAAGGACTTGCTGGCGCCATTTCGTTTCGTTTCGGTTGGTTTCGCATCATATCGTGCAATCTGCGGTAATCGTCGTTTTTATCAATTATCAAAAACTGGAAGGCGTCTCGCAACTCAGTCGCGGTTCGGACTAACCCAATGTTACACGGCCACCGACTGCGGATTGCAGCGTTTGAAGGAAGCGAAGCCGGTATGAGAGCAGCTATGGAGACGGTCGTACTCGACGATCGCGGCATTCAAAGACGAGAGGGTTCAGTTGGCTTAGTCATTTTTGAGCGTGATGACTTGCTGCTACGGCACAGGCCGGAGTTTGGAGACCAGACGCTGGGAGATATCGACACAAGATTCCTGGCAATGCTTCAGGAGTTGCGCGACATCAACATCCGCTTCGGGTTCATTTCGTACCATACGGCTTCCCCATTCGATCGTAGCGCACGCATTGATAGTGCAACGCTTACGCGGTTGCTCGACGATCTTCTGAAGGTCTCGGGCGCCGTACCCGACTTCTGGATGGAGGCGATCCATTCACCGAGCCAGGGTCAAACCCGGCACTGGCCCTCGACCTCTGACCTCGATGTGATATTGAAACTGACTGAATGGTATGAAGTCGATCCGACGATGACGGTCGTGGTGCGCAAAGGAAATTTCTCTCGTTTCAGCAAAAAGACGCCTGTTTTCACGGAAATTCTTTATCCAGGATCAAGTGCCGCTGGCTCCTCCGACATCGATACGCAGGCCACAATGGTCTGGCTTAAAACGACGATCAAGCACGCTTTGAAACTGCCGTAAGTCTCATTTCGGCATCAGGGCCAGTTCTACAAAAGCGGCCTTGCTCACGCAGGCCATTCAGCTACCGGCTTCGATCCCGATCCTTATACTGTGGTGGGCGAAGTTTGATCGATTTTGACTGATCGCGGTCACGCCGTTGATTACCTTGGCGTTCCGTGCGATTTTTCTCAGAGCTATCGTGGTCGGCATTTGAGCGTGCTATGCGGGATTGATCGACGGTACGGTTGCTCGAAGTCTTGTTATCGAGTCCCTGCTCCGCTACGTGGTCGCGACCAGTCGCAGACTTCGTTTCCAAGCTATCCGAAGAGCGTTTCGCCTTACCGACCTCTGCGCGATCTCGATTCTTGGTTACACGAGAGTCGAGTTGCAGCCCGACGACCTTGCCGATGACATTGGTCGCTTGCTCGAAGAGCAGCCGATCGGCGGGATTGGCAATCTTTGCCGCAACGCTGAGGGCAGTGGTCGCCAGCATCTCCTTCGCCGCTTTCGACTGAGCAGCACTGATGGGTGTGGATCGCAGCATGTGTTCTTCTCCTTTCATTCTGGTAGGATCATGTCCGTCGCGCACGGCTACTTCCAACCGACGGTATTCGCGCTGCAGGCCGAGCGACAGATCGTGGCTCAGTTCCCGCGCCGTGCTCGGTGCACTTCGGTCCTTAGCAATGCCTTCCAGCATTTGGATGGCGCGCCCAACTGAGTGTCGGGTCTGATCAAACCGCTTCCTCGCGTCTTCCAGCTTCGGCGCGGTGGGCGTGTCGCGAAGCTTGGAGATCACCTTGTCGACAACATTCGTGGGTGCTGTCGCGCCCATGCGGTGAAACATCTCCCATTCCCATCGTTTGATGGGCGGTGGACCAGCACGCTCGACACGCTTTTGACGATCAATCGCTATTCCGCGCTCCCGCGCCTTTTCGGCGAAGCGGGTGCGCCACTCGGTGAAGTCGCGGATATTGGGGTTGAGCATCTTGCCGCTGGCATTGCGTAGCGCGACGATCACATGCAGATGCGGATGCTTCTCAAGGTCGTTGCGATTGTGGACAGCATAGGCATATCGGTGGCCGGAGAACTGCTCTTTTAGAAAGTCACGACCAGCCAGGACAAATCGGTCACGGTCGACATTGGCTGGGCCCGACAACAACAGATGCATGAAATCGCGCGGCTGACGGGTCTGCATCAGCGCGGCGACTATCTTACTCTCGACCGTAAGCTGCTTATGATCGCTTGTCGTCATCTCGCGCCGGTCCGTGGCTTGATAATAGCGGCCGCTCCTGCCCGGGCGCTCCTCGATGTGGGCCTTCGTCGAAAGCGTGACCTCCGCGCCTTGCCGCTGCATCGCATGGAGCGTCGCGGCCAGCCCCTTCGGACCGCTCGAAAACTCCACCGGATAGCGCGAGACTGGCGCCACTCCTTCCATCCGCAATGCTCTGTCCACACGCGCATCGATCGCGTGCACGTCATCCATTTCGGCGGCTATGCGATTCTGGCTGCCCCGATCGGATCGGTCCCTTTTCTCGTGCGCGATCACCAGCGCCAGGTTCAGACGGGTTTGTCCCTTTACGCCCTCGCTAACGCTGAACGCGTAGGTCCGATCGGAATCACCAACATCGCGGAACCCGTCGGACGCAAGCGAACTCAATGCGCGGGCAACGTGTTCCCGGTCGGTACTCTCCAGCTCATAGGTCAACCGTAAAACGTCCTTGCTTCCTTTCCTGTTTCCGAACTCCCGCTCCCAGGATCGGACTTCTTCGCTAAGATCGGTGACCTCACGGCCATCCTGATCATGTGCCTTTTCCTCCTTGCTTTGATAGGCAAGCACGTTGCGAGCCGAGGCCGCACCTGCTCCATACGACAACACCTTGACGACGACGGCGTTATTGCCACTCGCCCGACTTAAGGCTGTCGCCGCGCCGGCGTTCCGCCCAACCGAGGGGACCCCCACCTTTGCCCTCACCGGCGCCTTTTTGGTTCCACCGCCACCGCCGCCGCGGCGTCGAAGCTCATCCTCGATGAGGTCGAAATAGCTCGGTAGTCTGCGGCCTTCAGGCTTAGACCCCGAGCGACTTCTGGAGAGGTCGTTCATCGTGTTTCCTGATCAGGTCGGCGATAAAAGTGGATGGTCTCACAAAGGCTGCATCGCGGATCGAATCCACGGCGGCCATCACCTCGCCCAGCTTGGTCATGATGGCGGCGGCGAGGATGGCTTGGTCGCGCTCTTCCGACAGAAACTCCTCGTTCCGGAAGGCGAGCTCGCGGAGGAACTGGTGCATGTTTGCCAGCTGCCGTTCGTGCTCTTCGAGGATCGCAGGTATATGCATAATCTCCCTGGTGACGATGAGCTTTGCGACAAGATTGACGGAAATATCGAGCCGGCCGGCAAGCAGCTCCACGTTGCTCAGGACATGGGCCGGTAGACGGAACATGACGGCCGGTTCGCGCATCTGCCTACAGCCCCCTCGCCTTCAGCGCTTCGAGGATCAGTCTGTGGGTCGCCGATGAGAGCTGCTCATGCCGTTCCAGCGATACGCGGAAAATCTTCGTCAGCACGTCATCGTCGAGGTAGAGGGAAATACGCTTCCTCTTCACGGATCCCGTAATTTCGTCGGCTTCTATCGCCTGCTCTTCCGGAATTTCTCTTCTGGCTGGAGGACGGCCGAGCTTTGACCTTGGCTCCGTATTGACGCTCGGCTCCTGCGCCTGGGGAGGATCCTCCGGCATCAGCTTGTCGAGATCGAGGCTTGTCGGCATGTAGGAGGTCGCATCCTCCTCCACGTCCCTCGCCTGATCCTCTCTCGATCGGGCAAGGGCGAGAATATTGCCAGCCGGCGTTCTTTCCCTCGACATCGCGCTCAGGCAGCCTCCGCCTGCAGAAGGCCGATGAACTCGTTATTGATCTTTTTTACGAGATCTATCGCGTCAAGCACGCTTTCTGAGGCGCGCCGCTTGGCCGACGGCGTCAGCGTCGGATTGTTCTCGATGCTGGCGAGCTTGGAATAGAGCGACCCGAAGCCGGCGCCGACATCGCTGAAATGATTGCTCTTCCGAATGACCGTGTCGACCATCGGAATTCGGCCGCTTGTCAGGATGGCATGGACTTCCGGAAGGGAGCGATTGTGCTTGAGGGCGATCATGTCCACGTAGTTCCAGATCGCCGCATATGGAATTGGACCCTGCACCCGCTTCCTGGAAATCTCCTTGAGGATCGTCGCCACCTTGATGGCTGAAGTCGCGGCCGTCGGTTCGGGTATGACAGGAATGAGGACTGCATCGCATTCGTGATAGACCTCGATTGCCCGCTGGTGAACGTATCCGCCGACATCGTAGATTCGAATATCCGCCGCAGGTGCCTCCGCGAGGCGATCTGCAAACCGGTCATCCGGCGCGACCCGCAGATGCAGCAGCGTGCCGTCGGTGGGGAGCAATCCCCGTTTTATGGAGACATTGTACCACCGCGTCGACGATTCCTGCTCGTCGCAATCGATGAGCAGTGTCCTGTGGCCCTGCTGGGCGAACTCGGCTGCAAGATTGACGTTCAAGGTTGATTTGCCGGCGCCACCCTTGAAGGTCGAGATCGCGAGCGAAAGTGGTTTTCCTGTCATGGAGCCCTCAGCCTCGAAGATTCGCTTGGCTCTGCGCCTGCTGGCGGGCCGCGACCAGATCATCGTTGAGCCTGTTGGCTTCGCGCTCCCGGGCTGCATCTGCCTTGGGATCGCTCCCCGGCCAGAACTTCAGGATCGGCAGGAAAAGGAGCACGAAGAAGGTGATTGTCGCGCCTTTGAACCAGTGGGACTGCTCGTAAAGGTCCGCCGCCCATTGCCAGAGCGCCCGCGTCCATTCCGTCGGTAGCAAGAGGTAAGATAGCGTCAGCGCAAGGCCGTAGGCCAGGAAGGCGGCGATCACCACACAGGCAGCCGTGACGACCAGAAGGTTGGCGACTAAGACCAGAAACCACATTGCCCTGAAGGGAAAAGTCACGACCCTGATGGCCTTTCGATGTGCTGACATCTACCTTCTCCGTGCGCACATTTGAGTGTCAGACCAAACATATCGCAATCCTCGCGGTATTTCCAGACTTGCACTGCAGTATAATTTTGTGCATGCTTCGCGACAGCCAATTGATGACGGATTCACGCATGAACCCCGGCGCGCGGCGGCTTACTCGCCTCCTTTTTTGCACCATTGCATGCACGCAGGACGCCCTGGCGATTGCCGCGGAGGACGATGCTGCTTCGAGAGTCGTCAACTCCTATCAGAAGGCTTACGCAGAGGGGCGCGATCTGATCCCTCCTCCCGAAACAATCCTCGATACCTCATCGATAGTCGAGCGGCTCGACCTGCAAACGATCATGCCTGAGGGCGCCCTGAGCGGGAGCGCGTTTCTTGCCTCCGATGGGACCATCGTCAAACTGGCGGGTGTCCAAGGCTGTCTCTCGGTCGAAGAGGTGGAATTCGCTGGCCTGCGGACGACATGCGCGATGGTTTCACTCGCCGGTTTGACCGCCACGCTCGGCGAAGCCAAGGCGGTCGCTGGCAACGCATTTCCGTGCCATTTCCTCGGGCAAAACACAGGCACGCCGACTGTGCGCTTTGCCGAGTGCTTTTTCGTGAAGGACGGCGACGCACAATCGCTTTCGGAGGTGCTTATCGCCAAGGGATTGGCGTTTGCTGCCCGTGACCGTGCCGGCCGCGCGATATTCCCGGAATATGCGCAGGCAGAGGAAAACGCGAAGAGAACAAAGACTGGAATCTGGGCGAACGCCCACTTCACGCATCCCTACGGTGAGCGCTATCGCGCCAATCCTTCCATGAACTGATCGCGATGAGGTTCCTGATGTTGATGTCCACGCTCGCAGCTTCCGGCCTCTTTGCAGGCATATCGATCATGCCGATGCTCGCCGGGACGAGCCACCCAGAACCTCCTCGCCTCCAGGCGCCGATCATCCCTATTCAGGCGCTTAAGAGCGAAGGTACTACCGCAGGCAGCCAAGAAAGCGATCGAACCCAATTTGTCCCGTTTCCGGTGCAAGCGCAATTCGAAACCGGCGACACCTGGCTTTCCGCCGGGCGGCGATATCGTCTTTACGGCCTGCAAACGTGTCTCCGCGGAACCTCTGTCACGATTTCTCCCGGCGTCATCAGGGACTGCGGAGAGCTCAATCTGATCATGGCACAGGCATTGATCAAGGACACGAAGCCCGTCTGCGCGACGATCAAGGATCTCGACCAAAACAATGCTGTGGTGGCCTGCCAAACGACATCAGGCCAGCGGCGTTATGATCTGGCGACCTATATGATTGCCGAGGGGTGGGGATTCGCCGCCGTCGACACCAGCGGCCATTTGATCGTTCCCGGCTACAGGGTGGCTGAAGAAAGTGCAAGATCGGCACGCGCAGGCCTTTGGGCCTACTCCGACATGCCTCATCCCGTCGCAGTCCTGGCCGGCCAAGCGGGAGCGCAGCGATGAGAGGTGCATCATTGTCGATGTTGCTGATGATGATGACGGCGACCGCCGCTTCGGCGCAAAACAGACCGGCCGATATCCCCCGGCAGATCTTCGGAAAAGTCCAGGTCGTGGACGCCACAACCTTTGAATTCAGGAAGAGCGGACAAACCGTGCGGCTTGCAGGATACGAAGCCCCTCGCCTCGAACAAACAGCAACAAGCGATGGCGTCGACTGGCCGGCAGGTCAAGTTTCGCGGGCCTGGATGATCCTCCGCACACTTGGGCAGGACGTCAACTGCGCACCCATTGCTCGCGACGCGAACGGTCTGGTCCTCGCGCACTGCTTTGTTGGTGAGACGAACCTCGCCGCCACGGCTATTGCAGAAGGCATTGGCTACGCGTTCAACTACCGCGGCGAACCTCAGGTCCCCGCCTATTTCGATATCGAGAGGAAGGCCCGCGGCCTCGGATACGGCGTCTGGTCGTCGCCGGATCTTCTTCCTCCTTGGCTCTACACCGCGTCGGTGGCGACCGGGGACAAATCGAGGGCCTCTTCACTGGAACCTGACGGCGACTTGCCCCTGCCCTTGCCCGTGGGCCCCGCCAAGTCACTGACACCTAATGAAGCACATGGAGGTTGAATGAACCGCATTATTGGAACCGCTGTAGCGCTCATATTGATGTCCGGCTCCGCTTCGGTAGCGATCGCGCAGGACGGCGCCACACAGAAGCAGATCGAGCAGCGCGATCCCGGCTTTTGCGGAGCCGGAGGGGCGGGTTGCGATCCTGCCGAGGTGCAACGGTGGAAAGCTGTCGGCAACAGGCTTGCCGATCTCTCATCAGCCGATCTCAGCCAGTACGCCTATGCCTGTGCAAAGCATAGTGAGTGGAAGAGAGACTGCGAGACCGATCCGGCCGCCATCCTGAAACGCCTTGGGATCGAGGGATACTGAAGCTGGCGATGAACAAGCTTTCCGGTGGCGCGGTCCTAGCGGCGGTAATCGCCTTCCTGTTAGGCGCATTCGGCGGCTATGCGATCAACGAAGTGAGGAAGAGCGGCCAGGAGATCGATCTCGAACACGAGATCACCCGGCTAAAAGACGAAGCGCTACAGAAGACGAGCGGTGACGCTCCCAACGACGATGAGGCGAGCGCCGCAATTGCGAAGTCGGGGCGGTCAATGCGGATTTCTGAATGCAAACCGCGTCAAGCCGCGCCGGGTGTGACGTGCGCTGGCATCATTACAACGACGACGGGGTCATTTGCCGGGGCCAGGCAACCGGGCGTCCTTTCCTTTGCGAAAATTGACGGCGCCTGGACGCAGATTCAATGAACAATCTGAAGGAGCGAACAATGAGACCGACGCTGATATTGGCCGCAATCATAGTTAGTTCGGCCTCTGCGCCATCGGCGACCCCGGCGAATGCCGAGGATGCATCCTGGGGATGCCAAGTTCTCCTTTGCGCGGCGTCGCAGAACCCGTCTTGGCACGGGGTTCCCTACTGCGTTCCGCCCATGACAAAGCTCATTGCGGCCATGAAGGAGCCGGGGTTTTCGTGGCCAATCTGCCATGAGGCCAATGCCGGCAAGCCGGGTCACGAAACCTACGAAGACTGCCCGGTAGGAACGACGGTGGGCTATAGCTCGCAAGGAAACAACGGCGGGGGAGGCGAGCCCGATCAATGCATCAAGACCGTCGATATTTGCCGGTCTGCCGGTCAGCGCGCTTCTGACGCCGACCTAAGGGGAGCCGTGATACGGCGGACCTTCGGCGATCGAGGCGATAGCTGCACTGAGCAGATCGCGACGCGGCGGCCGCGCCGCGCGGATCCCTATTTCTTCGATATTCCTGACGAACAAGGCGTGAAGCAAAGGTTCTGGTTCAACCTGAATCACTAGCCCGCGTCGAATGCGTGTCACGCGCCAGAACTTACGTCGGCTCGTCAGTGGCTTTCTTTTTCCTGCGACGGGCTCGCCATGCCGCTATCCGAGCAAGGTCACTGTCCGAAACCCTGAACAAATCCTCGATCGTGACATTCCACTCGCGCTGCATCTTGTCGAGGGTCGACAGCTTGACATCCCGCATGCCGCGGGTGACCTGAGACATATAGGCTTCCGACACGCCGAGCTGCTCGGCCAGGTCCTTGTTCGTCAACCGGCGCTGGGCCTTCAATCGCATCAGACCGATGGCGAGCCGCTCCTGAAAGGAGAGCGACTTCAGGTCAACCATGTTCGAAAGCTGATCAGCGCCATCGTCCCTCACCCGCGTCATCGAATGATATCCTCACCCGGAGGGTCCATGAACGCGTCGCCGTACGGTAGGCGCCGATAAGGGGAAGCGAGAGCGCGCCGACAGCTGCTTGAATATTTCAGAGTTCTACCGCTCATTCGATGCATGACGTTATTCTGAGACCAAGAAGGTAAGCGCAAACGGTTGTTGTTCATCTCTAGCATGCGACTGTTCACAAGTCCGTTACGCTCAATACACCGCGGCCGACAGCCGGTGCAAGAGACCGATTGCACGCCGCGAGAAGGATGCTCCAGTCAGGCCCTGCTTCCCGCTGTTATTGATGTTTCCCCGTGTTTGTACACCAATCTCCAATTGCGCCAAACTTTAACTGCGGTTAAATTTTTGTCGGTTCTATCAAAGGGAGAAAACTGATGGTGTGGCTCGAGCGGTTTGGCTATCGGTTTGACACGCGGCGGTTAGGAATAGCGGCCCTGTTCCTGGCACTCGCATTCGTCGCTGCTCGGGTGGCCTTTAGAGATAGTCTGACCCTGGGCTATGCGATGGTCATCCCCTCCTACATCTTCCTGTCCGTTGCGATTGAAGGTGCTCGCACAGGGAAAGGCAGCTTTTGGGACATTCGCGGTTGGGCGGAGACGGCCATCGCCGTCGCTGGTGCCGCGGGTGTCGGATATCTCGGCTTCAGCCTTTGGTCGATCGGATATTGACGGCAAACCATGCGTATCGTGGTCCGCAACAGCTCGACCCATGTGTTGTCTGAACTGAGCGACCGCGAGGCGGTCGCGTTACGGGCATGGTACGGCAACGCTGCCTCCAACGACGACGAGGTGATCGCGCTTGCGATTATCCGGCGCGTCAAGGTTATGAATGGCTGGATCGAATGCGACTGTCTGGGCGGGCGACACCAGCCGCTACTTGCCCCGATCCAGCAGGAACGCACGTTTACCCTGCGACGGCTAACCGCGAAGGATGAGGTCCCCGGCCGACACGACAAGCGACCAAATCACGCGCCATCCTGTCCATTCCATGTCGACAAGGACGCCGACCCCGCCCTCTTCGATCGTAGCTTTCATCTTCGCCCACTGCCGAGATCGGATCGCACCTACATCGATGCACTTCCCGCCATTCCCATCCGCCTTGCCGATGTCTCAGGTCAAGATCCCTCCCGGTCGACAGAACGAAACGACCGGCCATCACGACTCGGAGGCATCCTGTGGCGAATGCTCGAGAAGGCGGGCACCAACGTGGTCCCGCCGCTACAGGACGAGCCCGATCTCAAACTCGGCAATCAGCTCGCCCGGCTGCGCTCGGCCGCGAGGGAACTCAGGGTGCTCAGGACCTGGACACTAAATGCGCTTCTATCGACCTGGGCTGCGGACTATTGGAATCCCGACAGCCGTTGGCAACGGTTGCTTGCGACCTCCCGCCCCGACTGGCTTGAAGGACTTCGCCGCACCGGGTTCATGCTGCTGTTCTCAACCAGCGTATCCACGCAGGCGATCATGCCAGCATCTTCCTCGCGAACAATGGACATCCTTGCGAAGGTTCGACAGCCGCTCCGCGGCGATCCGGCAAGTCGAGGGCCATTTCTGACCCTTCTGAACGTGGATTTTCAGGAAGACGATGAAGGCCCGGCTCGGGCTGTGCAGGCCTACGCCCAGCCGGTCTACAACGGCGATACGCTTTTCCCCGTCGAGTCCGGATTTGAGCGTGACGTTTCCCATCTGCTATTCTGGCTTCAGCAATCGCTCTTCGACGCTGCGCCAGAACTCCGGATCTCCATTATCAAGCCACTCTTCGCGTCGGAAACGCCCATAGGTCTTTGCAGACCAGACTTCGTCTTGGAAATTGCATATAGAGATCACCCACCGCGCAGACTCCTCGTTGAGGCCTTCGGGATGGAGACGGAGGAATATCGGGAGGCCAAGGAAAAAACCATTCCGCGAATGAAGCACCTCGGGCCAATCTTCGGCATTTTTCCGGAGGACCTTACCGGACCGAATTCTGAAAATACTGGGCGGCGGCTGCAGGCGTGGGTCGTCGACAAGTTAGGAGATCGCTGAAACTTGCGGCGGAACGCCGGGTCGATGATCCACGTGGTAGAAATATCTTGGGCGGCTCTCAGGCGCCCCGGGATGGGTGTGCCCACTCGCCATCAAGCTCGGATTCCGCTGCCTCGATCAGAGCCACCTGAGCACGGGATCGTATCTCCGGTGGGCAGCTGCCGAATATGGCGGACACAAGCCCTTCCGCGAGTTCGGCGATCGTCGGCGTCAGGTCCGTCGGAAACAGGTGGTCCTCATCTACACCTACTCCCCGGCGTAAAAGTTGTGCCTTGATAGCGCGCTTCTCCACGACACGCTCCTTGATCATCAGCCAGCGGCCGGCGTTAGCCTTGGCTGCCGCGACAATCCGTTCGAAACCGTCGTCTTTATAGAAATTTCGATTTGCGAGGTATCTGATTTCGGCCATGCATCTTCTCCTTCCGTCAGCCCAAATTAAAACTGGCAAATGTCCCATCCCAATCTCAGGCGCGTATTCCCCATTTCGGCACTTACCGCCTATTCAACCCGGTCGGCGTCGTCATGTCGCGCGCTGTCTTCGCGCAGCGGATCGCGAGCAAGATTGGCAAATTCGCGCAGAAATGCCTTCGAACTGTCCTCAGCCAAGCGTCCGGAGAGGGTTCCGATCAAGAGCTCGACATCGGCGTTCAACTCCATCGGGTCGAGCGAGCCCGCGTCAGCCTGCTCAAAAATTGCGTCGTTCAAGGCCTTGATGTCCGCTCCGAATGCGCCCCGGACCTCCTGTCGCCGCAGGAGGACCGATCCAGGGGAAGTTCCAGCCTCGTCTTGGATATCCGAAGTGCGATCAAGCCGATGTCGAGGTCGTGGAGATCCCTGATAGACATTACGATCCAGCTTCGCCTGATCTATCTCGATACGGACGTTCTCGACCTCCATGGGACCGGAACCGCGCGCAGCTGGGCGCGTTGCTGGGGGATTGGCCGTCGTACCGGGTCGCTTGTTCTGCTCAGCTTTCTGGTTTTCCTCCCGAGGCTCGTCCTCCGAGACGCCGGCTTCGCGCGTTTCGTCGAGATCCAGACGCTGACGAAGTTCATCGAGCGACGAGATATAGACATGACGTACGCCCTCCTTGACGATGAAGCGGACGCTCTGTGCCTCCCGGGGTCGCTCGATGGCACCCAAATCGACGTCCATTCCGGCGCCCGACAATTGGCTCGCCGTTCTTGCGAACGGCGTTGTTTCAGGCGCTGGCGCGCCGGGCCAGACGGCCTCGCTATCAGCGATCGTCCACTCGACCGGCTCCATGCAGGGCCTGATTACTGGCTTGAACTTCTGAACCTTCGAAAACATCCGCTCGCCACCCGAGTCGAGCTTCATGATGCGCATGAGCGGCATGCCGGTGACCTGAAGGATCGCTTCCTCCGGCTTCATCATCATCAACGTGTTGACGGGAAGAAGGTCGACCGACACCGGCACCTTCGAGATCGATCGTTGCCTGCGACCATGCCGATGGGAATAGGAGGACTGCTCTACCCACTCCGTCGTCCTTCCGGCGGCGGCTGAGACGGCGGCCGCGTCCTCCTGGTTCTGGAAGTTCATGAACAGCTTGATCGTCGAAGCTCCCATCAGAATCTTCTGGCCAGAGCGCTGGTAAAGCCGCTCGAGCTGGGCACCGTCCTGCAGGATGAAGACGAAGCGAACGCCGTTCTTGCGGATCAGCGGCGCAAGAGTCAGCACGGTGTCTATGCGGCCGCCATTGCCGAACTCGTCGAGCATCATCAGCACTTCGTGCTCGCCATTGCGTAGCGGTCCCATCTGCACGAGCTTGTCGGCCATCTGCTGGATGAACATCGAGATCAGTCGCTCGTAGATCTGCATCGCGTTCCAGTCAGCCTGGATGAAGATCACCAATTTTCGCGTTCTGATCGTGTCGATCGGGATCGTGGTAATCGAGGTCAGCGCCTCCACGAGAGGGTTCTGTAAGAAATTGAGCTTGGCAACGATCTCCGCCGCGATACCTTCCCCGAGTTTTTCGTGCCGGCCGGCAAACTTCGTGAGCTGCATGCGGGTCTGGTCGGAAAGGACCGCCTCGTAGTTTTCCAGCAGCTGGATGATCGCCTTCCGCTCGTCCGACATCGAATTGAGAATGCGGTAGAGTTCGCTCAGCGACTTGCGGGTATCAGGGCATTCAAGCACGAAGCCGAGCATCGCCGTGAGCAGAATTCTGGCACTCTCCTCCCAGAAGTCGGAGGAATCGGACCGCAGGCGCTCCGGCAGCAACATCTGCGTCAGTTTCTGCAGGTCGGTGATCCGCTGGTTGGGATCGGCACTGATCAGGTCGAGTGGATTGTAACCGTCTGTAAATTTGGATCCTGGTGCCAGCAGGAAAATCTCGTAGCCCCGGTCCTTCAGATAGCCCGACGTCTCCTCGAACAGCTCGCCGCTCATGTCGAGGACCATCTGCGATCCCTTGAAGCTCATCATCGTCGGAATGACGAAGCCGCGCGACTTGCCCTGTCCCGGCGAGCCGATGACCATAACATGCTGGTCGCCATCGTTGCGCAGAAGAAGGCCCTGCTTGAGACCGAGCACAATCCCGTGCTTATCGCGCAGCCGGAAATCGGCGGCATCTTTCAGGGTCGCCAGCCGCGCCTTGCCCATGATCATGCGCTGGCGTTTCTGGATCGCCGCCCCAATCGGAAACCCAACCAGCGCTCCCGCCGCGGCCAGACCGGCGAGCGCCGCAAGCACTATCTGGCGTGACGGCCGCTGAAACGTACCGGCCGCGTCGGTGGCTCCAAAGGGGACCTGATACATCGCCGCGAGATGGGCCCCATAATAATCGGCGATAGCGGCATACCCACCAGCTCTGCTTGCGACGAGATAGAAGACAACGCCGTAGACGATCACGGCGGCATAAGCAGCCGCGAAGATGAGTGCGGTATGCGCGATCAAGGTGAACATCGACCGGATATGCAGGAGGTAGAGGATCTTGCGCGACAGCGCCCTGCCGCCTTTGAGCATCCACAAGCACAAAAGGAAAAACAGAAACGGCGAGGCCAGGACTAGAGCCAAGATCGAGAGTCCGACGGTGTTTCGCGCGCGGATGACCGACCATGTGTAGGCAATACTGTCGAGAACGCGGGCCTGCGCAATGTAGTCGTAATAGGAGGTCGACCCGAAGGATGTGACGTACAGGTCGTAGATCAGCGTGAAGAACAGCAGCCATATCAGCACGGCGCCGAGAACGGCGACCGGGAATGTGAAGGCCGAGACCTCCTGAAACTTCGTCCACTTCGGGCGTTCAGCCTCTGCGCCCGTGGATACGCTTGCCATCTTCGTCCACCTCGTCTGCAAAATAGATCTCGCTGACACCGCGGCCGCCGGCAGCATCGCTCTTCTTCAACTGGACCACGATCGGGATGATCGAGCGGATGTAGCGGATGATGTCGTCGCGCTCCATGCGAACATTGCTGTTGAGCACCAGGGTCGACAGCCGGTTGAAGGCATGATGCGGAGAATTCGCGTGGATGGTCGACATCGATCCCGGATGACCGGTGTTGATCGCGTTCAGGAAGTCGAAAGCCTCGTCGCCGCGTAGTTCGCCCATGAAGATCCGGTCGGGCCTGAGGCGCAGTGCAGAGGCCAGAAGGTCGGTCATCGTGACTCGCGCCTCGCCCTGGCCGCCTTTCGAGACGAGCAGCGAGACGACGTTTTCCTGGCGCGGTTCAAGCTCGGCCGTGTCCTGCATCAGGATAAAACGCTCATGGTCCGGGATCGCCGTCAGCATCGTATTGAGGAATGTCGTTTTGCCGGTGGACGTGCCGCCCGAGATCAACATGCTGCGATGGTTGATCGCCGCGAGCTCCAGAAACGCGCGCGTCCTTCCGGCCCGCAGCAGGCGCGATAACTCGATATCGACATCATCGATATAGTCGTCTCCCGTCACCTTGGTGAAGCGGAAAGCTCCGGCTCTCTCGTAATCGTCGAGGTCGAAGCGTCGGATGAATTGCTTGCGGATGGAAAAGGCGTGACCAGTGGCCGACGTCGGATTGAGCACGAACTGGACGCGCTCGCCGTCGGTGAGCGTCGCCGAGAGCAGCGGACGTTCGGCATTGACGGTCTGCTTGGTGAACGAGGCAGCGCGGGACGCCATATGGCGGATCGCCTCCTGATCAAGCCCATCGATCTCTTGCCTGATCATGCTGAGCTGGCCGATCCGCTCGAGCCAGATTTCGTTGCTGCGCTGGCAAGAAATCTCGACCACCACGGGATCGTCGAGAAAAGGTCGGATGGGTTCGAGCGCCTCGGAGAGAAAATGCTGTTCGGCGGAGATCGACAGGCGCGCGTTCATTTGGCGGCCTTCTTTCTGCGCAAGCGGTCGAACTCTTCGCGCACCGGGTCCGGATAGAGATCCGAGAAATCAAGGTCCCGCGTCACGAACACCGTAATATCGGAGCCCTGAGCAATATGGATCGTCGGCTTGATGTTGCGCGTATCCTGGAAGGCCTCGGTCGCCAATTGCTGGATGCCCGATGCGATGGTCTCGGAGGCGATCTCGCGCGCGCGATCCTGTGACGTGGTGCCGTTATCCTGGGGAATGCTGGTCACGGTTCCGTCCGTATTGACGATCGTGATGTTGCGATCCTGTTTCTGACCGAGCTGGGCAATGTATTGCGTCACCCCGCCGATCATGGTCAGGAGCGCCGGCGGTCCGAACCGCTCCCAATATTTCCGATCGACGACACCTGTCATGCCGGAGCGGCCGAGACGGTCCGTACCGTAGGAGCCGAGCTGGACCGAAACGCCGTCGCCGCGGATCATGCGCGTCCAGACGATGAACAGGCGTTCCTGGCCGCGTTCCACACCAGACTTGTAGTCGCCGATCAGCGAGGAGCCGGCGGGTATCAGGATGCGCCGGCCGTCGAAGGAATAGACATCCTCTCGGACGATCGCCTTCACCATGCCGGCAAGGTCGGAATTGACCGCCGTCTCCAGCGTGCCGCGGATCATCGTGCCCTGCGGGATCCAGGCATCGATACGGCGGTTCTCGGCGGCGACCGAGACCTCCACCCCCTGGCCACCCATCGCTTTCAGAAAGGCGCGATCACCATCGACCGCCCCGCCAGTGTCCCCAATCGCCGTAGATGCTCCGGCCGTGCTGTTCGCCCCGAACAGACCAGCTCCTGAAGTATCGGACGAAGCCCGTGCTGCACCGTTCGTTTGTTCGGACTGATCGAAGACAACGGCTGTAGAGCGCACGCGCTCGAGAAGCTTAGCCTGCCGGGCGAGCTCGATGCATTTTGGATTGTCCGGGTTGTTTCCCCTTGAGCAATCGACATCGACCGGCGGCGCGATCTGGACCGGGGCCGGGATCACAGGGGCCGGCGGAGGGGGTGGTGGCGGAGGTGGCGCCTCGGGCACCTGGACAGTCGGCAAGGGCGGCGGCGCCGGCGGATTGAAACCTTCGTTTCTCGGCGCCTGGACCGGACGGAACTCTTCCCGTGGGGTGTTGTCGACTGTCGGTTCCCGCTCCCCGCCGGAAAACAGGAAATAGAGAACGACGCCGATGCCGGCGATCGCCGCCACCACGGCGACCGGCCGCATCAGCCCGATGCCCGAGCGCCTCACCTGCCCGCCAATCGCTGTGTCGTTTTCGATGGAGTGATAGTTCGGATCAGACATCGTGCCTCCCTATCGTGATTTTGATGCGGCGCTGACGCCCGCCGAGCCCAGCCGCTTGGGCGCCACCGCTCCCTCTATCGGCGCCGGCACATCGGCTGGAGCGGTCTTGAGATTGAACAGGCAGGTCTCGTTCTCGGTGCCGTAGCGCAGCGTCCACTGCCGCGAGACCGTGTCGATGACGATGTAGTCCGCCTCACGGCGATAATTGACGAGGCTCTCCCGCCGTTTGTTATCGACGATAAAGATCGCCGGCACATCGCCGGTGAATTTCATGAAGGTCTTCAGGCCGTCGTCGAACACCCACAGTGGCTTGGCGGTATCGCTGCCCTTGAAGCCATAGTCGTAATTGACCTTGTCACGGCGGATGTTCTTGATGTTGGGATTGCGCTCGGCGTCCTGCGCCTGCTTCCAAAGCTCGGCCGTGCCCTTTAAACCAGCGTCTTCTGGGTACATGAACTGCAGCTTGAAGGTCTGGTTCTGGATGGCCTTGCTCTCGTTCACCTCCAGATCGAACGAATAGGTGCGCTTTGTGGTCACGACCGAGAGGTTGGTCGGCGCGTCTTTTTCCATCGGCTTCAGGGTGAGGGAGCGCCTGTCAGCCGATGTGAGTATCTGCCAGGAGACCGTGTCACCGGCGACGACCTGCGTGATCTCCTCATCGGCACCGAACAGGATGGTCGTCACCATCCCGTAAGTGCCGGTCACGACGAAGACCTGCTCGGCCGAATAGGGCAAGGTCCGCACCCGAGGATCGAGCCTGCCAGGCCGGGCAATGAGCTCGGCCTGCGCCGATGATGTTGCCAGGAGCAGTGACATGATCATTCCAGCCATCCTCCGACTCATTGAACGAGCCCCGAAGGCATGGTTTCAGGAACTTTCACATATTCGGTGACCACGAAGCCGAGCGGGTTATAGAGCCTAACCCGATTGCTGGCAGGCAGATTGATCTGCCGGTAGCGAACCGTCGCGGACCACCGATTGACGACCTCGCCTCCCCGCTCCCGCTCTCTCGTCTCGAAGCGCACTGACATGGTCGAGGCGTTGAGCGGATTGACCGACAGGATTTCCGGCCGGATCTCGCCAGTCGTTCCCATGGTCTTGACCGGGCCTCTCGGATTGGAAGGGTTCATCCACTCCGAATAATCCTTGAAGGCTGCCGCATCGGGATCCGACCAGAGGGCGATCATGTCGAAGTTTTCGGAGAGATAGCGGGGATCGTAGGTCTCGCGGCGGATGACGTAGTTACCCACAAACGAGGCGCGAACGGCCTGGATTTCGGAGACGTTCGAGCGGTCCTTGTCGAGCGTCGTCACTGTCTCCATGTAGCCGGTGTTCTTGTCGACGATCAGCGGCACGACCTCGGTTCGAACGAGCGGAAAGAGCTGCGCAACGGAAAAGGACAGAACGCCCGCGACGATCCAGCCTGCCACTGCAAAGACCAGCAGGATGAGACCGATCAATGTCCGCAGCGAGCGGTTCTTCTCCCCCCATGAGAGGTGTTGATCGTAGATGTCTTGCGGGCCGGGGACACGATCGGCCGGCGCCGGCTTCAATTGCCTTTTGAACAATGCCAAATCTCAAACCTCGAAGTCGCAATGAGTAAATCTCTGATCCTCGTCGCCACAGCCTCATTCGCTGTTGCGACGGCGATTGGTAAGCATACGGCCGAGAGCGCCGGCGCCCGCGACACTGCCGCGACCCGCAAGTGCCGCGGCCGTCACGGCGCCCCTTGGGCCGGCTAGCGTGCTAAGTGCTATTGCCGCAGCCTGGCCGGCGCGGGAATTACTGGAGGAGAGGCGCCTGCGCGCGGTATTGTAGGCCGTGTCCACGCCACCCCCGCCCGGAACGCTGGAGAAGGCCGCGCCGTAGGCGAAGGTCCGGGCGAAATCCGGTACCTGGAAGATGAAATAGGAGATCAGCGCGAGGTAGAGCACCATGGCGAGCACGATCGCCAGTGCGTTCTCCTTGGTGGCCATGTCGCCGTTGATCGTATCCATCATGCCGATCAGGAATCCGAACGACAGCCCGGCCATGATATAGGTAAAGAGCAGCATGAACATGCCGTAGGCAACGCCCCTCACCCAGGCGTCGAAGACAAAGCGGGTAATGCCGAAGAAATAGCAGAGAATGGCGATCGGACCGATTGCAAGCATGACGGCGGTGATCATCTTGGCAAAGAGCGTGACGCCTGTGAGGATCAGCAGCATCGGCAGCAGTCCGAAGACCAGCACGATAAAGACGACGACGGCGCCTGTCACATTCGGCAGCCATCCGGACTCGTAGGAATTGAAGAGCTGCATGGCAAAGTCGTAGACTTTTCGCGACATGCTGGCGACTTGCTGGGCGATGTCCGTTCCGGCCGATTGCCCACCCATCGCTGAAGATATCGCGGATCCCAGATCCTGGGGCGCCGACAGCACGAACTGGCCGATATTGTCGTAGAAGAGCGCCCAGGACATGATGAGGGCATAGGCAAGCGTGATCTTGAATGCTGTGATCGCCATGTCCTGAAGCGAAACGCTAGACAGTCCGAGCGCGCCCCAGAGGAAATAGAGGATCAGGAATATCGCGAGGATGCCGGAAACGAGGTTGCTGTTTTCGGCAAACAGCCCCCAGGCCCTTTCCAGAGAGGCCTCGTTGATCTTGTCGAAATATCGAAGCGCGTCGCCATAGAAATTTATTGCGTAGCTGACGGGATCCATGTGTCATCCTGAAAATTATTGACCGGTCGCATCGGGCCGCAATCGTGCTTGACGGCGCCCGCGACCGCATTCTCAACGGCCGTGGTCGTGGGCTCGGATACGAAACCGAGTGCCGGCACAGGGTTTTCGTCAGCCGAGCATTTCGCGAGCTGCTCGTACTTTCCGGCGCAACCGGCGAGCACTGCACCGGTGAACATCAAGACAAGAAACGCCCTCACTGGTTTTGATCCTCAAGGGCCTTCAGCTGATCGCGAACCGAAGCGCCTTGCGTCTGCGTCGCACCGTCACGCATCACGCTGTCGGGAAGCGGGGCGAAGGTCTTGAGGTTCTGCGACGACGTTGCAAGGGCTGCCTTGTACTGCTGGTTCAGGAGCATGACCTGGTTGTTCAGCGAGCCGACAGCCTCGTTGGCGGTCTGGTTGCCCTGAAGCACCATCTGGGTGTTCTCCTCCAAGGCCCCTTTCAGATCCTTCGCCGTTCCGATCTGCTGTGTGGCCTGCATGAACGAGTTCTGCCGATCTTTCGTGGCGCTGTTCATCGCGTCGGTAAGGGCCGTCAGCGTCGTCAGGGCATTGATCCCCTGCGAATAGGCCTGGTTTGCGCCCGAGAGTTCGCCGCCCTTGACGGTATCGACCACCATCTTCACGAGGTTGAGGCCGTTGATCAGTTTGGCTGCGGTGTTCTGGAACTGGCCGCCGATCCCACCGAACACTGCGGCGTTGCTCGATAGCACCGTGCTAAAGTCTGGCGCCTGTCCCATGCTGAAGCCATTGCCGGTCGCGAGCTTTGCAAACTGGCTGGCATCCTGCGTCCGGTCTCCGGTGATCGCTTGAAGGGTTTTCGTCGTGTTGTCTTTGACGACGGAGGTGTCCTGCTGGATCTCGGAGGACAGGCGCTTAATGTCCTGACTGATGGAGATGTTCTCCGAATCTTTGACGGGGACCTGCGCATGTGCGTGTGAGACGAGTAGGATGGCGAATGCCGGTGCGATCACTGCTGTCTTCATATGCCTAACCTCACTTCGTTGTTCAGTTTGCTGTCGGCCGGGAATCGACGACCGTGACGAGGCCGAGTGCTGGATCCTGCATCGCCGTGAAGGTCGCAACCGTGCCATTGCTGCGCGCCTCATCCTGCAGGTCGGACAGCCAGCGCTGGATTTGTTCGGTGGTGGCAGAGGTCGGCACGGCAAAACAGCGCGTGCCACCGGTGTCGATGATGTTGGTCGGGCACCGAATCTCGGCCATGACAAGCGAGCCGTCGTGATCTCCGGAATTTCCACCACCACTGCCGCGCAGGCTTGCCGACGACGATTGCAGCCCCGCCTGCAGGCGCTGGAGATATTGCTGGTTCGCTGCGATGGATTTTCCAAGCAGATCGTTCCACACCGAACCTCGCTCGACCTGCGCCTGCGTGTTGCGGTCGACGGCCTTCTTCAACTGCTCGCCGCAGCCATTCCCGTAGCTGGCGGTTTCGGTCTCGGTTGGGGCCTCCGTTGGCGTCCGATCGCCATTCTGAGCCTTGTTGCGGGCATAATAAGCAGAGACCTTTTTGACGTAGTCCTGGGTCTCCGGAATGTTGGGAATCTGGCCGTTCTGCAGCGACAGCCGATAGGGGCCGGCATTGTAGCCGGCGGCGATCAGGTCGTAGCGGTCGCCGAACATCCCCTGGAGCTGCTTGATGTATTTGACGCCGCCGCGAATATTGTCGCGCGTGTCATAGGGGTTGACGCCGAGCTGCGCGGCGGTACCCGGCATCAGTTGCATGACACCGGTGGCGCCGACCGCCGACCGTGCCGATTGGCGGAAGCGGGACTCCTGCTCGGCGATCGCCAGTGCGAAATTCGGATCGACACCCTGCCGGATCGCCTCCTCTTCGACCATGCTGGCGACTTCCTGCTGGCTCGGCGTCCGCTGGGCTGGCGCAGCCGGTGCAGCGTTTCCACCCATGCCGTCGGCCGAGCAATCGGCGGGCGCCCCCGAACCCTGACCGGGCGCGAAGCTATCGGTCGTGCCGCCCGAGGCACCTTTGACCTTGCGAGTATCGGCCTGATAGGACTGATACCAGTTCAGGGTCGCCTGCTGGATCTTTTGCCGAGCGTTGTCGATCACCGGTAGCTGCGCATGGCCCGCGGTTCCGGCGAAAAGTGCGACGATGGCGAAAGCGCCGGCCGCGGCTCTCTCAAGACGCTTTGCGTTGCTCATCGACCGCCACCCCATCCCAGTCGCAGAATTTCGACAGCCAGTTTTTTGGATCGTCGCCATATTCGTCGAGCAGCATCTCCACCTCGCGGACCGTCTCCTCGCGACCGGACAGCACCTTGATGAAGTCCGGCATGTGAGACATGTCCACGCGGGCGATCACGCTGTTCTTTGCCTGCTTGATCAGCATGAAACGCGAGCTCGGATCGCCGTTCTTCACCCATTCGAACTCTGCCCGCGACAGGCCAAAGTGATCCATGTAGGAGCCTTCATCCGCCTTCGGATTGGCAAAGAAGATGTTCGTCGATGTCTGTTCGATGATCGTCCGGCTGACGCTGGAGCGCACCACATCGTCGGCCGACTGCGTGCCGAAGATGACGAGACCGTTCCGCTTTCGGATGGTTTTGAAGTAGTCCTTCATGGTGCGCTTGAACTCGTCGTCGTCGAGCAGCTTCCAGGCTTCATCCATCAGATTGATGATCGGCGCCCTGCCGTCGTAGATCTCGTCCAGCCGGTGAAACATGTAGAGAAGGGCTGCGGTGCGCACCGTCGGATCGTCGAGGATCGACGTCATGTCGAAGCCGATCATCGGTCGCGAGATATCAAGATTGTCCTCGGCATTGTCGAAGAGCCAGGCGTAAGGCCCCTTGTCGACCCATTTGTCGAGCCGGGCGATCAGGCTGCCCTCGGTCCTCTCGCTGCCGGCGAGCAGTGCGCGCAACGACGAAAGACGGCGGTACGACCTGTCCTTCGTCTTGAGGACGGATTTGATCGCATTGCGGATGATTGATTCTTCTTGCGGCGTCAGGCTTTCGCCTTCCTTAGACGGCTTCAGCATGAAGCTCAGGAGCCCGTAGAGGAAAACGCAGTTCTCCTCAGTATCCTCGAGCAGCAGCGGGTTCCAACCTGACGGCTGGCCGGGCTCCAGCGTCATGTAGGTTCCGCCCGCCGCCCGCACCATGATGTCGAGGCCGCGATCCTTGTCGAAGACGATCGTCTTCAGGTGGGGACTAACGCGGTAGGCCTGCAGGATAAGAAAGGACATGATGACGGTCTTACCCGACCCGGTCGGGCCGAAAACGGTCGTGTGCCCGACGTCACCCTGGTGGAAGTTGAAGAAGAAGGGCGTGCCTGACGTCGTCTCGAAGATCGTGATCGCCGGCCCCCAGTGGTTGCCGTCGGGTTTGCCATAGGGATAGGCGTGAAAGCTGCTTAAGCCGGCGCAGTTCAGCGTTGAGATCAGTGCGCGGCGCGCGATGTAGGCCTGGTTGCCAGGCAGTTGCGCCCAGTAGGCGGGCTCCGCATTCAGGTCCTCGCGGACATAGGAGGCGCCGAGTGCGCCAAGTTCGTTGCCGATCAGGGCGACCGCGTCGTCAAGCTGGGCTGTGGTTTTCGCGATCGGCATCACGGTGAGATGATGCTCGGTGAAAGCGACCCGTTTGCGGGCAAGTTCGTCCCGAGCGATGTCAAGGTTGGCCTGAACACTCGATCCGCCTTCGTCGGCCTTCGTCATCTGGCGGTCCAGCCGTTCGATCCGGCTACGCGCCGTCATATCGTCGACAAAGGACATCGACTGGGTCAGCACCAGCTCGAATGGCAGTTTAAGGACATAGTCGAGCATACCGGCACCGGTCTCTGGCGGATATTCTTTAAGAGAGACCATCGCCGCGTAACGATCGTCGTCCGATCTGTCGCCTTGCAGGTGAATGACGCGGTTGCCGATCGATGTCCTGCGGGCCGGCAACATCTCGTCGATCGGAATGTTTCCAAGCCGGATCGGCCGGACGCGTCCGCCATTGAGGAGCGTATAAAAGAACTCGCATTGTTCGGAGAACCAGACTTTGCGGGCTGCTTCGTCAATCACCATGTCTTCTGAGACGTCGCGGAAGATCGTCCTGTTGTCGCCGACGTCAACCTGTATGCGTTGCACGTCGCGCAGAACCTTCGGGGCATAGACGGAAAGCGATTTCTCCAGTGCCCGCGTCGCCTCGATCAGCTTGTCGCGCATTGCCCGGAATTGTTCCTTGCGCACGATCGTGCCGCCGGCGCCCATGAGGCGGGAAAGCGCCGAGCCCTTCCGGAACATTGGGCGCACGACGAGGGAAACATAAGTGTCGTTCACGAACATCTCGTTCTTCGAGATGCTGGCCTGATAAACGTGATCGAGGCGCTGCATAAAGGGATCGGCGAAGACGGACGGCAACGACGGCGCGACCTTACGTCTGACCACATGCGTATAGAGTGCGAAGCTGCCGATCGAGGAGATCGCACGGAAGCCGGCGTTACGCTGCCGCTGCAGCATGTTGATCGTTTCGATATCGGCGGTCTCGAAAGAAAAGCCGGTGAGCTTCAGGGTCGAGACGAGGCAGTCGTTCTTCAGGCGAATGATGCCGTTTTCGATCGGCACATAGAAAGGGACGTGGGTTGCGACACGGCGATCCGCGAAAATTTCCCAACCCTTCGATAGACTGCCTTTCAGCGATCTCGCCATCGTGTTCATCGCTCACACCCCGTAGGTTCTGACGCCACCACCGAGCTTCCGGCCAAGCGGGTTGACGCCACACATGCTGAGGCGTCCGACAATCTCGAAGAACCAGAGGTCGAGCTTGACGGTGAGCACATAGAGAATGCCGTGCAGGACGACGAACGAGACCGGAAACCAGAGGATGGATCCAAGGATCATGAAGGCCATCAGCGAGACGAAGCACTCAGCGAGGAAATAGGTGTAGGGAATCCCCATGACCGTCGGCGGGCGGGTCAGCGCGAGGATGACGGGATAGGATTCGATATAGTCGTCACCACCGTCAGCGTCGTTTCCTGCCGCCATGGTCATGCTCCCCCGCCGGCGAGGAAGTCGACGAGCTCGGCTGCGGCAAACATGCCGGCAAGGCAACCGGCGACGCGCAGGAGGGCGCCCCAGGACCAGTATCCGAAGGCAGCGGCGAGAAACATGCCGATGAAAGCGATTGCTCCGACAGATCGACCGAACGGGCCGGTGAAGAACTGCACCAGGCGATCTGCCGCCTGTTGCAGACGATCGAGGTTTTGCGCCGCTGCCGGCTCGTATTGACTGATGAGCAGGATCAAGCTCGCGGCAACCACGATAGCGGCGTTGCCGAGCCATTTTCGCCTGGCCATGGAGGACCAGGCAACGCTGCTGTAGAGAATGGCCGTCTGGACTGCCAACGCGATCGGATTCATCTAAACACCTCTTCCTTGACAATTTTGACCGGCCCACCGGTGTTCTTCCGCTCCTCCTCATGTTGAGGACGAACGTCTGGCGGGATCGGCGTTGCGGCTGAGAAAACAAGCATGGGGGATTTTGCCCGCTCGGCAGGCCCACTGTGGCGCGGCGAGCTGGAAACATTCGCCGAAGTTCGGGTTGTGGGCGAGACAATCGGCGTGGCCGCTGTGCCGGTGTAATACCCGACGACACGGGTGACGTAGTCGGCGGTTTCGCGGATCAACGGCAGGGAATGGCGAAGGTCCACGTTGGGCTCGCCTGCATTATAGGCGGCAGCGACCAGCACAGGATTTCTGTACTTGGCGATCAGAACGCGAAGAAACCGCGTGCCCGCGCGGATGTTCTGTTCGGGATCGGTCAGATCAGTCGCACCGAAAGCATCACCGATCCGCGGCATAACCTGCATCAATCCGACGGCGCCGGCGGGGCTGACGAGGCGTGGATCGAAACTGGCATTCTCGGCTCGCATGACCGAAAGCACCCAATTCGGGTCAACGTCCTCCTTTCCGGCGATTGTCAGTGCGAGCCTGGCATAGCCCTCCGGGACTCCGGATAGAAGACTGGGACGGGCCTGTGTCGGCGTCGCGCTGACATCGATCTGAGGGTCAGTTGCCGGGTCGTTGATCGGAGGACCGGACGACTGATCGTGCGCGTAGACGCTGATAAGCGAATGCACGGCGCTGTCGCGCCGTGCATTCGTGCTGCCAGCCGCATCTCCGGATGATCGCCCAGCCCTGTCCGACCCTTCGATCACATCCAAGGGGGCAGCGCTGGATCGGAACAGATCTTCAACGATCGGTCCGTTAAATCGCTCGTCGAAGTTGGTGGAATCGATCGTCGGCACATCCTGCGACGAAGCAACAAAACCAGATGACGCCGGATTTGGTGGCGGTAGGACCGCGACCTTGTCCGCCTTCGGCTCAATGCCGCTCGAACGATGATCGACCTGTGGCGATATTCCCGAACTAATATGACCGCTGCTGTCGTCTGAGCCGGAGGCAAAACCTGTAAGTAATAAGGCCGATGTTCCGGCGATCCACAGTGCGCTTCGCGACCGTGTGTTGTGCGGTCTGTTTTCAGGCGAAAGCGGGACGCGTTCCATGGCTGAACCAGTGCAAATTATACTGCGGTATAAGAATTTGAACTGCATTCCTCCACGGAAATCAACCCAAAAATTTAACTGGAGTGTAATTATGCCGTCGTGGCAAAAGGTAGGAGCGACGGTTTCCCGAGAAGAATCAATCGCGTAGGCGTGACCATTTGTCTGGGTTCCAGCGATACTGGAGCTGTTCGCGGTCACCCAAAATGCGGGCGAGACGTACGGCCGTCCCGCCCTTGACCAGGACCGAACCAGCATCCGCACCTGATCGGGCGACAGAGATTCGGCACACGAAATTGGGCAATTCCGGTTGTATCCTCGTCACCTGATAGCAGGACTCGACTTGGTAGCGTTGGCCATCGTCGGCAATCGACAGGCCCCTCTCCTGGACGGGACCAAGACGCTGGCGTCCGAATTCGGTGCCATATTCCAGCACGCATTCGACGATGTTGTCCCGATAGGCTTTGCAAGCTGTGAGGCTGAGATACGCAAACGGCGCCCGCGGCTGTGGTCGCGGCCCCTCAACCTGATGAGCACATCCGGCCAGCACAGTAATCGCCGCCAGAGATCCGAAGAGCTTCGTGAAAGTCCGCATAGTGTTGCTTTCTAGCTTGCCTGCCGATAACCGGCATTTTCGAGGGCTTCGAGAAAAAGATCGCGGGCAAGCCCGCAATAGGGTGAGGATGGCTGAGCTAGGTGAAGCTGGGTGAGCATCAAACCGAGGTCGAAGATGGTTGTCACGACGTCCTTCAGGTCATCGTTGAAGGCGTCGCGCAACATCTCGCGGCCCTCGTGGCCTTTGACCACGATGGTGTAGTCATCACGTGCAACGCTATGCCAGAGTTCGATCGTGCCGGTTTCGCCGATTTCGCTTTCCGTGTCGCAGACTAGCAAGAGTGCATAATCCGGATCGCGCATTGCGCTTTCCTCTATAGAGGTCTCCCCACAAAACTCCGTCAGCACCGCGTCAGAGGCAAAGAGTAGCAAGCGCTCATTCACTAGAAGGCGCTCTTGGCCAAGTCGAACAAAGCCGTTCATGACCGCGGAGCGGATTGCAGCGGGTGGAAGATTTTCTGCGCAGTGTTCGCAAATCGATGTCAATTGGCCGCCCAGAAAAGCGAAGGCGCTATGGAAGCGATTGACGACGGATCGCTCAACATTTTCGGTCTGGCCGCCCAGCGCCTCGACGAATGCGAATGCATCAAGTGGCCCGTGGGACTTCACCAGTATTTCGCATCCCGGCGCGGACCCTGCGTCACCCAACAAACTCGAAGGGCCAACCACGACAGCGGCGGACCGCGTCTGTGCACCACAGCCCGGGCAGTCCGCTGAAAATGGCACCTTGTACCATTCTTTCGTCAGGAGGGATCGATTGTGTATCAGTGTCAAACCCCATTCTTGAAGAAACTGAATACCGCCTGGTCCGCAGCTTTGACCGAATGAATAACTTATACTCCGGTATAATTTTATCAGTAGCAGATGGCTTGCTCAAGCGGGAAAAAGCCTGATACTTAGACATGTCGGGGTCCGTGGTAGATATGTAGATGCTCGGTTGATCACGTCGCTCAGTTGGCCCCGCTAACGCTGACGGTTTCAATAGAGGCGTTGCCGAAGTCATGTTGTCGCCGTCTTGGTTGTTGCGAAAACCGCAGCAACCAGGATTGCGATTATAACCTTGCCAATTGAGGGAATGTCCAAAGACGCAGACCGCGGGGACGCGCTTTCACCGTTTCGCGAAATGGGTGAATCCCTCATTCACCGATGCGCCGGATCGCTCAAATGCCTGTTCGCAGAATGAGCTGTTCGCTGAGCCGCCCAATCGCGCGCCCACGCAAACACCCATTGAGCGATCTGCGTATTCACCGATTCGCTGATTAACGGGATCGCCTAAACACGCATTCGCCGGATCGGTGTCTCACCATTTCACGGATTTGCTGCTTCGCCGATCTGCCGTTTCACCCGATGGCCCAATCACTGCTCCACTCATTCGCCGACGTACCGATACGCCCAAACGGTGACGCACCTATTCACATATGCACGGATTCGCCTATTCGCACATTCGCAAGCCGGTCCAATCGGCGAACCACCTATCGACGGGTTCGCCCATTCGCCGATTAGCGCAAGCGCCTGATCTCCTAGATGCTGCTGCATTTCACAGCGGCCGGAGACTCTTGCCCCAAAGAGCCGGCTCCCAGCCTCCCCTCCTACCGGCTCGACGTCTCTCCCTCATGGCCTTGTTTCGTTTGAGAAATGAAAGACCGGGAAACCCTCGCTCGCCTTTGAGGCGATCGCCCCTCGGGCGAAACGGCTAATGGTATACCAATAGCCTATCCTGCCATCTTCTAACCAATCGGCCTGGCCACCGTGCCCGAGGCGCCGATGCTGTTGCGAGTCGTCAGACAAAGCAACAGCGATCACAGGCTATGGCCTGTGATCCGCGCCCGAGGAACAGCACGGTGGCCAGGCCGATTGGTTAGAAGATGCTGAAGCGAGCCGTCGTCGTGAGCAGTCGAGAGAACCGTCACCGGAGGTGACGGGTATCAACGACATGCGAACGATGAGACGGCGAGCGCCCCGCAGGAGAGGACGAGCACCTGGAGCGAATGCCCGAAGCATGAGGGCGTAGCGCAAGGTACTCGTCCTCTCCGTCTTGTTTGGGGAAGTCGCGGCAGCGTCCGCTTAACCGGCCCGAAAGGCCGGGCGGGTCTCGACCCGCACCACAGGGAGAGGGGAGTTTGAGGGGAGAGGCGGCAAGTCTTTCTCCTCAAAACCGTGCGCAGGCTCGATGCCTGCAAGCGGTCAAGCCAACGCAAAAGACGAAAGGCGAGAGGCGGCTCCGCCGCCTCTCGCCCTGCAACCTCAATCGTAGACGACGCGCGCAACGCTGATGGCGATGCCGGTCTCGCGCGCAATATCACGGATGATCGTAGCGAGGGGACCGATCTCCGTATCGCTCACAGAGACGGTCGTCGGATAGCTGATCTCGATGCCGTCGCAGTCTGCCGACAGTGCGTTATACCACTCGCCGCCGTCGACCCGATATTCGTGGGTGTCGAAATCGATCTCCAACTCATCCAGCAGGACAATCCTGCAGCGGGCGAGGATTTCTTCCGCACCTTGAAGCTCGCACGAGATCATGCCGTCTGGATCATCTCCAGAAAGCAGCTCGCGCTGCAGATCCATGATGTGGCGCGTCGAGTCGATCGCTGCATCGAGACCGGCCAGCAGGCGGTCGTGGAGCGTCTTTGAGAATTCATCCTCGCAACCGATACGGTTTGCGCTCACGAGAAGCTTGAAGCCAGCGAGCTTGGCATAGAACATGAGAAAGTTGAAATCAGACATAAGAAGCCTCCTTTTCGTTCTGACGAAAAGGCGCCCGCATTGGCGACCCAAGGGGTCAAGGATCGCGATTAGCGACCGCCAGCGGCGGCGAGCGGAGGAACCGATTTTTTCGTCGTGTCGCGTCAGCGGCGCGGCGGAAAAATTGGAGGGGCCGCGATGTCCTTGAGGCCGCCGGGGCGAATGCGACAATAGGAAGTCAGAGAGAGATAGACCACGGCGCCGGCAGGCGCCGTGACCGCTTGCCGAGCGCAGCCGGCCCTGCAGTCTTTCCGCTTCCCCTGACGCCCGACAATCGCGCTAGGGCGCGGCAACCGCGAGAGGGGCGTGACCCGAATGGGCGGAGACCGCCTGCGGACTCCGTGAGCGAAAGTGAATAGCACCGTCCGCCGCAAGCGGCTCGCCCGGGTCATCCACCAATCATCATCGCCGTGAATCAATCAACACCGGCCGATTCAAATATGTCGTTGGACGCAAAGAGTTCCGTGTCCGATTCTGTGTTCCATGATCGCGCAGCGCTACCAGCTCTATGTCGAACGCACGGACGCCAGGAAGAACATGGCGCGCTACTATGCGATGTCGATCGAGCACAACCTGTTCGGCGAAGCCTGTCTGATCCGCCGATGGGGCCGCATCGGTGCCAGAGGCCAAAGACTGATCCATCATTTCGAGACGGAAGAGGAAGCGGTTGGGCTCTTCCTCCAACTCCTGCGGCAGAAGCGGAGGCGCGGCTACGGCCCGAGATCACGTTTACCGCGAGAGGTGATTGCTTGATCGATGACGGATGGAGGGACGGCCAAGCGATGCTTCGGGCGTGACGCGCCGGTCGACCCGGCGCATCACACCAGGCGACATGGCAAAGGCCTCCCTCAGAAGGGTGGCTCGGCGTCGATTGCGCCTTCCTGCTCTGCGGTGATCACGGCCAGTTCGGCGCGTGCTAGCTCCAGCTCGGATTCGATTTCGCGGCGTTCGGCCGGGTCGATTGCTTCGCGCAGTTCGAGGCAAAGCTCTTCAATGTATTGTTCCAGAAGCATCGTCGTCTCCTTGACGTTTGTGAAAGACGACGCGCGCGGTCATGGGGGCGTGGCGGGGTCAAGGATCGCGCCAGCGACCGGCGGAGCCGGCGAGTGGGGGAGCCGATTTTGTCGGAGCGCAGGGAACCGGAGCGGAGGCAAAATTGGGGGCACCGCTCGTCCTTGATGCCGTCATGCACCCATGACATCCTCGGACGGACTGAGCAGACATTTCCTCTCCGTATCGCACCCGAAACCGAAGGCGGGCTCGATGCCCGTCTTCGGGTCATCTGACCTGTCGCACGTGAATAACTGTGGAGATCCCGGAGTTTCCGGCCATTTGCAGCAGCGTGTCGATGACAGTTCCTGATGGCGATGGCAGGGATTCCGGGTCAAACACGATGCGGAGACATGAAATGACCACCACCAATGAAATCGCCGACAAGATTGCAGGCGAGCACCGCCTTACAAAGGTTCAGGGAAAAGCCATCGTCGAGGCGGTCATCGCCTCGATCACCGCGGCGGCGGTGGCCGGCAACGAGACCTCCCTCCCCGGCTTCGGCAAGTTTAAAGTCAAAGAAACGCCGGAGCGCGAGGCTCGCAATCCCGCGACTGGCGCGACGATCAAGGTTGCCGCCGCGAAAAAACTGGCGTTCACGCCAGCCAAGGCTCTCAAGGATGCGCTGAACAAGTAATCTTGCCAGACAAGCAAAAAAATAGTCCGGCGCCGTGCCGGGCTATTTCCGTTCTGAATTTGCATCAGCGCGCGGACGTCCGCTCAAGGAGATCCTGGATGATCGTGTCGCTGACCGCGTGATGCGCTTCGCGGGCATGGTCGTCCAGCAGCTTGTGAAGAATGCCGGACGCCAAGGGTATGAAGTCGAAACCGCGTGCGATTGCCGCGGTCCTCAGTTGCGACAGTGTTTCGAACTCCCGGAACTCCCTGCCCAGCCAGAGTTCAAGATCCTCGCCATCCGCGTCCGGAAATGCTTGGAGGAAGAACGTCTGAAGCGGGCGGTCGTAGCCGATAGTGGCATCCGGGTCAGCGTGGCGGGATGCGGTTCGGGTGACAGTGATCGTGTAGCGGCTCATGGCGGCCTCCTTTGGAATGAGGACGCCGGCCCCGATTTCGGGGCCGGCGGTCCGGTTCAGGCCGGGCTGTTCCAGAGGATGACCTTCTTGCCGGGCTCGCCACCGGGGGCGGGGGCGACGTTGCCGAAGATCACGCCGATTTCGGGTGCTTCGAGCTTCGTAGAGATGTACTCCTCGCCGGTCTGGCGGGAGATGCGGTTCCAGCCTGCGCCGATCTCGAAGCCGGTCTTGCGGTGGATGATGCGGTAGTCCGGGGCTTCCTCGCTCGCCTTGTTGGCGTTCGGGACGAGGGCGATCGGGGCGTTGACGCGGATGGTGGCGAAGATGCCTTCGAGTGTGCCGTCGGTCTTTTCGGTGAGGGTTGCGATCGTGGTAGCCATGGTGGTGTCTCCTTCGTTGCATCGGGACCATTCCCGATGGCGCCCGAAGAAGGGGCCGCGCCGCAGGCGTCACCGGAGCGCAGCGCAGGGGAACCCCTTGCGGGTTGACGCTGGTCGCGGCCGGTCCCTTAGAAAGGCGACATGAAGAACGGGAATGGTCTCTGAGTGCGACGTCGGCGGGAGTCCTGTCGTGGCGACCGGTTTGCGGCCCGCCGGACGTGCAGCGCTCGTGTCGGGCATTGCCGGCGTTCAGGTCAATGCACTCTCGCTGTCAATGGGCTGAACTAGATGCGTCTGATCCGCCCGACCTAGCCTATCGCCGTCTGCACAGACCGCTTCGGTCAACGCTGCATTCGAATTGCCATCCACCCTGACGGGACTTCAGTTGCACTGAAGCTCTTGTGGGTGACCGGGCATGATTTCGGGGCGTTGCTCCGGCGTCCGGTGATGGAGAGGTGCCAAGATCGGTCGAGAACGGCCGGCAGCCTGCCAGCCGACGCTGCCAGGGTCGGCATTGAGCATCGACGGCGCGCCAGCGATACCCAACGGCGGAAGACACACCCGGGATGCCGGCACGCCTCAATCGAGGCGGTTGACTCGGCCGGATCGGCTCCGCGCCTCAGCGAACATGCCGGCAATCTTCACCATGAAGGACTTGCTGAAGCGGCCGAGGATGTCCTGATCGGGCTCGATGTACCAGGAGCGCTCGACGATATCGTAGTTGTACTCGTCGACCATGATCCAGCTCTGCTTCAAGTCGCCAAGGCCGGCGCGCTTGCGCTCGATATCAGGGATTTCGAGAGCGCTCCGGCCTGCCTGCGGCGGCTGGGTGGTGATGGCCAGAAGCGCCAGATGCGTGTTTCCGTCGCTAGTGCCACGGATCGCGATGACGACGCAGACCGGGCGCTGCTTGCGCCCCTCGGTCTCGCCGCGCTGCTGCTGCCATGCCCAGAGATAGGGATAGGAGATGACCTCACCGGGGCGGAATTCACGGCTCATCGTCGTAGCCTTCGCCGCGCGCCAACCGATCGAGCGCCTCGTCGAACAGTGCGACATGCTCGTTGGGCATTTCAGAGATATGATAGGCACGGCGCGGATCGCCACCGGTGCGCATGCGCTCATAATGCTCGTAGCTCATCAGCACAAAACGCGGCTTGTTGTGACGGGTGAGAACGACCGGCTCGCGGCTTGCCGCATCGGTGACGTCGCCGACTTGTTTGTTGAGATCGCCTGTCGTGAACTGCTTCATCGATATGGTCTCCGCTTCGGTTTCCATATACTCCATGTTTTCCATATTTTCAAGAAATGGCGCTCACGCGCCGTCTCCTGTCTTCTGCCAGACCGGGATACCAAGGCGACGTGCCTTGTCGGCGAGGTTGCCTGATATACCCGAGCCGGGAAACACGATGACGCCAGCCGGCATGACGGAGAGCATGTCGTCGTTTCGCCGGAAGGGCGCGGCCTTGGCGTGTTTCGTCCAGTTCGGCTTGAAGGTGATCTGCGTCACCTTGCGGGCCTCGGCCCAGCAGGCGGCGATGCGCTCGGCGCCCTTCGGAGAGCCGCCGTGCAGCAGCACCATATCAGGGTGCTTGGCATGCGCCTGGTCGAGCTTCGCCCAGATCAGTTCGTGGTCGTTATAGTCCATACCGCCAGAAAACGCGATCTTGGTGCCGGCCGGGATCAGCACCTCGGTCTCGGCGCGGCGACGGGCGGACAGGAAATCTCTGCTATCGATCATCGCCGCCGTCATGTTGGCGTGGTTGACCTTGGAGCCGGTGCGCGGACGCCAGGACGAACCGGTCTGTGCCTCGAACAGGTCGGCCGAATAGTCGCGCATGAACTCGAACGCGTTACGGCGCTCCAAGAGCGTGATGCCTTCGGCAATGAGGCGTTCGAGTTCGACGCTCTTCACCTCCGAGCCGTCCTGCGCGCGCTGGCCGGTACGCTGCGCCTCCTCGTTGCGGTCGAGTTCGCGCTGGATGCGCTCGCCGGCGCGATGGAAGAGGTTGGGGATCGACCAGAACAGGTCTTCGAGATCGGGCTCCAGCCGGGTGTCGCCGAGCATTTCGGTGAAGCCGTCGAAGATCGCGGTGATGGCCGACTGGACTTGCGGCTCCTCCGGCAATGGCCGTGGATCGGGCTCGTCCTGGAAGGGGCGATAGCCGAAGACCTGCATCTCATAGATGAAGCGGTCGGTGGGAGACGAAGCGTGGTGGGGCTCGAAGGTATCGTCGGGGTTAAGGATCAGGTTCATGATGATCTCCGTTCGCTGGGCCGCGCCTCTCGCGGCCTGACGGCAACCCGGTCACGCGGGCCGAGGCCGGAACCGCAAGCAAAGCGCAGCGGCCCAGCGAAGCGCCGGGCGGCGGAAGAAGGGTTTCTTGCTTCGCGAGGAATGCCGAGTCGCCCTGCGACCGGCAGGGGAAGAAACCCGACTGACCCGCTGAAGGCCCGGAGGCCCGCGTGGTAAGGGTCGCCTCTCGGCAGGCCCGCGGGCGCGCCCACCCAGGAGGCATCCTCGGACCGTGCTTCACCAAAGCCGCCGGCCCCGCCCACCGGCCCCTTCCGGCCTCATGCGGGCAGATAAGCCATCGCGTCTTCCGGGGTGAGTTGAGCCCGCAGGCTGGCGGTCAGCCGGTCGGGACCCAGCCAGCGCAGATCCTCGTTGAAGTCGCCAAGTTCGGGCGACAGCACCAGCGGCAGGACCCCGCACTCCTGAGCCCGTCTGCTCAATCCCTCGATCCCATGCCGGCCCGCCGCATCAGCGTCGGCCGCGATATAGATGCGCAGGCATCCGGGCGGGAAGCGGAAGGCAGCGAGGTGATTGGCCGTGAGCGCCGCCGCCATCGGCATGCCGGGCAGCACATGCGAGAGCGACAGCATGGTTTCGAGGCCTTCGCCCGCCGCCAGGACCGGCACAGGCGCATTTACCGGAAAGCGGAAGCGAACGCCATTGCCGAGCAGCCCGCCCAGCGCGCGGCGGGGATCGTCCAACTTGGCCTTGCCGACCCCATCCGGGTCGAGCCCCGAGGACAAATAGGTGCGGTGGACGCCGGTGATCGCTCCGGCGGCGTCCGTCACGGCTGCGACCAATGCCGGATAACTGGTCGTCCGGCCCGTCACGAGATCGCGATAGTAGCAGGACGGGTGGAAACGGAGCGCGCCATGGGTGGATGCCCGCAGAATACCACGTTCACGCAGATAGGTGTCTGCGAGCGTACCCGCCAACGGCTGCGTCATTCGAAACAGCCGCCGTGCCCGTTCAGCCGTCGGCCGCTCGACCGGAGAGGCATCACCGCCGCGGGTCCTGCGGGCCGACACCGGTTCGGGGTGGGGCAGACTGAGAAAATGACGCGCCTCCTCGGCAACGTCGCGGAAATCGACGAGGCCACAGGTCTCGCGGACAAGATCGAGCAGATCGCCGAACTGGCCGGTCGCCGCGTCCGTCCAGCGGCCGGCGCGCGGGCCGATCAGATGCACGTAAAGAGACCGGCCCTTGTTGTTGGCGACGTCGCCGACGAGCCAGTAATTGCCGGCCCGGCGGCCGGCGGAGAGATAGTGGCGGCAGACCGACTCGGCGTTTTGCGCGAGACGGTCCGCCAGATCGGAGGCGGAAAGCATGGCAGGCCTCCGTTACGACCGGCGCGCAATGTCGATGAGGCGGTGACGCTGCATCAGCTTCGACAGAATGCCCGGCCCCTCGTCAGTGATCGGCACGAAGAAACGCAGCTTCCAACTGATCATCTCGGAGAACAGGCCGACCGACCGCAGCCAGTCACGCATGCCGTCGATGAAGCCGATGAGCTCGACGCGGTACTCGTTCATCACACGCACCCGGCGGAGCGTCATGTCGCCGGCAAGACCGATGAACGAGGATCCGTCGATCAGTGCCGCCCATGCTTGCTCCGGGGCGATCACCATGGTCTGGTCGATCCCGAAGTTGCGGCAAAGGCCGGCCAAACGATCCGGCGCGACGACACGGCCGACGATGCGCTCACCGTCATCCGTCTGCAGGCGCCGCACGCGGCAGAAATCCTGCGGCAGCAGTTTCCAGATCGGCAGGAGCAGTCCGCTGACGATATGCATTACCGATGTCGAGAATTCCGGCACGGCCGCGACTTCGGCCTCCCAGGCAAGGGCGAAGACCTGTTCGTCAGCCCCCTCCCAGGACGTCTCTTCGAGCTGCCGGACTTCGAAGCGCAGCTCGTCCATCGGCCGGATCAGTGAGACGCGCGCCTGAACAGAACCGTCGTCCAGCATGATCGAGCGGGTCGGCACCATCACCGCTGGCCGGCCCGACTTGCCGTTGATCATCAGCTTGGCGCGTGGATCCTGCCTGAAGAGAGTCAGCACATCATGAAGCAGCATCGGCGCATTGCGATCCCTCCGCTCGATCGTCAGCAGGTGCGACTGCGCGCCGGTGACCGGATGTGTATAGATCAGCCGGCGCTCAGTGACCGTCATGCTGTCGGCGGCGATCGTCTCCAGGCCCTTGTCGTAGATCCCGGCGGCGATCGCCCCTTCGATGCACGCGGCTAGCAACTGCTCGAAGGCCTCGAACAGCACGTTCTGCATCGCGATGGTCAGCGCCAGCATGCGATTGAGGAATGTCTGGATGGGCGGCAACTCATTCTTCAGCCCGCCCTCTTCCGACGTCAGCGACAGGCCGGTGATGCTCTCGAACCTGTCAAGCGAGCAGCCTTCAATCCTGCCGGCCTGCAGCAACCCATAGAACTGCCGCAGCGCGTCGCGGGCATATTGGGATTCGAGATTGTCTTCGCTGCGGAACATCCCCTGCCCGCCGGTTTGGCGCTGGCCCCGGGTGATGGCGCCAAGCGTGTCGAGACGCCGGGCAATGGTCGACAGAAAGCGCCGCTCTGCCTTGACGTTGGTGGCGATCATCCGGAAGCGCGGCGGCTGTTTCTGATTGGTGCGATGGCTGCGCCCGAGACCCTGGATCGCCACGTCGGCGCGCCATCCCGCTTCGAGAAGATTGTGAAGACGCAGGCGCTTGTTCTTGGCGGCAAGATCCGCATGGTAGGATCTACCGGTCCCGCCGGCGTCGCTGAAGACAAGAATGCCTTTCTCGTCATCCATGAAGGCGCGAGCCTCGTCGAGATTGGCGCTGCCCGGCCGGTTCTGCACGGCATAGCGGCCAATAGAGCTGCTGTCCTCGCGGCGGACGATGCGGCGGGAGCGACCGGTGATCTCGGCGACCTGGCTCGTTCCGAAGTGCTGGACGATCTGATCAAGAGCGGTCGGGATCGCCGGCAGGCTGCCCAACGTTTCGACGAGCTCGTCCCGGCGCCGTTCTGCCTCGCGGCAGATCACAGGGTTGCCGTCGGCGTCGTGCACGGGCCGGGAGCTGAGATTGCCGTCAGCGTCGGAAAATTCCTCGAAGAGCTGCACGGGGAAGGAGTGCATCAGGTAGTCGATGACATATTCCCGCGGCGTCACGTCGACCTGCAGATCGCCCCATTCCTCGGTCGGGATCTGTGCCAGCCGGCGCTCGGTCAGCGCTGCCCCGGTTGAAACGAGCTGGACGATGGCCGCATGTCCGTCCTCCAGGTCTGCTGCAGTCGTTCTGAGAAGAGCCGGCGTCTTCATCGAGGTCAGGAGATGATTGAAGAAGCGCTGCTTGGAGCTTTCGAAGGCTGAACGCGCAGCAGCCTTGGCATTTTTGTTCAGCGTGACGGATTTGCCGGCCGCGCTGGTCGCACCAGTGATGCCCGAGGCCTCCATGGCAGCGTCCAGATGGTTGTGGATCACCTGGAACGCCTCAGCATAGGAATCGTAGATGCGCACCTGTTCCTCGGTGAGCTCGTGTTCGAGGATTTCGTATTCGACACCCTCGAAGGAGAGTGAACGCGACGCATAGAGACCCATCGCCTTGAGGTCACGGGCCAGCACCTCCATGGCGGCGACTCCCCCGTCTTCAATCGCGGCAATGAACTCGGAGCGCGTCGGGAAGGGGAAGTCGCTGCTGCCCCAGAGACCGAGCCGTTCGGCATAGGCGAGCGATTCGACTTCCGATGCGCCGGTCGCCGAGACATAGACGACGCGGGCGCTCGGCAGGGCGCGCTGCAGGCGAAGACCCGCCCTGCCCTGTTGCGATGCCGCCTTGTCGCCGCGCTCGGTCTTGCCGCCGGCGGCATTGGCCATGGCATGGCCTTCGTCGAAGACGATAACACCATCGAAGTCGGCGCCGAGCCAGTCGACGATCTGCTGCACGCGCGATCGCCGGCCCTCGCGTTCATCGGTGCGCAACGTCGCAAAAGTCGTGAACAGGATGCCTTCCTCCAGCTTGACCGGCTTGCCCTGCCGGAAGCGGGACAGCGGCGTCACCAAGAGCTTTTCCTGCCCGAGCGCGCTCCAGTCGCGCTGCGCGTCCTCGATCAGCTTGTCTGACTTGGAAATCCAGACGTGGCGACGGCGGCCCTTCAGCCAGTTGTCGAGAATGATGCCCGCGACCTGGCGGCCTTTTCCCGCGCCCGTGCCATCACCGAGAAACCATCCCCGGCGAAAACGAACGGCATGCTCCGTGTCGGGTGCGACGGCCTTCAGATTGTCGAAGGAGGCGTCGACGATCCAATGGCCGGCGAGATAGCCGGAATGAGCTTCGCCGGCATAGATGACGCTCTCGAGCTGGGCATCGGAAAGATCGCCGCTGGAGACGATCCGCTTCGGCAGTTGCGGGCGATAGCTTGGCTTCGGGGGCGCGACCGAGGCCATGGCCACGGATTCGACCAGCCTGTCGGGGTGAGGCTGGGTGCCGCGGATGTGGATCGCCTGCAGCCGATAGGGCTCGTAGATGCCATCGGCTGCGCCCGCCTCGTCCTTCGCCACAGCATCCCGCAATTCGTAGTTGAGCTCGATAATCTCGTCATCGACAGGCAACGAGCGGACCGTCGGAATGTGAGAAACCTGACCGGCGGCGGCTGGGCGATGCAGGGGAGCCGTGACGGCCGGCGAACGCATAGTTCCTGCGCCCTTTCGAACTGCAACCGTTCGAAGGGTGCTAGCGACGTTCGTCTCCATCGACGGCAAGCGCGGTGAAAGCCCTTCAATCCAGGCAAGCAACGTTTCCAGATCGGAGGCGACGCCCTTCGAGGCGACAAGCCTCTTCGGGTCGTCTGCCGGAACTTTGTCGATGACGGTAAGGCGCGTTTCGGTCGTCGTGCCATGGCGGGCATAGATGCTGCCGTCGATCGCCGCGGTGAACAGGACCGTGCCATGCCCCTGCAGCCGGACGAAGTCGTCGCGCCACGCAGGATTGTCGGGGGTGAGGCTTGAACCGGTGATCGCAACAAGCCGGCCACCGGGCGCAAGACGCGCGAAGGCTGAGGTCAGATGCCGCCAGGCGGCGTCAGCGACGCGGCCTTCGACATGAATAACCGCAGAGAATGGCGGATTCATCAACACGACGGTCGGCCGGACAGCATCATCGAGATAGTCGTCGATATGGGCGGCATCGTGCTGCGAGACCGAGACACCGGCGAAGAGCTGTTCGAGCAATGAGCGGCGCACGACCGCATACTCGTTGAGCGCCAGACGCGCGTCTGCGAGCTCGGCGAAGATCGCCAGCAGGCCGGTTCCGGCAGACGGCTCGAGAACGATATCGTCGGCCATGATGCCCGCGGCGCGGGACGCCACATACGCGAGTGGCATCGGCGTCGAGAGTTGCTGCAGCGCCTGGCTCTCCTCGGAGCGTCGGCTATGGGTCGGCACGAGCCTTGCCACCTTCGTCAGCATCGTAAGCGCCGACTGCGGCGCATGGACGCGCGCGATGATCGCCGCGCCGAACTTGCGGAGAAACAGGACCTGAGCGACCTCGGTCGCCTCGTAGGCGTCTTTCCAGAGCCAGAGGCCCTCGGCGTCGCTGCCGCGGAGGGCCTCGATCATGATCTGTCGCAGGTCGCCTGTGGTGACGACTTTACCTTGCTCCAGAAGCGACGTGATTCGACCGGCAGCACCTATAAGTGCGTCAGCGCGGGTTTTGGTCTCAAGACGCGGAGAGGTGGAAACGGTGTGAGGATGCGAGATGATATTCATCGGTCGAGGCTCCGAATGAGAGGGGAATGGGTCTGACCAAGTGCTCTCTTCCGAATTTCGGGAGGAGGAGAACTTGCGGCGTGAGGGTGTGGGAAATGATCGCAGATTGAAGGATGCCGGCGATCGTCAGCGTCTAGGTGGTCGGACCTACGATGAAGCCAGCGGGATCTTTTGGGTCCGGCGGCAGATAGGCGTCGTAGGGATTGCCGTCGGCGAGATGGCCGAATGGCGTGAAGACGTATTCGCCGTCACTGCGGCCGACGGCGCAGAGCACGTAACGCGGCTCGCGTGTCGCGGCATCAAGGCATTCCATGAGAGCAAGATTGCCATCGGACGCGGCGCGCAGCAGCGTGTCGAAGTTTGTACGGGCATGATTGGGGATAGCCATTGGGGTGCTCCAGACAAAATGAGGCCCGGCACTTGACCGGGCTCTGGGATGACGACGATCGGGTTCGCAGACGCGGCCGGGTCTGAGCCAGGCGCGCATGAACATGTCAGGCGGCGCTTTCGAGCAGCTTCTTTGCTTTGCCTTCGAGCTCCAGGCGCGTGTCCTGATTGGTCTTGGTGCGGGCGAGCGCCGTAATGCCCTGGACGAAATCGAAGATCGATTCCGGCGGCCGCCCCTCCTCCGACAGCACCATGTCGATCACCTTGCCGGTCTCGCCTTTCGAAAATCCACGCCGGCGCAGGAAGGTTTCGCGATCGTCATCCTTTCGCGCGACGATCCGCTCCCGTGCCGCTTTGATGCCGGCAATGAATGGCGCAGGCGACGAATTGGCAAAGCTGGTCAGCGCGGGCGCTGCCTCATGCGCGAACCGCTGGGCGGCAAATTTCGAGTGGCGGATGGTGATCTCCTCGAAATTCTCCGTGCCCCAGAGGTTTCGATTGGCGCAGACCGCTCGCAGATAGAAGGAGGCGATGCCGAGCGTTTTCGAGCCGACCTCGGAATTCCAGGCATAGAAGCCGCGAAAGTAGAGATCTGGCTCGCCATTCGGCAACCGGCCGGCCTCGATCGGATGGGTGTCGTCGACCAGGAACAGGAAAACGTCCCGGTCGCTGGCATAAAGCGTCGTGGTGTCCTTGGTGATATCGACGAAGGGATTGTGGGTCATGGTCGCCCAATCGAGCACCCCCGGCACTTTCCACATCGTGTCGCCGGTCCCATTGCCCGCAATCTTCATCACTGCCGAGACCAGTTCGTGGTCCCAGATGCGGCCATATTCCGGTCCGGTGACGGCCCGCAGTTCAACCCGACCATCGTCCAATTCTAACGTCTTGACCAATTCGGCGCGGTGATTGAGCAGGCCATGCTGCAGGTTGATGGCAGCGAGTGGCGCCGGTAACTGGCGCATATAGGTGGCGGGTGCGCCCACGAGGCTGCAGAGCTGACCGTAACTCCAATGGGTCGGTGCAATCGGCTGGCGCTGACCAGGGACGAGGAGTTCGAGCCGTTCGGCGTTGTCGCGTGTCGCCTCGACGCGGATCGCGGCGCTTTCGAGGGTTCGTGCATGCGCGCGGTCGGCGCGGGATCGAACGGTATCGTGGAGTTCGGTCAGCGACAGGAACCGCTCGTCGTCGGGGCGCGAGAACCATTCCGACGAGACACGTCCGATGCGTTCACCGCGGGAGATATCGACCTTGAAGCCGGAGGAAGCGGGCTGGTTAGTGGAAGCAAGGGAGTTCATTTGGATTGTCTCCATAAGACGAAACCCAGGCGCGGTGGCCGGGCGAGGTTGAGGGATGTCTGGGGAAGAAGAAGGATTAATCGGAGGTCAGTCGACGATGCGCCGAGCGGATCGCCGAGAGCGCGGCCTGGAATTCGGCGCTTCCCACCACGTCGGAAAAATCCATCGTGGTGGCGATGGACAGGCATGCGGCGTGGACCTCGTCGTCGGTCACGGCCTCCCGCCCTACAGCTTTGAAACTCGGATCGACTTCGAGCACCGCCGTGATTGCGTCGCGCACACCATCCTCTTGAAGCCTGACCAGGACGTGGGACGGCTTTGGCGGGTCGACCGGCTCTTCAGGATCCGGGTCTCCGGCGAGAATGGCTTCTCCTCTGGCAATCGCCCAGGCAGATCGCGCGAGCCAATCGAGCGACGGTGGCCGGGCCGCACGGACGTCATCGAACAGGATCTTCAATAGTCCGAGCAGGATCTCGAAATGACGCGCCCGGCGCTGGACAGGCTCTTCGAATTGCTGCGGGACCTGGATGGGCGGACCCGCATAGGCCGCATGTGCGCCGTTCCAGATGCCGGTGATATGAATTGGTCCCGAGGAATCGAAATCCTTCTCGGCGATATCCCAACTGTCATCCTCGATAGCAGCACGGCACGCCGCGTCCAGTGTGTCAGCCGCGTAAGTGCGATGCCGGAAGACCGGCAGGTGGTAGGTGGTCTCAATCGTGAAGTCGGGCATTGGTGCCTCCTGAAACGGAAAAACCCGGCACGGGGGCCGGGCTGGTTGCAAAGAAGACCCGACCGCAAAGGCGATCGGGTCAGCGGATGCGATGCTTATGAATCTATTCGGCGGCGGCGAGGTGCCCGCCGTCAATCTCATTCTCCGTATCGCCGGCGTTATCGTTCGATGTTCCTGGCTCATCGAGCAGGAAGGCCGGCAGGTCTGAAGCTTCGAATACAGGCTCAACCACCTCGGGCTGGACGGCACTATCTGCGACAGCGTCGCTTTCGATCGTGCCTTCCCCGATCGTCATGCGAAGCGGTTCCGGTAACCAGCCGCAACCTGTCATCAGTCGTTCGGCCTCGCGGGCCATATCGGTCTTCTTGAGATGGCCGATCAGCTCCGCCGCCTGGTCACCCTTGGCTTCTCGGACCGCCTGCAGGATGCGGGCCTTGGTGACGCGACCGAGATAGTTGTCGGCTGTCGGTGTCCAGCCGGCCCCCACCATGTCGAAACCAATCGAGCGGGCCAGCTGGTCAGCATGGGCGATCGCCCGGGTCCGCTTGTTCCAGGGTTCGATGACCGCGTTGACCGACAGCGAAGCGCAATGGCCAAACAGAGCCTGCCGGCTGACCTCGTCGAGCTTGATCAGGAACTCCCAGAGATCATTCGGATCCTTGGGAAGATCCTGGCCCCAGCCTTCATGCCGCTGCTCAATCTCCTTCGCCCATACCGTATTGCCGAGGCCGGGAGTCTGGCTGAAGCGGGCGCTTTGCAGCGTTACCTCCACGCATGAATCCGAGCCGTAGACGTAGAAGATCTTCAGGACGAACGCGTGCAGAACCGCGATGAAGGCGATGACCGGATTGTTCGCCAGCGCATTGCGCAAAGCAACCGTGCGCGCCGCTGTCAGATCGAGAACCAAGCGGTCGGGAAGCGGCTTGAGCGTTTCGTCCTCGTCGTCCGCCTGAACGCCGTCGCCGCTGGGAGACGACGGGTCGCTACCATGATCTGTGATATCGCCGCCGACATCTTCGGTTGAACTTCCCACGGCCTGTGGTTCGTCTACCGGCCGAACGAAACCGCGCTCGATCTTGAGCTCACCACCGGCGCCGAGCGAAACGAAGACACCGCCGCGGGCGACCTCCTGCGGGTCGAACACGTAAGGGCGGTCGTTGAGCCGGTCGAGCTCGGCACCAAGCTCCTCTAGTTTCTGTTCGGTCGCTTCCGAGTACTCGTCCGCCTCCGCATACTCTGCGTCCAGCTTGTCGTATTCCGCACGGGTTGCGTCAAAGCGGGCCAGTTCGTCTTCCGTCATTTCGGCCTGCTCGCCGTAGAAGCGGCGCAGACCGGACGTGTGGCCGTAGGGAAAATCGAAGGCGGCTTCGACCCATTTCCAGCCTTCGTTCACCCGGATCGCCTCGGCGTCAGCCTTGAGCTTATCCATTACGAGCTGCTCCAGGAGCGCCGGATCCTGCAGCCAACCGCCCTGATCTTGGTCGAACAGATCGCGCATGGTCACACCGCCGGCGGCCTCGTAAGATTCAGTGCCGACGTAGACGGCGCGGCGGTCGCTGGCACGGATTGCGGTTTCGGTCAGCAGCCTGCGAATGTAATACGGCTCGCGGCTATGCGAGCGCGAGATCGTGTCCCAGACCTGCTCCTGGCGAACGTGATCGTTCGCAATTGAGAAAGCCATGATTTGCTCCAGCGTCATCTCGTCATCGGCATAGAGATCGAGAAGCCGCGTCGAGACGGAAGCCAGCCGTAGGCGCTGCTTGACGGTGGCTACCGAGACGAAGAAGCGCGACGCAATCTCCTCCTCCCCGAGGCCCTGCTCGCGCAGGGTCTGAAAGGCGCGGAACTGATCGAGCGGATGTAGGCTGACGCGTTGGACGTTTTCGGCGAGCGAGTCCTCTACCTCGAGCGTTTCGCCCTTACTGACGATGCACGGGACACCCGCAGTCTTTGCCAGACGCTTCTGCACGACAAGGCGTTCAAGGGCGCGATAGCGACGACCGCCGGCAGGAATACGATAGATTCCGGTCTCGTTGCCGTCGCCGTCGAGTTCGGGACGGACGTTGAGGCTGGTGAGCAGCCCGCGATGAGCGATGTCTTCCGCCAGATCCTCGATCGAGACGCCCACCTTGATCTTGCGGACGTTCTGCTGGCTGAGCACCAGCTTGTTGAAGGGAATATCCCGAGCTGCACTGAGGGTGATTTTCTCCATAGCCTGAGCCATGTCAATTTCTCCATGACGGACCGGGCGGAGCCTCTCTCCAACCCTCTCAATCCGTCACAGCTTTCACCTCCCTCCTCTCCCTCTACCCCCTTCTCCATGCCCCACCGTCCCTTCCACCGGCGAAGCTTCTCGTTCGGCCAAGATCCGGCAATATTGCGTGGATGGAAGCCTTTCGGGTGAAGGCTGCCGCGGGCGGCAACCACAGAAGTGCCAAACGCCATTTCAATACCAGTCACTCGGTCTCAATGGCCTGCTGGAAATCGATCGTATTCCCGGCTTACCGGACGCCGGAACGCGACGCGTCGATAACGGAGTCCCTCGATTATTTTTCAACAGCGTCTGCAGCCAGCCCTTGGTCGACTAGAGGTAGGCTCTTGCAAAGAAAATGACGGTGGTCAGGAGGGCAACCACGACGGTGATAGCCCGGACAATCGGCGCCGGCAGCCTGCGCCCGAGATGGGCTCCGCTCCAGCCACCCGCAAAGGCACCCGCAATCATCGGCAGGCATTGTTGCCAGGCGATTGCGCCGGCCAGCACAAAGACGATCACAGCCACCGCATTTGCGGCGGTCACCATGACCATGCGGGTCGGATTGAGACTTTTGATATCACCGCCGCCAAGCAGGCTCCACGCGGCGAGCATCATCAGTCCCACCGCTCCGCCGAAATAGCCGCCATAGATGCCAAGCAGTAATTGGATCGGCAAGACAAGCGCGGTCTGCGAGCGTTTTGCCCGTTGCAGCCGAATGCCGAGCTTGGGTCCGAGAATGAGCATGGACGTGGCGATGAGCAAGAGCCATGGCAGCATGACGTCGAATGTCGTCGTGGGCGTTAAAAGCAAAAGGATACTGCCGGTGACACCGCCTGTGATGGTGGCAACTGCAATCGGCTTGACCCCGACACCGCATACATCTCTTACGCCCTCACGATAGACCCAGGAGCTTGCCAAGCCTCCCGGAAAGAGAGCGAAGGTGCTGGTCGCGTTTGCGATCACGGACGGGACGCCAACGGAGATCAGGGCGGGCAACGACACGAACGAACCGCCACCGGCCAGCGCGTTCATACTGCCGGCGAGGAAGCCAGCCACGAAAAGCAGCAAAAGATCGAACATGGTCGGAAAAAACCCCGGGCGATGCGACCATCCGCCTTCGTCTTCGAGGCAAAGGCGACGATCCTATGGATCACCTTCTAACCAGATCGCTGCCGCGCCCGCAAGAACAGTCCATGCACGGATGAATGCGACGCTTCGCAACAGGAGACGTCGGGGAGCTTGCCTGAGATGCGCCGACCAACCTCACTCAAATGGCAAAAAAACCGCTTTCGCCCAGCGCCTTCTTCATTCGGTATCGAACCGGCACAACATCGTCTGAAGTGCCCGATTTTCGTCACGGAGCTTGGCCATCAGGAGACGTTTCAGGCGGCGGTTTTCTGCGTCGAGTGCGTTGAGGTCATCCATGTGGTTGTCTGGTGGTAGGCCCGCCCGGCGATCGTTGACGGGGGTCATCGCCGGGATCGATGCAGGCTCAGTCTGCACCGAGGCAACGACGGTCCGCCTCGACGCAGCGGGAGTGCGCACATGCCGCGGCGTCGGCGGCACGGACTTCTCGGTTGCCGCAGCCTCTGATGAAAGCTCCTGCTTCGCCGCGCCAATTCCCTCGGGTAGGATGCCAGCAGCAGGTCCCTGGGGATTATGTTCGGGTATGGCAAGGAGATCCGGCGACGGGACGGGGGTTTCAGCCGGTTTTGGGTCGTTGACTGTCGGCCTCGCAACCGAATGTCCGGTATCAGGCAAAATCCCGTCGGCCTCGACCTGTCGGGCCACAGCCTGCAGATCAAGGCTGCCCCAAATGGAAGAAGGTCGCGTCTGGGTTTGCCGCCTGTTCGCCTTGTATTCGACCACGAAGGGCCGTTGTGGTATTTTCATAATTCGTCAATTTCATCGACAGCGGCGGCCAGTAAATCCTGTCCCGCGCAGCGTCATCGTCAAAACCAAGTTGATCAGGTGATCCCGAGCCGCTTGCGCAGTTCGGCGTTTTCGGTGCGGAGTTTTTCGCCAAGCAGTTTGCGCAGTCGGCGATTCTCTTCCTCGAGCTGAATGAATTCGGCAAACTCGTCGTCAACAGCAACTGGGCTGGACGACGTCCCAGACGTTGGTGCGGCGACGGCTTTCTTCCATGTATAATAGGTTTGGTCGGAGATCGAGGCCGCACCCACGGCATCTTTCAGGGTTGCCCCGCCGGCGACGGCTACCTCGATCTGCCTGATCTTCTCAAGCTTGTCCGTGTCACTCAAGCCTCGTGCCTTCGGCTTGTCGCTCTTCTGAACGCTGCTGGCAACCTTGCCCGCCGCAGCCTTGTTGGGGCTCGACCGTTTGCCGCGTCCGGTCACTTTCGTCTTCTCGACTTCAGCTTTGGTCTCGGCGCTATCCGGTTGTGTCAGAACGTCGTCTTCGATCATCGTTGATCCTCGCATCGTTGCATGCGTTTTCGGCCAGGCGCGGGAAAGAGTCAACGTCGCCTGGTCCACGGCCTTTTACACCAGCATGAAACACCCGCGGCAGTCACCGTTGACAAAATCGTTGACTACCCCTATCTGTAACATAACAGGAGAAGCTCATCATGCGTAACCCCTTGTGGAATAGCTTCGATATCGTAAGAGATCTAATCGCAAAAGACGATTTCAAAACAGTTGCCGAGAGAGTTGACTTGGCTCTCAATGCCTCAATGGAGACTGTCGCTGACGTCCTGCCCACTGCGGCGGCTCCGGTGTTACGCCAAGGTGTCGAAGCAGCAACAGGAGCGCTCAGCACGTTGCGAAGCAAGATCCGGGCTGATCGTTTGTCCCCGGATTACGCTGCCGGGCGGCTGGCAGCGGCCTTGGATATCATGGGGTATGCAGCGTCAGCCACAGCTGACGAGGACGCGATCAAGAAGGCAAAGCAGCAGCCGTTCGCGCGCATTCTTGATATGCTGGCCGTAAAATCTCTACGCAACACCGAGATCGCCGCAGCACTTGGCCAGGACAAAGGATATATTTCGCGTCTGCTGGACGAACTGCGGGCGATGGAGATGGTCACCAGCCATCGACACGGACGGAACCTTTACAACGCTCTGACGCCTGTCGGCCGGCTGGTTGTCGATGAAGGTGTCGAGGCTGCGCGCCGCGCGCCATTGGCCCAGAGCAAGATTGTCAATCTCGGATTCAGCCTCGACAACCGGCCCACCCCGCCCGATGTGCGCACGGCTGAGGTTCCCAGAATAAGTGCGACAGGTTAGCCATGGCAAAGTCACAGGTTACGACCTTCTACTCTTACAAGGGCGGAAGTGGGCGCAGCATGACGCTGGCAAACGTCGCCTGGGCACTGGCTTCGAACGATGAAAGAGTGCTTGCGATCGATTGGGATCTGGAAGCACCAGGGTTGCACCGCTATTTTCATCCGTTCCTAAGCGACCCGGATCAGGGCGAAAGCAATGGCCTGATCGACCGCGTTTGGGACTATCTCGAGCAACTCAACGCGCAGCCGGATCGCAAGGACAGATTCAAGCTCGGCGACTGCAGCGACATCGTCCAGCCTCTTGATCTGCCATTGAAGGGATCAGGTTGTCTGGACTTTATCGGCGCCGGTCGCCAGGACGAGCATTATAGCCACAAGGTTGGCGGTCTCGACTGGAACGGTTTCTATCAACGTTTCGACGGTGAGCCGTTTATCAATGCCATTCTGAAGTGGGCTCGAAACCGCTACACCCATGTTCTAATCGACAGTCGAACGGGTGTTGCCGATACCGCCGGTATTTGCACCTCACAGCTCCCCGACGCTCTCGTCCTTTGCCTTGTCTACAACCGTCAAAGTATCGAGGGGACGGCTGCGATCGCGCGTTCGATCAAGGAGGCGCGCAAAAGTCAGAAGAAACCGGCGCTTAAAATGGAGTTTGTACCCAGCCGGGTCGAGGAACGTTCGACTGTCGAGGCGGCGCGACGTCACACCGCGCAGCGGTTCATCGACCTTATCGAGGGCGGACCGCGCAAGGTCGAGCAAAGTCTCCGGCGGGCGGAAGTGCGCAATTATCCGTGGTGCGCTTTCGAAGAGAAGCTTGCTGTCTTTGAAGAGTACCCAGATGAAAGAGGGTCTCTCCTAGATGCCATGCACGACCTGGCCCGCCGGATTACCGGCTCTACTAAAATAGGCATTCGGCCAGTCGATGCAGACGTTCTATCATCATACTGGCGCCGCGCCGCATTCGACGATCCCCGGCTGTTTGACCTGCGAGCCATCAGCGACCAACCGACTTTGGACGCCTGGAGCCAGGTCCAGTTCTGGTTGGACAATGCGGTCGCAGACGATGGTGAAAGGCCCGAATGGCTGATGTCGCTTGCCGAAGCCGCATTGAGTTTCGTCCTGCGGCGCGACAACCGGCTTTCGTTCCGAACCGGAGCAACCTTCGCCGAAACAGCGGAACAACTTGCCCGCCGCGCCTACAACGAGGAACCAACCACGTATGCGACGCGATATGCACTGATCCTTGACGATATCGCCGGCTTGCTGCAGCGCAATGGCGAGTTCGAGAAAGCCCTCGGCTTGAGCCGCAATGCTGAGCGCCTGTGGCGGGCAGAAAAATCGCCGATCGCAAAATGGCGTCACGCGCGACTGCTCGACCGTCAGGCCGCAATTCTCGACACTTTGGGCCGCGCCGACGAGGTCATCGAGACGTACAAGGAGATAGCCGAGATCTATCGCGCAATTGGGAGACGCGCTCTACCCGTTGGCAACGAGATCGAACCGGCGAGAACCCAGCGTCTGCTGGCCAGCAAGCTTCTCGAAAGAGGTGACGGAAGTGGCGCCGAGCGCGCGATCGTCGCAGCGGTCAAACTTCTTTCGCAAACCTCCACCGCCCGCGACAGGGATCTCGGCGAGATCATAGAGATCCTTATCACGCGCCTCAAGGTCGCGATGGAGATCGGGGATGAGCGTTTTGAAAAAGTTTCAGGTCAGGTATTACTGCACGCCGACCGACTTCTGCCGGCAGATGGCGGACGGGACCGCGTCCAGGATGAGCTGTTCCTGTGCCAGTCGGAATTGTATCGGCGTCGCGGCCAATTCGACGAAGCGCTTTTCCGTATTAAAAGCACCTCAGCCGATTTCCAGTCGCTCCCGAGAGTGGCGCTCCAAGAAGCAGAGATCCTTCTCGATGCCGGCCGGGAACACGAGGCAATGGAGACACTGCTGTCGAATATCCGCAGCGGCGCACCGCTGACGGAGCAAGCGCTCGGTCTTTTTCAACGGGCGATCGCAAGCTCGGAGCATGGCGATCTGTATTTCAATGAACTGTTGTCAACGCTGACCAGGAGTGATGAACAAGGCGCCTCAACCTTCGTTCCGGCCATGCGAGCGCTGACCGACAAGATGCGACATGACGGAACGGACTTCTCGCAACTTGTCCCCCTGCTGCAAACCTTCATCCGCAAGCCGATCTGACGTCATGAAACCGGGACAACTATTCGCGGAATTGTGGCAAATCGTCGAACCCTATGAGGCTGAGGCGACGCTTGCCCCATGGTCCGGACGGCACGCAGCTGAATTCGGGCGGCTCGTCGAGCTCTTGGAGGGAGCGTCAACTGCAGACGTTCCAGCCATGGTAACCGACTATCTTGGCCGCCGGTTGGTGGCGTTCAGCTGTGAGGTCGACACGCCCCATGAACGTGCCTTTGTGGTGATGTGCGCCCTCGACCAGGTAGCGATGCGCATCCATCCCTCTATCAAGACGCGGCTCCCTGGCCGCTCATCGGCAGGTGGACAGATGTTGGCGGCGATGCGGGCGGAGCGGACGATGACAGGCGCCTATGCCGAGTTGTCTGGCAAAGGCTTCGTCCTTCCCAAAGGCCTGTTGATGCCGGGCAAGGAGCGGACAAAGGGATTAGAACAAAGTGGGGTTGCGCTCGCTCATCAGTTTTCCTTTCTGAGCTTCGTTCCTGACCTGCAGAAAAGTTTCAAATTGCGGCCGATGGCGCCGCCGCCAAGTCAAATCTATGTTTCGCACGACGCGGCTCAAAAAGTGGGCCTTGCGCCAATTGCCGAGGATCGTGACGACTTCGAATTTTCGGTGTCGGACCGACGCCATAAAGCGTTTCTGGACACGGTGCCGCGTTCGTCGATTACGGACGTCAGGATCGAAAACGAAGTCTCGGCTCTGTTGGATAAGGGAGCGGGCCTCGTTGTCTTGCCTGAACTCGTCGCCACCAGCTCAGCGGTTATGGGCCTTGCCGAAACGTTGCGCCGGGCGGCCCGCTTAGGTCACTCGTTGGTACTGACGGGAAGCGGCCCTTCCGAAGAGAGGTCAAAAGGGCTCGACAGGCCGTTCAATGAGGCCGTTGTCATGACGGGTGCCGGCGAAGTCCTGTTTCGTCAACGCAAGCTGAATGCGTTCAACATGGCCGCGCCCCGTATGAAGCAGTGCGCCCTACCCCGCGCAGACGGTCACGACGATGACTCGCACATGGAAGATTGCGCCACCGGAAGCGAATTGGTGCTTTGCGACATCCTCGGACTTGGGCGGGTGATGGTGCTGATTTGCGAAGATCTTGAGCAACAGACGCCGGGCGGAGACGCTGCGCTGCATGCACAACCCGACTGGATCTTGACGCCGGTCCTGGATGTGGGCCTCGTATTCGGTCGGTGGGAATACCGTCGCGCCGTTGAAATTGGTCGCAAGACCGGCTCGCGTGTTGTCGTCAGCTGTTCTGCCACCCTCGAGGTTCGCAGTCTCGGTAAGCAGAACCTCACTGAAACCGGACCGAACGCCGTCCGCACCGGCTTCTGCTTCGATGGATCGGTCGAGATGCGTGCTCTGCACCTTGAAACGGGCGGGCCAGCCTTAGGCCATCATATGCTGGTCGAATGGAACCCGAGAACCTGGAAAAAACACAAGCTGGTCGAGGAAAGCTGAACCCGCGAACGCGACGGCCTCGCTTTGGTAATGTCGTTTTGCATTTAATCGCAAGACTCCGCATCCAATAATTCAACAAGATAGCGCGGCACTTAAATTGAGATCAGGCACTTAATCTGAGATTCGCCGGTTCGATTTGGCACTTAGTGTGAGATTCACCACCTGGAAAAAGATGACCACCGATGGCCAAGCTTCATCGGAAAATGCGAAATATTACAGAACGCTATTTCGGAATCGGAGAGCGTCAAGCGCCGAAAAACCAACTGGCGAATCTCAGATTAAGTGCCATGAGCTGCCGGAACGGGCGCATTCTTACAGTTAAATGCCAAACGACAGCGGCTTGTTCGAAGATCTCAAAAGCCGCTTGAATCCCCGCGTTGGAACGACTGTCCTGAGACGCGCAGTCGCTGCGTATGTCCATTCAAAGCGGTACTATTTCGCGAGCGCCCAGCCAAACGCCATGCGTTATGATTTAGAAGGTGAGTGGTTGAGCCGGTCTCTGCAGCTGACCGAATGCTGGCGCAGGAGCGCTTTATGACCTTGAAGCGGGACAAAGGACCACCCTCGCCTGCTATCGTTGATGACAATGTCGCGGCTATAATACCAAGCAAAAATGGAATACTCCGCGCCGCCCTGCTTTCACGAAAAAGAACTCCCGGTCCGGCACCCCACTAGATTTTTCGCACCGCTGCGCGCGTCGACACGTTTGAAGTTAGGCGCGCCTAACTCGTAGCCACCCATCATGTGTACGCTTCAAGGTCGCCCGTTAGCCTGCCCCAAATCTCGCACCCTGTCTTGGTGCCCTAGCTGGCAATGATCGAGCCATGTTAAAGGATGACCGGCGAGCAGAGGTCGAATCCATGTTGCGCGCGCCACTGACACAGGCAAGTTAGGCGCGCCTAACTTCACACCGCAGAAGTGGGCCTGCCCTCACCTCTTTACGCTGCCCAGGTGCCTCTCCGATCGGTGGCGTCGAACCCCTATTCTGGCGGCGATCGGGAGTTCCAATGATCGTCGCGCATGCACCAATATGTTCAAGGCTCAGATGTCTGCATACGCCTTGTTAGACTCCCACCGAACAACCTCGACACCTCGTGTCTACGCCCATCTTGAAACACCGACCAATTCCGCATTTCTATATCACCGCCCGGATCCGGCTCGACACCGAATGCCCTGCACCCTTGAGGGACAATCACCCCGAGACGAATTTGGCGAGGCCACTCCCGGAACGGCGGGAACACGCATCAAACGGCTTAAAATTGACGCGAGATAAAAGAGGCGCGACTAAAACTCCGGGCAGCAGCTAGGCGCGTCTAACTGCTGCCCCACTGTTCACCTTCAGCTGCGCCATGACCATCGGGCCGAGCGAAAACTCTCCTCGTTCCCAGCGCCCGGTCAAATCGCGCAAGTAGCCACCAGGCGAGGTGATAAAGTTCGCCCTCTCGAGAATACAGGCGATCGCGATTGCCGCATTTTCCGGCCCCATCACATCGCAAGCATCTTGATAAGCCGATGGGCTCACACCCAACATCGATCTGACAACAACGGCAGCCAACATCAGATCACGCCAGCCTCCCACCACACCGCCTTGTCCATAGTCGCAAATCTGCGGGCACGCCTTTAGCACAACGCTCAACGGAAAGGATGTGGTCGCCAGACGCGAGGGCAAATCAACTCCACCAGACCTCGCCCCCTGCTCTTTTTCAGAGCGAGGTTCAAGTTCACGGATGGATTCGGGTTTTGAATTCTGTATGTGGCGCTCATTATGAGCATCATTGGTGCTATTAATTTCGATTTCCTCGTGAATATTCAGACGCCTAAGCACTTCAGCATAAAGCAACTGCATTTCGCTGAGCACGTTACCGACGTCTGCCTGCGACGGTGTGCGGGGGAGGCGAGCTATTAGATTGAGATAAATGTCCTCGATTGCTTGCCAATCGCCCTCCGCGCCTTCCTCGATAGCCGCGCTGATCAGTTTACGAACGTCCCTTCGGCATATTGTTAGTGTCTCCTTTGCCCTTCTGAACGCAACACGGGCAGCCACGACCTCCTGCGCCATCAAAGCAAGTTCATCAGCCCGCGCCAGAAGCGGAGACAGGTCGAAGCCGAAGGCCGTTTCGATATCGCCGTCACGATCCTTCCGCGCAAATCTCTTTCCGTTGGCGCTGTCTTTTCGCACAATCAGACCGGCGTCGACGAGGATTGCGAGATGGCGCCGAAGCGTGGCCCCAGCAATGCCGTGGGCGCGCAGTGTCAGCTGAGCATTCGAAGGAAAGACAATCATCTGTCCGTCCTGGCGCAGTTCATTGGTCGGAAGGAACGTTAGAAGCGCATCCAGGATGGCGACGCTGCGATCCTGAAGGCCAAGCGTTTCCCGGGCCTCAGCAACATCTCGGAACACTTTCCACTTTTCGACAGACTTACCAGGCTTGATCTCGTTCGCAGCCAGTTGCCGCTTCACGAGGGCAAGCGTCATCGACCGCCGCCCAAACGGCGTCGTCACATTTCCCGTATGCATCGTCTTTCACCTTTCAGAAGGCAAAAAAAATGAGCTCACCAAAATGGCGCCGAGACTCTTGACGAAGATTCATGGAAATGCGATTCTCTGTCTTGCTACAGAACAGATAAGGGCTTCCACGACGGCGACGTTGAGGGGGCTCTTTTCTTTTGCGGTTTTGACTCCGTGGCTTGTTGATCCAGCGTGCTATTTCGCTGAGCGGTGCTCGCGATACAGTTTTTCAAGCTTCTCCAGGACGAGCGCGGCAAACTCAGGCGCTTCTTTCCTGTCGATGGCGATTTCCAGTTTCCCGTCCGTGTTCAGCACTCTCGCAAGGCGCTTTCCGTCGTCGGCGGTCCACACGTCAACAGCCGCTCGAGCTGGCCGCGGTTTCAAGTGCGCGACAACAGCCTTGAAGCGTGCCTCAGAGGGGAGGGCCTTAGTTTCCGCCGATTCGAGAAACAGCTTGGCCGAATCGAGCGATCCGTCCTTGGCAAGCAGGTCTGCGAGCTCAACCCAGCTTCGGCGCCCCACACCCGGGGCGGCACCGATTGCATTGATTAGATCCCGGGGGATCCTGACCACGACAGACAGCATGTAAGATAGATCGCTCTTATAGACAGACAGGGCCGACATGATGACGTCCCTGGAAAAGCGCTGCTGCAAATTGTCGGCAAAGAGGGCTTTCTCGATATAAGTGAGATCCTCGCGCTCGTTGTTCTCCTGTCCCTGCGCCACAACGAGTTGCTCATCCGTCAAATCGCGAACGATTGCCTTGACCGGGCGTTTAAGCGCCTGAACGGCGCGAAGCCGACGGTGACCAAACGCCACTTGATAGCGGCCGGCCTGGTCCGGGTGCGGGCGGACAAGAATAGGCACCTGCTGGCCTTGCTCCTTAATCGAACTAATCAGCCCGTCGATATCGCCGGGCATGCGGTCTTGCACAAAGGAAGGCTCGACCTCGCCGGGGTCGATCTCGATCACAGTCTGGCCCTCTGCAAGTCGCCGCTCGATCTCATCTGCACGGGCCTGACGGGCCTTCTCCTCACGGATCGTGGACCCGACCTGCTTGACAAGCTTGTTGTCCGCCGAGGATTCGTCAGACTGCACAGACGTTGAAAGCAGCGGGCGGCCCTGTGTCTTTGCCGGACGCGCAGCATCGACCTGTACGAGGTTTAGAAGGTTCTTCCGGCTCATGCGGCTCTCCCCCAGGATTTCTTGATCAGGGTTTCGATTTCCTCATTGACGTTGTTCATCGCCTCGAGGGCACGGTCGTATGTGCTGCGCGTAAACTGACCTCTCTCGACCTCGTAAAGGGTCTGGTTGGTCAGTCCGGCATCAGAAACGGCCGTCGTCTTGAGCATTGGGAAATTTAAGACGTGGGAACCAAAGATCGACCGCAAATAGCCCACCATCTGGTTCTGCGGCCCATCGGCAGGCTCAAAGCGCGTAATCAGGTAGCGCATCCACGAAAAGTCGACGTTTCCCCCCGCTGTGGCCACCTCCCGAAGGAGCTCAGCCACCATCGCCAGGAACTGGTTCATCGACATAACGTCCAGCATCTGGGGATGAACCGTCACTATCACCGACGTCGCCGCGGTGAGGGCGGACAGCGTGAGATAGCCAAGCTGCGGCGGGCAGTCGATGACAACCACATCGTAGTTGCTTTCAACCTCGTCCAAAACCTGGCGAACCCGGTCGAAGAACATCACATCGCCTACTTGGCGCTTCATCAGCGCGCGCGGGGTATCGTGCTCAAATTCCATAAGCTCCAGATTTCCCGGGATCAGGTGGAGATCGGGAATGTATGTCGAACGGATGATCTCCTGGACGGGCCGGCGCTCGTCATCATATCGGATCGCGCCGTACATGGTTTCGTTGGAACCGACATCCAGTTCGGGCTGGTTGCCGAAGAGCGCCGACAGGCTCGCCTGCGGATCCAGATCGAGAGCAAGAACCCGGTACCCCCGCAATCCCAGATACTGCGCCAGGTGCGCCGCCGTTGTGGTTTTGCCGGAGCCACCCTTGAAGTTCATGACTGATATAACTTGTAGCGCTTCGCCATCGCGTCGGTGCGGAAGATACCGCCTGTCAGCGCGGCCGACACGATCGAGATGCCTGCGGATCTTGTCGATGTCTTCGACCGAATACGAACGGCGGCCGCCCGCCGTCGTGCTCACCTCAAGATCTTCGATATCGTTCGATACCTGACGAAGGTAGACCTCCTTGACACCCACGAGCTTGGCAGCTTCTGATGGCTGGAAATGCCGAATCCCTTTCTCGGCAACCGGTGGGAAAGTGCTCAGGTGATGAGCTTGAAGCTGCGCTGCAAGCGCAGAGGAGTGCCGTTCGATGAGTTCGACCAACGTCTCCTGTGCCGCCAATTTTTTCTCAGCCGTTCGCTTCATTTTTCAGCCCGATATTTCACAACAGCGCTTTGGGGCGGCCAAAACCGATTTACACCGCTGTTGCAATAAGCCCCGATTCTGGCGTGCGGGCAAGCTATTTATGGTAAACGAATTCTTAACGAACCTGCTGGTCTTAAAGGAAAATCGGCTCTCTTCACCCGCAAATTCCAAGCGAAACAAGCGTTTGACGTATTTAGGCGCACATCCGAAAGTCCTCGCAAAAAGCAGTTGAGAATACAGGCGCATGCCTCGTTTTCCTGCGTCGGAGCTTGCTTTCGGGTGGAGAACCGAGCGACTCAGTGCGGTGGCGTGTCCAGCCCACAACCTTATTCGACTTCAAAGGCGCCGCGGATAGCAATACCGACAAAACAAATGACTACGAGAACAATCGGGCCGCGCGCCCGGTCCGTCGGGTAGCGCTGTTGTAATAACTCGACGCCTGCTGCACCGAACGATGACGAGATTGCTCCATCGCCTCCGGAAGAGAAATGCCCCGATTGGCGGCTTCGGTCAAATATCCAGACCGCAATCCGTGTGCGGAAAACTCCCCACGCTCTAATCCAGCCAGTTCCACCCGCTGCTTGATGATCGCATTGACCGACTGCGGATCGATCGCCCGTCGCGAAACAGTACCCCAGCGCCCGATTCCCCTGAAGACGCTGCCCTTGTCGATCTTCGCCGCCGCCAGCCAGGCCTTCAACGCCTCGACAGGCCGACCTGTGAGGTAGACGACGTCATCCTGCTCGCCCGTCGTGTTTTTGGTTCGGCCGAGATGGATGGCGAGTGAGGGGAGGGGAGGGCCCTCGGGCGCCTCGACAGGCGGCTCGACTGTCAACTGCTCGACGCGTAAAGCGGCAACTTCACTGCGTCGGCGGCCGCCGGAGGCAAAGGCGACCATGAGAATTGCTCGGTCGCGGACATCACGCAGGCTGTCCGTTGAGCACGTCGCCAGCAGCTTTGCCAGAACGTCGCCTGTGACGGCCTTGGCGCTCTTCCGCTTTCGGGTCCGCGGGACCGCGCGCACGGCAAGGCGAATGGCGGATTTGAGGGCAGGGGAGGCGAAGGCGCCTTCGAGGCCGCGCCATTTCGTCAGTGTCGACCAGTTGGCCAGGCGACGGCGCACGGTTGCCGGCGCATGCGGGCCGGTCGATTTCAAGAAACCCTGCCGGCGCAGATTGTCGGCGACGTCGGGCGGCATGCCATGATCGAGATCGACTGCCCGCTTTTCCGGATCCCACAAATGTTGCGCGACGAATTTGAGCAGCAGCGCCTCGGGCGCCGGCCAGGGCAGTGATTTTCCGGTGGCCGCCAGTCCCCAGGCCTCGAGGTAAGCGAGATCGGAGGTCAGCGCTCTGAGTGTGTTGTCGCCCATGCCTTGGTTGACGAGATGGCGCAGCGTCTCGACATCCTGGTCGGTCAACAACTCCGCGAGCTCGTCGCGCCGTTCTAGCGGCAGGACGGCGGCAATGTTGTCGAGTTCTTCCGATCGGCGTTGGACGGCGGATTTCTGCGATGGCGGCATTTTGGCTCCTGATCGGGCACACCGAGTGTCGATCCGCTTGATTGAGCAGAATCAATTCCGTTGGAATGTTACAGCTTATTCCCTGCCAGGATCATTGGAATCTTCCGGATTCGCCGGAATGCGCGATGTGTGGACATGTTCATCATTCAACCGTTAACCATACGGCGTAAGACGCCACACAAGGACGCCTATTGTCTGAACAGACATCCTTGCTGAAGATGCGTATGGCGATCACGTTGTTTTTTAGATTGCCTTGCCGATCAGCGCGCCGACGATGCCCGTGGTCACCATCGCAAGCGCTCCCCAGAAAGCCACTCGGAATGCCGGCTTCGGAACGTTGGCACCCCCGGCGCGTGCGCTGAGAGCACCAAGTAGAGCCAAGGCGACAAGCGACACTGCCGGAATGGCCAGATGTATTGAACCGCCAGGTGCCAGAATGGCGGTGAGCAGTGGAATGGCCGCGCCGGTCGCGAATGTTGCGGCTGACGTCAACGCAGCTTGTACCGGACGGGCGGTGGATGTGTCGGTGATACCGAGTTCATCGCGGGCATGTGCGCCCAGCGCGTCATGGGCGGTCAACTGCCGCGCCACCTCAAGCGACAATTCCGGCGACACACCACGGGCTTGGTAGATGCTTGCCAGCTCCTGAAGTTCGAGTTCGGGGGCGTCTTCGAGTTCACGTTTCTCGCGCGCGAGGTCTGCGGCCTCGGTATCCGACTGTGAGCTGACGGAGACATATTCACCAGCTGCCATGGCCATCGCGCCGGCTGCAAGCCCGGCGAATCCGGCGACGATAACCTCATTTGCTGTCGGCGAAGCGGAGGCGATCCCGACCATAAGGCTGGCGGTGGAGATGATCCCGTCGTTTGCGCCCAAGACGGCGGCGCGCAACCAGCCAATGCGATCTATCGAATGTCGTTCACTGTGGGTCATTGCTACCAGCCTTCCTTGCGACGAGGGAGAACCGCGAATGTTCGCGTTATTTTAGAAGCATTCTAATTTTGACATACTGTCGTGTGCCGCTACGAAAATCTGATCTCGAAGGTTTGGCCCGAAGACGCTTCCGACCTGATCAGAGAAGCTCCATGAAGTTCGGCGATGCGGCCAACAATCCTCAGCCCTATGCCAAGCCCGTCGTGCGAGCGCGTTATACCGGGAGCCCGCGTCGTTGACGGTGGATAACGATCCTCGATCGTGATGCTTCTTTCACCGACCTTCAAGGAGATCACCGAGTGATCCGGGGTGTGCCGAACCGCATTCTCGATCAGATTGCGCAGAGCATCTCTCAAGAGAGATGGCGCTCCCCTCACATGACTGCTTGTGACATCTGGTAAGAGTTCCAGCGTGTGTTCGTTATCGTACACCCACGGAGCCAGCTGTTCGACCACGGACGATGACAACGCGACCAGGTCGATATCCTCGAACATGCCGTGGTCGACGCTGTCCAGTCGTGCGAGTGCCGTGATCTGCGCGACGAAACGCACGAGATCATCGAGGTCAGCCTCCGCTTTCCTCGCGCGTGGATGATCGATCTGGCCGAGTTCGAGCTTCAGCGCAGCGAGCGGCGTCCGGATTTCGTGGGCAATCCCCGACGTCAGCACCTTCTGTGAGGTCATCAGTTCGCCCACGCGTTCGAACGCCTGATTGACCGCAGTGGCGAGATGGGCAATCTCTCGCGGCATATCCGAGGGGTCCAGATGCGACCGCGAATCCAGGGGATCGATGCGGTCGGCGGCGTCGGCGGCCGCGCGCACCGGCCGCAGGGCCTGTCGTATTGCAAACAAGGTTCCGCCGAACACCAATAGCAGCAGAATGCTCATCGGCACGATCATGTGCTCCAGCACTTCGTTCCAGAGGACATCGGACATGACGTCGGCGGTATCGTCGATCGTCGCGATGTCGACCAGGAAGCGCCGTTCGCCAATCATGAACGCCCGTCCACCGACGAGCGAAAGCGGTTTGCCCGGTTTGATCGATCGCAGCCAGAAGTCCGGCGGGTTAACGTCGCGCGGGAGGAAATGATCCTGACATGCCCTGTCACAGGATTCGAAGACCAGCGTTCCGTCAGCGTCGCGTATCCGGGCGACATAGCCCGTGCTCTCGTTTCGATAGCGATCCTTCACGCTGTCAGGCAAACTGTAGTTGACCAAGCCGTTGTCGATCGTGATTCCGGATGCGAGGCGCTCGGTCTCTTGTTCCACGAAAAGCCGTGAGAGCTCGCCGACATTCCAGTAGTAGTCCGCAAAGACGTTGGCGAGTTGCAGGAGCATGGCCAGCACCGCGAAGAAGGCGATGCGACGTGCCAGAATGGCTCCAAGTGTCGGACGCAGGCGGCTCAATCCCGAACCTCGCGCATCAGGTAGCCAACGCCCCGTATCGTTTCGATCGACGCGCGCGTCGGGTGGCTTTCGAGTTTCTTGCGCAGACGGGATGCCGCCAGCTCGACGGCGTTGCTGCTCCTCTCGTCGCCGAACTCGGAGAAGGCGTGCTCTATCTTGGACTTGGAAACGACCTTCCCGCCATTACGCATCAGGAGTTCGAGCAGTCCTTTCTCCGACGGAGTGAGCGCGATCTCGTTGCCCGCGCAGAAGACTTGTCGCGACGCGACATCGAGCGTCAGCGCGGCGAATTCCAGGACGGGCATCGCGGTGCTGGGCGATCGACGGATCAGGGCCCGTATGCGGGCGGTGAGCTCCCCATTGTGAAACGGTTTCGTCAGGTAATCGTCCGCGCCCGCATCGAGACCGGATATTCGCTCGTCGATCGCAGCCCTGGCCGTCAGCACGAGGACCGGCGTTTGTATGCCGGCAGACCTCAAGGATTTAAGGACGGGAATGCCATCTTCGTCAGGCAGGCCGAGATCGAGGAGAAGAAGGTCATACCCATTCTCCCGAAGAGCGAAGCGTCCTTCTTCGGCGGTTCCGAAGGCGTCGATCTTCCAACCCTCCTTGCGCACGAGCTCGCAAACGAGTTCGCGAAGCCGGGCGCTATCCTCGATCAGCAGAATTCTCATGCCTTCTTTCGACCTGTTACCATAGACCACACCAGGTTTTCCCGATGCCTCCAGCTCTCCACGATGGCTGCGCCGGCGTGGATGAAGGCGAGCACCATAATGCTGTTGGCAATCGTGCCGTGCAATTGCTCAAGCCACTTCTCTCCCCAGAAAGCATCGAGCGTCGTCATCCATCCAGTCAGAGCGGTCGTCGCCAGAAGCGCCATCAGGAGGAGCATCATGACCGAGGCCAAGGGATTGTGGCCGAGATAGCGCTTCTCGTTTCTGCTGACGATAGCCCGAAGCTGATTTTTCAACCTGCGGGGGGTCGGGAAGAAGTCGGAGAACCTTGCATGTCGGGTGCCGACGAAGCCCCAGATCATCCGCACGGCAATGGCGGCCGCGACAACATAGCCCGTCATGCGATGCCAGTATTTTCCTTCTTCAAGGATGAAGAGGTTGAGCATGCAGGCAGTCACGATGGTCCAGTGAAAAATCCTGACCACCGGGTCCCAGACCTTTATGTCCTGCTGGCCACTGTTGGAGGGCGAGCCGCCCCCCGGTCTTGAACGGATGGCGGTCATCGATCAATCACCCTTCTGGACAATGTCGCCGGAGACAGGGTTGAAATAGACCTCGGCGCGCTTGCCATCCTTGTCCTTGCCGTAGATTTCGTAGCAGTTGCCCGTGACCTCGAACGTCTTGACCTTGTAGCCGAGCGCGTCGATCTTGGCCTTCATGGCGTCTTCGGTCATCCACTTGGACTTGGGTTCCTTGGTGCAGCTCGGGCTAGCGAAGGCCAGTGCCGGCGTTGCTGCGATGACTGCGACTGTGGCGATGAGTTTCAGCATGTTTCGATCCTTTGGTTACACCCGGTCGGGCGACGACCGATGGATAGCGGCGGTTTCCTGTCTGTTTGCTGTACGGCCATGTACTTGGTGATGAGCCGCCCAATCCGCACATTGGCACAGCAGCCACGTCGCCAATCTCTCGATGAGGCGCAAAAATCACGTGCTGCGTGGTGGCTGGCCAGTGCCATGCCGTGATCTGCCGTTTCTCATCGCAGAAGTGGTGCATGGCAAACTCGATGTGTCTTCTGACTGTCATCGTTGCGGGGCATTCTGCTAGGTGCAGCGATTGATCGTGGCCGAGCTGATAGCTCGGCTAGGAGGTTCCAATGGCGCAGACACCCGACAGGATGCTTGTCAGAGAGGCCGCTTGGCAAAAGGCGGTTAATCGCGAAGCCGTCATCCGGCCCATCGCTTTCGAAAAGAAGTTGACCGCTCCGGACAGACTTGCCGCGTGCAGGGAGTTGGGCCTCAAGCCAACAAGGTTCTATCAGCTGCTCGCCCAATTCCGGCGAAAACCGGTCACCTCCTCATTGCTGGATGAAACGCCCGGGCCAGAGAAGGGGAGGCGGCTCTTGTCATCGGAACAGGAAGATGCCGTCACCTGCGCCATCCAGGAAACCTATTGCCGTCGTGAGCGGCCGACGATCACCGCCGTTCATGATCATGTCCGCGTCATTTGCCGTCAGCGAGACATACCTGCACCTTCCTGGAAAGCCGTGAAGGTTCGCATCGATCGCTCCGACCAGAAGAAGCTGGCCAAGGCCCGAGAGGGGGCCAGCGTCGCCCGTCAGCAATACAAACCCGTTACCGATGAGTACTCAGCCGGAGCCGCGATGGAGGTCGTTCAGATCGATCATACCTTGGTCGATCTCTTCGTTGTCGACGCTGTAAACCGCCAACCATTGCAGCGTCCCTGGCTGACGTTGGCGATCGATGTCGCCAGCCGCATGGTGGCCGGCTTCTACCTGAGCCTTGAACATCCATCGTCAACGTCGGTCGCCTTGGCCATCCGGCACATGGTTTTGCCGAAGACATCGTGGCTCGCGGAGCGAAACGCGGCTGGCGACTGGCCCGTCCACGGTCTGCCCACCGCCATCCATCTCGATAATGCTCGGGAGTTTCGGGGAAAAGCGCTGGCGTGGGGAGCGGCCGAGCACGGCATCAATCTCATCCATCGACCAGTTGCTCGCCCACATTACGGCGGTCACATCGAGCGGCTTATCGGCACCATGATGGGCGCCGTTCACTTTCTGCCCGGTTCAACGTCGAGCGATATTGGCTCTTGTGGCGATTACAATCCCCAAAAGCATGCAGTCATGACTTTTGACGAGCTGGAGCGGTGGCTCACCCTTGAGATCATCGGCCGCCATCACGCTGATATCCACCGGGCGCTAAAAATTCCGCCTCGGTTGGCCTGGGAAGATGCCGTCCTCTCGCGTCGGGAGCCTCTGCGGCTTCCCTATGACGAACACCGTTTCGTTCTGGATTTCCTGCCGTTCGAGGAACGCATCATACGTCGCGACGGACTGCACCTGTTCGGCCTCAGATATTGGGATGATGTCCTGAGCCCGTTGACCGGTGTTCCGGACAAGATGCGGGTCCGTTACGATCCTCGCGACATTTCCTGCGTGTTCGTCGACGGGCCAAACGGCGAAAGCTGGCCGGTTCGGTTTGCAGACCTCAGCCGGCCGCGGATCACGCTCGGCGAGCACCGGCAGGCCGTCGCCGCTTTGAGGGCTCGTGGTCTGCAATCGGTCGATGAGCATCTAATCTTCGAGACCATCGAAGCCCAGCGACAAATTGTCGAGGTGGCAGGCCGCCAAACACGGAGCATCCGCCGGGGAGCCGAGAGACGGTCGCGAGCGCTGGCGGCGACCGACCGGCAGCATGTGGAGACAATAGATGATGCCGACGAGGACAATTTCTCCGATCTGGCACCGTTGTCGGTGGAGGAATGGTCGTGACGGAGGACCCCCATATCCTACCAGCCTATCGCCAGTATGCCGAGATGGGGATCGAAGAACGGGTCGCCTGGATCCGTGCCGATCGCTGGTTGGAGACAGCCGATGCAAAAGCTGCGCTGACGCGGCTTGAGGATCTGCTCTCCTATCCGCCGCGGGACCGAATGCCCTGTCTGCTTCTCTACGGCGATACCGGCATGGGAAAGACAAAAATCATCAGAAAGTTTCTTCGCAATCATCAGCCCGTCTTCGATCGTGGAACCGGGGTGACGAACATGCCGGTCGTGGCAATGCAGATGCCAGCCGAACCCGTCGAACGCGATGTCTACGGTGAGCTCCTCAATGCACTGAGTGCACCGGGCCCAAGTGGAGACGCAACTTACCGACTGAAGACTACGTGCCGAACCCTGATGCGGAGGATGGGTGTACGGATGCTGATCATCGATGAGATCCATGCCATGTTGACGGGGACATATCGGCAGCAACGAGTCTTCCTCAACGTCATTCGCTTTCTGGCGAATGATCTGAAAGTCCCGTTGATCTGCGCCGGGACCGATCTTGCCCGACAGGCGCTGTTGACGGATCCGCAGCTTGCCGAAAGGTTTGAAGCCCTTCACCTGAAGCGCTGGTCCAATACGCAGCAGCTTGCCCAATTGCTCGCAAGTCTCGGGAGCATACTGCCTCTGCGTGAGCCATCACAGCTCGGGACCGCAGCAGTGCGCCGCAAGGTGCTCGATATGACCGACGGCGTTACGGTGCGAATTTTTCGCCTCATCGAGACTGTTGCGGTCGAAGCGGTCCGGAATGGGAACGAGAGGATTATCTTGGAGAGCTTCGACGCCGACAACCTTGTCCTACCTTTGGTCGCGATGGCGCGGCGCAGTGAAACGCGCCTGCAGCGCCGTGCAATCCCGTGAGACCGGTGCGGCTGCTGGCGATCGCCCCACGGCCCTATGAGGATGAACTTCTCAGCTGTTGGCGTTGGCGTGTAGCGAGCCATTACTCCAGCTCGCCCCGGCAGATCGAGAACTGGATACGTGGTGCTTGGGACGTCTCCAAGCCGCATCTCCTCAGCGATGACATCCCGACCGAACCATCGGCGGCCCGTTTATGGGCGTTAGCCTGTCGCCTGAAGCAAGCAGATGTAGAGCGACTGTCTCTGCAGAATACCCGGCGCAGCAGGGCGTCATTTGTCAGCGAACCCGCGCACCGAGGCGTTTGTCCGACATGCCTTGACGAGGATGCCGAGGAGGGGAGGGACCACTATTGCCGACGGTCCTGGGCATGTGTCGAGGCCGTGGTCTGCCCCCGGCACAAGACTGGGCTCGAGATCAACTGCGGCGGATGTTTCCGCAGCGGGCTGTTTCAGTTTCGGTCTACGCCTGCCGGCCTCGCCAGACTGTTTTGCCGTGAATGCGATGCTGTTATCTCGGCGAGGAGGTTCCAGCGCCGCGATCAAACAGACTTGCTGCAGGTCGCCTCGCTTATCGGCGAGGCCATCGGCAAGGGCGGACCGCGGTTTGAGCGTATCGAGACGGCAAGCCGATTCCTCTGGTCGCCTCAGCCGGAAGGGATGCCCTTTATCACCGCGCTGGGCTTACCGCTGCCATATGGCCAGCGACCGTCAGTTACAGCAGGGGCGGCGGCGCTCGCCAGCCTTCCACCAGCATGGCGGGCCGTGACCATTACGGCCATAGCCGACCTCCTCTTTGAGGAGACCGCCACGGATCCTCTACTCTCTGCCTCTCTCCGTGAAGCCTTCCGCCAATTCGAGCGCGGGCCGGTCCGAGCGTATCATCAGGCGCCTCCTCAAAGGCTGGCCGCGTCTGTCCTAAATCTCCGTGCGGAAACCGAATACCGGCAGCTCGCTCGCGGCATTGTTGAAAGCGAAGGCTGGAAATCTCTGCCGTCCAAAGCGGGGCGCGCAAGAAACCGGGCAATCGGCAGGCTGATGCTCCGCGCCCTCAATGACGAATGAGGCCAAATCGATGTGCTTCGTCCAGCAGGTGGCGAACAGAGGAAGGCTGCCATTTGCGCCCACCGCGCGCCGGCCGCTCTCCCATCTGATCAAGCTGGGCGGCAATATCGCGCAGCGGCGGGCCGGGATCAGCAATGGCAATCGCCGCAACGAGCTTAATCAGGTGATCTTACGGGGCGCGACGGAGCGAGCGCGCCAAAAGCTTGGGGTCGGCCCGCTTCTCGCGGACCATCCGATGCACCGCATAGCGCAGGCGTTCCTTCATCCAGTCATGGCGGCTAGCTACGCCACGCCGTATTGTTGATCGCGACGATGGACGCGGGGAGGCGAGGGGCCTTTTTTGGTCCTGAGCCCGCTGCAACGGCGGGATCACAGGGCGCGCTTGAAACATTCACAATATACGTTATATTAGAATGTATAATGTTTCATCTGACTTCGGAGCCAGCCATGTCTATCATTAAGATTTCTGAGAAGCTGTCGGTCTCGCCGCAGCCGAGCGTCGACGACATCAGGTCCCTGAGGGACAGGGGATTTGCTATGCTCATCAACAACCGCCCGGACGCTGAGGACGCGACACAGCCGGGATCGGAGGCCGAACGCCAAGCAGCCGAACATTGCGGCCTCTCCTACTCCTTCGTTCCGGTCACGCTCGGCACTGTCACCGAAGCGGACGTGCGCGCGTTCCAGAAGGCGCTTGATGCCTCCGAAGGACCGGTTTTCGCGCACTGCAAGTCGGGCACGAGATCTCTCAGCCTGTACTTGATCGGTGAGGTTCTGGACGGGCGGATGGCTGCCGAAGAGGTCGCTGCATTCGGACGTGCCCACGGCTTTGACGTCAGTTCCGCTGCGGCTTGGCTCAAGCAGAACGCGGCAAGCCGACCGCATGTGAAGGGCTTCTTCGACAAGCGCACCTGGAGCGTCCAGTATGTGGTGTCCGATCCCGCAACCGGCAGCTGCGCCATCATCGATCCCGTTCTCGATTTCGATGAGAAGGCGGGAGCCACTGGCACCATCAATGCCGACGCGATCCTCGACTACGTCAAGGAGAATGACCTGACGGTCGAGTGGATCCTCGACACCCATCCTCACGCCGATCATTTCTCCGCAGCCCAGTATCTCAAGGAGAAGACCGGTGCCAGAACCGCAATAGGCGAACGTGTTGTCGATGTTCAGAAGCTCTGGAAGGGCATCTACAACTGGCCCGAGCTCGCCACCGACGGCGCGCAATGGGATCGGCTGTTCGCGCATGGAGAGATGTTCAAGATCGGAACCATCGACGCCAAGGTGATGTTCTCGCCAGGCCATACGCTCGCTTCGATCACCTATGTGGTCGGAGACGCAGCTTTCGTCCACGACACCCTGTTCATGCCTGACAGCGGCACGGCGCGCGCCGACTTCCCCGGTGGCGACGCCCGCATCCTTTGGAAGTCGATCCAGGACATCCTTGCTCTTCCGGACGAGACCCGCATCTTCACCGGACACGACTACCAGCCGGAAGGTCGCGCTCCGCGCTGGGAGAGTACGGTGGCCGAGCAGAAGAAGTCCAACCCGCATCTTGCCGGCGTGACCGAAGAGCAGTTCGTGGCGCTCCGGACGAAGCGCGACAAGACGCTGCCCATGCCGAAGCTTATCCTGCATGCCCTGCAGGTGAACATCCAGGGCGGTCGTCTGCCTGAACCGGAAGCGAATGGCATGCGCTACCTCAAGTTTCCGCTCGACGCATTGCAGGGAGCCGCATGGGAATGAGCACCAACTCAGAGAACGTGATGAAGGTGCAGCTCTCTCCCGCCCAGATGGCCGGCCGGGCCGGCGAGGTTGCCGATCTCCTGAAGACGTTGTCTCACCAGGCCCGGCTGTTGATCGTGTGCACGCTGGTCGAGGGCGAGTTCTCGGTCGGCGTGCTTGAGGAAAAGCTCGACATCCATCAGCCGCATCTTTCGCAGCATCTGACCGTGCTGCGAAACTCCGGCATTGTCGACACCCGGCGGGACGGAAAGCAGATCTACTACCGACTGACCGAGGAGAAGGCCGCGCAACTGGTCTCCGCCCTCTATGACATCTTCTGTGTAAAGGAAGCGACATGACCATCTATCTCCAGTCGCTGAGCGGCGGCATGCTGATCGGCGCCTCCGCGGTCATGCTCCTGCTTCTGAACGGCCGGATCGCCGGCATCAGCGGCATCGTCGGCCGCCTTGCCCAAGGTATCGGCCTGATCACCAATCTTGCGTTCGTGCTTGGCCTCGTGCTCGGGCCGCTCGTCTACCTGCTGCTCGCCGGTGGATGGCCGACCGTCGAGATTACAGCGGGCTGGCCGCTGATAATCGTCGCCGGACTGCTGGTCGGCTTTGGCTCGCGCATGGGATCCGGCTGCACTAGCGGCCACGGCGTGCTGGGGCTTGCCCGCCTTTCTCCGCGATCGATGGTTGCTGTCGCCACCTTCCTATCGACCGGGATTATCGCAGTCACCGTTCTACGAGGTATCGGATTATGAACAGAAACATCTTTCAGTTCGGCGCCGCCCTCGCCTCTGGCATCGTCTTTGGTTTCGGACTGTCGCTTTCGGGCATGCTCAATCCGGTTCGCGTCCAGGGCTTCCTCGACGTCTTCGGAAACTGGGATCCAAGCCTTGCCTTCGTCCTAGGCGGCGCCGTCGCCGTGGCCTTCATCGGAGTAAAAGTGATGAAGCGATTGCGCCGTCCCGTCTTCGACGACACCTTCCACGTGCCCACGAACCGGAAGATTGACGTGCCGCTGGTCATCGGCTCGGCCCTGTTCGGTCTCGGCTGGGGGATCGGCGGCTTCTGTCCCGGCCCGGCCGTCGCCTCTATGTCGGTCGGTATTCCACAGACGCTGCTGTTCGTGGTCGCCATGCTAATCGGCATGACATTCTACGACCGGGTTTGGAGCAGAAGGACATGAGTGACTCCATTCTACTGGCCGTCGGTTCCGGCGGGATCGTCGGCTTCATGCTCGGCCTTCTCGGTGGCGGCGGCTCGATCCTGGCGACCCCGCTCCTTCTTTACGTCGTCGGCGTCGCGCAGCCGCACGTGGCCATCGGAACCGGCGCGCTTGCAGTCTCCGTCAACGCCTTCGCCAACTTCGCGAGCCACGCCATGAAGGGGCACGTGTGGTGGCGCTGCGCCGCGGTTTTTTCGGCGCTCGGCGTCCTTGGCGCGCTGGCGGGCTCAAGCCTCGGTAAGGCGATGGACGGAGACCGGCTGATCTTCCTGTTTGGAATTCTGATGGTCGTCGTCGGCGTCCTGATGCTCAAGCCCAGGAAGCCGACGTCGGCCGAAAACCGGCCGGTCGACCTTAGGATGTGCTTTATCACAGCCGCCGTAGCGCTGGCCGCCGGAGCGGCGTCAGGCTTCTTCGGGATCGGCGGAGGCTTCCTGATCGTGCCGGCTCTGATGCTGGCGACCGGCATGCCGATGATCAACGCGATCGGCACTTCGCTCCTATCCGTCGGCGCCTTCGGATTGGCAACCGCGCTGAACTATGCCGCGTCCGGACTGGTGGACTGGTGGCTTGCCGCAGAGTTCATCGGTGGCGGCATCGCAGGCGGCCTCCTCGGCTTGACACTGGCAACGCGTCTGAGCGCCTACAAGAACATACTCAACCGACTGTTTGCGGTGCTCATCTTTGTCGTCGCAGGTTACATCTTCTACCGGAGCGTGGCATCCAGGACTGCAGGGTGATGCTGCGCCTACAATGACGCGTTCGTGCGGCGTTGCGGAGCCCAACGCGGTGACGTAGCACCATCAAGGATCCGTCAGTCCCGAAGAAGCCCGAAGCGAAATGCCTCGTCCATGAGCGCTTTTACTGACGAGGGCTGCCATTTCCGGCCGCCGCGAACCGGACGCTCTCCCATCTGATCCAACTGTCCGGCAATGTCGCGCAGTGACAAGCTCGGATCCGCGATAGCGATTGCCGCAACGAGCTTCATCTGGTGATCGTCGACCGGCCGACGGGGAGAGCGGGCCAACAATTCGGGGTCCGCGAGCTTTTCGCGAACCATCCGATGAACCGCGCGGCGCAGGCGTTCCACCGTCCAGTCATGGCCGCGGCGATTGAGAACCCGTACAACGTTGTCCCAGCTATGTTGCGGGCGGAGCTGTCGCACCATCGGCAGCCAGGTCTGCGCGGACGAGATCAGCTCGTCGAGATAGAGTTTTTCTCGTGCCTTCGACACCGCCTTGATTGCCTCTGGCCGCCGCTCTCGCAGTCCGGGGTTGCCCGGCAACTTGCCACGTGCTTTCGCGGCCTTGATACCTGCCTTGGTCCGTTCGGCGATCAGCGCCCGTTCAAGCTGTGCGACGGCGCCGAGAACCTGGAGGGAGAACATGCCCTGCGGTGTGGACGTGTCGATCGGATCGCGGATCGATCGGAAATGGACGCCGCGCTCTTCAAGATCCTCGATCACTTGCAAGAGATGACTGACCGAACGAGCGAGGCGATCCAGCCGGACGACGACGAGCACGTCGCCAGCGGCGAGCTCGCCGAGCAGTCTGGTCAGAACCGGCCGGGCCCGTGATGCGCCGGATCCGTGCTCCTGAAATATCCGCTCGCAGCCGGCCGCGCGCAACTCGTCCATCTGTGCGTCATGGACCTGATCGTCGGTGGAGACGCGTGCATAACCGATAAGACGTCTGGTGGCCGGCGACGGTTTGGCGGCTTGCCGTTTTGCCATGGTTTCTCGCCCAATTTTCCGGTGCTCTGTACAGATAATGAATGCGTGAGAAAATGAACAGTTGCAAGCGTGTTTTATCGGGCAAATGCAGCCCCGCCAGACACGAAATCCAATGTCGAACGGGCATCCGGCAGCAATCGGCGTGAAACGCACCCTGGCGGCCATCCTTGGCGGAAATGCCGGAAACTAGGGCGTTCGGGGGAGGGGAGGGGTAAGAAGCGCTGACCGAGGGAGGGATTGCAGAGAAATCCGCGCTGGCCTGAGAGAAGAGTGCCCCTCGCCGAGGCTCTTGTATCCACCGCTATTCCGCCGATCCTCGCCGAAAGCTGCCTGAAAGGCCGGAAAACCAAGCGTTTCCGCTCATTCAGGCCGACCGACATCTGATTTGCGCCGCGAAATCAATCTACCATCGATAAGGGGTACTTATCGATGGTTATAGCCGCACCTAACAATCATACCATGTGAGGAACAGTAATATTGTACTAGAGTTCCTTTAGCAAATCATTTACCATGATTTCAATGGCTTACGATCTCGCGAGAATCAGCATGACAGCCCTGATGCCGCCGGCTTTCGACGCCGGTGTCGCGCTTACCCGTCTCGACGAGCGCATCGCCCGTTCACCGGTCGGCGCCGGCTTCCTCGAACGCCAGAATTTCGCCGACGCCTGCGCCTCGCTGTGGATCGACGGCGAGCTCGTCCATCTCGAAGACCTCGTCCTCCACGATGCCACCCGCGATATCCGCACCCCAACCCACGAACTCACCATTGCCCGCGACGTGCTGCGCACCCGCCGGCGCATTGTTGCGCAGTCGCCAGATTGGGCGTTATCGCCAGAGGGTATCAGAATTCTGCGACAAACGTCGGACATCACTGCGACCGGCGCCGAGGCGATGGAAGCGGCCGGCGTCATTCCGCCGGCGGCCGCGGTGAAGTATCCGGAGGGGGAGGATGTCGAAGACGTCGAAAATGTTCCCGGTGTTGATCTTGCCGCCATCGATGCAGTGCTCGCCCGATCGGAGGCGGCGATCGAAAACGCGACGCGTCCCGGCCGCGCCGGTGGCCAAGACAAAGATCCGATGATCTATGATCTCGACTGGGACGAGGATGCCCGGCTCGACGAATGGCGCGGCGTGCTGCGGCAGGCTCAAGATATGCCAACAGTGCTGCAGGCGATCGTCGCCCTCGATGCCTGGAACGAGATTTCGGTCCTTCAGCACGCACCATGGCTCGGCCGGCTGTTTGCGGCCTCGATCCTTCGCCAGGCCGACGTCACGACCGGCGCGCATCTCGCCGCCATCAATCTCGGCCTCAAAACCATTCCCGTCAATCGGCGCCGCCACCGCGACCGGGAAACCCGACTGCTCGCCATTGCCCACGGTCTTTTGGCGGCCGCCGAGATTGGCCTGAAAGAGCACGATCGGCTGACGCTCGCGCGAAAATTGTTCGAGCGGAAACTGGAAGGGCGACGGACGTCATCGAGATTGCCGGAACTGGTGGAGCTCGTCATGGCAAAGCCGCTTGTTTCAGCCGGGATGGTGGCGAAAACGCTCGAGGTCACGCCGCAGGCGGCGCGGCGGATCGTCTCGGAGCTTGGCCTGCGCGAGATGACCGGGCGGGGGAGGTTTCGGGCGTGGGGGATACTCTGAGCGCTGAAAAAGCTGCGTCCTCCGCGGATCCGCGTCCCAGGCTCGCAGGGTTCAATCCCAATATTTCAGCCGAGATGGTCGTTCACCGAGGCTTCGCAAGGCTTCTCGGGCAGTCCTCTTTCCTCTATGAAAGGGAGGGAAGGCGGAAATCCTGACCAGCCTCCGAAACCTTGATTACATATTGGCCAACTTTCGCTGCGACGTCGAAGCTGATCCGGCCACGACCTAATTTCTCTGTTATGTCCTGCCGCATCACTGCGAATACAGAATGCCGTCCGCCCAAGGTTGATCGTAGGAATCGGCGCTAGAACGGGATATCGTCGTCCAGATCTCTCGAAAAGTTTCCGCCCGTGGATCCGATCGTCGTGACGGTAACTTCGCCCTCAATGATCGCGAACGGCGATGCGCTTCCGACGACATGGTGACGTCGTGCCAGGCGCTGTGCCGTCTCCGTGAAGGGAGTGGTTCCCTCGTTACCATTGGCGATCATCAGTCCGGCCTCTGTGTAATAGGAGATCAAACGTTCAAGTGTGCTCCGCGAGATTTTGAAGCAGCCAGTCGTGTCGACTGTCGCCAACTCTCCCGCGATTGCCGACGCGATCATTATGCATGAGTCGTCGTGATCGATGTTGAAATAATACTCCCCATTCCAGTCGTTCGTGGAGACGTCGAGATTGGAGAAGAATAAGGGAAAGAAGGATATCCAGGACCCCTGGATTTTGGCGGAGCTCCCGCGCTTCTTGTCATTGCTCGAGGTCAACGGAAGTAGCGTCAGAGTAATTAGCTCATCGGCGTTCGGTAACTTGGGAAGCGGTATCTCTACGCTGAGATTTCCCAGCGCAACACGGAATTTTTCATTTTCTTTGCGGACCTCATTCAATTCCTCAAGCGTGTCGATACTTGCGACAGCGTCTCCTCGAATCCAGCCTACACGCGGCTTGGTCGCCTTCGCGTGATCTAGGGCCTCACGAACAGCCAACTTAAGATCGCCGAGTGTCGTCCAAGTCTTCCGCAGGCGCTTGTGCTCAGCCTCCTTGATGAAATCTTTCAGAAATTGCCGTCCCGCATCAGCTGGCTCGAGCTTCTCGGCCGGGATCTTTCCCGGTTCTCCGTGAAGCATCACCAGAACAGGGACACCTTTCTCCACGGCATATCGAAACTCTTTGTGGGTATAGCTGATGCCGTCTTCGGCCGGGCTGCCGTAACGTCCCGCGATGATAAGGACGTAGTAGTCACACTTGTCGATCAGGGACTTGATAAACTCGAACTGATCTTCGTCGGCGGCTGGAAAGGACTCCATTTGCACAGGAAAGTCCCCCATGCTTATGATTACATCCTGTACCGCGCGGCGCTCTTCGCGGAGATCCTGAAATGTCGAACTGATGAAGACCTGATACCGCTTGTCGTGCACGTTTGGTTCCTCTGAGGCCAACGGGGTAAAACATTAGTTGTGTCCGTCGAAAAGGTCCATGACTGCAGGTAAAGGTGGCTACGCGGCACGCAGTACTCCACAGCTTCCCCGGTGCGCTGGTCCGAACCGAACTGGAGCGAGTCGGCGGGTATCTTCAGGAAATATATCGAAGTCCCATGTTTATCAGCCCCGATACGGCGCTCGCTCTGAAAAAAATGTATCTGGCTATGACAGAATCCTGCATGTTCGGGCCATCGAAACAGCACACGATGATCGATCAGTCCTGAAGGAGAGCGGCCAAAAGTGACATGGAAACAGGTCGATATGGAATCCATGGTAGCCGGACCAATCGCGCAACCGCTCGTCGGTAAAAGTGCGTCATATCCGTTCCAAGTCTCCATCGCATGTTGGATTGATCTGCTGGGTTATGGTGGCATGATTGCAGCTGCGGATTTCAATCCGCTTCACGCCAAATCAAAGGAGGCGTTGCGGCGGCTCCGCGGTTTTCATAAAATCGTCGCAAGCCACAGTGCGCGCCATTTTCCGACGCTGGTCATGAACGATGGAGCGGTCGCCTACCGCGATCTTTCGCTGAGATCGCCTTCGGTAACGTACGATTTCCTGGTACGCTCCTGGGGCCTGTTCAGCGAAATCAAAGACTTCGAAACCGCCGCTGGACATCCTGGCGCCCGCATGGTGTTGGCTTGCGGATTTCGCATGCGCGGGAGGCGGGCGGGCATGGATGCCTCGGCTAGCCAGTTACGATCCATACTCGCCCGATTGGAGGAGGGTCGGATCAACTCGGAGCAGGCCGTTCGTGAAGCGGCATCAGTGCGACCTACCTTTGACATCATCCCACAACTCCAGGCGAACTTTGCCTTCACCAAGGCCTATGTCGCCGAGTCGTCGGGAAAGGCAGGCGGGATTGCGGGTGCAAATTTCTACGTCGATCTGGCGATTTTCGATCGACTAGATTTGGACTGGATTACGCTTGGCGAAGCGATCAATTGGTCGCATCCAAGGCTTGGACTATCTGCAGACTTTGCGTCCGTACTGGGCATCAATTGTCGAAATCGGACCCCGGTTTCTCCTGAAGGCGTTCGCGATGGTCTGCAAATCGCTGAACAACTGACCAGTGATCCCAATGTTCTTCACGCCCTGAGGCAAGCGAAGGACATATAGAAATGCGCGCGAGTGACCTGTACGCCTTGAAGGCGCACATGATTGACAACGAGAAGACTTTAGCCTATATTCCGTCAAAAGATGGAGGCTGACGTGCCCAGCATAGCAAACGAGAACAGTGAGCGTATGAGTTTGAGGGTGCCTGCCACGGCCAAGGCTAAACTTGTGCGCGCTGCGGCGCTTCGTAATACCGATCTGACGGATTTCGTGACGCAATCCGCCCTGCGAGAAGCAGAGGCTGTGATCGAGGAAGCCGAGACGATAAAAGTGTCGAAGCGCGATCATCTTCGCATTCTTGAGCTTCTGGAAAATCCGCCTAAACCTAACGCCAAGCTGCGCGCGGCGATTGCCGGTTTGCCTGGCAGCCTATGACTTTACCTGCATGGCATGAGGAACCGATCGCTAAGTCTCACGGTCGGGCAGTCTTCGATTGCGGCGACGCCCAGATGAACGAGTTCCTGCTCCGCTTTGCCCGACAAAGCCATGAACAGAATGCCTCGAAGACCTTCTGTGCTATCGACGACGCAGTGCCCGGCCGTATTCTTGGGTTCTATACAATCGCGCCTTCGGCAGTCGATCATGCGACTGTGCCTGATGCAATGACACGCGGTCTTGCCCGCCATGATGTGCCGGGCTTCAGGCTTGCTCGACTGGCTACCGACCGCACGGTTGCCGGCCAGGGACTGGGAGGCCGGCTCCTAGCCGCCGCAGCGCTCCGCTGCCTGCGACTTGCAGGTGAGGGCGGGGGACTTCTACTGATCATCGATGCCAAAAGCGAGCGAGCCGCCAACTGGTACGCTTCCTATGGTGCCGAACCTTTGAAGGACAAGCCGCTAACTCTCGTAATGCCGCTTATCTCCTTCGCGGCCGACTTGCGTGCCAAAGGTCTCCTATGATCCCTTAAGGCGCGGGAACACGATTGATTTCGCCGCATTACGAACTATCGCATCGTGATGATCATCTTGAGGATAAGCTGTACCACCAATGACCATATGGCGAGCCGGCGCCTGCGGCGGCCCGGCTAGAGAGGAAAAAGGCCGAAGCGGCCTTCGTCAGCCATTCCGGAGAAATGAATGACCCGATTGCCGAGTTCGACATCGGACGGCGGATCCATGTTCTCAACGATGATGGCTTGTCGGTCCCTGTCGAGGCCGAGAAGGTATCTGTAAAAGTTCCCATTTAGATTAGTGTCGCTGAGATCATCCTCTGCACCGTCGGGCTCGCGGTAAGATAGCAGAGGAGAGTCAAGCACAACGATCCCGGGGTGAGGCAGATCATTGTCGGCGCAATATTGCATAAGAGAAATCGTGAACGCCGACTGCGTAATGGCCCTGAGCCCTTTTCCGTAGGACGTTCTCGCTTTCCCGGACACCACAAGATCTTTGGCGGTTGTGTCGAAGTGCACATGCTCGACCGCAGGGAAACCCCATTGCCGGAGCACGCTTTCAACACGTTCCGCGAACGGGGCCGCCACGGTATTTGTCAGGCGATTGTTGGACGTGGCATCGCCTGTCCCCCCTTCGTTCTGCCGTTCCAGGTTGGCCTTGCGAGTTGTGAGATCATTCAGATTGCTAAATAGACCGAGCGCTTCGCGTACGTTCGCGCCCTTGTCCGCGAGCTCCTTGTATGTTGCGCGTTGTCTTCTAAGGTCAGGTGATACAACGGTCTCGATCTCAATTGAGAGTTCGCTCAGTGAATTCCTCATATGGGGAAGCGATTTCCGAATTGATTGCGCCTCCGCGTTCAACGCGGCAATTGTAGTCGTCAGCTCGGATTGCCGCGATTCGATTTTTTGCATCTCCGCCTCGGCTGCTGCGACGGTCACCGCTACATCGCCGTGGCAGACCGCACTGGGATCGTGATGGTCGGGCGAAGCACCGCATGTGGGGCAGACCTCCTGTTGGAGAACCGAAAAAAAGCTACCCGCCTCGCGGATACCTAAGAGGCGCTCATAGTCCGAAATGTAGTGCTCCCGTAGAAGATTGAAGCGGTCAAGCAGAGTGGCAATTTCCGTGTATCGATCGTTGGTAATCTCGAGCTTTTGGATGATGGCCCGCCTTCTGGAGGAGATCGCCTTGAATTTTTCCTCGGTGAAGGCGAGCTGTTCGGCGCGATTGTCCATCGCTCTCGTAAGCCGCTCCTCCTGATCAGACAGTTCGTCGCGTGAGCCGGATATTGTCGTGATACGTTTTTGAGCATCCGCGATCAGCTGATCGAGAAGATCGATTTGGGCCAGTCGCTTCTGGTCTTCGGCGGACGTGCTTTTGCGTGACAGGAGCGCTGTGTCATCAACGCCGGTCAACAACATCGTGAAGACGGACGTATTTGCCGTATTCGCCGTATAGTTCCCATCGGACAGGGGCGAACGCTTCTGGATGATCTCCTCCTCGTTGACGATCGCCAGCCGCGCAATGTTTCGGAAGCTCAGCGCCTGCGTTTCATCCTTAGCATTCTTTTTGATCCGCTTGTTTGAAAGGCCGATCTTGGAAAGAAGAAACGACGAGAGGTTCGTTTCATCGCGCTCGTTGTGAATTTCACCAAGGGGAGTCCCCTCAGCATCCGGGATCGACGTATGCAGACCCTCGAAGGCCTGGAACTGTCCACCGGCCATGCTTCGAAGCAACGTCGTTTCCGATCCGTCGTCGAAAGCAATCGCGAGCAGTACGCGATCATAGCCGTTCGCCTGCGGGATATCGGGAAGAGGGGCCTTGCCGCCGAGCATAAAATCTATCGCTTCGACAATATAGGACTTCCCTGTGTCGGAAGCCCCATAGACGACATTAAGGCCGGACTGAAACGAAACGACCGCCGGTTCTTTTCCCGAGCCGTGAAAGCAAAGGTGACGGATCTGGAAGCCTGAATATGTCATTATGTCGGTCCGGATGCTTCGTCTTGAAATTCAGAGACCCAGTTGGTGAGAAGATTGCGCATCAGATCGTCAAAAGCTTCATCATCGCAGTTCTGGAAGTAACCTGCGAGCCATTCGGCGCGCTCGTACAATTGTCGGAGATATGGCGTTTGAAGCGCGGTGACAAAAAACTCCGCATTGTCTCCAGCCTGGAACAGGATCCCGCTTTCATCGATAACCTGCTCGACTAGCCCTCGGGACATCATCAGCGCCACGGCAGATTGAACAGACTTTCTTCGGACCTGCGTGACGGGTGACATGATCGGCGTCGGGGGATGCAGGTCCGCTGGTCCGTCGAGGACACTCGTTCGCACGACAAGATAATCCATGGCGGTCAGCCGGTTCAGATCTACCGCCCGGGGGAAATGCGCATGCAGAACGAAGACGGCCCTCACGCCCGTTTCGAGCGACCCGTTGAAAGCCGAGACCGTAGGCTTTAACGGCGCCATGTCAGCTTCCCATCGTTCGCAAGCTGATGACAAATTCCCCGGCGGTCGGTGGGAAAAGCGCTTCTGTTCAGAGGATGAGCGTCAAGAACTAAGGACTGCGCTTTCTCGGTTACGGCGACGACGCGCGCATATCCGTCCGCGTGTTCTCCGTCGTGAGTGTCCAGCACCCCGTCCAGTATCTCGTTTTGCAACCCCTCAAACGTACCAGGCTCCACTTTCTCGCGCACGAAGACCCGCAGGGACTCCGCATGATAAAAGGCCTCACGAGATCGATGAAAATGGGATTTCAAACTTGCCCATTTATCGAGATGCGAGACCGCAACGATTGTCTCGCCTTTGTGCTCTGCATAGGCATCGAGCAACTTGCTTGTATAGGTCGCCTCCGTCTCTCCGATCTCGACAGGGACAGCGTCGGGCCTCGGACGGGAGGGCAATCCGCCACCGAAGCGGCCGATGTGATAGGGCGTTCTAGAATGGGCTTCGATGATCGTTCGGGGCTGCTCGGCCGAAAAGATCCGAAAATCGAAATCCCCGACGTAGTCGAGGAATTTTCCCTCCAGGGTGACGGGCCCGGTCGAGGTGATTTTTCCGGAGATGGTTTTGTCCCACTCCGCAATCACCCTCGCTTTCAGTTTGTCCGCATTCGAGAGCAAGAGCGACAACGATGTCGAAGCGCCTTTCGGCGCGATGAACCGACATGCCCTTGGAGCTTTGTATTCTTGTGAGAAAGAGTACCAGAGCATCTTCCCGATTTCAGGCGCGACTACGCCGAAACTCAAGGGTGACGTGTAGTGCTTGCACTGGTGATTGTCCCAGACACCGAGCAGCTGGTCGGCGTCACAGAACCCAGCAATATCGATGCCTTTATCTCCCGCACCGGTCGGTCGCATAACGCTGACATACGTGGTTTTGAGCGAATGGACCCATTCGTCAATGAACGTTTCCCATTCGCTGGCTTCATAAATCTGGATGATCTTGAGAGGGTCGATTTTTGGCCCGTTCTCGAAATCGCTTGCCAGAATGATTCTTGCTGATGGCAGGTCTTTCACCGCATTCTGTAACGACATCAGAGTTGCCTGCATTTCAGCCTTGTTCTCGAAGCAAGATGGTAGCTTGGATAAGGTGTAAGTCTTACCAGTAGCAAGGACATATGCAATCGAAAGTATATCATGCGGCGGGAGAGTATCGCTATTTTCAACCAATTTCCGCCGCCGGAAGTCAGCCAAGCGTGGCCGCGCGATGGCGGATGACCACAGACGAGGACTGGAGTCTGCAAGCCGCTGGAAAACAGCAAATATCGCCTTTTCGCGGTCAAGATAATTGAGGGGCTGTAGGTTCGTATCCTTTCAAGAGCTTAGATCTGAGTGCGAGGATCTCAGAAAATCTAGAAAAGCGCGCATTGCCTTGCTGCTTGACGTCGGCACCTATCAGCAACAGCATTCCATAGCGACCCTTTATCTCGCTACTGTCACCATCGTCTGCTGGACGCTCAGCACTCGGCAAGCCGTGATATTTACGATTGCAGTCGCGATGATCGCTGGGGCGCGTTACCCGATGTTAAATCCCGATCCTGACTTCTGAACGGGTTACGATAACAACCTCGGACTAGTAATTTCGTTTGGCGTCAACGCGGCGGTCGTTATGGAGGCAAGGGAAAGGTCCAGTTGGTGATGGTACCGCGTCCGAGCAGGTTCCTGCCAACCGAGACTTCGAAATCGTAGGCGGCTAAGAGCAAAAACTCCGGTCGATATCTGACATCGGCGGTTCTGGCGAGCATGGCGGCCTAAAAGGCGAGTGACGAAAAGCATCGCGTGAAGACGGAAAGTTCCAGACTGCCCAATGGCATTCAAAACCAATAAACCAGGCCGGCAGGGAAACTGCCGGCCTGGAAGTGTATTCAGAGGGCTTTGTCTTCGTCCATAGCCGCCGAAACTAGTTTATCCCGTTCACGCAATCCTCTGTTGAAGAGCCTTGCTACGGTGGTCGTCAGCTTCCCAATTGCTGCTGGGTCACGGTCGATGCCCTTCGCAGACGCGACTTCCTTAACAACGGCGGCACATAGGCGCGCATCTTCTCTCGAAATAGGAACTGCCATTCTCGTAGTTCCAAGATGGCCCACCGCGCAGAGGCGGCGGGCCATATCTCAGCTTAGAAGTCCATGCCAGCGCCGGCCGGGATCGCCGGAGCGGCATCCTTCTTGGGCTTTTCAGCGATCATTGCTTCAGTGGTCACGAGCAGGCCAGCGACAGATGCCGCATCCTGGAGTGCCGTACGCACAACCTTGGCCGGATCGATGACGCCTTGCGCGTAGAGATCGCCATACTCGCCGGTCTGGGCGTTCCAGCCGAAAGAGAAGTCGGTCTCCTCGCGGAGCTTGCCGACGATGACGGAGCCTTCGGCGCCAGCATTTTCGGCGATCTGGCGCACCGGTGCCTCGATCGCGCGGCGCACGATCTCGATGCCGACCTTCTGGTCCTGGTTGGCGGTTGCGAGATTGTCGAGTGCCTTCACGGCACGCAACAGGGCCACGCCGCCGCCCGGCAGGATACCTTCTTCCACGGCCGCGCGGGTTGCATGCAAGGCATCGTCCACGCGATCCTTCTTTTCCTTGACCTCGACTTCCGTCGAGCCACCAACGCGGATGACGGCAACGCCGCCAGCGAGCTTCGCAAGGCGCTCCTGCAGCTTCTCGCGATCGTAGTCGGACGTCGTCTCCTCGATCTGCGCCCGTATTTGAGCGACGCGTCCGTCAATCTCGCCCTTGGAACCAATGCCATCGATGATGGTGGTGTTTTCCTTCTCGATCGCCACCTTCTTGGCACGACCGAGCATGTTGAGGGTCACGTTCTCGAGCTTGATGCCGACGTCGTCGGAGATGACCGTTCCACCCGTGAGGATGGCGATGTCTTCGAGCATTGCCTTGCGGCGGTCGCCGAAGCCCGGCGCCTTGACGGCAGCAATCTTCAGGCCGCCCCGGAGCTTGTTGACGACGAGCGTTGCGAGCGCTTCGCCTTCGACATCCTCTGCGATGATCAGAAGCGGCTTACCCGACTGGACCACGGCTTCCAGAACCGGAAGCATCGCCTGAAGGTTCGACAGTTTCTTCTCGTGGATGAGGATATAGGGGTCCTCGAACTCGACGCGCATCTTGTCCTGATTGGTTACAAAGTAGGGGCTGAGATAGCCGCGGTCGAACTGCATGCCTTCGACGACTTCGAGCTCGGTGTCGGCGGTCTTGGCTTCCTCGACGGTGATTACGCCTTCGTTGCCGACCTTTTCCATTGCTTCGGCGAGATACTTGCCGATCTCCTCGTCGCCATTGGCAGACACTGTGCCCACCTGAGCAATTTCGGCATTGCTTGTAATCTTGCGAGCGTTGGTCTTCAGTTCCTTCACGACCGCGTCGACGGCAAGATCGATACCGCGCTTCAAGTCCATCGGGTTCATGCCGGAAGCAACCGCCTTGGCCCCTTCCTTGACGATCGCCTGGGCGAGAACAGTTGCGGTGGTGGTACCGTCGCCGGCAAGATCGTTGGTCTTCGATGCCACTTCGCGCAGCATCTGGGCGCCCATGTTCTCGAACTTGTCTTCCAGTTCGATTTCCTTGGCGACTGAAACACCGTCCTTGGTAATGCGCGGCGCGCCGTAGGACTTGTCGATGACAACGTTGCGGCCTTTTGGGCCAAGCGTGACCTTCACGGCGTTGGCAAGGATATCGACACCACGCAACATGCGTTCGCGTGCATCGGTGTTGAATTTGACTTCTTTCGCAGCCATTTGTTCACTCCTTCAATAGGCAGCTTTTTGACTGATGGGCGGTAATGCGTGATTACGCTGCCCGCTTCTGCTCGGCCTGAGCTTCGATAACGCCCAAGACGTCGCTTTCCTTCATGATCAGCAGGTCTTCGCCGTTGATCTTGATTTCGGTGCCGGACCATTTGCCGAACAGAATGCGGTCGCCAGCCTTGACGTCGAGCGCCTGGGTCTGGCCAGCCTCGTTGCGCGCACCAGGCCCGACGGCGACAACTTCGCCTTCCTGCGGCTTTTCCTTGGCAGTGTCGGGGATAATGATCCCACCCTTGGTCTTTTCTTCGGATTCGACCCGGCGAACAAGAATGCGATCATGAAGCGGTCGGAACGACATGTTTTCCTCCATTGGACAAAAAAGATGACGCAAAATCCCCTACCGGACCGGGTGACCAATCCGGACGGGTGCGAACCTCATCCGAGCGTTCGCAGGCAAAATTTATTTTCGAGATTTTTCGATTTCAAGAGGGTGAATAGGAAAAATTAGCACTCGATCCATATGGCTGCTAACGTGCTGAAAAGGAACAATAAACAGCTCTGCGAATTCAGAAAACCATTGATCACTGCAAAATTTTACGTCACCTTCGCAATGTCATGAAACGGAGATGAAGCATGCAATTCTCGTCGGATTTCGAGCGTCAGCTCAATGGCTATGGACTGACCACGGCGCATATCCTCTACCGCATTCCCGATTTTGAATCGGTCCTGCAGACCTACGTCTGGCAGGACTACGATCTCGCACCTGATTTTCCGGAGATGCACAGGTTCCTGGACTTCTGGCAGGCGAAGCTAGACGGGCCTCTCCACTCCGTCCGCTACAGCCACCAGCGGCTGATCGGTCCGAACGAATGGCGCCGGGTCGAGGGCGAGTTCAAGCTTCACTAAGCTCTTGAATTTGATTTTTCCGCTTCCCAGCTCATCGACCGCCCGAGACGTGGAACTCGGTGTGCGTCGATTGTGTATGGAGTGACACCTGCATGGAAGCGAATATCAGCATCATCAAGAATGTTGGCATCGATGAACGCGAAGAGATCATCGTCGATTTTGCCAGGTGGCTTGAGACCGCCTCAAAAGAAGCGCTGGTTTACGGAGAAGGCAAGTTCGCAATGATGTCCGCCAGCATGGCAGAAGCCATGCGGGTCAATGCAGACGAACTTGCTCGCGACAATCCCGAAAAGACCGAACGTGTGCTGCAGCAGGCGAGCGCCATGATGGCTCAGTTCAAGGCTGCCTATCCCCATCGGGTTATAAGTCGATCCGTCCATTGAGGGGCGATGAGGCGGACTTGTCAGCGCGTGGATAAGGAAATGCATTTCGCCGGCAATGATGCGAGCGGATGAAGTTGAAAATCATCTGATCTAACGGGGGACGAATTTTTTCGCGCCACGGATCTTGAAACCGAAATTCTCGAAAACCAAATCGTTTGCCGCCAGCTGCTGAAGACAGAGCTGGCCTCGCTGGAAGCACCGTCTTTCGGCGCTTCTGTACCCATGTTGCTTCAAGGAGGATATGGCTATGGCAACATCTTACGACTATGCACCGCTATACCGTTCGAGCGTTGGCTTCGATCGCGTCTTCAATCTTCTCGAAAACGCCCAGCGCGCCCGCTCGATCAGCGATTGGCCGCCCTATGACATCATCAAAACGGGCGACGACAGCTACCGGATCTCGATTGCGGTCGCAGGGTTTGAACGGGATGATCTCGATATCACCTTCCAGTCCAACCTGCTAACTGTCACCGGCAAAAAGCAGGAGGCCAATACTGAGGGCTATCTGCATCGCGGCATCGCCGGACGCCCGTTCGAGCACCGGTTCGAGCTTGCCGACCATGTGCGGGTGGACGGCGCGGATTTGAGCAAGGGTCTCCTGTCCATCGAGCTTGTTCGTGAAATCCCGGAAGCCCTGAAGCCGCGGAAGATTTCCATCCAGAGCACGCCTGCCTTAACGTCGGCCGCTCCGGCTCAGATTGAAGCACAGAAGGCGGCTTGATCGTTAAGTTCATCCAGTGAGTCAGGGGCGCCATTCCCGTGGCGCCCGTCAGCATTCCGGGTTGGGAAGGAGACAGCGATGAAACCCGATATGTTTAGAGAACCAGTCACCATCCTTGTCGGTCTGGGCTTTCCGGCCGAGGTACGAAGCGCAACGGATGCGTATCGTCATCTTTGCGAATGGCCAGCGAGGTTGAGGGACCATGCCCACGCCGTCGCCTTGAAAGCCTGCGGCGCGGCGCTGCGTGGCGAGATCGAGGCCGAGACGGCCCGTGGGCTGTTTGCGGCATTTGCCGAGAAACACGATTTGCTAGCGCCGGAAACGAGTGCCATTGCCGCTTCGCGCCTGAGGCGGGATCGGGATCCGCATATCAGGTGAGGAGGTGGCCATGCACAGCGAACTTCAACGGGCTGCCAACGACGCAATGGCCATGGGACCAGCGGTTCTGATTCCAACCCATCAGCTTTGCCGGCCGATCGATGTCGTGCGCGCGGCATCCCTTTCGATCGATGATCGCCGGGCAATCCTAGCGGCCTGGGCATCCGACCTTTACGCGGTGGATTCGCAACCGTCCCTGCGGCAGCTGCCGGGAACGCCCAGTCCGGTTTCGATCGACGAGGTGCAAGCGGCGTTAAAAGAACTTGATCGCCGATCTCATTATTGAGCGGAATGCTGGGGAGCAACCCATCGTTTGGGTGCTCTCGATGTAAGCCGAGACAGTCTCAAATCCGGCAATCGAGGGTGCATCCGAGTCAAATGACCGCTTTGGTCCGGAGACGTTTCGCCGATTTGTCGTCGACAGGCTATCTCGTCCGTGGCGTGCCGAAAGCTGGCTCCACGAGAGCAGGTAGTCCTCACTGGGCCTACGGGTCCACGGGGAACCTTGCTCCCGAACTTTGACGCTCCGTTGGGCCTTATCGAGCGATGTCACTTCTGGCAATGTCTTCGGCGCCGACCGGCTGAAAACAGTGGCACCCAGATGCGTTCAGACTGCCAACATCGTGCGGATCATCGTTACCACTTCATCGGATATATAGGGCTTGGGCATAAAGGGCGAGCCTTTTGGAAGCGTCTCTGCTCCCGGGAAGCGGTGACCGGATGTCACGATGATCTTTATCGGCGGCCAGCGGTCTCGAACGAAGCCGGCGAGCCGAATGCCGTCCATCATGCCCGGCATATCCACGTCTGTGAATACGAGCGAAACTTCAGGATGTTGTTCAATGATTCTTATCGCATCGTCGGCGGAGCCTGCCTCCAACACAACAAACCCCTCATCCTCCAACTCTGCGGAGATCGACAACCGAAGAAGGGGCTCGTCCTCGACAACGAGCACGACTACAGGCTCCGTGGGCATTTGCTGCTCGCTTCTTTAGAGGATGCTCCCGAGATATAGCGCGAGCTGTTATGTCATTTGACATAGCTATGCCTCTATCCTGGAAAATCCAGTGGCGACCATCACAGTTACGATCGGTAGCGTCACTTTCATCAGCGCCCTATGGCTCACGTCTTTTTAACGATGTACCGGCGCCGGTCGAGCGAGCAGTTTTTGAACAGATAAAGCGCTATTGAAATAGTGCAGCGTGCCACACATTGACACACGCAAAGTTCCATGAGACGAGCCAGTCATGGCCAAACGTCTCACACGCAATTTCTCGCTGACCCCGGAGCTTGAGGGGTTCATTTCCGAATGCCTGTCGTCAGGTGACTACGGCAATGCCAGTGAGGTCGTTCGATCAGGGCTGCGCTTGCTTCGCGACGGTGCCAAACCTGCGGCACCACTTACAGCAGCATGGCCAATCGGAGGCGGGGCATGCGGAAAGATCATCCGCGAAAAGGACTGGTCGAAGACTGCGCTTGGGCCAACGAGCGGCTGGTCCGTCGAGCTCCGCACCACGGTTGCCAACATCGTCAATTCGCCGGTTGCGAAAGTGCTGATGTGGGGACCCGGCCATGTAATGGTGTACAACGACACCTACGCCAGGATCGCGGGAGAAAAACATCCTGATGCTCTCGGCAGCAATGTCGCGGAAGTCTGGTCAGAAATCTGGGACTGGAACCGCGAAATGATCGAGGCCGGCCTTCGCGGCGAGCTGCGTTCCTATCACGATCAAAGCATGATGCTCATCCGAGATGGGCGGTCCGAGGAATTTATCTTCGATCTCTTCTACACGCCTGTTTATGAGGCCGACGGTAAAATCGGCGGCGTGATGTGCACGGTCGTCGACAACAGCGACCGCGTCGCGATGGAAAAGCGGGTCAATGACAGCGAAGGCCAACTCCGCCGCGTGACCGATGCTGTGCCGATGCTGATATCATATGTCGACCGTCAGCATGTTTATCGCTTCGCAAATCATGCCTACGAGGCGTGGTTCGGGATGAAGGCGGATGACATGATCGGTAAACACATCGCCGCAGTAATTGGTCAGGGGCCATACGAAAACCGGCGGCCTGACATTGATCGCGCATTGGCTGGTGAAGTCGTGACAGGCGAGGCCGACATGCCGGTGAAGGGCGGCGCGCCGCGTCGTCTCGAAATTCGTTACGTACCGCATGTCGAAGCGGACGGATCAGTCCCGGGCGTCTACATCCTTGGCATAGATATCGAAGATCGTGCTGTGCGCGAAGCCGAGCTCGAAATGAGCAATAGCCGCTTTCGCACGGCTATGAACGCGGTGCATGGCGTTCTCTGGACGAACAGCGCGGATGGCAGAATGGTCGGCGAGCAGCCGGGCTGGGCAGCACTCACCGGTCAGACGTTCGATCAATATCAAGGTTTCGGTTGGGCGCTAGCCGTGCATCCGGATGACATGGATGCCTCAGTCGCGACCTGGAACGCGGCTGTCGAAGCCAAATCCATGTATCTGCATGAGCACCGCGTCCGCCGACACGATGGCGCCTGGCGCCAGTTCGCTATCCGCGCATTGCCGATCATCAGTTCCAAGGGCGATATCGTCGAATGGGTGGGCGTGCATACTGACATTACGCACCAGCGTGCAGCCGAGGCGGCGTTGCGCGATCAAGCGGAAGCGCTTGCGCGCCAGGTTCGTCACCGGGAGCGGGCCGAAGAGCAGCTCAAGCAGCTGAATGAAAATCTTGAGGCGCGGGTGATCTCCGAAATCGCCGAGCGCCGCCAGGCGGAAGTGAAGCTGGCGCAAGCTCAAAAGATGGAAACAGTCGGGAAACTGACCGGCGGCGTCGCGCATGACTTTAACAACCTACTCCAGGTGGTCAGCGGCAATCTGCAACTCCTATCGAAGGAGGTCGCCGGGAACCAACGCGCCGAGGCTAAAATCGCGAACGCCATGGCCGGCGTCTCGCGAGGTTCAAAACTCGCCAGCCAACTGCTTGCCTTCGGGCGACGCCAAGCACTCGAACCCAAAGTTGTCAATATCAGCCGTTTCGTCCGTGACATGGATGACATGATCCGCCGCGCGATCGGTGAAGCCATCGAGGTCGAGACGGTTGTTGGAGGAGGACTTTGGAATACCTTCATCGATCCTACACAGATCGAAAATGCTCTCCTTAACCTCGCGATCAACGCACGCGATGCCATGGAAGGGCGAGGCAAGCTCACCATCGAGCTGTCAAACGCGCATCTCGACGATACCTATGCGCGCACACATGACGAGGTCACCTCCGGTCAATACGTGATGATGGCGGTGACCGATACCGGTTCCGGCATGACGCCGGAGATCATCGATAAGGTGTTTGAGCCATTCTTTTCCACGAAGGCGGAAGGCAAGGGCTCCGGTCTTGGGCTGTCAATGGTTTACGGCTTTGTCAAACAGTCGGGCGGCCATGTGAAAATTTACTCGGAAGTCGGCCACGGCACGACGATCAAGCTCTATCTGCCGCGCGCAATGGAAGCGGAAGATATCGAGGTTACCGTCGACAATGGGCCGATCGTCGGGGGCACGGAAACTGTTCTCGTCGTAGAGGATGACGCGCAAGTCCGCGAAACCGTCATTGCGATGCTGAGCGACCTTGGATATCGCACGCTGAAGGCGGTCGATGCATCGAGCGCGCTGACGGTGATCGACAGCGGCATTCCGATCGATATCCTGTTCACCGACGTCGTGATGCCAGGTACGCTGAAGAGCCCCGAACTTGCCCGCAAGGCGAAAGAACGGCTGCCGAACATCGCCGTGCTGTTTACGTCTGGCTACACCGAGAACTCGATCGTTCACGGAGGCAGGCTGGATGCAGGGGTCGAGCTGTTGTCGAAGCCCTATACCCGTGAGGCGCTGGCTCGAAAATTCCGGCATGTTCTGGCCAATCAAGCTCAGCGCGAAAATCCAAAGTCAACGATCCTCCCACCAGAAGCACTGCCAAAGCTGAACACGCCGGTGATGTCCGCCGAGAGCGCAGCGGCGGCGACTGCGGAAAAAGTCGGACGCGTGACGGTATTGCTGGTCGAGGACGATGTGCTCATCCGCATCAATACCGCCGAGATGCTGCAGGATGCCGGACTGATTGTCGTGGAAGCGGGAAGCGCGGAGGAAGCCAAGGCGGCGCTGCAGACGATGCCAGTCGATATCCTCATGACCGACCTCAATCTCCCGGGCGCATCAGGATTAGAGCTGGCGGCTGAGGCCAGGGCTCTTAACCCGTCAACGACGATCATATTCGCCACCGGGGACCCGTCTGCGGTCCGTCGTGAGGCAGGTGCAATCGTGTTGGCGAAACCCTACAACGCCGCGAAACTCGCTGATGCCCTAGCCAGTACCGGGGCATATCGGTTTGCAGAAGGAAACCCGGCACGCAGCGGCGCCGGCGAAGCGGAAGAAGTATAGGTGCAGCGAGCGCTCCCGAGCCTGAAAACGACCTTGTGGTGGGACTTGCTTGCGGCGCCGTGACGTTGGCCGCCCATACTGGTAGTAAAAGTAATGCGCGGATGAAAACCACGGGGCGATGAATTGGACTTCATGAAAATGCCGAAGTCGCTCGAAGAACTGCTCAACGAGCTGGTGTCCTGGCTGCTGTTTTATCCGATAACCATGTGGCGCTCGGTCTCAAGGCCACTCAACATGATGCGCTACGCCGATACCTAACTCGCCGACAGGCCGGAAGACAAGTACGAAGATACTCTGAGCCCGCCACTGTTCCTGCTGATCACGCTTCTGCTTTCCCAGGGCCTGTCCGGATTGCTTCCATCAGTCTTTGATCCCGCCGAGGCTGCCAGGCAGCTCGGGTCCGGATCAAACCTTCTCATCGCAAGAGGGGTGATCTTTGGCGTCTACCCGCTTTCGATGTCGGTCACGTTGCTTCGATGGAAGCAGGTCGGAATTACCCGAGACACGCTTCGACCGCCGTTCTTCAGCCAGTGCTATGTGGCAGCACCCTTCGCGTTCCCCTTTCTGCTCGGCATTGATTTCTTCAGCATGCCACTGGAAATGGGAATTCTGCCCGGCGTTATCGCTGTCGCAGTCGCCTTGGTGTGGTACGCACAGGCGCAGATCCGCTGGTTCACGCGAGATCTGGAGATCAGCGCAATCAAAGCGACGATTACCTTCATCGGGGCGTTCATGATCGCTACGGTCGCCGCGCTGTCGGTTGCCGTGATGATCAATCTCGATGCGCAAAGTTTTGTTCCCGGGGCAATTTGATTTGTCGGACTTGCCAAACGTGCAGGAAAGATGAATGCGGGTATTGTGGTGCAGCCTCGGAACGGGTCTCAGCGCTTGTCGGCATGCAATCCGACAAGCTCGTCCGTTGTCAGCATGCTTGGTTGTGCCAGAATGAATGCAACTAAAGAATGTAAGTAAAAGTATTTCAAAACTAATCGTTGACGCGGCGCGTTTGTTCCCCTATTGATACGACATCGATCTTTTGCTTGCCGAGCTTTGTTCACCGCGCGATTGGCACCGTGCTCTAAGCGAACTTCTCTTTCAAAAATAGTCGGTTTTTACCTGCGTGGCATCCGCTCCGCAATTCCTCACTCTATGCTTTGAAAGGGTTCATCATGACCACTGGCACAGTAAAATGGTTCAATTCCACCAAGGGCTTCGGTTTTATCCAGCCTGACAACGGCGGCGCTGACGCCTTCGTTCACATTTCTGCCGTTGAGCGCGCCGGAATGCGCGAACTCATCGAAGGCCAGAAAATCGGCTTTGAACTCGAGCGCGACATGAAGTCGGGCAAGATGTCGGCCACCAATCTTCAGGCTGCCTAAGGATATCCGCTTCCCTTTGACCACGGATGTACTGGCACTGCCGGGAGCGATTATCAGTGTGGGGCCAGGCATTACGCCTGGCCTTTTTCGTTTTGGCCTCATGGCCAACATCGAGGAAATTCATGACAGAGACATACAGTAAATCCCGCCGGCAGGCCGAGGCGGCTTTCGGCAATCTCCAGACTGAGTTCTTTGCCAAGAACAATGCGGCGGAAGAGCTCCAATCCGTGGCCCAGGCACGTGATGCCAAAACTGTCAGGCTGCGCGAAGCGCGGCTGGCCAAGGAGCAAGCCGACCGGATCTCCGCAACATCGGCGCTGCTCGCCAAACGATCCAAGGCCAGCTGATCATCCCGAATACCCACATCAGGATAAAAATTTGAAACACGCCAGAGACAACGAACTCACCGACCGACGCTCCGCTGCTGCGGACGCAAAGGCAGCTCTTCTCACAGCCTACCGCGCAGCAAAGACCGCGGCAGAGCCATCCCAAGCCGCAAGACAGGCGGAACGCATCTCACTTGTTGAAGCCCGAGAAGCGCGCCGTGCGGAACGGGAACGACTGAAAGTCGAGGAGCGTACCCGCCTTGACACTCTTGCTGCCCAAGAGCAGGCAGCCATCGCGGCAGCAGCGACAGCCGAGATCGAGGCGCGACGGTCGGCGGAAAATGCCCGGATATCGCGCGTCATCGAAGACGAGGCCGCCCGCAAGGCTGAACGCGACAGGCGCTACGCTGCCCGCAAAGCCCGGCAGGCTTAAAATCCAAGTGCCCATCTTCTCGGAGATGCGGCCGTGGAACAGATTAGGGCGTGATATAAAGTCGCGCTCGAACTTACTCATTCCTTGGGAGCCTTTGATGGCACCGGACACGAACGAGCTGCAGGCAATCAATACCGCCTGGCAGATAGCGATCCAGGAAATCCTGCGCATGGTCATTCGTGACATGTACCATGGCGCTGGCGAAGAGGCCTTCAGCGCCCATATCAAGCGGATCGAAGAAGCGGCTGTCGACAGCATCCAGACCGACTTGAGGCTTCGCGGCACCAGCGAATGGACGGAAATGCTGGTCAAGGAACGGGCCAGCATTTTCGTGACGACACTGTTGACGTCTTTTACCTACGACGGTGCCTGACAGCAGTAGACGCTGATCGAAGCGCTCGTCTGCATCTCAGGCGCGCCTCGCTCAAACTTTTTGATGGTTTGGGAGGTTGATCTGTCAGGCACCTGCCTAAATCACTCCAACGTCACAGTGAAAGCCGAGCAGTCGGGCATGGATGAACACAGCGCAGAACGCCTCGCAGCCATCGTCGAGTCTTCTTTCGACGCGATCATCAGTAAAGATCTTTCAGGCACGATCGTCAGCTGGAACAAGGCGGCCGAACGCATGTTCGGCTATCCGGAGACTGAGGTGGTCGGACAGCCGATCTATCTTATCATCCCCGACGACAAACGGGATGAGGAGGCGGATATCCTGCGCCGGCTGAAGCTGGGGGAGCGGATCGAGCCGTTCCAGACGACCCGACGCCATCGAGACGGGCAGATTGTCCCGATTTCGATCACTATTTCTCCAATCAAAAGCGGGGCCGGTAGACTCATTGGTGCATCGAGCATCGCCCGGGATATCTCGGAGACACGCGAAAGCGATCGCCGGCTTCGCCTTTTGATGCGGGAAATCAATCATCGCGTCAAAAATCAGTATGCTGTCGTGCTTGCCGTTATCAGGCAAACGGCGACACGCTCCCGCTCAATCGAGGAATTCGAGAAGCGGGTTCGCGAACGGGTCATGGCGCTCTCTCATTCTCACGATCTTCTGTCGCAGGTCGAATGGGCCGGCGTCAGCCTTGCTGATCTCGTCTCGCATCAACTCCAGCCATTTGAAGTTTTCCAACCAGTCCAGGCCCTCGGCCCGAAGTTGATACTCGACGCCAATGCCGTCCTCAATCTCGGTATGGCCTTCCACGAACTGATCATGAATGCGATGCGCTTCGGCGTGACCGATAACGGCGGCATTTCCGTGACGTGGGGCCTGACGCACGGCGACAACGGGGACACTTTCGAACTCCTCTGGTCCGAGCCCGCGGTTGCTTATGCTGATATACTCGCACAGGAGGAAGGCTTTGGCGCTCTCGTTCTATCGCGGCTGGTGCCGTCCGCTCTGTCCGGTCAAGCGAAATGGACTTTCACGGAGGGGCGCATCGTCTGGAAGCTGACGGCACCACTTGCACGCATCCAGATCGGGCTTGGCTCTGCCGTTTCGTTATGACGAAATCGGACCAAGGGCCTTCTTCGCAAGATTGTGCGTTGGTTCGTTGACCAAGAGCATCGGAGAGATCCGCGCGTCTCATTGGCCTGCTGCCGGTTTTTCGGACACCGAGTTAGGCTAATCCTACCTTGATTTCAAATTCCATCGGGCTGAGATAGCCCAGTATCGAATGCCGTCGCTTCGGATTGTAGAAGCGTTCAACGTAGTCGAACACGTCTGCCTTAGCATCATCCCTGGTCCTATAGACCTTGCGAGCTGTCCTTTCCGTTTTGAGTGATGAGAAGCAGCTTTCCATCGCGGCATTGTCCCAAACGTTGCCGGATCGGCTCATCGAGCATGTGATGCCGTGATCGGCCATGAGACGCTGGAACTGCTCGCTGGTGTACTGGCTACCCTGGTCCGAATGGTGGAGAAGCGCATCTGGCTTGCCTCTGCGCCAGATGGCCATGATCAGCGCATCTGTGACGAGCTGGGCCGTCATGTTGGCGCTCATTGACCAGCCAACGACACGGCGCGAGAACAGGTCGATGACGACAGCCTGTGTTTCGGCGTGGAATATTGGCTCTGACGCACATTTGCTGCTGTGCAGGTCTACGACGCACCGATCAACCGCGCCTGCAGGAGATCGAGTTTTGCTCTTCCGTACATCTGGCGCTTA